>NZ_JBIJCN010000047.1:0-24348 GCF_044344655.1 Gemmatimonas sp.
ACGGGCAGGGTGGTGGCCGCGTCCACCCCGTCGTGCACCACCGCGCCATCATCCGCGGTCGCCCCAAGCCCATGCTCGGGTCCGAACAGCCGCACGATCGGCACGCCGGCACCGCGCAGGGCCACGCGGCTGCGCTGTGCCGGCGCCTGCGCGAGTCTCGCCGCATCGTTGGTAACGAGCCCCACCCGCGTCCAGGCGCGCCACAGCGCCGGATCGGCGAGAAGCCGGTCCACACCGAACTGCAGCGGTCCATCGGCAGGCTGGCGCATGGGAGTGGGGGAACGAGACCGCGTGATCGTCGCGGTCGCCCGCCGCGTGTACTTCGGTAGTATATCCGTATGCCGAACACGGGCGCCGCTGCTGCTGCCGGCCACCGGGTATCGTGCCGGCCCACCCTCTTCCCTCCCCTGCCATGCCTCGGCCCCTGTTTCCACGCCCCCGCCGACATCGCGCGTCGTCCGCCGTTCGCCTGTTCGGTGCGGCAGCGCTCCTCGCGGTCACCGTACCCGCCCCCGCTCCGCTGCGCGCCCAGCCGGGAACGGCGGCGGCCACGCAGGGTCGCGTGATGCCCGGCATCGAGGTGCTGCTGCGCGATTCCCTGCATCTGGTGAAGGGGAAGCGCGTGGGGCTGCTGACCAACCACTCTGGGCGCGACCGCGCCGGCACCAGCACGGTGGACCTGCTGCACACGGCGCCCGGCGTAACGCTCACCGCGCTGTATGGCCCCGAACACGGCATTCGCGGCGAGGCGAAGGCCGGGGAGAAGATCGCCAACGCCGTGGACGCGAAGACGGGCGTGAAAGTCTACTCGCTGTACGGCGCGGTGGAGACACCCACCCCCGACATGCTGAAGGACGTCGACGTACTGGTGTACGACATCCAGGACGTGGGCGCGCGCGTGTACACCTATCAGTGGACGCTGGCCCTCACGGCCGCCGCGGCGAAGAAGCCGATCATCGTGCTCGATCGCCCCAATCCCATTCGCGCCGACCGCTTCGAGGGGAACATCCTCGATCTCAGGTTCCGGTCGCTCGTGGGGCAGCACGCCGTAGCGCTGCGCTACGGCCTCACCGTGGGTGAGCTGATGCAGTACCTCGTGGGCACGAAGGCCCTGGATGCGCAGGTCACGGTGGTGCCGATGCAGAACTACCGTCGCAGCATGTGGTACGATCAGACCGGCCTACCGCGGGTGAACCCGTCACCCAACCTGCGTACGCTCGACGCCGAACTGCTGTACCCCGGCACGGTCTTTTTCGAAGGCACGAACGCCACGGAAGGACGCGGCACCGATGCGCCCTTCCAGCTGATCGGCGCCGATTACCTCACCGACCACGTGGCGGTGGCCGCCTCGCTCAACGCGCTCGCGCTGCCCGGCGTGCGGTTCGACACCGCCACCCGCACGATTGAAGCGGGCTACAAGTTCGGCGGCAAGACCATTCCGATGATCAAGGTGAGCGTGACCGACCGGAACGCGGTCCGCCCGGTGGAACTGGGCATCCGCATGCTGCGCGCCTTCAAGGCTGCGCACCCGAAGGAGTTCGCGTGGCGCGAGCCGAGCGTGAACGCGGCGGGGCGCATCAAGGGCATCGACCGGCTGGCCGGCACGGACCAGCTCACGCGCGCCGTAGACGACGGGACGGTGGACGCGCTGATCGCGCAGTGGAACGCGGAGGCGGCCCGCTTCGCGAACCTGGTGAAGCCCTACCTGCTCTACCGGTGAGGGAGCGCTGAGCGCCCAGCGGTTCGGGGGCGTCGGCGAAGGAAGAAGTGAGCCCGGATCACCTCTCACGGCGATCCGGGCTCAGCTCTTTCCACCCGTTACCAGTCGAGGCGCATGCCGACCTGTCCCATTCTCGCCGCGAACGCCGAGAGCGGCACGCCGAAGGTGGACTGCGGCGCACCCGCGGCCGTGAACTGCTGATTGCCGAAGGTGAGGTTGTTGCGCCAGTTGAACAGGTTGAACGCTTCCGCCGACACACTCACCTTCTTGCCGTTCCAGTTCAGGATCGGGCGCGCCAGGCGGATATCGACGGTGCGGTACCAGTTCGGCCACGCATTCGCAGGCAGCGTGGTCCGGTTGCCGGTGGAGCTCACCGTGCCGCCCGGGAAGTCGTCGCCGAGAATGTTATTGAGATTGATATCGCGGCCGTCGGTGGTGAGGAACGGACGCGGGCTCGCGATCGTGGTCACGCCGGAGAACGTGAACCCAAACGGCAGCGGCACGATGTGCGAGAGCGCGATGCGATGGCGCTCGTCACCCGTGGTGCGCTGACGGTTGAAGAGGAACGGGTACGCGAAGTTCGGCAGGGCCGCCGTATCGAAGTCGCCCTGATACCAGCCCAGCGTGTAGCCGAGGTTCACGCGGGCCTTGCGGCGCTGCCACGTGGCCTGCACGAGCACCGACGAGTAGTTCGACCGGCCGATGTCATCCCAGATCAGGATATCGCCGAAGGCGGGCGTGAGCTTGCGGCGCGCCGGCGTGACGGTGCGATCGAGGTAGTTCGGATTCCGCTGGACGTACAGGTTCTCCATGTTCTGCCGCACGTAGTCGACATTGAACCCCAGCTCGGACGTGAGCTGATGGCCCACGCCGAGCGACATCTGCTTCGAGTGCGGCGTCTTCATGTCGTTGTCCATCAGGATCGGCGAGAGGGCCGCCGAGGCGCCGGCAATCACCCGCTGACGCAGCACCGCCGGGTCGCTCGTTCCCGGATTGGCGAACGTGTAGGTCCGCCACGTGGAGTTGCGACGCTCCTGGAAGCCCATGAAGCTCGTCACGCGGTCGTAGATGATGCCGAAACCACCGCGCACGAAAGTGCGGTTGTCCTTGAACGGATCCCACGAGAACGACACGCGCGGCGAGAAGTTGCCCAGTTGGTTCTTGCGGTTGCCGCTGTTGATGTACGGACGCAGCTCGGCGATGCTGGTCAGCACCGGATCACTCGCCCACGGCGTCGTGTAGCTGTTGTTCATCGTGTTGATTTCCGCGTCGTGCCGGAGCCCCAGCGACAACGTGAAATTCGGCTTGATGCGCCACTCGTCGTTGATGTAGAAGCCCGTCGTGTAGCCGCGGGCGCGCGCAATGGCGTCCGACGTGCCGTTCGGGTCCGTGAAGCCCACGGCGATCGTGGCCGAGACGGGCAGCGCGGCGGGATCATCGACGTTGTACGTGAACGTGCCGTTCGTGTTGTTCGGCTGGTTCTGCAGTGCGCCGATGGTGCTCAGCTCGACGCCGGCCTTGATGATGTGCGAGCCGGCCTTCTCGAGGTTGTACGTGGCCCGGTTCACCGCGCGGAAGTGGTTTTCCTGCAGGATCAGCGGGAAGCCCGACGTGCCGAACTGGACGCCCGGATAGTTGCGCTGCGGCCCGGGGAGTAGCGGCGCCTCGTTGTGGTTCCAGCCCACGAACTGCAGCGACGCTTCGTTCACGAGATTGCCGCTGGCGGAGACGAACTTCTGACGTAGCTGGGCCGTGTAGATCTCGTACTTCTGCGAGATGCCGCCGTCCTGCGACACGCGTCCACCGAAGTTGCCCTCACCGCGCAGGAAGCGGGTGGAGCCCATGAAGTCGTACGTCACCCGCGGGCTCTGCACGTAGGTGAGGCGCGAGAAGAGCGTGTGGTTCTTGTTGGGGGCCAGGAACGCGCCACGCTCGGCCGGCCAGCGGGTGTTCGCCGCGGCCGTGGTGGGGTTCACGTCGAGGAAGAAGTCCGTGTTCGTGAGCTCGTAGCTCGTAGCGAGGAACAGTTTGTCCTTCTTGAGCGGGCCCGCAATGTTGAAGCCCAGCTGCTCGCGCCCGAAGTTGGGCACGGCGGTCTGGAAGGCGTTCTTCGCCAGCATCGACTTGTTCTGCAGGAACCCGAAGGCCGAGCCCTTCCACTCGTTGGTGCCGCGCTTGCTTTCGGCGCTGATCACGTACGAGCCCGCGCGCGTGAACTCCGCGTCGTAGGGATTGAGGTACACGCGGAAGTTCTCCAGCCCTTCCTGCGGCAGCGGCGATCCGGTCTGTCCGAGCCCCACGATGTTGCCGTTGAAGAGGCTCTTCATTTCCACGCCGTCCATGTAGACGTTGAAGAACCGGAGATCCGGCGCCGCGCCACCCGACGGCAGCGTGCGCCCCGACTGCGGCGCGTACGTCTTGATGCCCGGCGCAATGCCGGCAAGGTTCATGATGCCGCGCGAGTTGAAGGGCAGATTTTCGATTTCTTCCTTCACCACCGGCGCCGACACCGACATGCGCTGCACTTCGACCTGCTTCACGCGCTCGGCGGTGATCGTCTGCGCATCGAGTTCAGCGGCGCCCTTCTCGAGATCGAACTCGAGGCGCGCCCGCTGTCCCTGCACGAGATTCACGGTGTCGGTCCGCTGGCGGAAGCCGAGGGCCTTCACGTTGACCGTGTACTGGCCGGAGTAGAGGCCAAGCACGCGGAACTCGCCGTTGGCACGCGTGGTGGCACGCTGCGCTTCGGCCGTGGCGGTGTTGCGCACGGTGATCTGCGCGCCCTGCACCGGCGCGCCGTCGGCGCGCACGGCCCCCTCGAGAGTGATGGTATTCTGGGCAGCGGCCGGCGAGGCCGCGAGGCCCGCAGCAGACGCCGCGACGAGCAACCGTCGGAGAGTCGGTCGCAACATGGGGAATCCTTTGGTGGGGAGGTGGTGAGTCGAACGGGACGAACAGCGTGAGTATAGAGCGCGTGCCACACCGCGACCAGCAATCATGTCCGGCGCAGCCCGCCGCGCTGCGCTCGGCGCGCTGCGCTCGGCGCGCTTTGCGCCGTACGCTCAGGGGGCGGGTCGTTGGTAGAGCCCCACCAGCACGCCCTTCGCCCGGACATGGCCGGTCATCGCGCGCACGACCGCTTCGCGCGTGGCTGCCGATGACAGGCCGGTCGCGGGGACGCTGAGCATCGTGTCGAGGGCATACAACTCGAACAGGTAGTGATGCGCTGGGCCTGTGGGCGGCGCAGCGGGGCCGCGATAGTAGGGCCCACTCACACTGATCTGGCGCATGCCGTTCGCCTGTTGTGCCCCGCTGCCAATCCCCTCCGGCAGCGACGTGGCGGTACCGGGGATGTTCCACACGAGCCAGTGCAGCGTGTCGTCGATGCCATCGGCCAGCGCCGCATCGGCGTCGTGCACGAGCAGCACATAGCTGCGCACCGAATCGGGGGCGCCGCGCCACGAGAGCGCCGGTGACACATCGCGGCCGGTCTGCGCATGGCGCGCCGGAATCATGCCGCCATCGGCGAACGACGCCGTGAGCGACAGCACCCGCAGCGGCGTGCGCGCCGGCGCGCGCGGTGGCTGGGCCACGGGCGCGGCGGCTGGAGTGCCCGCGCCGCCCGCCACCGCCTGCCCGCTCGCAGCGCCCGGGAAACACGCCAGCACCGTGAGCGCCACGCCGGCCATGGAACCGGTCATCGACGTGATCATTGGCCGTCTCACTTGAACGACGCCGGTTGCGCGCGACGCCACACGGTGTAGCGCGCGCGCAGCGTCTTTACGGGATTGAGGTTCTCCCCCGGCTTGATGGCGTTGGGGCCCGGCTGGTCCGGCTGCGCCACCGTGAGATACATGGCGTACGTGCCGTTGTTGTGCGAGTCCCCGTTGGTGTCGCTGCGATTGGCCATGAGGATGTAGGCGATGTAGGCCGTGCGTCCCTCGCAGGGGATGGCCGGCTTCGCGTTGTCGCTGGGGAGCGGTGGGCACACACAGCGACTGTCACCGCCGTATTGGTCGGCCGTTTCGAGCGCCGCCATGACCCGATCGGTGAGTGCCCCATTGGTGTGCAGGAAGGCGCGGACGGCATTCGGAATCACGTCGCCGGTGCGCAGGATGTTGCCCTGGATCGAGTAGTAGATCTGCGTGCCCGGCACCTGTCCCTGCATGTCCTGCGTCACGTAGCCGTTGGCGAGCCCTGAATGGCCCGCATGACGTCCCTGCAGATCCACGATGCCGAACTGCCGCGACTGGAAGGCCGGATCGGCCGAGAGCATCTCGATGATGCGTGCCGGATCGGTCCCCTTCTGCAGTTCGCGGTACACGAGCATCTGATTGGCGTGCGTGCCATCGACCCCGGCCTGACAGGCGGCCACGCCCTTACCGGGGACGACCACGGCCTGCACGCCCATGAGGAACGCATCGTCGCGATCCACGCAGGTGGCCGAAGCGATCACCACGCGCCCCGTGGCCATGTCGACGGCGATCACCGACCAGGTGGCATGCGCCGTGGCGGGCAGCCCGGCGAACAGCACGAGGGAGAACAACACGGAATGGAGCCAGCGCATGGGCATCGCCTCGGGAGGGGGATAGGCGGGGGGATAGGCGGACGGTCAGGTGGTCCAGCTCGTAACCAGGCGCGCCCACGGAATCACCGCTGCCACCAGCACGAGCGTGATCGCGGCGCCGACCAGCGCGCGCGTGCTCTTCACGGTGGCCGGCTCCGCCTTGCGCACCCGCACACTGGTGATGGTGGCCACGATCACCGCCGCAATCATGAGCGTGGGGTGCTCCACCACGAGGCGGCGCAGTGCACTGTCCTTCATGGTCTCGCCCATCGTGGCGCGCGCCAGCGCCACGGTCGGACTCACGAACCAGAGGGCGAGCCCCGCCACCAGCTGCAGATGCACGAGCAGCGTGAGGCGACGCACCCACGAGCTGTCGCCGGCGTCCCACGCGCCCTTTCGCGTGGCTCCCTTGACGAGCACCATGGCGCCCACGCCGAGGACGAGCCAGGCCAACACGTTGTGCGCTGCAATCAGAAACCCGTACATCGATCCGCCTGTCTGTGGTTGATGCGGCCCGCGAGCCGCGGCACGATACTATGGTCGAACGGAGCAGCCATGGACAACGTATCCGGCGGACATACCGCGTGACGTGCGGCTACGGGCCCGCGCGCCGGAGGGTGTAGCGGAAGTCGCAGTGTGAGGCGCCGCCCATGATGGTCTGGGTGCGGCTGAACTCGACCTCGCCGTTGAACCCCTCGATCAGCGCGGCATCGCGGTTGCACGACAGGACCGCCCCGAGCTCGGGGATCCCCAGTTCGCGGTACATCTCGGCGTACCGGCAACGCGTCACGTTGAAGTCGAAGCGCTCGCCGCTCTGCTCCAGCACGTCGATGCGCAGCGCGTCGTCGGCCGTCCACCGCTCGAGGGTGCCCGCGAAGTGGGCCAGAGAGCAGCCCCCCACACTGTCGGCGAGCTGCGCGCCCTGCTCCTGCGCCAGCCGCACGATCACGTCGCGCGCAATGGTGCGCACCCGCTCCGCGCCAAACTCGGCGCTCATCGCGTCGAGCAGCGGCGCGATCACGCGTGCCTCGATCAGCCTCCGGCGCAATACGCCGATCGCATTCAGCTCAGCATCGGTGGGAAGGCTCATGGAGTCGATTATTCGGGGGCACCTGGGCCGGGCTGCACGGTGCTGCCCCCGCCACTGCTGATGCTCTTGAGCGCGAAATACACTACGCCGGAGAAAGCCGCCGCGATCGCCGCCGCGAAGCCCCCCGAGCGTCGCTTGTCGATACGGCGTTCCTGCGACCGGTCGATCGCCCGCAGCGGGATGGTGAGGTCACCACGCTTCCACGAGAGTTCGTCGCCGTCTCGCGTGATGACCAGATCGGGCTTCACCATCATCGCCGTGTCGGCGAGGGGGCGAACCACGCGCCCGTCAAGTTGACGCAGCTCCAGGCCAGCCGCGTCACGCAGGAGACGCGCGCCCTCCTCGCTGAACAGCAGCCGTACCTCGGCACCCGCCGGCACGGAGATGGTCACCACCGCGTGATAGCGATAGCACCCCAGCGTGCCGCTCAGCGGCAGGACCAGCAGGAGCAGACGGGCCGGACGACGGAGAGGAAGGCGCATGCTGCACGATACCGCGCCGCAGACGACCGCGCGAGCGCGGCGGGGCTCAGCGCGCGACGGGCCTGGCGAGCGCCCCTTCGAACTTTCCGCGCAACGCGTCGTCGGTGCTGATCCGCTTCGTGACGGCGGTGAACTGGGCCTCGGTGTATCCCGCGCCCTTGAGCGCCTCGGCGCGGAGCCCGCGATAGCGCTGGCGGATCTCCGCCTGCACCTCGGCCTTCTTGCTGCGCGGCTCCGCCAGTTCGGCCTGTTCCTTGTCGCGGACGGCGGCGAGCGCCAGGTGGGCCCGCACGTAGGTCTCGATCAGCTGAGTCGTAGAGTCGGCGACGGCACCCGTTCCGGCACCCGTTCCGGCACCCGTTCCGGCGCCCGTTCCGGCGCCAGCGGGAGGCTGGGCCACCAGGGAGGTGGGCGCCGCGAGCACGAGGCCGGCAGCAGCGAGAGCAAGAGCCGTGGACAGTCGGCGCATCGGAGGCGAGCGGAAGGAGGGCGGAGCGGACCATGGTGAACCTGTTCCCCGGCGGCAGGAACGTCAAATGCGGAGCCCTGCCGTGGCCGTGTTTCCGAAACAAGCCCGAAGCAAGCGCCGACGGTGGTGGCGGCGCCGCTTCGCTTGCCAGTCGTCCCGCGCAGACGCACCTTCTCCCTGTTGCGCGTTCCGTCGAGAAGTCCTTCGTGGTTTCACGTACCCGAGGTACGGCATGAAGACGATGTCCGCGCTGGCTGTGACGCTGTCCGTCGCCCTGCTGTCCCCTGCCCCCGGCGATGTGCGTCCCACGCTTCGCGCTGCAGTGACTGCTCCCGCAGTCGTCCCGCCCGCAGTTCTCCCTCCCTCACGGCCCGTGACCCGCCCGCTCCGGCGGCCGGCAGCGTCAGACCGTGCGGCCGGCGCCACGCATGCGGTGTTGCCACGCCGAGCGCACCCCACGGCGCGCATGGCCCCCGCCGCGCTCAACGGGGTGGTGAAGCAGTACTGCGGCCGATGCCACAACGACACGATGAAGCGTGGAAATCTCACGCTGGGCGGTTTCGATGTAGGGTCGCCGTTTGCGCGCGCCGATGTGGCCGAGCGCATGATCGCCAAGCTGCGCACGGGGATGATGCCGCCGGTGGGCTCGCCGCGCCCCAAGGGGGACACCCTCGACGCTCTGGTGCTGGAACTGGAGACGCGCATCGACTCCGCCGATGCCCTCGCTCCCGACCCGGGGCGCCGCACCTTCCAGCGCTTGAATCGCGCCGAGTATCAGTCGGCGGTGAAGCAGCTGCTGGGGCTCGACGTGGATGCGTCGAATTACCTCCCGGCTGATACGAAGAGCGACAATTTCGACAACATCGCCGATGTGCAGGCGCTCTCCCCCACGCTACTGAGCGCGTACCTGCGCGCCGCCGGCGACATCAGCTGGCTCGCGGTGGGCAACGCGAAGGCGAGCGCCAGCTCGGCGATTTACACGATGCCCAAGATGGCGTCGCAGACGGCGCACGTGGAGGGCACGCCCTACGGCACGCGCGGCGGCATGGTAGTCACCCACACCTTCCCGGCCGACGGCGACTATCGCTTCGGCGCGAACTTCTTTCACGAGACCACGGGTGCCTTTGCCGGCGGCCTCGCGCGCGGTGAAGCGCTCGAGATCGCGGTCGATGGGGAGCGGGTCGCGCTGATCGAGATCGATCGCTTCATGCACGCCAGCGATCCGAATGGCGTGGCGCAGGCCGCGGCGCCGGTGCGCGTGACGGCGGGCCCACACAAGGTGTCAGCGGCCTTCGTCCCGCCGCGCTTTCAGGGCGTCGTGCAGGATCTCGTCTCGCCCCTCAAGTACTCGCTCAACAGCACATCGAACGCGGTCGCCTACGGCTTCTCGCTGCTGCCGCATCTGCGCGAACTGTCCATCACGGGCCCGTTCACGCCGACGGGGGTGAGCGATACGCACATCCGCCGTCGCCTCTTCAGCTGCCGGCCGACAACGGAGGCCGGCGAGCGTCCGTGCGCGCAGTCGATCATCACGCGGCTCGGTACGCAGGCCTATCGCCGACCGCTCACCAATGAGGATCGAGGCGGACTCCTGGCGCTGTACGACGCCGGCCGGAAGAGTGGCGGCAGCTTCGAGCAGGGCATTCGCCTGGCGCTCGAGGGCATCCTCGCCAGTCCGGATTTTGTGTTCCGCTTTGAGCGGGCCCCGAGCAGCGTGGCCCCGGGTACGGTGTATGCGCTGCGCGATCTCGATCTTGCCTCGCGCCTGTCCTTCTTTCTCTGGTCGGCGCCCCCCGACCAGCCGCTGCTCGACGCCGCCACGCGCGGCCTGCTGTCGAAGCCGGGAGGCCTCGAGCGCGAAGTGCAGCGCATGCTCGCCGACCCGCGCGCGCAGTCCCTGTCCACGCGCTTTGCCGCGCAGTGGCTGCGCCTCCCCGATCTCGACGTGGTGACGCCGGACATCCGGCAGTACCCGGATTTCGACGAGCAGCTCAAGAACGGGATGCGTCGCGAAACGGAGCTGTTCTTCGACGACCTCGTACGCCGTGACCGGCCGGTGCTGGATCTCTATCGTGCCGATTACACCTTCGTGAACGAACAGCTGGCGCAGCACTACGGGATGCGCGGTGTGGTGGGCCCGGCCTTCCGCCGGGTGCGCTATCCCGACACCACGATGCGTCGCGGCCTGCTCTCGCACGCGAGCATTCTCACGCTCACCTCGCACGCCACCCGCACCTCGGCGGTGGATCGCGGCAAGTGGGTGATGGAGGTGCTGCTCAACAGCCCGCCGCCGCCGCCGCCACCCGGCGTGCCCGATCTCGAGGCCACACCAGGCGACAACGGCGGCCGCCCGCTCACCGTGCGCGAGCGCATGGAGCAGCACCGCAAGAGCCCGGCCTGTGCCAGCTGTCACAAGATGATGGACCCGATCGGTCTCGCCCTCGAGCAGTACGATGCCACCGGCAAGCTCCGTCGCCGCGACAACGGAATGCCCATCGACTCCAAGGGTGACCTGTGGGACGGCACGGTGGTCAACACCGCGCCGGAGCTTCAGGCGGCGCTCCTGCGCCGCGAGGATGCGCTGCTGCGCACCTTCACGCGCAATCTCATGGCGTACGCCGTGGGGCGGCGCATGGACGCGCGCGACATGCCAAGCGTACGCCGCATCGTGCGCGATGCCACCGCGCAGCAGCATCGCCTGAGCGCGTACATCCTCGGCGTGGTGCGCAGCCCCGCCTTCCGCATGCAGAAGTTCGAGTCGACTACCACCGTGGAGAGCGGCGCCAACGGCGCGGCTCCCGCTCGCTGAGACCGTCATGGCCAACGTGATCCGCACGCCGCTCGACCGCCGCACCTTCCTGAAGGGGATGAGCACGATGATCGCGCTCCCCTATCTCGACGCGATGACGCCGGCCGCGCTCTCCCGCTCCGCGCGGGCCTCGGCGCTCCGGGCGGCGAATCCCACGCGACTGCTCGCGCTCGAGATGGTGCACGGCGCCGCCGGCTGCGCACCGTTCGGACTCACGGAGCATCTGTGGGCACCGCCCACTACCGGCAGCAGCTTCGATCTGAGCAAGACGTCGCTCTCGCCGCTCGAGTCGTGGCGCCAGTATCTCACGATCATCAGCAATACCGATGTGCGCATGGCCGAGGCGTACAGGCCGGAGGAGATCGGCGGCGACCATTTCCGTTCGAGCGCCGTGTTTCTCACACAGTCGCACCCCACGCAGACGGAAGGGTCCGACATCTTTGCAGGCACGTCGCTCGATCAGATGTACGCGCAGCGTTTCGGACAGGCCACGCCGATCCCCAGCATGCAGCTGTGCATCGAGCCGCTGGATCGCGCCGGTGGCTGCGCGTACGGGTACTCGTGCATGTACACCGACTCGATCAGCTGGGCGTCGCCCACTGAGCCGCTGCCCATGATCCGCGATCCACGCGTGGCGTTCGAGCAGCTCTTCGGCGCCGGTGGCACGCCCGAAGAACGCGCCATGCGCAACCGCAGTACAGGGAGCATCCTCGACTGGATCACGGGGCGTGTGGCCCAGCTCAACCGCGAGCTGGGGGCCGCCGACCGGCAGCGCATGGATCAGTACCTCGAACACATCCGCGAGATCGAGCGGCGCATTCAGCAGGTGGAGAAGCGCAATGCCTCGGGGGAGGAGCGCGAGCTGGCCGGCGCGCCCGCGGGCGTACCCGACAACTTCGGCGATCACGTGAAGCTCATGTTCGATCTGCAGGTGCTGGCCCTGCAGGCCGATATGACACGCGTATTCTCCTTCAAGCTGGGGCGCGACGCGTCAGCGCGCGTCTATCCCGACAGCGGCGTCATGACCGGCTTCCATCCCGCGTCGCACCACGGCAACAACCCGGCGCGCGTGAAGGAATTCGCGGAGATCAACAAGTACCACGTCAGCCTGCTCCCCTATCTGCTCGACAAGCTGAAGACCACGATGGATGGCGACGCGTCGCTGCTCGACAAAACGACGATCATCTACGGGTCGCCCATGTCGGACAGCAACACGCACAACCATCGTCGCTGCCCGCTCATTCTGCTGGGCGGCGGTCACGGCATCGCCTCGGGCAACCAGCACCTCAAGGCGCCAGACGGTACGCCGATGGCCAACGTGATGCTCTCGCTCATGCATCGGATGGGCATGGACGACCTGCACACGTTTGGTGACAGCACCGGCGCATTCTCTTTCTGATCGACGGAGGCACGGAGTGATGGAGGCACGGAGGCTGTGGCGCATGGCGCCGTTGGTGCTGCTCCCTGGCACGGTGGTGGCGATGCCGCTGCCGTGGATGGCACCGGTCACGGGCGCGGCCGTCTCGCGCGCGATCGTCTCCCCCGCCGTGGCGCCAATCGCCGATGCGGCGATGCAGGGCGATGTGGTCGCCGTGCGCGCGCTGCTGGCCAAGGGAGCCGATGCGAACGCGCCTCAGGCCGATGGCATGACGGCGCTGCACTGGGCGGCGCAGCGCGGTGACTCCACGCTGGCTGGTGTGCTGCTCCGGGCGCGAGCGACTGTGCAAGCCGTCACGCGCGTAGGCGGGTATCAGCCGCTCCACGTGGCGAGTGAGAATGGTGCGGCCGGCGTGGTGCGCCTGCTGCTGGTCGCGAAGGCCAGTCCGCGCGCGCTGACCACCGACGGCGTCTCGCCGTTGCATCTGGCCGCGGTCGCTGGCGTGCCGCAGGTCATCACGATGCTCATCAAGGCCGGGGCCGACGTGAACGCGGTGGAGCCTGGGTGGCAGCAGACGCCGCTCATGGTCGCAGCGGCCAAGGGGCGGACCGACGCGGTCCGTCTACTGCTCACGGCAGGTGCCGATCCGCGCCGCACGGCGCGCACGATGGATATCATGGCGAGCGCCGCGCAGGACCGGCAGGCCAAGATGCGACGCGACGCGACGCTGCAGGAGCTCCGCGCGAAGCAGGGGCAGGCCAATAACACCAACTGGCTCCCCACCCCCGAACAGGTGCAGGCGGCAGTGAAGGCGTCGCGCGTGGTCGAAGACGCGTCGGCCACGGGCGAAGCGATTGCCGGCGTACGGGCCGCCACGGCCGCCGAGGAGGCCCGCCTGGCCGCCCAGGGTGGCCGAGGCCTCGATGACGACAATCCAGCGTACAATGAGCTGCTGGGCGTACAGGGCGGGCTGACCGCGCTGTTGCTCGCGGTGCGTGAGGGCGAGATCGAAACATCGATAGCGCTGCTCGACGGCGGCGCCGACATCAACCAGGTGAGCGCCGGCGATAAGACCAGCCCCCTGCTGATGGCCGCCATCAACGGGCACTACGACCTGACCATGCGCCTCGTGGCCCGTGGCGCCAATCCCAACCTCGCGAGTGACGCCGGGGCGGTGCCGCTGTTCGCGATCCTCAACAAGGAGTGGGCCCCCAGCACCCGCACGCCGCAGCCAGCGTTCCAGCTGCAGCAGCGCGCCACGTACCTCGACGTGATGGCCGCGCTCGTCAAGGCGGGCGCCAACGTGAACGCGCGCCTGTCACGCTCGCTCTGGTACACTACGTACAATCGCGACAACCTTGGCGTGGACTTCAACGGCGCCACTCCGTTCCTGCGCGCCGCCTACGCCACCGACACGGCGGCCATGAAGATGCTGCTGGCCGCCGGTGCCGATCCAAAGATCGGCACCATTCGGCCGCCGGCACGTGCCCGTCGGCCCGGCGCCGCCGCACCGACCAGCGAGGATCCGTCGGGATTGCCGCCGGTCCCGCCGGGTGGGCTCGGCATCATGGCCATTCACGCCGCCGCCGGTGTGGGATACGGCACCGGCTTCGCCGCCAACGATCACCGCCACGTCACCGGCGGCTGGATGCCGACGGTGAAGTTCCTCGTCGAGGAGCTCGGCGCCGACGTGAACGCGCGCGACTTCGCCGGCTACACGCCGCTCCATCACGCCGCCGCCCGCGGTGACAACGAGATGATCCGCTACCTCGTGTCGAAGGGGGCTGACCCCAAGGCCGTGGCGCGCTCGGGCCAGACCACCGTGGACATGGCCAACGGCCCCGTGCAGCGCACCTCGCCGTATCCCGAAACGATCGCGCTGCTGGAAGGCCTCGGCGCGAAGAACAACCACCGCTGCATCAGCTGTTAGGCTGATGCAGCGGGTGGGGGACTGAGAGGGACCGGCCCTACGGCACGATCCGCCCCGCTCCCGGCGTGATGATGTGGGGGGAGCCCTTCAGCAGCTCATTGATCTTGCCGATCCGGTCGCGGATGACCGCATCGAGCCGCCCCTGCGCATCGTCGGTCTCCACCTTGAGCTCGCCGCTGCGCAGCTTCTCGCCGGCGGTGACGGGCCACTGCGGGCGAGCGATCATCCCGCTGATCGTCTGCGCCTCTTCGCGCAGGCGCGGGTACTGGCGGTAGCCGAGGCCAGCCAGCGGCCGGGCCAGCACGGAATCACGGAAGTGGCGCAGGTCACGGAGCGTGCTGCCGATCTCCGCGAGCGCGGCGGCCCCGTTGGTCAGGCCGGTCGCGCTGCGCACCGCCGTCTGCACCGCGGTGAGCTGACGCGAGAGATCATCCACCCCGGCGATGACGCGCGCGATGCGCACCTGAGTGCCCTCGATCGCCTTCGCCGACTCGAACTGCTCCGCCACCTGCGTGGCGGTCATCTCGATGCGCGGGTCGTTGCTCACCTGCACGGGTTTGGTGATGCGCTGCCCGTCCACGATCAGCGTGACCTGATAGGTGCCGGGGACCACCGATGCGGAGGCCGGGCCGAAGAAGCTCTCCTCGCCCGCCTCCCCGCCGGCCCCACGCACGAGCGCAGCGGCACGGCGGCGCTCACGAAGGCCCGTGAGTGACGTGTCGGTCGGCGCCGCCGCTTCTGGCGCCCCACGGTTACCGCGCCCGCCGCCGCCCGCGCCCGGGGCGGCCTCTTCGCGCAGATCCCAGGCCAGACGGTTCACCCCCGCGTTGTCGGGCACGCGGCGGAAGCGACGCACCACACGGCCACCCGCGTCGGCCACCTCGATGTTCACCTCGCCCACCGGCTGCTGCTTGAGCCAATAGGAAATGATCGCGCCGGCCGGCGGGTTCTGGCCGGCATACTTGCGCTGCCCGAGGTTGCCGTCGCGGTTCCACGAGGTCCACTTGATGGCCGGGCGGATATCGAAGAGCGCCGCCGACGACGCCGTGGTCTGCGCGAGCTGCTGCAGCGGCGTGATGTCATCGAGGATATAGAGCCCGCGACCATGCGTGCCGATCAGCAGATCGTTCTCACGCGGATGGACCAGCAGGTCACGCACCGGCGTCACCGGCAGCGCCCCCCGCAGGGAGTGCCAGTGGGCGCCCTGGTCCCAGCTGGCGTACACCCCGGCCTCCGTACCGAGATAGAGGAGGTTCCGGTTCTTCGGATCCTCGCGAATCACGTGCGTCCACCACGCCTTGTCGGGGAGGTCGCCGCGGATGCTCTTCCACGTGGCCCCGAAATCGGTGGTCATGTAGACGTACGGGCGGTAGTCGTCGTCCTGATGATGATCGGCGGTCACGTACGCGGTGCCCTTGTCGAAGTGACTCGCCTCGATGGTGGCGAGCCACGCATTCGGGGCCAGCCCCGGCACGCTGGTGAACGTCTTCGTCCACGTCTTGCCGCCGTCGCGCGTCACGTGCACCAGGCCATCGTCCGACGCCGTCCAGATCACAGTGGAGTCAAGCGGTGAGGGCGCGATGCTCAGCAGCGTGGAGTGAAATTCCGCCGCCGTGTTGTCGGTCACGATCTCACCACCGCTCGACTGCTGCTTCTTCGGGTCGTTGGTTGTGAGATCCGGCGAGATCACGTCCCAGCTCAGGCCGTAGTTGCGGGAGCGGAACACCACATTGCCGCCGAAGTACACCACACCCGGGTTCTGCGGCGAGAGGGTGATCGGCGAGTTCCAGTTGAAGCGGTACTTGTGGCCGATCATCGCATCGCCCACCGAGCCCACGCGGTTGGGATACGGGTAGATCGTCTTCTGCACGCCGCTCCGCACATCCGTGAGGTTGAGCATGCCGCCCTGCGAGTCGCTGTAGATCAGCCACGGCTTGTCGAGCACCGGCAGCGCGAAGAAGCCGTCACCGCCGGAGATGTTGTGCCAGTCAGCGGCGCGGATGCCCTGCCCCGAAAGGGAGTTGCTGGGGCCGCACCAGTTGCCGTTGTCCTGCAGGCCGCCGCACACCCGGTACGGCTGCTGCATGTCGTAGTTGATGTGGTAGAACTGCGTGAACGCGAACGTGTTCACCACGTCCCAGTTCTTGCCGCCATCGCGGCTCACCTGCCAGCCACCATCGCTGCCGCTCAGGATGTAGCGCGGATCGACCGGATCGATCCACATGGCCTGGTGGTCGCCGTGCACGTCCCGGGCAATCGTGGCGAAGGTGCGCCCACCGTCATCGGAGAAGTAGAGCCCACCCGAGAGGGTGAACACGCGGTTGGGATTCTTCGGGTCCACGCGGATGTCCGCGTAGTAGAAGGGGCGGAAGTTGATGTTGGGATCGCGGTTCACCGTGCGCCACGTGCGCCCGGCATCGTCGCTGCGCCACAGTTCCCCCTCGTCCTTCGTTTCGCTGATCACGTACACGATGTCGGGATCGCTTGGCGCCACCGCCACGCCGATGCGGTCCATCGCCTTGCGTGGCAGGCCGTTCAGCTTGTCGGGACCGGAGAGGCGTTCCCACGTCTGGCCGCCGTTGACCGACTTCCACACCGACGTGTTGCCCGAGCCCGACGCGAGGTACCACGCCCACCGACGGTAGGTGTACATGCCCGCGTACAGCACGTTGCTGTTGTTGGGATCCGCGGAGATATCGGAGCAGGCGGTCTGCGCATCGAGGTAGAGCACCCTGCGCCAGCTCGCGCCGCCGTCGGTGGTCTTGTACACGCCGCGCTCCTCGTTGGGCCCCCACTCGCGCCCCAGCACGCAGGCGTACACGATGTCGGCGTTGCGTCCGTCCACGATCAGGCGCGCGATCTTGTCACTCTTCTCGAGGCCGATCTTCGTCCAGTGCGCGCCACCATCGACCGACTTGTACATACCGTCGCCGATCGACGCGTTGTTGCGCGGGTTCCCCTCACCGGTGCCGACGTACACGATGTTGGGATCACTGGGCGCGATCGCGATCGCGCCGATGGATCCCGCACTCTGCTCATCGAAGATCGAGGTGAAGGTCGTGCCGCCGTTCGTGGTCTTGATGATGCCGCCATTGGCACCGGCCACGTAGTACGTGAGCGGATCCCCTGGCACGCCCACCACCACCGAAATGCGACCGGCGTTGTTGGCCGGACCCACGCTGCGCCACTCCAGGCTGCGGAGCAGCTCGGGCGGCGTTGGCATCGCGGCTGCGGGCTGCGACGTGGTGGCCGACCGGGCCGTCTGCGCCGACCCGGCGAGGGGGGACAGGGGGATGACCGCGAGGGCCGCGATCAGCGCACCGGGGGCGAACGCAGCGGCCCCGAATGGGCGTCGATACAGCATGGGAGGGAGGGGAGAGGGTGGCGGAGTACAGGAGCGAGAGGCCTCCCCTAATTCACCCGCGGGGTGCCCCACTCGCTAGAGGGGTGCGCATCGTTCGGGGCCGGACGACGGCAGGCGGATCCGTCGGCCTTCGTCACACCAGCGAGATCATTGCTTTACGTCGGCGTTGCGCGACCGACACGGGCCCGTCACGGGGCGCATGAACATTTGCGGTCCATGAGCCCCTTTCTGCAGCGCCTCGACGCCAGCGACCGCGCCATCTTCGCCCGCCTCTGCCTGACACCCACGTGCAGCGGGGTGCAACGCGTCTTCTGGTCGGTCATCACACACCTCGGTGGTGCGCGCGCCAGTATCGGTCTGACCATGGCGGCGCTCCTCCTGCCGCCGGTACAGGGGCACCAGGTGTGGAGCACGCTGCTCCTCCTTGGCTGGTCGCACCTTGCAGTCCAGCTCGTGAAGCGCACCGTGGGCCGCCCGCGTCCCACCGAGAAGCTCGCGCTCGAGTCACTCGTGCAGGTCCCGGACCGCTTTTCCTTCCCCAGCGGCCATTCGTGTGCCGCGATGGCGGTCGCCGTGGGATTCGCGTCGGCGTTCCCCGTCCTCGCCCTGCCACTGCTGATACTGGCCATGCTGGTGGGCTTCTCGCGCGTGATGCTCGGCGTCCACTATCCGGGCGACGTGCTCGTGGGTCAGCTGATCGCCCTCATCACGGCGTATCCGCTGCTGGGCTAACGGCATGACAATCAGGCTGGCGGTTCCGGTGCCCATGGCACCGGATCGCGCGACGTTCCGGGCGGGCCGGTCCCCGCTGCCCCCCCGCCTGCGCGACGACGCCGCACTGGGCGTGCTCGATGCCACCGAGTGGTTCGGCGAGACGAGCGGTGGCATCCGTACGTACCTCATGGAGAAGGCGCGCTACGTGGCCGCGCGCCCGGACTTGCGCCACACCATCGTGGTCCCCGGGCAGCAGGACGCCATCGAGGACCAGTCCGGGGTGCGCTTCGTGCGTTTGGAGGGGCCGCCCATTCCGCGCCATCGTCCGTATCGCTTCATGCTCGCCACGCGCTCAGTCTCGCGTATCGTACGGCACGAGCGCCCCGACATCATCGAGGTGGGCAGTCCGTTCGTGGTACCGTGGATCGTGTCGCACGCCACGCGCGACCTCGGCATTCCCATGGTCTGTTATCACCACACCGACGTGGCCGGCGTGCTGTCGCGCAATTTCCCCACCGCCGGTGGGGTCCGACGGCGTGTCGCAGGGGCGGCGTGGCAATACCTGCGCTGGCTCGAGCGTCGCTGCGCCATGACCATCGTGGCCACAGCAGGCGGCGCCCGCGATCTGCAGGCCCACGGCATCTCGCGCGTCGCGCACGTTCCGCTCGGCGTAGACCTCGGCACCTTCTCGCCCAGCCGTCGCGCGTACGGTGCGGAGGTCCGCGCCAGGCTGGGGCTCCCGGATGCACCGCTGGCGCTCTTTGCCGGCCGCTTCGCGCGCGAGAAGGAACTGCACGTGATCCTCGACGCGTGGGCACAGGTGGAGGCAGCCTGCGGCGCGCGCCTGGTGCTCGTGGGAGCCGGCCCTGATGAGGCGCGGTTGCGTGCCCACGCGTATGCTGACCGGGTGTATTTCCTCCCGTTCATGCATGATCGCGCGGCGCTGGCGGATCTGCTGGCCGCGGCCGATGTGTACGTGGCGCCCGGTCCGGCAGAAACGTTCGGACTGTCAGCCGTCGAGGCGATGGCCTGTGGCACCCCCGTACTGTCGGCCGGGCGCGGTGCTGTCGCCGAGCATGTGGCCCGAAGTGGCGCTGGCCGAACCTACGACGCCGGCTCCGCAGCGTCGGCCACCCTGGCGGCTGTGTCGCTGTTCGATGACGATCTGGCGCACCTCGGCGCCCGGGCGCATGCCTTCGCTGCCTCGGAGCACGAGTGGCGTACGGTGTTTGACCGTCTCTTCACCGTGTATCGTCAGATTCTCGCCTCGCAGCCATGAGCCACGACACACTGCCTCCAGCGCGATCGATGGTCGGGGTGCGACTGGCGCTATTCACCGATACCTACGCGCCGCAGGTTAACGGCGTGGCGCGCACGCTCGAGCGGCTGGTGCAGGCGCTACGCGAACGCGGTGGAGAGGTCCTGGTCTTCACCACCACCGATCGCGACGCGGACGCTGGGGCCGGGGTGGTCCGCTACCGCGGCCGACCGTTCTGGGCGTATCCACAGTTGCAGCTGGCCTGGCCCTCGTCGCGCGACGTGATCACGCGCCTACAGGCGTTTCGCCCCACGATCATCCACGCGGCCACGGAATTCGGCGTGGGACTCGCCGGTCGCCGCGCGGCCCGACGGCTTGGCGTCCCGTTCGTGTCGTCGTACCACACCAGCTTCACGGCGTATGCCGCGCACTACGGCCTGGGAGCCCTTGCCGCTCCCGGGTGGGCATTCCTGCGGTGGTTCCACAACGGTGGCCTTCGCACGTACTGCCCTACCCGGGCCATCGTGCAGGAGGTGGAGGCGCACGGTTTCGAGCGATGCGCCGTGTGGTCGCGCGGCGTGGACACTACGCGCTTTTCGCCGCGGTTCCGCTCGTCGGCGTTTCGTGCGAACGCGGGGGCCAGCGATGACATGATCGTGGCGGCCTACGTGGGTCGGCTTGCACCGGAGAAGGGGGTGTCGGTGGCCCTCGATGCCGTGCGCCTTGCCATGGAGGCTCGGCCGGACCGGTTCCGCCTGGTCGTCGTCGGCGATGGCCCCTCCGACCACGAAGCCCGGGCGGCGGCACCGCGTGGATCCACGTTCACCGGTCGCCTCGAGGGGCAGGCACTCGGCGAGGCGTACGCCAGCAGCGATGTCCTCCTCTTTCCCAGCACCACCGACACGTTCGGCAACGTGATCCTCGAGGCGATGGCATCGGGAACCCCAGTCATCGGCGCCGACGTGGGCCCGACCCGTGAAACGCTGCTCCCCGGTCGCGGGTGGGTTGCGCCCGCCGATGCCCCCGAGGCCTTCGCCGAGCGCCTGATCGCACTGGCCGACGACCGGATCGCCCTGCGTGCGATGCGCGAGGAAGCACTGGCCCACGCCGGGACGCGCTCCTGGCGCGCCGTGTGGGATGCCTTGTTCGCCGATTACCTCACGTTGCAGGCAGCAGCCGCCAGCGGTCGCGCCGAGTCGGATCCGATACGGGCGACGTAACGAGGTCGCGCAGCATCGCATCGAGCCGATCGAGTTCGCGGGTGCACGACATCGCGTCGGCGGTAGTGCGTGCGCCGCTCCGCACTCGCTCGCGCAGCGACTCATCCTCCATCACCCGCGTCATCGCGCGCACGCAGCCGTCCACGTGGCCCGGCGCGAAGGCGAGGCCGTTGCGCTCGTCCTCCAGGTAATCCGCCACGCCACCGGCCTGACAGGCGATGACCGGGAGACCGGACGCCATCGCTTCCAGCAGGACGAGCCCCAGCGTTTCGGTTGCCGAGGCGAACACGAAGGCATCGGTGCTGGCGTATAGGGCCGGTAGGTCAGTGGCGCGATCCACCGCGCCGAGGAAGGTGACGCCGGCCCCGGCACGCGCTCGCAGGGCGGCCTCACTGGGACCGGTGCCGGCAATCAGGAGTCGTACCGGGTGCGTGGGCCTCGCCATCTGCAGGCGCGCGAAGGCGTCGAGGAGGAGCTCCACGTTCTTCTCAGGCGCGAGGCGCCCCACGAACAGGAAGGTGAACGCAGATCCGAGCGCGTAACGGTGGCGGGTGAGCAGCGAATAGTGGCGCGGATGGAACTGCTCCGCGTCGATGCCCCCGCCCCAAACGTGGGTGCCCGTCACGCGGAGCGTGCTCAGATCACGCTGGGCGGTGGGAGACGGCACAAGCGTCCGTGTTGCCCGGCGATGAAAGCGGGCGATCCAGCGCCGCACGAGCGGCCGCAGAAACGGCACACCGTAGGCGTCGCAGTACCGTGAGAAGTCGGTATGGTAGGTGGTGCACACCGGAATACCACGGGCGGTCGCCTCGAGCAGCCCGGCACGCCCCACGAGCAGCTCCGTGGCGCAATGGACCACGTCGGGGCGGAAGGTGTCCATCAGGGCGCCCACGCGCTGTCGCGACGGCCACGCCAGCCGCACCTCGGGGTAGGGCGGCCACGACCACGCGCGCACCGGGAAGTGTGGGATCATCGTGGGCTCCGGGCGCACCGACCGCGCGGCCGGGCTGTACGCCGGGCCGTACGCCGGTGCCATTACCCCGCACTCCCAGCCCCGGGACCGTAACCCCGTCACCATGGCGGCCGTCACCACGCTCACGCCGTTGAGTTGCGGCGGGAACGTGTCGGTGCAGAAAAGGATACGCATGCGTCACGATCCCTCGCGTTGGTCACACCGCGATCACCTGTCCGCATCCAGTGCGTAACGGTGGAGGGACCTCGGCCGGAACCGTGGCCCAGCGATAAGCGGAGTCCGGTCGTCTGGTTACCGCACCCGGGCGCCTTGTGATCCGTCTGTTGCGGTTCGGCCCTCCGGATGGGAAGTTAGCGTGCCCGCTGATCCGCTTGGTGGTGCCGTTTCCCTCACGGAGAGTTCCCGCATGCTACGTGTTTTCTGCAGGTCGATGGTTCAAGCTGGTCTCGCTGTAGTCGTAGGCAGCATGGCAATGACAGTCGGTGCGCCGGTCCTCGGGGCGCAGGCAACCGGTACGGTCGAAGGCAAGGTGACCGTCGGCGGGTCCGGCGAGGCGCTGCAGGGTGCGTCGGTCGGTGTGGTGGGGCTGCAGGTCGGCGGCATCACGCGCGCCGACGGTACGTACCGCTTCTCGCTCCGCGCCGGCACCTACGAACTGCGTGTGCGCATGCTCGGCTACGCCGGTAAGACCGCCAGCGTGACCGTCACCGCAGGCGGCAAGGTCACGTCGAACTTCACGCTCGAGAAGTCCACGACCCAGCTGGAAGCGGTGGCCGTGACCGGGTCGCGCGGTGGTGAGCGCACCCTCGTGAAGAGCCCCGTGCCCGTCGACGTGATCAACACGGCCGATCTCAAGGCCACCGGTCGCGTGGAAACGGCGCAGATGCTGCAGGCAGCGGCGCCCTCCTTCAACTTCCCGCGTCCGGCGGTTGCCGACGGCACCGACCACGTGCGTCCCGCCACACTGCGCGGCCTCGCACCGGACCAGACGCTGGTACTGATCAACGGCAAGCGCCGCTACACCAGCGCGCTGATCAACAACAACGGCACGGTGGGTCGCGGCACGGCCGCCGTCGACATCAACGCGATTCCGGCGTCGATGATCGACCGCATCGAAATTCTCCGTGACGGCGCCGCGGCGCAGTACGGCTCGGACGCCATCGCCGGCGTGATCAACATCATCCTGAAGGGCGCGAGCGCCGGTGGAGCCTCGGTGCAGACGGGGCAGTTCAACACCAACGTGGAAGGCCTCGGCAAGTTCAACGACGGCACCAACACCACGGCGACCGCCGACCAGGGCTTTTCCTGGGGCAACGGTTCGTACTTCCATGCCGGCGTGGAGTGGCGCAACCGCGCCATGACCAACCGCACGTTCAACGATCCGCGGCAGCAGTATCCCAACGGCGACCCGCGTGAAGCCACGGCGCGTCGTCGCACGCACTGGTCGGGCGACGCCGCCACCGCCGACCTCGTCGGCATGTTCAACGCGGCGCAGGTCGTGAACGACAAGCTCCAGCTCTACGGCTTCGGCTCCTTCGGCGTGCGCGACGGCCGCTCCACGGGCTTCTTCCGCCGCCCGATTCAGACCACGCAGGTCGTCTCCAAGCTGTATCCCGACGGTTTCCTCCCCAACATCGAATCCAACATCGGCGACATCGCGATCGGTGGCGGCGCCAAGGGTACCGCGAAGGGATGGGACTGGGACCTCAGCCAGGTCTACGGCGCGAACTCCTTCCAGTTCATCATCAGCAACTCGAACAACGCCTCCATGGGCCTGAATAGCCCCAGGGTGTTCGACGCCGGTACGCTCGGCTTCGGCCAGGCGCTCACGAACTTGGATGTCACGCGCCAGTTCGACCTGAACGGCAAGCCGCTGCGCGTGTCGAGCGGCGCCGAGTTCCGGTGGGAGAACTATTCCATCCAGGCCGGTGAAGAAGCGTCGTACATCAACGGCCGCGTGCCGGTGCTCGACGCGACCGGCAACCCGGTCCGCAACGCGGCCGGCAACACCACCATCGCGCTCGTGGGCTCGCAGGTGTTCCCCGGCTTCTCGCCGGCGGATGCCCTCGACCAGAGCCGGACGGCGGCCGCCGCCTACATCGACCTCGAAACGGATCTCACGTCGAAGTGGCTCGTGGGGACCGCGGCGCGCGTCGAAAACTTCAGCGACTTCGGCGGCAAGGCCACCGGCAAGGTGACCACGCGCTTCTCGCCGACCGACAAGTTCGCCATCCGTGGTGCGGCGGCCACCGGCTTCCGCGCCCCGTCGCTCCAGCAGAGCTACTTCACCTCCACGGCCACGACCTTCGTGAACGGCCTGCCGGTTGATATCAAGACGCTCCCGGTAGCGAGCCGCGAAGCGCGTCTCCTCGGC
>NZ_JBIJCN010000048.1:0-23867 GCF_044344655.1 Gemmatimonas sp.
ACCGACCCAGAACGCATCTGCGTAAAGGACAAGTGGGGCATGGGATGGGGCTGAAAGGAATCGAAACGGCGAGGGGCGAACGACCGGTCAGGCACCGATGGGTCGGGCCGCCCCGCTGAGAAAGGGATTGGATGCGACTTCACGTCCGATCGTGGTCATAACACCGTGCCCGGGCAAGACCCGAGTCGCCGGCTCCAGGGTGGCCAATCGCATGAGCGACTGATGCATGGCCGAGGGATCGCAGAGTGGCAAATCGGTGCGCCCGATCGACCCCGCAAAGAGGACATCGCCGGAAATACAGAGCCCGTGGCCGATGAACGCCACGTGGCCGGGAGCGTGCCCCGGCACATGCCAGACGTCAAAGGTGAAACGCCCGAGGGTCACCGTCTGCCCCTCGGCCAATGCCTGTGTGATGGGCGGCGGGTTCTCGACCACGAGTCCCCACCGTGCCGCCTGGTCGGCGGCGCCTGCATGGAACAGGTGATCAGCGGGATGGGCGAGGATCGGCACCTTGGTGGCACGCACAACGCCCGCCACGCCGCCCACATGATCGAAGTGCCCATGGGTCAGCCAGATGCCGGTGAGGGCACAGCCGGTGTCAGCCACTGCCGCCAGCAGCCGGTCGGGTTCGTCCCCCGGGTCGACGAGTACCGCCTGTGCCGACTCCGAATCGGCGAGGAGATAACAGTTCTCCTCGAGTGGTCCGACCGTGAGTTGCTGAATGCGGAGTCCAGCCATGGCTCAGCCGTCGACGGCTTCCAGCAGCGGCGTCTCGCCGATGCCATGGTGGGCCAGCCAGCGTTCGGCTTCCAATGCCGCCATGCATCCAGTGCCGGCCGAGGTGATGGCCTGACGGTAGTAGTCGTCGATCACATCGCCAGCCGCGAAGACGCCGTCGACGTTGGTGGCCGTTCGCCACGGGGCCACCTTGAGATAGCCATGTTCGGTGGTGTCCAGCTGACCAGCGAGAAACCGGGTGTTGGGGGTGTGGCCGATCGCGACGAAGAGCCCGCCGACTTCGAGCGCGCGCTTCTCTCCCGACCGAGTGTCTTCGAGCACAAGCCCGGTGATGACATCGTCACCGAGCACCTCGGCCACCTGCGAATTCCATTCCACCCGCACCTTGGGGTGCGTGAGCACGCGATTGGCCATGACCTTCGACGCGCGGAAGCTGTCGCGTCGATGAATCACCACCACCTCGCTGGCGAACTTTGTCAGATACATGGCCTCTTCCATGGCGGTGTCACCACCACCGACCACCGCGAGGCGCTTGTTCCGGTAGAAGGGCATGGCGCCATCGCACACCGCGCAGGCGGAGACCCCGCCGCCCTGCTGTGCGAGGCGCATTTCGCTCTCGAGCCCGATCCACTTGGCGGCGGCGCCGGTAGCGACCACGACGGTATGGGCCGTGACCGGCTTGGAGTAGTTGGGCGTGAGCGTGAACGGGCGCTGCGAGAAGTCGACCTGCTTGACGAGCTCGGAGACCACGCGCGCCCCATGATGTACCGCTTGCGCCTTGATGCGATCCATGAGCTCAGGGCCGCTGATCGGGTCGGGGAACCCCGGAAAGTTCTCGATGTCGGTGGTGAGCATCAGCTGGCCACCCGGGAGTTCGGTTCCCACCGGTTCGCCCTCGAACACCAGCGGATTGAGGTTGGCCCGCGCCGCGTAGATGGCGGCGGTCCAGGCGGCGGGACCGGATCCGATGATGACGATGTTTTCGGGGCGCGAGGCAGACATGGGCGCGAGTGGTATAGAGCGTCAGGACAAGGCGAGCAGACCGAGCGCGCCGTGGCAGTGCGATACGGTACCGACGAGCATCGTGCAGGGGCCGTCAGCGCCCCACGATGCCAGCTGTTGGTCGGCGTTGACGATGGCGGCGGCGGCGATCATGCCAACGCCGTAGGTCCGATGTTCACAGTGAAAGATAGCGGCACCGCGCACCGATGGTTCCGTTTCGGTGAAGCGGGTGATGGTCACGGGCATACTCCAGTCACGCACGTCACGGGTGGCGGGGCACTTGGCCGGCTCGATGCAGTTGACCGGGCAGGTCCAGGTGGCAAAACTGACGTAGTGCCGCCCATCCGGCGCGGCACGCTCCCACGGGACGGGCGGCGTGGCGGGAAGCGGACGCACGTGCATCGCGCGACCGGGCCAGCGCGTGGCGGCGCGCTCCAGGAGCCAGTCGAGGCAGAGGTGGGGCATGAGTGGCGAGGGCACCATGACGTCTTCTGCCACGGCGCTCGCGCCGCCGTCGAGCCAGTGATGCAGGTAATCGGCCCACGCGCTCACCACCACCTGCACGGGCGCCTCGGCGTAGCGCCCCGCTGCCAATCGACCGGCCACGAGGCAGTCGGGATCGCGATCAACCACGACGATTTCGCGGGCCTCGAGCGCCCCGCGCCGGATGGCGCGGGTGAGCTGCTGCGTGTACCAGCTGCCGTAGCAGCCGCCACCGATCACGACTATGCGCCCGAAGCGCAGCGGCTCGCGCTGCGGCTCGCGCTGCGGCTGGGGCGCCTCGCCGTCAGCGCCGGAGATGACGTCCACCGTCGACACGCAGCACCGTTCCGGTTACGTACGAGGCGCTTACGAGGTAGTGGATGGCCTCCACCAGCTCGTCGGGGGTCCCGCTGCGCGCCAGCGGCACGTCCCGGAGAAAACGGGCGGTCGCCGCAGCGGAGAGGTCATCGGGGGCGAGCACCAGCCCGGGCGACACGGCATTGACGCGCACGCGCGGCGCGAGATGATCGGCCACGGCCCGCACGAGTTGCCCCAGTGCCGCCTTCGTGATCTGGTGCGGCATGAGCCGAGGAAAACCGGTTTCGTGCGCGAGATGATCAGCGATCTGAATGATGCAGCCACCGTCGGGCATCGCGCGTCCGGCCGCCTGCATCAGGAAGAAGGGAGCGCGCAGATTGATCGCTTCGGTGCGCGCCCAATCTTCCGGCGTCACGGCGTCGAAGTCGCGCCATTCCATCACCGACGCGGAACTCACGACGACATCGAGGGCGCCGAAGGCGCTGACTGCCGCCTGCACGACGCGCGCGGGCGCGGCAGGGTCGGCGAGATCCTCCTGCACCACCAGCACGCGCACGCCGTGCTCCGTTTCGAGGTCCGTCGCCAGGCGTTGGGCCTCGTCAGGGGAATGCCCGTGATGCAGGACCAGATGGTAGCCCCGTTCCGCGAAGCTGCGAACGATCGCGGCACCGACACGGCGCGCCCCGCCGGTCACGAGCGCAACCTTGCGGACCACGGCGGTCAGACTGTGGCGGCGGCGCGCGCCGCGAGGCGTTCATCCTGCCAATCAAGCCACACCTTGGGCACGAGCTGCCCGCCCAGCTTGCGCGGGCCCTCCTGGGTGCCGTGCCAATCGGAGCCACCACTGGGCAATAGCCCGGCCTTTTCCGTGTGGTCCACGAGCCGCTGCACGAGATACGGCGGATGGCTGGGGTGCAGCACCTCGACGGCATCGAGACCCAGCTTGGCGAGCCGGTCGATTCGGGCCGGGGTGGCGAGTTCACCGGGGTGGGCCCAGACCGCGAGCCCGCCGGCCTTGTGCACGAGGGCGATCGCGTCGGCCACGTCGAAGCGATCTTTGGCCATGTAGGCGGGGCGCCCCCAGCCGATCCACTTATCGAACGCCTCGCGAAACTCCCGTACCCAGCCGCCGGCCAGCATTGCGCGCGCGATGTGTGGACGTCCGACCGCACCATCGCCGGCTTCGCGGAGGACCGCGTCCATCGTGACCGGAATCCCGTGGGCGTTGAGCGTTTCGACGATGCGTTGTGCGCGCACCACCCGCTGTTCCTGTAAGTCAGCGAGCGCGTCGCGCATCGCGTCGCGGTTGGCGAGGTGCAACCCAAGGAGGTGAAGTTCTTCGTCTTCGAAGTGCGAGCTGAGTTCCACCCCGGGCACGATGCGCACCCCGAGGCGAGCGCCTGCTTCGGCCGCCTCCGCAAGCCCGTCGACGGTATCGTGGTCGGTGATGGCGATGGCGTGCAGCTGTGCAGCGGCGGCCGCTTCCACCACGGCTGCGGGTGCGAGTGCTCCATCGGAGGCAGTCGTGTGCACCTGCAGGTCCACGAACGCTGCGGGCGCCGTGGCCGCGTCGGTCACGATCGGTAGCCTGCCTCAGGGGAGCGCGCGCCCGGCTGCGACGCGCGGAAGAATTCGGTGAGCTGCGCCTCGTCGAGTTCCGCGAGGGACTGCTCGCGCGATCGCGTGCCCATGGGCGAGTAGCGGGTGACGCGCACTTCACGCGCATCACCCTGCCCCGTCACGAAGATCAATCCGAATTCGTCGGCCACGTATTGCGTGACGAATCCAGACGGGTACACCTGCCATTCGCGTCCATCGATGTCGATACGTCGCGTGGGCATCTCAACCTCCCTGTACTTCACGCCAAAGATCAGCGGGCGCATGGTCACCGTGCGCGGCAGCGATCTGTTGCTCGCCGGCGGCCTCGGTGAACTCGACAAAGCGCCCCCGTTCGGCGGCGTGCTCGAAGACCCAGAAATGCGCGGGCACTGCCGCCGCGCGCTGCTGGCGCGCCGATAGTGCCGCGAGATATTCCGCCCGCTCCGCCTCGGACACCCGGCGTTCGACGATGGTCAGCGTGCGGGCCATGCGGTGCGTCAGACCGACGCTTCGGAGACCGACTCGAGCGCTTTCTTCAGATCCGCCATGAAGCGATCCGCATCGGCGCCATCAACGACCTTGTGATCGAACGAGAGCGAAAAGTAGCAGCAGGTGCGAATGGCGATCGTGTCTTCACCATCGGGGCCGGTGACGACCTTGGGGCGCTTCTCGATGGCACCGAGGCACAGGATGGCCGTGGTGCCCACCGGGATGATGGGGGTGCCGGTGATGGAGCCGAAGGTACCCGGATTGGTGATCGTGAAGGTGGCGTCCTGCACGTCGGTCGGGCTCAGCTTCTTGCTGCGCGCGCGCGCCGCGAGATCGTTCACGCCACGAGTGAGGCCGGTCAGCGAGAGCTCATCGGCGCGCTTGAGCACGGGAACGATGAGCCCCGTGGGCTCGAGGGCCACGGCAATGCCGAGATTGATCTGCTTCCGGTAGATGATGTCGGTGCCGGCAACGGCGGCGTTGAGCACCGGGTGCCGCTTGAGCTGCGCACCAACCGCCTGCAGGATGAACGGCATGTACGTGAGCTTCTGGCCAGACTGCGCCTCGAAGTCGCGGCGCATCGCCGTGCGGATGCGCGCCACGCGCGTGAGGTCGATCTCCCAGAACGTGGTCACGTGCGCCGCCACGCGACGCGCCTGCGCCATGTGGTCGGCCGTAAGCCGCCGCATCTTGGACATCGGCTCGACGACATCGCCCGCCCACGGGGTGGGGAGCGGGCCGTGCGACTCCGTCCCGGCGGGGGCGTGCATGGAGGCACCAGCCGCCGGCCGGTTGGCCAGGAACGCCTCGAGGTCCTTACGGGTCACGCGCCCGGCAATACCACTGCCGGAGAGCGCGGCGATCTCTACGCCGTGCTCCGCGGCGATCTTGCGTACGAGCGGCGACGACTTGGTGCGAAGGCGATCCTCGAGCGAGCCCGCCGGCGCGGCCGGCGCGGCCGGCGCAGCGGGTGCAGCGGGTGCAGCGGGTGCGACGGGGGTGGCCGGCGCCGCCGAGGCGGCCACGGGGGACGGCGCCACTTCTACCTTGGCAGGCGTCGGAGCCGGCGCGGCGGCAGGGGCCGCCGCAGCAGCGGCCGCGTCAGTCTCGAGCCGCGCCACCACCGTATTCACCGCGACCGTCTGGCCGTCGCCCACGAGGATCTCCATCAGCACGCCGGCCGACGGCGAGGGGATCTCGGCATCGACCTTGTCGGTGGAAATCTCAAAGATGGGCTCATCGCGCTTGACGCTGTCGCCCACCTTCTTGAGCCACCGCGACACCGTCCCTTCCGCAATGGACTCGCCCATCTGCGGCATGATCACGTCTACACGAGCCACTCGGTCATCCTCTTGTCATGGAAGCTGTGTCTTCGGCCTGATCGCGGCGGCGAAGGCGCCAAAGGGCGAGCACCGGCAGCGTAAGTGCGCCGATGGCTGCGCCGTATCCGGCGAACACCCACCATTCGCAGGCAGGCAGTCCCGGTTGCGGGGTACAGCGATTGAAGAAGCCCAGGAGCTTGCCGATGCCGACTCCGGACATCGCTCCGCTCACCGCGCCGATGAAAAACGTAAAGCATCCGACGCCGATGTTGCGCCCCAGCCGGTCCTCGGAGTGCGGAACGGGAGCCGCGCTCAATATCCGGCCTCGATCAGGTGCCGGGGATCGGCCGTTCGGTGTAGCAGGTTGAAATACTTCTTGACGCCCTTATCCAGGCGACTTTCTCCAACCTGATCGGTGTGCACCTCAACGAACGTGTAGTGCCCGCCCTCCATCTTCACCGTGAGCCGCATGGTGCCGAGCGCACCGGTAAAGATACGGGAACGCGCATCGGCGCCCCCGCGAGAGAGTCCGAGGGGGCCGAAGTGCTTATCGGCCTGCTCGAGCACCTGATCGGGCGTGAGCGAGCACCGATGGAAATGCCGCATGGGAATCGTGCTCCGTCGGTACCCGTCAGGGCACCGGCTTCTTTGTAGAATCAGGCGCCGGGGCCGGTGCCTTGGCCGTATCCTCGACGCGCGTGGACGTCGGCGTCTGGATGTTGCCGGGTTCGTCGGCGGACAGGATATCCTGCGTCCAATCCTGCGTTTTCTGCAGGATCTGCGTGGAGTCGCGCCGGAACTGGATCGCCATCGCCCACATGCCGGCGGTGACGAACATCAGGTTACTGCGATAGGTCCCGAGTTCTCCGGTCTCCTCGAGACCATTGGCGACCGTCTTCATGTCCTTGTTGGTGCCGAAGATCCGTCCCTGCCCGCCCTGAATGGGGAGACCGGTCTTGGTGTCGTGCACCATGACGCGCCAGTAGACGGGCTCCAGCGCGCGCGTGGGCCGGGTTTCCGGGGACACCCGGATGGTGAAGTCTTCCGTGCGAAGCCGGAGTTCTCCCATCGGCGGCCGCCCCGCGTCGCAGCCGGCCAACACGGCGCCGACTGCGAGGGTAACGACCGCGCGACCGATCCGACGCGCGCGCGTGAGCATCACTGGTAGTATTCCAGCCCGAGGTGGGTGATCTGCTCCTCACCCATGAGGTGACGGAGCGTGTTCTTCAGCTTCGTCTGCTGGATGAACAGGTCGTGCTCGGGCTGCAGTCCCGCAGCCACCGTGGGCGCCTTGTAATAGAAGCTCAACCATTCCTGGATGCCCTTCATCCCGGCGCGCTGGGCGAAGTCACTGAACAGGGCAAGATCGAGCACGAGTGGCGCCGCCAGGATAGAGTCGCGGCAGAGGAAGTTGACCTTGATCTGCATCGGGTAGCCAAGCCACCCCTTGATGTCGATGTTGTCCCAGCCTTCCTTGTTGTCGCCGCGCGGCGGGTAGTAGTTGATGCGCACGACATGCGAGAAGTCCTTGTACAGCTCGGGATACTTCTCGGGCTGCAGAATGGTATGAAGCACGGAGAGCTTCGACTCTTCCTTCGTCTTGAACGACGCGGGATCGTCGAGCACTTCACCATCGCGGTTGCCGAGGATGTTGGTGGAGTACCAGCCCTCGAGGCCGAGCATGCGGGCCTTCATGCCGGGCGCGATGACGGTCTTCATCCAGGTCTGGCCGGTCTTGAAGTCCTTGCCCGAGATGGCCACGCCCTGGCGGTTCGCCAGATCGACCATGGCCGGGAAATCGGCGGAGAGGTTCGGCGCACCGTTGCAATACGCGACGCCCTCCATGATGGCTGCATAGGCGTAGAGCATCGACGGCGCGATCGCGTCGTCGTTCTCTTCCATGGCCTTCTCGAACGCTTCGATCGTCTGGTGCTGCGGGCCGGGCTTGATGTAGGTCTCGGTGGAGCCGCACCACACCATCGCGCCGCGCGTGGCGCCATTGGCCGCCATGAAGTTGCGGATGTCCGCGCGCAGCTGCTCGGCGAGCTCCTTCTTGTTCTTGCCGGTCTTCACATTCGTCGCGCCAGTGATGCGCGTGACGTAGCGATTTTCGAAAACCGCCGGCATCGGCTTGATGCCCTTGAGGAAGTCGGCGATCGGCTCGATGTCGTCCTTCACCAGTACGCCGGCCTTGGTGGCCGCCGTGTACGCGTCATCCGGGATAGGATCCCAGGCGCCGAACACGATGTCGTCGAGCGACGCGAGCGGCACGAAGTCCTTGATGAGCGGGCTGCGATTGTCGGTGCGCTTGCCGAGGCGAATGGTCGCCATCTGGGTAAGCGAACCGATTGGCGTGGACAAGCCGCGGCGTACGCGCTCGACACCGGCGATGAAGGTCGTCGCCACGGCGCCGAGGCCCGGCGTGAAGATGGCGAGCTTGCCCGTGGCCGGGGCGATGTTCGCGGGGGTCCCGCGGGTCGAGTCGGACACTGCGTTTATTCTCCAGGAGAGGTAGATGTCGGAGCAGCCGTGGTGATGCGGTGCACGTAGGCCATGCGCTGAAAGAAGGTGATCCAGGCGGTCACCATCAACAGCAGGACAATACCGGCGAGCACCCATCCGTGCAGGGCCAGGCCAAAGAAGGCCTGTGGTGCGGACAGGAGCGTGATGCGCTCGGGCCGTTGCAGCACCCCCACGCGCGCCGAGAACCCGAGCCCCTCGGCACGGGCATTGGTATACGAGGTGAGAAACGTGGCGATGAGCGCCAGCGTGGACACAATGACCATGCCCTTGCTGGCGTGTTCCGGGTGCGTGGCATAGAACACCACCAGCCCGCCGAGCAGAAACCCGTCAGCGACCCGATCGAGGGTGGAGTCGTAGAAGGCTCCGAACGTGGTGGTGGTTCCCGTGCGGCGCGCCACGGTGCCATCGAGCACGTCGAAAAGCGCGGTGAGCCCGAGGAACCAGCCGCCGATGCTGATATGCCCCGTCGCGAAGATGATACCCGCACTACACGTGCAGAGGGTACCGATCGTCGTGATGGTGTTGGGACGCACACGCTTCGCGACCAGCCAGTCCGCCACGGGGGCGATGACTCGCAGGTAACCGCTCACGATAGCGTTCCACGAAGCTTTCATCAGGGGGACTGTGTCTGGACCCGGCGAAGTTCAGTGCTGGCACGGCCGGACGTTCCGCCCGGCCCATGGCCGGGTTCGGAACCAGCTAGGGAAAGCTAGAACTCCCCCTCAGTCAACGGTAGAGATGAAAGCGACGGGCGTCCTTCTCGAAGGCCATGACGGTGGGGAGCAGGCGATCGAGGACGGCATCCGGATCCCCCCCGCCGAGCAGGGCCTCGCGCATGCGGGCCGACCCCATGCGCAGGTCGAAGCCAGCCGTGGTGAGGCGAAGCGAGTCGGGATGCGCCCGGTTGATGGCCCATAGGATGGCGGCCCCCAACCGGGCCGGCTGCACGCGCTCGCGATCGGTCACCTCGAGGCGGATCCCCGGGATGCTCCGCCCGGCATACTTGTTGTCACCGGGTTTGTCCGGGGTAAAGCGCTCGGCGCGGAACTTCACACCGGTCAGGCTGAGATCCTCGAGGAGCCGGACCACGCGGTCGGTGTTGAGCCATGGGGCCCCGACGCGTTGGAAGGGCTGCTCCGTGCCCCGCCCCACCGACAGGTTGCTCGCCTCGAAGGGGACGAGCGCTGGATAGAGCAAGGCCGAGGTGATGTTGGGCATGTTGGGCGACGGCTTCACCCAGGGTAGGTCAGTCTCGTCGAACCACATCGCGCGGCGCCAGTTGCGCATGGGGATGACGGTGAGGCGCGCCCCCAGCTTGAGATTGGCCTGGAAGAGGCGCGCCAGCTCCCCCATGGTGAGCCCGTGCCGAAGCGGCGACGCGTAGATCGCGAACCCGTTGGTCTTGCCTGTATCGGTGGGATAGGCGGCGTTGGCGAGGGCGGAATCGAGGAGCGCGCCCTCGGTAAACGCACCGCTGATGGGATTGGGGCGATCAAGGACGAGCACCGGAATCCCGCGACGCTCGGCGGCCTGCATGCTGTAGAGCACCACGCCCACGTACGTCCATGTGCGGGTGCCAATGTCCTGCAGGTCGACAACGATCACGTCGACATCCTGGAGGAGGCTGTCGGCCGGCGCCATCGTCCGCCGCTTGTACAGCGAGTGCACGGTGAGTCCGGTGCGCGTGTCCTTCTCGTCATCGAGTCCCTCGCGGTCGAGGGTGCCGAGTGCCCCGTGCTCGGGGGCAAAGAGCTTGACGAGCTTCACACCGGCGCGCTGCGCGCGCACGTCGCTGAAGAGGAGGTCGACGGTGCGACGCCCCTTTTCGTCCACGCCGGTCTGATTGGTCACGAGGGCCACGCGCTTGCCGGCGACGAGCTTGATGCTATCGTCCAGCAGGACGGTAATGCCGGGGCGCACCTTGCGATCCACGCTGCGACCGCGCATACCAATGCCAGCGGGCCCGTCCACGCCATCGTCGGGCACGGGACCGCCGTCGGGCCGCCCGCCCCCCGCGCAAGCGAGGGTCGCGATACACGTTCCCAGCGCCGTCCAGATCCGTAGCGTCTTGAAGGCCTTCACGCGTTTCTCTCCGAAGGTTATCGGGCGCAGCAAACCTGCGCCGTCCTGACACTCGCTAACACATGCCCCGCCGAATACCCTCTACCCCACGTGCCGCGCATGCGGTCCTGACGCTCAAGCTACACGTTCCGTCCGGCGTTCGGGTGGTCCGCCGCGCCGTGCTGCTGGCGGGGGTGGTGACGGCGAGCGGTTGTTTTTCCCGCGGGCCCACGCCTGCCCCCCTCCGACCGCCCGCATCGGTGAGTCGTGCGATGGCCGTGGCGGTAGGGGACAGCGTGCGGCGGATCCTGGAGCGTGGCGTGGCCGAGGGGGCATTTCCCGGCGCCTATGCGGTGGTGGGCACACGTGCCGGAATCATCGCCGAGTACGGTGCAGGCCAACTGGATCAGAACGATCCGACGCGCCCCACGAATCGCACAGTGTGGGATCTCGCGTCGTTGACGAAAGTGATCGGCACCACGAGCGCGATGCTGCAACTCGTGGGAAGTGGCCGGGTGGCACTCGACACGCCGGTGGTACGGTACCTCCCCGAGTGGCGGGCCCCGGGTGCCGAGCGGGTGACGGTACGCCACCTGCTCACGCACGCGGCGGGGCTGCCGGCTTGGCGTGCGCTGTACAAGGAGGCCGGCGATCGCAGCGAGGCGGTCCGTCAGGTGTTCGCCACGTCGCCCGACACCTTGCCCGGGATGCGCATGGTGTACAGCGACCTGGGGTTCATCCTGCTGGGTCAGTTGGTGGAACGGGTGTCGACCGAGTCGCTGGATGCCTACGACGTGCGGCACGTCTTCGCGCCGTTGGGGATGCAGGAGACGCGCTATCTCCCGCCGGCGTCATGGCGCGCGCGCACCGCGCCCACTGAAGTTGATCCGTGGCGCAACCGTCACCTGCGGGGTGAGGTGCACGACGAGAATGCCGCCATGCTGGGGGGGGTGTCTGGGCACGCCGGCCTGTTCTCGACGGCGCACGATCTGGCGCGTTTTGCCCGCATGTACCTGAACGGCGGTGTGCTCGATGGCGTACGGGTGTTCGACAGCAGCACGGTGGCGACGTTCACGCGCGCTCAGCAGCCGGCGCTATCACACCGTGCCCTCGGCTGGGAAACGCCCAATACCCGCAACAGCGCCGGGAGCCAGCTATCGCCGTCGGCTTTCGGTCACACTGGGTTCACCGGGACCTCGATCTGGATGGATCCCGAGCGCGACCTGTTCGTGCTGCTGCTGACGAACCGTGTGAACCCCACACGCCAAAGTACCGGAATCGGCGGCATCCGCACGGCGCTGGCCGACGCCGTGGCGAAGGCTCTGGCACCAGCTGCCGGCGCCGGCCGGTGATTGTGGCCCTCCGCTCCGGCGTGAGGGATCATTGGCGGGCGCCGCGGGTTTCTTGCAAGGGGAGTATTCCTCTCGCTATTTTTTCTGCAGCACGCACTGACACCCCCAACGGGACCGATCGCGAGGGCGACCGGACTGCGGCGGTGCAGTCATTCTGGTCCGGCACGGTGCCGGCCCGTTCGGAGGACGAGTATGAGCACGATGCAGCAGCCGGACATCATGGTGATCCTCACGCCTGTGGCCGCGGGCGAAGTGCGCAAGTTCATGGACGCCGAGGGCGTGACCCCCGAGCAGGGTGGCCTTCGCGTGTCGGTCATGCCGGGCGGGTGCAGCGGCTTCAAGTACGGTCTCGTGATCGAGGACAAGTCGGCGGACGACGACGTGATCATCGAACTCGAAGGCATCAAGGTGTTCGTGGATCCCTTCTCGGCGCAGTATCTCAGCGGCACGACGATCGACTACGTGTCGTCGATGCAGGGCTCGGGCTTCACGTTCAAGAACCCGAACAGCACGGGCGGCTGCGGCTGCGGCAGCTCGTTCTCGGCCTGATTCACCCGATCGCCCGACGGGCGATCACCCTTCACACTCCCCGTATTCATGTCACCAGCCACCGGATCCCCGGCGGCTCCTGACGTCTCGCAGGCCCGCGCGCTCGAGTTGAGCGCCGGGCTTGCGCGCGTTGAGGGCTCGCCGTTCCTGCACGCGGGCGTCGCCGGCACGGCACGCGAACGCATTTCCACCGTCATCATCGACGAACACGGCGCCATGGCGCGCGTGGTCGCCGGACGCATCGCCGCGCTCATGCGCGCTCGCGCGGCCGAGGGGCGCCCGATCGTGCTGGGGCTGGCCACCGGCTCCACCCCGATTGGCGTGTACCGCGAACTCATTCGCCTGCACCGCGAAGAGGGGCTGAGCTTCCGTCACGTGATCTCGTTCAATCTGGACGAGTATTATCCGATGAAGGCGGACAGCATCCATTCGTACCACCGGTTCATGTGGGAGAATCTCTTCTCGCATGTGGACATCGCGCCGGCCAACGTGCACATCCCCGACGGCACGCTCGATCGTGCCGAGGTGGAGCAGGCGTGCGCCGCGTATGAGGCGGCGATCGATGCCGCCGGCGGCATCGACTTCCAGTTGCTCGGCATCGGCAAGACGGGTCACATCGGCTTCAACGAGCCCGGCTCGGGTGAGCAGAGTCGCACGCGCCTGGTGCACCTCGACTCGATCACGCGGCGTGATGCGGCGGCGGACTTCTTCGGTGAGGAGAACGTGCCGCGCGAAGCGCTCACGATGGGCATCGCGACGATCATGGGCGCTCGTGAGATCGCCATTCTTGCCACTGGCGAGCACAAGGCCGGCGTGGTCCTTCGCGCGGTGGAAGGCGAGATCGACCGGGCAGTGGCGGCGACGTTCCTCCAGCGTCACGCGAATACCACGTTCTACGTGGACGATGCGGCGGCGGCCGCGCTCACGCGGGTGGCCACGCCGTGGCTGATCGATGAAGTGGCTTGGGACGAGCACCTGGCCGTCCGGGCGGTCACCTGGCTCGCAGGCAAGCAGCAGAAGGCGATCCTCAAGCTTACGCAGGCCGACTACGCGGAGAACCATCTCACGAGTCTCGTCGCGCGTCATGGATCGCCGGGGGCGGTGAACGGGCTCGTGTTCAACATGCTGGGCGCGAAGATCCGCGGAAAGAGCAAGCTGCCGCGCGGCCTCAAGGTGATCTGCTTCTCGCCGCATCCCGACGACGACGTGATCTCGATGGGTGGCATCCTCCGCAAGTTCGTGGAGAACGCCAACGCCATGACCGTGGCCTACATGACGAGCGGTAACATCGCCGTGTTCGATCACGACGTGCGCCGCTACATGGATTTCCTCACGCGGCTCGAGAACGAGCGCCTTGGGGAGCACTCCACGGTGCGCAAGCTCGCCGACACGGTGCACGCGTTCCTGCAGCGCAAGCAGGCGGGCGAGGTGGACATCCCCGAGGTGCAGGACATCAAGCGGATCATTCGCGAGTCGGAAGCGGTGAGCGGCATCGAGGTGATGGGGCTGACGAAGGACCATGCGCGCTTCCTGAACCTGCCCTTCTACCAGACCGGCAAGGTGCGCAAGGATCCGATCGGACCAGCCGACGTGAAGATCGTGGCGGAGCTGCTGCGCGAACTGCAGCCCGATCTGATCTTCGTGGCCGGTGACCTGTCGGATCCGCACGGTACGCACCGCATGTGCAAGGAAGCGATCGACCGCGCCGTGGCCGAGGTATATGCCGGCGCCGCGGCAGCGTCGCGCCCGGAGATCTGGCTGTATCGTGGTGCGTGGCAGGAGTGGCCGATCACCGATGCCACCGTGCTCGTGCCTCTCTCGCAGGAAGAGCTCACGATCAAGATCCAAGCGATCTTCAAGCACCAGTCGCAGAAGGATTCGGCGCCCTTCCCCGGGCAGGACGAGCGCGAGTTCTGGCAGCGGGTGGAGCAGCGCAATAAGGGCACGGCGCGGGAGCTCGACCAACTCGGCTTGGCGGAGTACTTCGCCATGGAGGCGTATGTCGTGGCGTAACGTTGGCGAGGCGCCCCGAGGATGAGCAGTACCTTCAATCTCCTCGACCTGCTGGTGCTGCTGCTGTACCTGGGCGGCACCACGGCGCTGGGCATGTGGATTGGCCGCGACCAGAAGTCGGCCAACGACTACTTCGTGGCCGAGCGGGCCATCCCGTGGTGGGCCGTGCTGTTCTCGATCGTGGCGAGTGAAACGTCGGCGCTCACGTTCATCAGCATTCCGGGGTTGTCGTACACGGGCAACCTCGGATTTCTCGAAGTGGTGGCCGGATACATTCTCGGGCGCATCGTGGTGGCGTACACGCTGCTGCCGCGCTATTTCAACGGCAATCTCGTCACGGCCTACGCCCTGCTGGAGACGCGCTTCGGACTGGGCACGCGGCGCTTTACATCAGTCGTATTCATGGTGACACGCGCCATGGCCGATGCCGTCCGCGTGTTCGCCACGGCCATTCCGGTGGCGTTGATCATCGGCCCCGTGATGCCGCGTGAGTACACGATGCCGGCGGCGATCGTGGTTCTGGGGGTGTTGACGGTGATCTACACCTACCGTGGCGGCATGAAGGCGGTGGTGTGGACCGAACTGCTGCAGGCCAGCATCTACGTGATGGGAGGCATCGCGGCCATCGTGCTGCTCGGGCGCGCGGTGGACGGCGGCTGGAGCACGATTCTCGAACGTGCGGGCGCAGCGGGCAAGTTGCAGGCGATCGACTGGTATGCCGGCATTGATCGACCGCACACGATGTTCGCGGGCTTGATTGGCGGTGCGTTCCTCGCGATGGCGTCGCACGGGGCCGATCAGATCATCGTGCAGCGCTTACTGTCGAGCCGTTCGCTCAAACAGGCGCAGGTGGCGATCATCGGGAGTGGCGTAGCGGTCTTCGCGCAGATGACGCTCTTCCTGTTCGTGGGGCTCGGGCTCTGGGTGGTGTACAACGGTCAGGCGTTCCCGCAGGCCGACCAGATCTTCCCCACGTTCATCATCGAGCGTATGCCGCACGGCCTGATCGGGCTGATCGTGGCAGCCATCATTGCGGCGACGATGAGCACGCATTCGGGGGCCATCAACGCGCTCGCGGCGAGTTCTACATACGACATCTACCTGCCCTTCACCGGGCGCAGTCCCGATGACCCGCGGACACTCAAGGTGAGCAAGCTGTTCGCGCTCCTCTGGGGGGTCGGGCTCACGGCAGGCGCCCTGCTCTTCAAGGAGCAGGGTACGCCCGTAGTGGTGATTGCCCTGTCCATCGCCTCTTTCACGCAGGGTGGGCTGCTGGGGGGCTTCTTCCTCGGGATGTTCTGGGACCGGGCCAACCAGCGCGACGCGATCCTCGGCATGAGCGTGGGGATTGGCTGCATGGCATTCATCGTATTCGCCAAGCAGATCGTCGCGGCCTACCCAGGGATGGCGAGCACCTTGGGCGGCGTGGCGACGATTGCGTGGCCGTGGTACGTCCTCATCGGCCTCACGATTACCTTCCTCACCGGGATGTTGTCGTCATTCACACACGCGGCGCCCACCGGCACGGCCGGGGCGTCGCCTGCACCAAGGAGCCGTTCATGAGCGCCGGACCACTCGACCCGACGCCGCTGGTCGTAGGTGTGGATGGCGGCGGGAGCCGCACCCGCGTGTTGCTCAGCGATGCCGCCGGTACCGTGCTCGCGCGCGTGGAGGGGTCAGCAAGCGCCCTGCGCCCCGGCGAGGAGCATGCCGCGGCCGAGGTGATCAAGGCGCTGATCGGTGAAGCGCTGGCCGCGGCCGAGCGCACGGAATCGCGCCCGGCGGTCTGCGTCGTCGGTGTGGCGGGTGCCGGCCAGGAACGCGCCGCGCAAGCGCTCTGGTCGGCCCTGGCGAAGCACCGGGTGGCCGATGACGTGTCGGTGCAAGCCGACGCCGTGATCGCCATGGACGACGCCTTCGGTGACTCGGCCGGCGTGCTGCTGATCGCTGGCACGGGGTCGGTGGCGTATTCGAAGGCCCCAGACGGCCGCCTCGAGCGGTGCGGTGGCTGGGGGCCCAATGTGGGCGACGAAGGGAGCGCCCACTGGCTCGGTCGCCGCGCGCTGAGTGTGGTGACGGCCGCTACGGATGGCCGTGAGCCGGAGACGGCACTCACCGGCGCGATCCTCACGGCGCTCGAACTCGAGACGCTGGAAGACGTGATCCCCTGGGCCGCGACGGCGGCGCCTGGCGCCTATGCCCTGCTGGCGCCGGTGGTGGCGCAGGTTGCGGCGACGGGCGACCTCCGTGCCAATGCGTTGATTTCGTTTTGTGTGGAAGAACTCGCGCTGCACGTGCGCACGCTGGCACGCCGCTGCTTCTCCGACGAACGCGCCTCCATTCCGGTAGCGTTCGCGGGCGGGCTCCTCTCGCGCGGATCCCTCGTGCGCAAGCGGCTCGAGCAGCGGCTCAAGAGCGCCGTGCCGGGCGCGGTGATCAGGAGCGATGACGTCGATGCGGCACGCGGCGCGGTCCGCAGAGCGCGACGCCTGCTCGGCGTGGAGGTCTAGCAGCGGGACGTGAGACAAGGAACGGGCGAGGCGCTTGGCGCCCGCCCGTTTTCTTTTGCCTCAGGGTGCGGGGCGTTTCCCGCAGACGCGCTGCCGCGCGGCCGTCGCTCAGGTCCTTCCCGCCCCCGCGTGGTCTCCGTCCATCCGCTCATCACTCTCTCCAGTGAATGCCGCACGCCACCGCCAGAGCATCGCGAGGCTGGCGAGACAGACGACGGCGCCGACGGTGCCCCAGTGGGCAGGGACGCGAACGGCCATGAACGCGAAGGCCGCCGTCAGCGCGACGAGTCGTGCCTGCTCAGAGGCAAAGGCCCAGCGGCGCGCTTCCAGCACGCCGCCCACGTTGGTGAGCGAGAGCGCGAGATAGAAGGCACCGGCGAGCAACTGCCCCACCGGAAGCGACTCGGCCTCGGCCAGATACCACAAGGCGGGAGGAATGACGAGCGCGAAGTGCGCGAGCGCGTACCACGTGAGTGTGCGCGGCACCTGCGGGTCGAACGGGGTGAACGTGTCGCGCGACACCTCCGGCAGTACGACCGGCCCGCCCTCGCGGGCGGGGCGCCAGCCTGGTGATCCAAACAGGTAGCCCCCTCGATCACGCCACGACCGGGCGAACCACACGTTCCGCGCGATCGCGACGTACTGATGGATCTGCACCCACAGCGGATTCCAGCTGCGGAGGGGGGTGGTGAGCCCGTAGACCGGCTCCTGCCGCTCGGGCGTGTAGGTGCCGAACCAGCGATCCCACACGATGAACACGCCGGCGTAGTTGCGGTCCTGATACTCCGGATTGACGCCGTGATGTACGCGATGATGCGACGGTGTGTTAAGCACCGCCTCGCACCACGCCGGCAACCGGTCGATGGCGCGCGTGTGGATCCAGAATTGGTAGACGAGGTTGAGCGCGTAGCACACCGCGAACTGCTCCCAGGCCATCCCGAGCAGCGCGAGGGGCGCATAGAAGATCCACGACAGCAGGCCGCCCACGGCACTCTGCCGGAGCGCCACGGCAAGGTTGTACTCCTCGCTGCTGTGGTGCACCACGTGGCCGGCCCAGAAGAGGTTCACCTCGTGCGAGGCGCGATGGAACCAGTAATAGGCAAAGTCCACCGCCACGAAGGCCGCGCACCAGCCGGCGGCAGCGCGCAGGTCGAGCGCGCCGCTGGCGGTGCGCCATGGACCGTCGGGCCATGCCGGCACGGGGAGCAGTCGCTGCACGCGGGCGTGCTCGAAGAGCCAGGCGAACACGCCAAGGAGGAGCACCTTGGTGAACACCCCGGCCACCTGACTGATGGTGCCGGCAGACAGGTCGCTGATGCTGTCATTCAGTCGGTAGAACGGACGACGGCCGAGCTGCGCAACAAGCAGCTCGGCCGCGATCAACAGAAAGAACAGCGGGATGCTGGCCTGAATGATCCCCATGTCAGGCGGGCACCGCCTCCGGCGCCGGGTCCTTGAGCTCCCCCTCCCAGCGCGCCATCACGGCCGTGGCGAGGCAGTTGCCGAGGAGATTGACGGACGTGCGCGCCATGTCCATGATGGCATCCACGCCGAGGATCACGGCAATGCCCTCGAGCGGCAGGCCGAATTGCGCGAGCGCGCCCGACAGGATCACGAGCGACGCGCGGGGCACCGCAGCCACGCCCTTGGAGGTGAGCATGAGCGTGAGCATCATGAGCAGCTGCTGGCCGATCGGCATGTCGATGCCGGCCGCCTGCGCCACGAACACCGAGGCGATCGCGAGATAGAGCGTGCTGCCGTCGAGGTTGAACGAGTAGCCCGTGGGGAGCACGAACGACACGATCCGACGGGGCACGCCGAACTTCTCCATGGCCTGCATGGCCTGCGGGAACGCCGCTTCCGACGACGCCGTGGAGAAGGCGATGAGCCACGGCTCCTTCACCAGCGACCAGAAGCGCTTCATGTCGATCCGCATGAAGATCGCGACCGGCACCAGGACGAGGACCACGAACACAATGAGCGATACGTAGAGCGTGCCCACCAGCTTCGCGAGATTGAGCATCACGTCGAGGCCGCTCTTGCCGACGGTCACGCCGATGGCGGCCCCGATCCCGATGGGGGCATAGGCCATGACGATGCCCACGAACTTGAACATGATGTCGCTCAGCGACTGCAGCCAATCGAGCATGTACTTCTTCGACGGCCCTTCGACCTTGGCGAGCGCCACGGCGAAGATGATGGCAAAGAAGACGATCTGCAGCACTTCATTCTGGGCGGCCGCCTCGAAGAAGCTTTGCGGTACGGTGTGTTCGAGGACCGACGCGAACGTCGGCGTCTTGGCGGCGAGCGCTTGGAACTCCTCGCTGTTGCCATCGGCCGTGATCTGCAGCCCCACACCAGGCTTCACCCAGTTCACCGCGACGAGGCCGATCGCGAGGGCGAGCGTGGTGACGATTTCGAAGTAGATGATGGACCGGAGCGCCAGCTTGCCCACCTTCTTCATGTCGTCCCCATGGCCGGCAATGCCGACCACCAGGGTGCTGAACAGCAGCGGCACGATCAGCGACTTGATCATCCGCAGGAAGATGTTGGCGAGCGGCTTGAGATTCGGCGCGAAGTCCGGGGCGAGCCAGCCGATCAGGATGCCCACGATCATCGAAATGACGATCCAGCCGGTGAAGTTGATCCCGAGAAATCCCTTCTTCGCGGGGGGCGTGCTGGTGCTGTCGGCGGAGAGATGAGCCATGATTGGAGCGGGAGGAGAAACCAGCGATCAGCGGTCGGTGGCGCCGGTGCGTAGCACCGAGTTCCGATAGCCGTAGGCAAAGTACAGCGCGAGCCCGATTGCCATCCATACGCCGAAGGCAATCCACGCGCTGGCGGGCAGTCCCTTCATCACGAACACGCACGCCCCCGCACCGACGAGGGTGACGAACCAGACGAACGGCACGCGGAAGGGTCGCGGGCGGTTCGGCTCGCGCACGCGCAGCACGAGCACACCAAGGCACACCACCGCGAAGGCGGCGAGCGTCCCGATGTTGGTGAGGTCGTATGTGGCGGCATCATCGGCCAGCAGGGCGCCGAGCGACACGAGCACGCCGGTGATCAGCGTGGTGACCTTGGGGGTGCGGGTCTTGGGATCGAGCTTGGCGGCAAAGCGCGGCAGCAGGCCGTCGCGGGCCATCGCGTAGAAGATCCGGGGCTGCCCATACTGGAAGACGAGCAGCACGGCCGACATGGATACGACGGCACCTGCGGCCACGATCCAACTGGCGGTGTCGAGCCCCGCCATCGAGAGCGCCTTGGCCAGCGGGTCGGAGCTCTTGAGCTGCTCGTACGGCACCAGCCCGGTCGCCACCAGCCCCACGATCACGTAGATCAGCGTGCACACCGCGAGCCCGCCGAGAATACCCAGCGGCAGATTGCGCTGCGGGTTCTTCGTTTCCTCGGCGGCCGTCGAGATGGCGTCGAATCCGATGTAGGCGAAGAAGACAATCGCGGCGCCCTGGTGAATGCCGGTGAAGCCGTTCGGCGCGAAGGGCTTGTAGTTGGCCGGGTCGATGTGCAGCGCGCCCACGATGACGAACAAGCCGAGGACCAGCAGCTTGACGATCACCATGATGTTGTTGGCGCGCGTGCTCTCCTTGACGCCCTGCATGAGCAGCATGGTGATGGCTGCCACGATCCCGAAGGCCGGCAGGTTGACGAGCACGGGAATCCCGGCGATGCGCGGCGCCGTGGTCATCAGCGCCTGCACGGCGGGATCACCGCTCGCTTTGACGTTCCAGTACCCGTGCGTGAGCCAGCCTGGCAGCTCGATTCCGAAACCGGAGAGGAGCGAGTTGAAGTACCCGGCCCAGCCGATGGCGACAGCGACATTCCCCACGGCGTATTCGAGAATCAGCGCCCACCCCACGATCCACGCGACAACTTCCCCGAGCGTCGCATACGAGTAGGCGTATGCGCTGCCGGCCTGTGGAATCATGGCGGCCAGCTCGGCATAGCAGAGGGCCGCGAGACCACACACGGCGCCCAGCAGCACGAAGGAGAGCACGAGCGCGGGACCGGCGCCGTAGCGCACAACGGTTCCGTCGGCGAGCGTTTCGCCGGCGGCGGCCGTGCCGAGCGACGAGAAGATGCCGGCGCCGATGACCGCACCGATGGCCAGCATGATGAGATCACCCGCACCGAGGGTGCGGCGCATGCCGTGTTCACCGTCGTCAGCAGCAACGATCGGCTTTCGATCGAACAGCCCCATGACGTGTTCTGGGATGTGGGGGGAGGCCGCAGCCTCTGGAGGGGAGTGACGTCAGCGGCGCCGGACGGCCAGCGTCGGCGCTGTCGCCGCAAGCTACACCCCTGCAGCAATCACAGCGAGTAGGTGATCTCTGTCCGTGCGCGCACGGGTACGCCCTGCGCATTGACCGCGGGACGGAAGCGGATGGCGATGAGCGCCTCACGCAGCTTGCGATTGTACGAGCCGTCCTTCGTGGGATTGAACTGCAGATCGAGCACCTTGCCGGTGGAATCGACGTCGAAGACGACGACGATCGTTCCCTTGGCCTTATTGGGTACCGGGAGCGGTGGGAGGAACAGCTCTGTGGGGGCCGGGGGATAGACGCTACCCGGTCCACCGCCGGTCCCAGCGCCCACGGAGGTGCCCTTGCCCGTGCCGACGCCCGAGCCCACGCCTCCGCCGCTGCCGGGGCCACTGCCGGCGCTGCCGTCGGTCCCCGCGCCACCACCGGTCCCGGAGGTCGCGCTTTTCACATCGGCCGCGTCGGCCGCCGATGCCGGCGTGGGGGGCGCCACCGGCGGCTTGGGTTGCGGCACCGGGGGCGGTACCACCGGCGGTTTGATCTCGGGCGGCTTGATCTGCGGCACGGCTGGCGTGGGCGCCGGCGGCGGCGGGGCCACCCGCACGTACTGGAGGCGCTCCTGCTTGATCTGCCCACCGTTCCCCTGATTGCCACCGCCACCGCCACCAGCCGGTCCCATGCCCCCCGCCCCGAGCACTTCGCTCAGAAGTTCGGGCGACGTGAACGGCACGATGAGCAGCGCGATGATGGCGACGTGCAGGAAAATGGCGAGCAGCAGGCTTGCCGTGCGGCGCTGTCTGGCCACCGGAATGCCAATGGGCGGGCGGTATCTGGGCCGCTGCGGCGCGCCAGGCGGCGGCAGATCGGCAGAATCGGTCGGTGGGTAGGCGGCCATACGGGAGAAAAGATGACGGCGTGCGGACGGCGAAATGTACTACGGCGGGCGACCCCGAAAGGGTTCGCCCGCCGTGTAGAACACCGCAGGTCAGGGTGAGGTGCCCCGCAGGGCACCGTCACTCACTTCGGCGCGACGCCGATGACCTTGACGCCAGCTCCGCGCGCCTGGTCCATGGCCCAGATGACGTTCGCGTAGATCGTCATGGTGTCGCCCTTGACGAAGATGATCTTCTCGGGGCGTGGGTCGTAGATGGTCTTCAGGCGATTGAAGAGCTCCGTCTTCTCGACCGGCTCCTTATTGATCGCGTACTTGTCATCCGGGAGGATTTCGAGCACGATCTGATCCGGGTTCACATTCGGCTGGGCCGGCTGCGGATTCGGATCGGGGAGCTGGGTGTCGATCGCCTTACGGCTCATCGGGATGATCATCATGAAGATGATGAGCAGCACGAGGAGCACGTCGATCATGGGGGTGACGTTGATCTCGTTATTGAGACTGCTGCCACCGCCGCCGGCAGACATACCCATTACTGGCTTCCTCCCGGCTTGATGCGATCGGATTCAACGAGGGACTCCGTGCCCGGCTGCTGCTCAGTGATGAGCGCCGCCACGCGGACACCGCCCTTCGAGAGGATGCCGAGCGCGTCGACCACCTTGAGGTACTGAAGTTCCTTATCGGCCTTCACGTACATGATGTAGTCTTCGCGATTCTCGACACCGTAAATCTCGCGGACAGCCGTCTCGAGATCCTCGTTGCGAATCGGCTTCTTGTTCAGGTAATAGCGACCCTGATCGTCGATACCGAGTACCTGGTCACCATCTTCTTCGGGGTGCGGCTTGAGGTTCTGGCCCTCGGGCGGCACCGCCTTGAAGCCCGCGTTGATCTGCGGGATCGTGATCATGAAGATGATGAGCAGCACCAGCATTACGTCGATCATGGGGGTGACGTTCGGCTCGGCCTTTACGCCGCCGCCGCCGCTGACACTCATGCCCATGGCGTTACTCCGTGAAAACGGACTGCGTTACGCCGCCCAGTGGCGCCCCGGAATGGGGCGCCAAGGCGCATCGTCGTAATGGAAGTGCTTACTGCGAGATCGACTGCTGGCCAGCCGTGTTGAACTCACGCGTGAAGCGCGAGCGGCCGAACTCACCCGAGACGCCCTTGATGAGGTAGTCGATCATTTCCTTCGACGTGTACGTCATCTCGGCCGTGAGGTTGTCGATCTTCGTCTGGAAGAAGTTGAACGCCCACACCGCAGGAATGGCGACGCCGATACCGATGGCCGTCGTGATCAGGGCTTCGGCGACACCGGCGGCGATGGCGGAGATACCGCCGGCGCCCGAGCTGGCCATGCCCGTGAACGAGTTCACGATACCCATCGTGGTGCCGAGCAGTCCGACGAACGGCGCGGTCGCACCGACCGTCGCCAGGATGCCGAGGCCGCGCTTCAGGTCCACGACAGTCATCAGCATTTCACGCTCGACCGCACGCTCGGCCGAGTTGATGTCGGCCACGGTCACCGAGCCGTCCTGGATGAGCGGACGGATTTCGCTGAGGGCGCCACCGAGCACGCGCGCCACGTGCGACTTCTTGTAGCCTTCGGCCAGATTGATCGCCTCGTTGAGGTTGTCCTCTTCGAGGAACTGCGAGAACTCCGGGGCGAACTTGCGCGTCTCGGCCTGCGCCTTGCGCATGCTCCACCACTTCTGGATGAGCACCGTGAACGAGAA
>NZ_JBIJCN010000080.1:0-7063 GCF_044344655.1 Gemmatimonas sp.
CATGGCACCGAGCGCTACGTACAACGTGGCGCGCGGTGTCACGCGCGTGAACGAGTTGAGGATGACCAGCGCTCCAACGCGCTCCGGATGCGCCACGGCGAACGACATCGCCAGAGCACCGCCGAACGATTCCCCTACCATCACCACCGGGCGTCCGTCCGGGACGGCCACCGCAAGATGATGGGTGAGATCGGCCACCAGCGCGTCCATCGTGCGGGCGTCATCCCGCAGGCGATAGGTGAACACACGATAACGGTGCCGGAGCAGCCGCATCTGGCGGTAGAACAGCAGTCCGGTGCCGTCGAGCCCTGGCACGTAGATGAGCGGCGTGCCGGTGCCGGCAGCGTGCAACCGGGCAGCGGCATCAAGCTCGGTCGACTCGGCGTCGTCGAGGCGCGCGTCTGATGACTGATCAACGGACATGGCGTTCGGTCCGGTTCGTGTGGGCGGTGCTGTCGGTCGTCCTGCTCGAAACGGTGTTGCTCGGGGGGGCGATCGCGCCCGCGCTGGCCTTCGTACAATGGCAAGCCAGGTGGCCAATCAACGACGGGCTTCGGGTGCTGCTGCTTTCGCTGGCCGTTGTACCCCTCTACCTCCTGTTTGCTGCACTGTTGGTGATCATGTCGGCGCTGGCGACCCGCGTACTGGGGTGGCGCACCCCTGCCGGCATCACCGCCCGCCTCGCGGATTTCGAGTGGCCCGTGCTCACGTGGGGGCGCTACCTGATGACGATCCACGTGGTCCGGGTGTTCGCCGGTCCCGCGTTCCGGTCATCTCCGATCTGGAGCTGGTACCTGCGTCTCAACGGCGCGCGTGTGGGCCGGCTGGTGTGGGTCAACAGTCTCTCCGTCATGGACCACAACCTGCTCGAGTTCGGGGACAACGTGGTGGTGGGTGCCGACGTGCATCTCTCGGGCCACAGCGTAGAACGCGGCCTCCTCAAGACGGCACCGGTTCGCCTGGGGGCTGGCACGGTGATCGGTGTGGGGAGCGTGGTCGGTGTGGGCGTCACGACGGGGCCGGAAACACAGGTCGGGGCGCTCAGTGTCGTCCCGAAGTTCAGTGCGCTGGAGGGACATACCTCGTACGGGGGGGTGCCCGTGCAGCGGCTGCACTGAGCGCGCCGCGCCAAACTCCAAACGCCAAACGCCAAACGCCAGGCGCCGGGCGCTGGGCGTCAGGCGTCAGCTGCCGGGCGGCGCGGCACTTCGGATCTGCGGCAGAGCGGGTGTACCTTTCGGGTCCCTGAACCCGTTCCCAACCTCGCCGCGTGACTCTCCTCTCCTGCTCCAATATCGGTATCTCGTTCGGCGCCACCGAACTGCTCAAGAACGTCACCTTCACCGTGGGTGAGGGGGAGCGCTGGGGCATCATCGGGCGAAACGGCGCCGGCAAGTCCTCGATTTTTTCGGTCATCACCGGCGACCGGCAGCCCAACGTGGGCGCCGTGGCGCGGAAGCCGGGCATGCGCCACGCGCTGCTCGATCAGCACCGGGCCTTCGAAGGGGCCACCACGGTATGGCAGGCGGGCGCCGCGGCGTGGCGTGAGGTGATCGCCCTCGAGCAGAGCATTGCTGATCAGGCCATGCAGCTCGGCGAGTTGGGGGACAAGGTCACCGACGAGATGCTGGAGAAATTCGGGCGCGATCAGGAGCGCTTTGCCGATATGGGCGGCTACGAGTACCACGCCCGCGTGGACGCGGTGCTGCAGGGGCTGGGGTTCGACGCCGAGGAGAGCAAGACGCGGCTCGTTGCCACCTTGAGCGGCGGGGAACGCGGGCGCGTGGGGCTGGCGGCCCAGCTGATCGCCCCGGCCGATCTGCTGATGCTCGACGAGCCTACCAACCACCTCGATCTCGACACGATCAACTGGCTTCAGGAATGGCTCAAGGATGCCGGCGAGACGGTGCTGGTCGTGTCGCACGACCGTGCGTTCCTCGATGCGATCTGCACGCACATCTTGCATATCGAAGCCAAATCGAGCGAGTGGTACAAGGGCAACTACAGCCAGTTCGTCCCGCAGCGCGCCGAACGACGCCTCACCCGCGAGCGCGAATTGGAGAAGCAGCGCGCGTACGTGAAAAAGGAAGAGGAGTACATTCGCCGCAACATCGCTGGCGTGAACTCCTTTCAGGCCAAGGGCAAGCGCAAGCGCCTCGAGCGCCTGCCGCGTCTGGCGCCGCCTCCGGGTGATCCGGCGGCGATGTCGCTGGAGTTCACGGTGAACGACCGCGGCGGTGATCAGGTGATCGACGTCAAGGATCTGCGCGTGGAGGTGCCAGGGCGCGTGCTCGTGGAGGAGTTCACGGCGGTGCTGCGCCGCAACGATTTCGTGGCGCTGGTGGGCCCGAATGGTGCCGGCAAGTCGTCGTTCATCTCGACGATCATGGGTGACCGCGAGCCGGTCGGCGGACAGTCACGTATCGGGAGCTCGATCACGCCCGCCTACTTCAAGCAGGATCTTGGCGATCTGCCGCTCGACCTTTCGATGTTCGATGCGATCCAGTCGCATCGGCCGCTGTGGAACCGTGGACAGGTGCAGAACCACCTCGGTGCCTTCGGCTTCACGGGTGAGGAGGTGTTCCGTGAGATCCGATCGCTGAGTGGCGGAGAACGCGCACGCATGGCACTTGCCATCATGACGCTGTCTGGCGCCAACCTGCTGGTGCTCGACGAGCCCACCAATCACCTCGACGTGGAGAACATCGAGGTGCTGGAAGACGCGCTTGGCGACTACGAGGGGACGGTGCTGATCGTGAGCCACGACCGCGCCTTCCTGCGTGAGGTGGCGACGCGCGTGTGGTGGTTCGACGGGACGAAGCTGAAGGACTTCGACGGGTCGTTCGTGGAGTGGGAAGAAGATCAGGCGCGCCGGCGCAGCTGAGGTCTTGAGACGTCGCTACCGCTTTCGCGTAAACGACGCCTCCATCAGCACCCAGAGATTGGGGTCGAGCCGTACGTCCGTCGGTTCGCTCTTCACGGTGAACGCCGCGGTGACGCGCCGCCCGTCGAGTATCACGCGCTGCAGCGTGGGAGCGGTCTGTCCCTGCTCGTGTACGGCCACCTCGATGGGCATGGTGAACAGACTGCCGTCGTTCTGCACCTGCTCGAGCGTGATGCGCACTTCTTTCGTGGCGCGATCGTAGCTCCAGTCGCCAGTCAGCTCGAGATTCCCGGGCTTGTAGAGCCACTGGTCGAAGAAGCGCTCGAGTGAGCGACCGGAGGCTTCCTCCATGGCGCGACGGAAGTCGGCGGTGGTGGCGTTGCCGTTGAAGTGGGCCGCGTAGTAGGCGCGAATCCCGCGTTTGAATGCCTCGGTGCCGATCATGCCGCGCAGCATGTGCAGAATCCAGCTCCCCTTCTGGTAGGTATGGGAGCTGGTCACGTCTTCCATGCGGCTCAAGTTGCGATGAATGATCGTGTACCCCGGATTCTTCGCGGCGAACGACCGTACCGTCCGGCGGCTCGATTCGAGCCCGCGCACGAACTCGTCGCGACCATAGGCGTGTTCGATGAAGAGCAGCGTGAAGTACGTGGCGAACCCTTCGCTCAGCCACACGTCGTCCCAGTCGGCTTCGGTCACCGCATTACCGAACCACTGATGGGCAATCTCGTGAATGACCACGTTGCGCCACCGTTCGCTTCGCGTACCGGTCACGGAGCTTTCGTGGTACAGAATGGCCGACGCCGACTCCATGCCGCCGGCTACGCTGCTCGCCTGGATGTTCGCGAGTCGTTCGTAGGCAAAGGGCCCCACGTAGTCGCTGTAGAAGGCCAACACATCCTTCGTGGGCTCTGCGAAGTCGAAGAAGCCCGCGTCGCGATCCTGCGGGTAGACCCACGTTTCGATCGGCTTGCCCTGAAACGCACCAACCTGCTGGACCGCAAAGCGCGCCACGCCGAGTACGTAGAGCCACGGCGCGATGGGTACGCCGTTGCGCCAATGCGTGCGCCGCCGGTTGCCGGGCAGGTCGGTCGTCTCGGCGAGCAGCCCGTTCGACACCACCTGATAGTGACTCGGGGCGGTCACGATGAACTCGCTGGTGGCCTTGTCGTACGGATGATCGATCACGGGAAGCCAGTGGCGCGCCCGATTCGGCCAATTATCGCTGAAGAAGGTGCGATCCCCGTGCTTGTTGAGGCCGATCTGCAGGCCGTTGGCCGGCGTGCCCTCGTAGCGAACAACTACGCGTGAGCGATGGGGCAGCGGCATGCCGCTGGGGAGCGGGATGCGTAGCTCGTCGCCCGTATGAGTAAAGGGAGTCGCGGCGCCATCCCGTTCTACGGTTGTCACAGTCATCCCCTTGCCGCCCAGCGCCACCGATCGGTTGATCAGGTCGAGACGCAACGTGGTGGCATCTGCAGAAAGCACGCGCAGATCGAAGACCAGTTCACCGCGGATGGCATTGCTGCTATCGCTCAGCTCGAGGCGGAAGGCGTAGTTGACCGCATCGATCCCCGGGTTACGCGGGTAGGTGTCGGGAGGCACTGCAGGCGGCGATGCTGGCGTCGCGAGTCCGGCCATCAGTGCCAGTCGCGTGGCGATCATGGAGACGAGCGACATCATCGGCGGCTTCCTCCTGTGCGTGCGGGGGTGGAGGTGCCGCTCAGGGGTGGCCGCCACTGGACCAGCCCCTCTTCGGCAATGGTGCGCTGCACATCGGCAATGCTGGTCGGGACGAAGGCGCTCAGGTTCTCCACACCATCCGGTGTGACGAGCGCCATGTCCTCGATGCGAATGTACAGCCGTTCCTCGGGAATCCAGATCATCGGGTCGATGGTGAACACCATGCCTGGTTCGAGTTTCACACCGCGAATGCGTCCCACGTCGTGGACGGTCATGCCCACCGGGTGCTGGAAGTGACCACGAAAGGCCAGCCCCGCCTCGACGGCCCGGCGATGTGCGGCGGAGGCGAACGTTTTGCCCACCAGATACTGGCGCATGTCGGCTGCGGCACGGTCGAGGATGTCTTCCGATGTGACTCCCGGCCGGATATAGCGGAAGAGCGCATCGCGATAGGCCACGATGAACTCGTAGAGTGCCGTCTGCGCCTTGTCGAAGGTGCCGTTCACCGGCCAGATGCGCGTGACGTCGCTGGTGTAGTAGCGATAGTCAGGCGCGTAGTCCATGAGCACGAGGTCTCCGTCCTTCAGCACATCGGTCTTGCGGAAATAATGCCCCATGAAGGCGTTCGTTCCGCCGCCGATGATGGACGCATAGCCGTCACCGCGCGCGCCGTTGAGATAGAACTGGTACTTCGCGGCCGCATCGAGCTGGTATTCGTAGACGCCGGGGCGAGTGGAGCGCATGGCCTCGATGATGCCATACCCGGCGATCTCGGTCGCACGTCGGATGAGGGCGATCTCCGCGGGACTCTTGATCGCCCGCAACAGATCGATGGTCGGGGAGAGATCGCGCACCGTGAACTGCGGGAACCGGCTTTGCAGGAGATGAACGAAATGCGCTTCCCGGGACGGACGTCCGTCCCATGGATCGGCTGCCGCGCGCGCTTGTCCCGCCAGTAGTTCATCGCGACTGTCGCCGCCCGTTTCCATGGGGGCCAGTGGCGTATGGATCATCATGGCCGGCGGTCGAATCAGGTCGGCGCTCACGAGATCCTCCGCGAGTCGATCGAGCGAACGAACGCGCTCGAGGCCGGCCACCTGCATCACGAGCGCGCTGTCCTCGACGGAGAGCAGCTTGCCTTCGTTGCGCTCGCGGGCGTCGTCGCGATGCGGCAGATAGACCGTGGTGGTGCGTGATCGTCCGTTGAGGAGCAGGTAGGCGTGGGGAGACTCGATCCCCGAGAGGTAGTAGAAATCGTTGGCCTGACGGAATACGCTGAGGCCCGCGGTACCGGTGGCGCCTTGCACGAGCGCGATGCCGTTCGTGCCAATGGCCTCGTAGATCCGCGCCCGTCGCGCGGCCAGTTCGTTCTTCGTGAAGTCCGTTTGGTAGCCGGGCGCGGCCTGGGCCTGCGCGCCTTGAGCCTGTGCGGCAACGGGGGCGCCGATCAGCAGGAGGCCGACCAGCAGGTGTACGGCGCGGAGCCAGGACAGAGAACGGCGCATCGGTACGGGGCAGGGGACACGGCGCGCCCAATCGGCCGCCGCCTGCCGCGAAGCTACGGTCCGCCCTCGCCGGCCGCCAATCCCGTTCCGGGCGCCGTTCAAGGGGGGTTCAAGGTTCAAGGGGTCAGAGTCGTTGAATTCAAGGGGTCAGAGTCGTTGAAATGGTCATGGGCGAGTCGTTTTGATGACGGAGAATTCGTGGGTGGGGCGCAGGTTGGGGGCCCAGATACAGTCAACCGCTTTCCTACCCCCCTATGCCACGAGCTTCGCGCATCATTCTCGACGGCGTGCCGGTTCACCACATCCAGCGTGGCAACAACCGGCAGCGCGTGTTCCACGACAACCGGGATCGACGGCTCTACCTCGAGCTGCTGGCGGAGGGATGCCAGCGGTTCGGGTGTGCCGTGCACGCCTATGTGCTCATGGACAACCACATCCACCTCCTGCTGACGCCCGCGCAGCAGGACGGCGTGGCGCGTCTCACTCAGTGGATGGGGCGCACCTATGTCTGCCGGTTCAATCGTCGGCACGCGCGAACGGGCACGCTGTGGGAGGGACGATTTCGGTCGTCCCTCATCGAGTCGGCCCGCTACTTCCTCACGTGTAGCCGCTACATCGACCAGAACCCGGTCCGCGCCGGCATGTGCGCCACGCCCGGACACTTTCGGTGGTCCAGTTACGGGCGTCTTGCGTATGGACGCCCCGACGAGGTCGTCGTTGAACACGCGGCCTATCGTGCGCTCGGGAATACACGGGACAGCCGACAGCAGACCTATCGCGCGCTGTGCGAACCGCCGCTCTCGACGCCCGTGCTGAAGGCCATGCGGGCGCTTGGTCGCGGACAGGGTCATGGGGGGGACCGCAGGAGCGAGGAATTCCATAGCTTTCGACAGCGTTCGCCAGCAGTCGCCGGCCGTTCAACGACTCTGACCCCTTGAAAATCACATGGTACTGTCTTCGCTCGTTGTCGCTGCCTTCACGGCCGTCGCCA
>NZ_JBIJCN010000081.1:0-7052 GCF_044344655.1 Gemmatimonas sp.
GGCGAGAGCTCGCGGGAGAGTAGGCCGTCGCCGGCACCCTGTGCACCGCCCCTGGTATTCCTCACGAATGCCAGGGGCGGTGCTGTTTTGTGTACCCCCCACCATACTCATCGCGGCGTACGCTCGCCCCCCGTATCCTCTCTTCCTCCTCCGGTGCGGCCGCCTCCAGCCCCCTCGGACCACGACATCGGCTAGCGTGTATATTCCCACTCTACCCTCCGGAGGCCCCCGCCGTATGAAGTCGCTCACCACTGTCGCTGCCACGTTCGCCCTCCTGTCCGGGCTCGCCCTGCCATCGCAGCGTGCAACCGCCCAGGACGGTGGCGACTACCTCTTCGGGCGCCCCAAGTTCTCCTTGGCGCTCCGCGTAGGCGCCGCTCGGCCGGATGCCGCGAACGGGGTGTTCTCATTCAGCGATTCGCTCCTCACGCTCAACCCCAATGCCTACACGGGGCTCAACCTCGGCGCTGAAATCGGCATCCCGCTAACGCAGCGCGTCGAGGTGCAGCTTGTGGGGGCCACCTCCGCACGCCGGCTGCAGTCCGAGTACCGCGACTTCGTAGACAACAGTGACCTGCCGATCGAACAGGTAACCCGCTTGCGGCGGACCCCGCTCAGCGTCGGCGTCCGTTACAACTTCGCGCCCGCCGGTCGCACGATCAGTCGGCTCGCGTGGGTGCCAACCCGGACCGTCCCGTATGTCGCCGCTGGCGGCGGCGCGATGTGGTATCGCTTTCAGCAGGAAGGCGATTTCATCGACAGCGAGTCGCGCAACCTCGACGTCTTTCGCGCGACCCTCAGCGCCAGTGGCTGGGCACCGCTCGGCTATGCGGCCGCCGGACTGAGTTGGAGTGTGCGCCCCACGGTCGCGCTCAACACCGAAGTGCGATACGATTACGCGCGTGCGCCACTGCGCGGAGATTTCACCGGCTTCGGCAATACGTCGATGTCGGGAATCGGGCTGACCACCGGCCTTCAGTTCCGTTTCTGAGCGTCCGTTGACGTTGATCCCGCTGGTTCATCCGCACGCCCACGCCGTGCACGGAGAGATGGTTATGCATACGAGCCCGGTCACGCACCGAGTATCAGCCTCACTGGCGATCGCGTCGCTGGCGGTGGCCTTGTCCGTTCTGGCACCGAGGGCAGGGGCCCAGAGAGCCTCCGGGATTGACCCGCGCTTTCAGCCCTGGATCGGCTGCTGGCGTACGATGGACGCTGGGATTGGCCTCGAGGAGATCGGCGCGGAGAAGCAGCCGACCCGGGCGTGCGTAGTCCCGAGCACCAGCACCCCCGGATCCATCGACATCGCGCTCTATCATCGCGACGCCTTGTTGTCGCGCACCTCGGTGCCCGTCCCCGGTACCAGTCGTGAAAAGACCGTCGACGAATGCGCCGGTACCGAGTCCGCGGCATGGGATCCGGACGATACGCGCCTCATCCTGCGTGCCGAGCTGTCGTGCACGCGCGGAGTGAAGCGGGTGGAGACCGGACTGATGGTCATGAACAGTGCCGGGCAGTGGGTCCAGCTGCAGAACCTCGCGGTCGGAAAGAACGAGGCCACGACGGTGGCGCGCTTCCGCTTCCTGGGGGACAGCGGTGCACCCGCAGGGCTCACGTTTGGTGCGGTCAGATCCACGAGGGCGCTCCGCTTGGCCACTGGGGCCCCGGCGGAAACGCCCGCGGTGATTGGTGTCGCGACCAAGGTGCCGGCCAGTCTCGCCGAGGCCTGGCTGTTGGAGACGGGACAAGCGACCAAGGTGAACGCCTCCACGCTCGTGACACTCGCGGATGCCGGTGTACCGTCGCGCGTGATCGATGTGATGGTCGCCCTCGCCAACCCGCAGCGGTTTCAGGTGGGCCCCACCCCGATCACCGCGGGCGCCGATGTGGTCGCGCCGACCGTGGCCTCGAGTGCCAACGTGCGCGGTGGCGGTTCTCGCTGCGATGGGCTCGATGACTTCTGCTACGGCCCCGGCGGCATGGGGGCGTGGGGATTCGGGTGGCGGTACGGTGCCTTCGATCCGTGGGGGAACTTCTCACCGTGGGGCGCGCGATTCGGGGCGCTCGGCTACGGCTACAATCCCTACTCCCTTGGGTGGGGGTATGGATACGGGCCCGGATGGTTCGGTGGCTGGGCGAACCCCCTCAACAACGGTGGCGGCCCGGTGGTCATCGTTCCGGTCAATCCCTCTGGGGGGGAGGGCACCGTTCGCGGGCGCGCGATCAACGGCCGCGGCTACACTCGTGCGAGCGATCCTGACATCCGCTCCAACATCAGCCCCGCGTACACGCCGCCGATCGGGAGTGGCGGCTCGAGTGGCATGGGTTCGTCCGGCAGCTCGGGCTCCGACGGGTCCTCGTCGGGTGGGGGACGTACCGCGAAGGCACGCCCACCCGGCTGAGCGCTGCGTGTCACCCGCAGCATCCAAACGGCCAACCGGGACCCATCACGACGATGGGTCCCGGTTCGACGTTCGGTACCCATGACGGACGCACCGGCCCCACACGGGGGCCACGGCTCGGCATGGTCAGCGCTGCGCGATGATCAGGCGGCCCGTTTCCACGACCGTATCGATGAGCAAATCCATATCGGCGTCGACGCTCCGATGATTCACGTGCGCCACCCGCAGCGCGAAGGCACCGCCGATCCTCGTACTGGACGGCAGCACCACCCCGCCTTCCTGTAGCCGCGCCAAGAGCTCCGCGTTCAGTGTGTCGTACTCCGCTGCCGTGAGCTCGACGGAGGTGGGCACGTACCGGAAGCACACGATGTTGAGCGGCGCCGGGGCGAGCCGCTCGAGCTCAGGGTGTGCATCGATCCGTGCGACGAGGTGCCGGACCTGGAGCACGTTCTGCGCGATCACACGTCCGAGCCGTTCCACACCATCGGCCTGCAACTGCATCCACACCTTGAGCGCCTTGAACGACCGGGTGAGATCGAGTCCGCGTTCGTTGAAGTACATACCACCGGCCGTGGGACCGCGATCGCCTGCCGATAGATATGACGCCGAGTTGCGAAAGGCGGTGTGATGCACGACGGGGTCCTTGACCAGCACGCAGGCGCACTCGAAGGGCATCGATCCCCACTTGTGCAGGTCGAACGCCACGGAGTCGGCGCGATCCATGCCGCGCACGATCTCTCGGGTCAGCGGCGACAGGGCGGCAAGCGCGCCAAAGGCGCCGTCCACATGGAACCAGAGCTGCTCGTGCGCACACAGGTCGGCCAACCCCACCAGATCGTCGGTGGCGCCGGTATTCACCGTGCCGGCGGTACCGATCACACAAAACGGCGTCAGTCCAGCGGCCCGATCGTCCGCAATCATCCGGGAAAGCGCCACTAAGTCAATCGTGAAATCGGCAAGCACGGGCACCGTCCGGAAGGCTCGGGTGCCGAGCCCCAGCCACTCGGCGGCCTTGTAGGCCCAGCCATGTGTTTCCTTTGAACCGTAGAACACCATGGGGGAAGGGGGCGATGCACTGGGCCACCCCTGCACGCCGTCCATGCGCACATTACGGCCTTGCCGGCTACCCAACGCGACGCGGGCACAGGCAATGGCATGAGTGTTGGCCATCGTCCCACCGGTGACGAAGAGACCGCTGGCACCGGGCATGCCGAACCAGTCGGCGAACCACCCGATGACCTGTCGCTCCACCATGGCTGGTGCCTGATTGAACCCCCCGAGGTGTGGGTTCATGCCCGAGGCCAACATGTCGGCGAGCATACCGAGCGGCGTGCCGTTGCCCTGGACCCAGCCGAAAAAGCGCGGATGCCAGTTGCCAAGGCCGTACGGCAGAATGTGGCTGCGGAACTGCTCGTATGCCGTCGCCGGTCCCACGCCTTCCTCGGGCCCCGCCTGCTGGAACAACGCCTGCTTCTCGCTGGGCAACGCCTGCCAGACGGGCGTGGTCGCAAGGCCCTGCTGCGCGTCGAACATATCGTCGAGCATGCGGTGACCAAGGGCGCGGAGTGCTGCCCACTCGTCGTCCGACGTGGGGTCGAACGTGGCGGGCGCGGAAGGGCGGGGCGAGTCAGTGGTCATCCAAGAAACATACTGGCGCGCCTGCCTACACGATGCACGAATGGCCATGCGCGCACTGATCCGGTACCACGTGATCTCCAGAGTGGTGGCATCGTGGCGACTCAGCGAGCAATCACCTCATGCGCGATGGAGTGTCCGTGGCGGAACAGCAGGATGATGGCAGGCCCGTGCTGAGGATCAAGGAGTTACCGAGCGCCGAACGCCCACGGGAACGCATACGCTCGTTGGGCGCTCAGGCCCTGAGCACCTCCGAGTTGTTGGCCACCCTGCTCGGCGCGGGTGCACGCGGGGCCTCGGCCCTCACCTGCGCGCAGTCGCTAATGGAGCGGTGTGACGGGTCCCTCGGTCGACTGGCCGCGATGCCATTCGCCATGCTCACTCGACTGCACGGGGTAGGGACCGCGCGAGCCGCTACCGTCCAGGCCGCCCTCGAACTGGGGCGTCGGATGGCCATCGAAGCGAGGGCGCCGGGGATGCCGCTGCGGGGACCGCGTGATGTGGCGGCTGCCTACGCCCCCAGACTGCAGGATGCGCCGGTGGAGGAGTTCCACGTGGCCATCCTCGACGCGCAGCATCGTCTTGAACGGGATGTCCTGATCACGCGTGGCCTGCTCAACTCGTCACTCGTCCATCCACGGGAGGTCTTCCGCGAAGCCATCGCCGAGCGAGCCGCGGCGGTGATTCTCGTGCACAACCATCCGAGTGGCGATCCCACGCCAAGTGCCGAAGACCGGGCGGTAACGGAACAACTGGTCGCCGCCGGTCGGCTCCTCGACATCCCGGTGCACGACCATGTGATCATCGGTCGGGGACGGTATGTGAGCTTCGCGGAGGCGGGACTACTCTGAGCGGGCGGCGTCGGACGTATCGAAGCGCATGCGTCATGATCCGAAATGTGATGCCTCCGACTAGCCAGTGGCGGTCCTTCCCTCGTAAAATGCGGAGGGGAGCTGCCTCACTCGTCTTGCGGAGAAGAGACACGTCGTGACCACGATCGCGCTGCACGAAATGATTCCGGGGTTCGGGCCGGGCGCGGGAGGCGCCTACGATCGGCTCGACCACGATCTGCTCGTGCGCGCCTACCGCTATTCCGAGGTGGCGCATGCGGGGCAGGTGCGGCACTCGGGCGAGCCGTACGTATCGCACTGTGTTGAGGTCGCGCGTATCCTGGCTGACCTGCAGCTCGACACGACCACGGTTGCCTGCGGGCTGCTGCACGATATTGTCGAGGACACCGACATCACGGTGGGCGACGTGTCGCGTGAATTCGGGCCCGAGATCGCGCAAATCGTGGATGGGCTCACGAAGATCGCGAACCTGCCGATGTCCTCACGCGAGGAGCGGCAGGTTGAAAACTACCGCAAGCTGCTGCTGTCGATCGCCAAGGACGCCCGCGTTATTCTCATCAAGCTGGCTGATCGGCTCCACAATATGCGCACGCTCGACTGGCTGGCGCCGGAAAAGCGGCGGCGCGTTGCCCAGGAAACGCGTGACCTCTATGCTCCGCTGGCGCACCGCTTCGGTATGGCGAAGGTACGGTGGGAGCTCGAGGACCTTGCCTTCAAGCATCTCGAGCCGGACGCCTACAAGGCGTTGGCCAAAATGGTGGCCGCCAAGCGCGGGGAGCGCGAGGCGCTGATTGCGCAGATGCGCGAACCGTTGGAGAAGCGGCTGGCCGAGGCGGGGATCGCCGATGTGGAGGTGACCGGCCGCCCGAAGCATCTCTGGTCGATCTACAAGAAGATGCAGCAGCGCGATCGTCCCTACGAGGACATCTACGACCTGCTGGCAATCCGTGTAATCGTGCCGAATGTGCTCGAGTGCTATCACGCACTCGGGGTGATCCACGATGGGTGGACGCCGGTGCAGGAGCGGATCAAAGACTATATCGCGCAGCCCAAGAGCAACGGGTATCAGTCGCTGCACACGACCGTGTTCGGCCCCGGGCGTCAGCTGTTCGAGATTCAGATCCGCACCCGCGACATGCACCGGACCGCCGACTATGGCATTGCGGCGCACTGGCTGTACAAGGAGCACTCGCGCAGTGCCGACGAGTTGGATAAGCAGCTCGCGTGGTTCCGGCAGGTGCTGGAGCTGCAGCTGGACGCCGAGACGCCGGGCGAGTTCCTCGAGTTCCTGAAGCTCGACTTGTATCAGGACGAGATCTTTGTGTTCACGCCGACCGGCGACGTCATCCGACTGCCGAAGGGGGCGACGCCGCTCGACTTCGCGTTCGCCGTGCACTCGCAGGTTGGTGCGCACTGCGCCGGCGCCAAGGTCAATGGCCGTATCGCCCCGTTGTCTCGTGAGCTGAAGAACTCAGAGACGGTCGAGATTCTCACCAACCCGAATGCGAAGCCGAGTCGGGACTGGCTTGCGCACGTCCGCACGGGAAAGGCGCGTCACAAGATCCGGCAGCTGCTCCGCCTCGAGGAGCGCTCGTCGGCCATGCGCCTCGGGCGCGAAATCCTCGAGCGTGAACTGCGGCGTCGCCGTCTCCCGAAGGCCGACGACCATGATCTCTATCCGATCGCGCGGCTGCTCAAGCTCAAGGACTCGGCCCATCTGATCGCGAGCGTGGGTGCGGGTGATGTACATGTGCTGCAGGTGCTCAAGCTGCTGCACCCGCTGCTTGATACCACTCCAGAGCCGGCCGAGAAGACCAGTACGCTCGAGCGGATCGTGGACCGCGTGCGGGGCACGGGGAAGGGGATCCGTATTCAGGGGGCGGACGGGCTGCTGGTGCGCTATGCGCAGTGCTGTCAGCCGGTGCCTGGCGACAAGGTGGTGGGTTACGTGACCCGCGGCCGCGGCGTAAGCATTCACCGCGGCGACTGTCCCAATCTGCTGCTGCTCGCGCACGAGCCTGAACGCCGCCTCGAGATTGACTGGCAGGAGATGGCGGGCGAGCGCTTCGTGGTACGTCTGGCGCTCGAAGGCGTCGATCGGCGCGGACTCTACGCCGACGTGGCCGCGGCGGTGAGTGCTACGGGCACCGACATTCGGAGCTTT
>NZ_JBIJCN010000012.1:0-61198 GCF_044344655.1 Gemmatimonas sp.
CGCGAGCGAGGTCACACTCACGTCGTCGGCAATGGGCTTGTTGCGCAGGTGCACCTTGAGAATGCCCTCGCGGCCACGGAGGTCCGGCGCGTCGACCACGATCTGGCGGTCGAAGCGACCCGGTCGTAGCAGCGCGGGATCGAGCACGTCGGGACGGTTGGTGGCGGCGATGAGGATAACGCCGTCGTTGGACTCGAAGCCGTCCATCTCCACGAGGAGCTGATTGAGCGTCTGCTCGCGCTCGTCGTGTCCGCCGCCAAGACCAGCGCCGCGATGACGACCGACGGCATCGATTTCGTCGATGAAGATGATGCAGGGCGCGTGCGCCTTGCCCTGCTCAAACAGGTCGCGCACGCGCGACGCGCCCACCCCAACGAACATCTCGACGAAGTCGGAACCTGACATGCTGAAGAACGGGCGCCCTGCCTCGCCGGCCACGGCTTTGGCGAGCAGCGTCTTGCCAGTACCCGGGGGGCCCACGAGCAACGCGCCCTTGGGCAGGCGACCGCCGAGCTTCGTGAACTTCTGGGGGTCCTTGAGGAACTCGATGATTTCCTGCAGCTCGACCTTGGCCTCATCGGCACCGGCCACGTCGGCAAAGGTGACCTTAGGCGTATCGCCGCTCAGCAGCTTCGCTTTGGACTTGCCGAACGAGAACGCCTTGTTGCCACCGGACTGCATTTGGCGGAACAGGAAGATCCAGAAGCCGATGAGCAGAATGTACGGCAGCATCGTGACGAGCAGGCTGCCGAAATTCGCGCGCGGCTCGGCGGCGGCGGTCTTCACGCCGGCCTTGTAGAGATCTTCCTGCTCCTTGGGGGCGATGCCGTTGACCAGCCGCACCGTGAACTTCTTCGCGGGGCGGTTGGCGATGCGGACTTCCTGATTGAACTGCCCCGACAGGACATTGTCGGTGAAGGTGGCCGACTTGATGTTGCCGGCGGCCAGCTGCTGGCGGTAATCGGAGTAGCCGATTTCCGGTGCGGCCGCTTCGCGACCGTTGCCGTAGGAGAGGAAGGCCACCGGGATGAGCAGAACGAGGATCCAGAACGAAACCGTCTTGGAAATCCGGCCCCAGTTGGTGGGCTTCTTCGGCGAGGGCGTCATGTTTGGTGCCATAGGGTGACCGCCTTACTGCAGGCTGGCCACGTACGGGAGATGCCGGAAGTCCTCGGCATGATCCAGTCCGTAGCCGACCAGGAATTCATGCGGCGCATCGAACCCGATGAACCGCGTGGGGTGGTGGAGCTCGGTGGCGATGTGCTTGTGCAGCAACGCACAGATTTCCAGGGACTTGGGCTTCCGCTCACCAAGCAGGTGCATGAGCCGGTTGAGCGTACGACCCGAGTCGACGATGTCCTCGACGAGAAGAATGTGTTTGCCTTCCAGTTCCGTTTCCGGATCGTACAGCAGACGCACCACGCCGCTGGACTCCATGGCATTGCCGTAGGATGAGGCGACGAGAAAGTCCACCTGCAAGGGGCGTGCAATGTGGCGCACGAGGTCGCTCAGGAAGATGAAGCTGCCCTTGAGCAGCCCCAGCACCAGGAGGTCGCCTTCGGGGTAGGCCGCCGTGATGGCCGCGCCAAGCTCCTGAACGCGCTGCGCGATGTCGGGCGCATCGAAAGCGATGCGCTTGACGGCGCGCCCGTCGAGCCGCGGATCCGCGGCCGCTCCTGCAGAAGTCGCCCCTGAATGCTCAGTCAAACTCGCGCTCACACCGGTACCAGATCAGATCCGGCCTTCCGGGCCGGGACGGCGCCGCAAGACCGCGGCAAATTCCGGGAATCCAGAACGGCTCATCGTCTACGAGCACGACGGGCCACGATGGTCGATCGAGCACGGCCACCCGGTTCTCCGAAAAGTATCGAGTCACCCGCCTCCCTGCTGGTGCCCCCGCCGTTTTGATGCGATCGCCCTCGGCCCACGGGCGAACGACGACGGGTACCCCCGCCGGTAACCCGATCGTCCACGGATCGTTGGCGAGCGGTTCCACACCAAGACGACGGCAGCGCCACCGCCCAAATCGGGGAGGCAGCGCGTCAGAGGGTCCCGCATGCACCGGCCATGCTGTCCCCTGACCGCCGGCGCGGCGCACATCGAACACGTCACCCCGGGAGTCGCAACGCCGCTCGACGGTCGCGCCGCCGGCCAACGTGATGTGGGCGCCACGGCGATTGGTGGTGGTAAACCGGACGGCCGCGCGGGTTCCGTGCGCGTCGAGGGTCACCCCGGCACGGGCACAAAGCGCCGGCCAGATCACCGCCCGCCCCTCGACGGTGGTCTGCTCAAGCAGGCGCGCCGGGAGGCTGCAGCGGGTCCCTTCCCCGTTGACGATCACGCCGCTGGCATCGAGCCACCGCTCCACATCACGCCGCCAGGCCGCCGCGCGCTCTCCCATGGCCAGCAGGTCGGCGCCGAAGCCCGGCGACGCCGCTTCGAGCGTGGGGAGCAGCTGGTGGCGAACGCGGCCACGCAGGAACTCGAGGGAGGCGTTCATGGGATCCTCGCGATACGGCAGCTGCTCAGTGTCCACCCAGCGGGCCAACTCACCGCGCGACACGCGGAGCCAAGGGCGCACCACCGGCGACGGCGCCGCGAGCGCGGCCAGTCCACGTGCACCGCTGCCGCGCAACGCCCGCATCAGGATCGTTTCAAGCTGATCGTCGCGCGTGTGCGCCGTGGCCACCTGGGCGCGGAAGCCGCGCGCCACCCGCCGCAGGAAGCTCCAGCGGGCATCCCGCCAGGCGGCCTCACTGGTACCGACCGTGCGCGCCCGCTCGCGCACCACCGTCACCCCGAGCCGCCGCGCCTCGGCGGCCACGAGACTGCAGGCATCGGTGGCGTACACGCCCGTGGCGTGGTCGAAGGTGGCCACCGCCGCGATTCGCTCGGGCGCCCAGCGCGCCATCGCGTGCAGCAGCGCCATGGAATCGCGCCCCCCCGACACGGCCAGTACCAGCTGTCCCGGCACCGCGGCCAGCGCGACCTCGAGCACGGCGCGAAGGAGCTCGCCGGGAGGGATGTCATCGGAGGGGTAGTCGCCGGGAAAGATCTCCGGGAACTCGGCGGTGTCGCGGACCATTCCGAAGCAAAGCGTCGAGGCCCCGCCATCGTCAACCGTGCCGGCTGATCCAGCCCCATCCGTGGGGCCACGGCCGTGGCGCGGTGCCTCGCCTTCGGGTCTTGCCTTTGGGCCCTGCCCCCTACCACCGCCGCCCGGACTCGACTAGCCTTGTCGTGTTCGGGCGCACCGCGTCGCCGTTTATCGTCATCGGAGAACCTCAGTGGAATATCACGGCACCCTCGGCACCATCTGGGCATCGTTCGGGATGACCGCCTACTACATGGCGCTCACCTGGATCAACATCCTGCTCGGGCTGTTCCTGTCGCCGCTGTTCGTGATCCCGCTGACGTGGCTCAAGCAGAAGCAGGGCGGCTTCGAGTCGTAACCTGCGCGTCCCGATATAGCAGAAGGCCCGCTCTTCGAGCGGGCCTTCTGCGTTCCGTCGCCGACGTGCGCGTCCCCGTAAGGACGCGGCTTCGGAGAGCGGGCCGCCTCACGCCACGCGCGGCATCCCCTTGAGCTCCGTCGCGCTCAGCACCACGGCGTCGCCGAGCGCCGTCTTGCGGCCGGTGAGATCGGAGAGGTCACCGCCATGGTAGGCTTCTTCGCCATGTTCGGCGATGTCGATCCCCTGCACCTCCACATCGACGGGCACGCGCAGCGGCATGATCGCATTGAGCGCCACCAGAATCACCGTGCTGGCGATCGCGGCGAAGGCGATCGTGGCGATGACGGCGAGCAGCTGCACACCGATGAGCGACGGGTTGCCGTGCAGCAGTCCATCGGCACCGATCGGGTTCACGGCCTTCGACGCAAAGACCCCGGTGAGTACGGCGCCCATGATGCCGGCCACGCCGTGACAGGCGAACACGTCGAGCGTATCGTCGAGGCGCGTCTTCGGGCGATAGTGCAGTGCGAAGAATGAGAACGGGGCCGCGAGCACGCCCATCATGATCGCCGAAATCGGCGTCACGAAGCCGGCGGCGGGCGTGATCGCCACTAGCCCCACCACAGCTCCGGTGGCAGCCCCGACGGCAGTGGCACGCCCCCCCTTCACGAGTTCCATGATCACCCACGCGACCATGGCCGCGGCGGCGGCGGCATGCGTAGTCACGAGCGCATTGGCGGCAATGCCGTCAGCGGCGAGTGCGGAGCCGGCATTGAAGCCGAACCAGCCGAACCAGAGGAGACCGGCCCCGAGCAGCGCAAACGGCACGTTGTGCGGCACATTGGGAATGCGCTTGAAGTCGCGCCGGGGGCCGAGGAACATCGCGAGCACCACGGCCGTGGTGCCGGCGCTGATGTGCACCACCGTCCCGCCGGCGAAATCGAGGGCGCCAAGCTGGCGCAGCCAGCCACCGTCACCCCAGACCCAATGCGCCAGCGGATCATAGATGATCGTGGTCCAGATCACCCCGAACACCAGGTACGCCACAAAGCGCATGCGGTCGATTACGGCACCGGAGAAGAGCGCGACGGTGATGCCGGCAAACATGGCCTGGAAGGCGGCAAACAACAGATGTGGCAGCAGCGCCGAATACGTGGGGTTCGCCGCGGCGGTCACCCCTGCGAAGCCCACGTGAGCAAAGCCGCCAATCCACGACGAGCCGGGTCCGAAGGCAAGGCTGTAGCCGAAAAGGACCCACTGCACCGTAACCACCGCAAGCGCGGCGAGGCTCATCAGCATGGTATTGAGCGCGCTCTTGGTGCGCACGAGCCCACCGTAAAAGAACGCGAGGCCCGGGACCATGAGCAGCACGAGGGCGGTGCTCATGAGCACCCACGCCGTGTCACCGGCCGAGATGGTGGAGGTGGCGGGCTCCTGAGCAACGAGCAGCAGCGGGAGCGCGCGCAGCGAGGGGAGGAATGACATCAGCGATCTCCCAGCGTTGGCACGCGCATCTCGAGCTGCGTCTGCCACATGACTTCGTCCGCGTTGATGGCAGTCAATGCCTCATTGTCGCGCTCACCGGTCCGGATGCGCACGGTGCGCTCGAGGGGCAGGACGAAGATCTTGCCATCACCCACGTCGCCGGTTCGGGCCCCGTCGCAGATTGCCTGAATGGTGCGCTCGACGAATGCCTCGGAGCAGGCCATTTCGATCCGCACCTTTTCGTGGAACTCCAGCACCACGGATTCGCCGCGGTACTGCTGCACCACGTCCCGCTCACCGCCGTGTCCGCTCACACGGGAGAGGGTCATGCCGGTGACCCCAACCTGAAAGAGGGCACGCTTTACGTCGGCGAGCTTCTCGGGGCGGATGATGGCGACGATGAGCTTCATGCGAAGGGCTGGCATAGGGCGAACAGAAGCTGCCGCGACCGCATCTCTGCCTGACACGCAGAGAAGCGGAGGCACTCACATCAGTAAGGCAGATGGTCAACGCCAGACGCCTCGCAGAAAGTGCCCTCACCGCACGAATCCAGGGACGCCACGACGAGTAGAGACGTCGCCCCGAACGTTATCCGAACCCCAGTGACCTGGGACACGATCCCGTGGCAAACACGAAGGGCACGAAGACCACGCGTCTTCGTGCCCTCTGCATACACTCAAGGGCGCCTCACCCACCTGTTTGCACCGTTGATCGATACCAGGCGAGGCCCCGGACCTACCCGTCGTCAGGCACTGAGCGACTCAGGCGCCCGCGCCACGATCGTGTGGTGCCGAAGGAGCGGAATGAGCTGCTCACGCGGGCCAATCGCATCGGCGAGCGTCCTGCTGTCGAGTACCGCCAGAAACGCATCCAACGCCTGCTCGAGCACACCAGAGAGGGTGCACACCGGGGCGATCGGACACGTGTTGGTGGCCATGTCGAAACATTCCACTAACGTCAGATTCTCTTCAGTCTTTCGAACGAGCTCGCCGAGCTTGATGGTGTCGGCGGCACGCGCCAAGCGCACTCCGCCATTACGGCCGCGTACCGTTTCGACATAACCGAGCTCAGCCAATCGCTGGACGATTTTGACGAGATGCTCGTACGACATGTTCATGCGCATCGCGATGGCATGCACCGTAATGCACTGATCGGGCTCAAGTCCTAGGACCATGAGACAACGCAGGGCGTTGTCGCTGAATCGGGTGAGTCGCATGGGGTAAATGTGCAGTACGGTCGCGCTCGCCGCTTGCACCTCAAAAACACGTATCTATTTCCCGTCTTTAGCAATTCGGCGACGCGCTCGGTCCGCGTGGCCCGGCCGGGTTATGACGCGGCCAGCTCTGAGAACTGTCGCCCGCGCCACGCCTTGGGGCGCCGGGCGGTGCTCAGCGTAAGACGCCACGCTGCGGCGATGTCGGAGAGCCATGAGCACCAGAAGCTCCATCCGCGTTCGGCATAGCAGCCGCGCAGGGCCCACAGCATGAACAGCCGGATGAACAGCGCCGAGCCGTTCACAACCAGCAGCGCCTGCCAGAGGATCGCGTTCGGGGCGCCGCTGAGCTGCACCGATCCGGTGGCCATCAGGCTTCCCACAATCAACAACAGCGGCAGTGGGAGAGCCTGCACCGCCCACACCATGGCCACGTCCAGCCAGCGTCGCCACAAGGGCGTGGCATCCTTCAGATCGAAACTGCGCCCCCACTCCCGCCACATCTCCGCAAGGGAGGCGTACGAGCGCACCTGAATGATGTTCGAGCCGTCGAGGAACCCCACCCGCGCGCCGTTGGCGGCGAGGTGCCGCGCGAGCGTGACATCGTCGCACCACGAGGCACGGGCCGGCGCGTAGCCGCCGTACTGTACCAGCAGGTCGCGGCGTGCGATGAAGCACTGCCCGTTGGCCAGCACTCGGTCCGGCGGCGGCTGCGTGGCGCCGGCGGCTCCGCAGCGATACACCAAGGTCACGAGCATGGCGGGCTGCACGAAGCGCTCGGCGGGGGTCTGGTCGCGGAACTGCGGCGAGAAGCTGGCCACGTCGTAGCCATCCTGCTCGACGGCGTCGATCACGGCGCCGACCAACCCCGGCGCCGGCACGGTGTCGGCGTCGATTCCGAGGACCCACTCGCCCTGGGCCTCGCGCAGCCCGTTCTCGAGGGCCCAGACCTTGCCCACCCACCCAGGGGGCAGCGGATCATCGGTGACGAGACGGATACGCGGATCACGGCGTGAGGCGGCCTCCACCAGTTCGCGGGTCCCGTCGGTGGACCGACTGTCCACCACAAGCACCTCGAGCATCGGCTCCTGCTGCTGCATGAGCCCTTCGAGACAGGGACCCACGCGCGTGACCTCATTCAAGGTGGTCACGATCACCGAGACCCTCGTATCGCGGCGCGGCACGGTTCGTGGCGCGATCGGCGGGCGACGTGAGTACCCGGGCATGAGCCGGACGAGCAGCACGAGCAACAGCCAGGCCTGGAGCGCCAGCAGCAGCACGCCAACGGGGCTGACGGTGCCGAGCGGGTGCGCGGCGGCAAGGTCAGAGACATTGAACAGGTGAGCCGGCGCCATCGCGTACCAGGAGAGAAGTCCAAACGGTCTGTGGCCTGGATGGGGGCCACGTGAGTAAACTCGGCGCCAGCCCCGTCCGGTTCCGCCAGAAATCGGTGACGCCTGCAAGATAGAGGGTCCCGGAACGGTCCCGGCCAAGGTGGCGGGTTTGCCAGCCGACAGGTAGCCTCTGCGTACCATTCCTCACCTGCGACTCTCCGTGCCCACCGCCAATCCCTCCCCCGGACGCCAGCTGCTTGCCAACTGGCACCGTCTCTCCCGCCTCCCATTTGGCAAGCGCCTGTTCAGCTGGGCCGTGGGACGGACCGCCCCCTACACCGGCTCGGTCGGTGGGGTGTATACGCACGTGCGCGCCGGATACGCTCGGGTGGAGTTGCGTGACCACCGGGCCGTGCGCAACCATCTGGCCTCGGTCCACGCGGTGGCGCTGGTGAATCTCGCGGAGATGACGAGTGGCGTCGCGCTGCTCACGGCCCTGCCTGCGGGTGTGCGCGGCATCGTGACCGGGCTTTCGATCGAATACGTGAAGAAGGCCCGCGGCCTGCTGGTGTGTGAAACGCACGCCGAGGCACCGCTCGACGTGAGCGAGCCGTGCACGCACGACGTGGTGGCGATCATCACCGACGTCGCTGGCGACGTGGTCTCGCGGTGCACCGTACATTGGCGCCTTTCCCCACCGGTGAGCGCATGACGCGGTCGTCGACCTCCGATCGTCCTGTAGTGGACACGCCCCTGACCCGCCATGCGCACATTCGCGTGCCGCTCATCTGCGGACCGATGTACCCGTGCAGCAATCCGGAACTGGTGGCGGCGGTAAGCAAGGCCGGAGGCCTCGGCATCGTGCAGCCGATTGCCCTCACCTATGTGCACGGCTACGAGTTTCGCGAGGGGCTGCGTCGTATCCATGCCCTCAGCGGCGGGGCCCCGATCGGCTTCAACGCGTTGATCGAGGCGAGCAGCAAGACCTATCACAACCGCATGGTGCGCTGGGTGGAGACGGCACTGGAGGAAGGCGTGCGCTTTTTCCTCACGTCCCTTGGCAATCCACGCTGGGTGTGCGATCGGGTGCATGCGGCTGGCGGCGTGGTGTACCACGACATCACCGAAAAGAAGTGGGCGCTCAAGGGGCGCGACGGTGGCGTCGACGGATTCGTGGCCGTCAATCGCGAGGCCGGTGGCCACACCGGATCACGGGATGCACGCGCCTTGCTCGAGGAGGTGAGTGACCTTGGCTTGCCGGTCGTGGCCGCGGGCGGCGTGGGTGAGGCCGCGCAGTTCCGTGCGCTGCTCGACACGGGCTACGCTGGCGTGCAGCTGGGCACTCGCTTCATCGCTACGACGGAGTGCAACTCCGACGCCCGGTACAAGGAGGCCATCGTGCGTGCCTCGTCGAAAGACGTGGTTCTCACCGAGCGACTCACGGGCGTCCCCGTGTCGGTGCTGCGCACCCCCTACGTGGAGCGCCTCGGTACCACGGTGGGGCCGTTTGCCCGCATGATGTTCCGTGGTCGCAAGACCAAGCACTGGATCCGTACCTGGTATGCCCTGCGATCGCTGCGCCAGCTCAAGCAGTCGAGTGTGGAGGGGGCGAACAGCGACTACTGGCAGGCCGGGCGCAGCGTCGATGCCATTCACGACATTCGCGCGGCCGGTGACATCGTGGCCGACTTCGCCGCCGCGCTGCTTATGGACACTCCGCACATATCATCATGAAATCGATCGCGCTGTTGTTCGCCGCCGCCGCTGCGACCGGCCTGTCCGTTCCCCCCGGTACAGTGTCGGCGCAGGGCGCCGAGGAGATGCTCCGCACCACCGGGGTGCAGGCACGGGTGACGCTGACCCGCGACAGTGCCGGCATCGTGCACATCGAGGCGCAGAACGAACACGACCTGTTCTTCGCACAGGGGTACAGCGCGGCTCGCGATCGCCTGTTTCAATTGGAGCTCTGGCGACGACAGGCCACGGGCACGATGGCTGAGGCGCTGGGTCCGCGATGGGTCGCCCGCGATCGCGCAGCGCGACTCATGCGCTACCGAGGTAGCATGAAGGCGGAACTCGCGCACTATCATCCGCGCGGCGAGACGATCATTCAGGCGTTCGTGGACGGCATCAATGCCTGGGTGGCGCGGGTCCAAGCGGATCCCTCACTCATGCCCCCGGACCTTGCTGCGCTTGGCATCACCCCGGGCAGGTGGACCCCCGCCGTCGTGGTGTCGCGACACAACGCCCTCGCCAGCAACGCGAGCGACGAAGCGAACCTTGCCAGAGCCGTGCGCGCCATCGGCGGCGAGGCGGTTACGCGCCGCCGCAACTTCGAGCCTGCCACCGTGCGCCTGTCACTCGATTCACTGGTGGCAAGGCTCGTGGGCACTGCCACCGACGCGCAGCTGCTTACCGACTACAGCGGCTCGCGCAACGCCCCGTCGTTTCGTAGCAACGAACTCTCACCGCTGTGGCGTCGCGCTGGTGGGGCCGACAGCACCGTCGAGCGTGAGGCCGACCGCTGGGAGAGCAACAATTGGGTGATCAGCGGCCAGCGCACGGCCAGCGGACGCCCGATCGTGGCGAACGATCCGCACCGCGCCATCACGGTACCCTCCCTGCGCTATCTCGTACACCTCAAGGCGCCGGGATGGGACGTGATCGGCGGCGGCGAGCCCGGTATCCCCGGCGTGGCGATCGGGCACAACCCGCATGCGGCGTGGGGGCTCACGATCTTCGGCATCGACAGCGAAGACCTCTACGTGTACGAACTCGACGCCGCCAATGCGTCCTATCGGTACCGTGGGGCGTTCGTGGCGTTCGAGACGGTGCGTGACCGTGTGCGCGTGAAGGGTGGCGCCACGCAGACGGTCGCGCTGCAGTACACGCGACACGGCCCGGTGTTGTACGTAGACAGCACGCGGCACATGGCAGTGGCACTCCGGGCCGGCTGGCTGGAGGTGGGCGGCGCCCCCTATCTCGCGAGCCTTCGCCTCGATCAGGCGCGCACCTGGAGCGAGGCTCGCGCCGCACTCTCGTACGCGCGCATGCCCGCACTCAACTGGATCTGGGCCGACACCAGTGGCACGATCGGCTGGCAGACGGCCGGCGCCGCGCCGGTCCGGCCATCGTGGGACGGGCTCATGCCGGTGCCAGGCGACGGACGCTTCGAGTGGCGCGGACTGCTCCCCATTCCGGAGCTCCCGAGCGAGACCAATCCGGCACGGGGCTTCGTGGGAACCGCCAACGCATTCAACGTGGCGCCGACATACGCGCGGTTCGACGCGCTCGCGCGCACGTGGTCGGACCCGTTCCGGCACGATCGCCTGCAGCAGGTCCTCGATACGACACGCCAGGCGACGGTGGCGAGCAGTGGTGCCCTGCAGCACGATGCCGTGTCGCTTCCCGCCCGCGCCCTCGTACCGCTGCTCAGCGGCCTCGAGCTCACCTCGCCCGTGGCGAAAGCGGCACGTGACACGCTCCTGGCGTGGGACCATACCCTCACGGCCGAATCGCGCGCGGCGGCGATCTACGTGGCGTGGGAGCGGAAGCTGGCCACGCAGACGGCCGACCTGGCCCTGCCGCCCGCCGTACGCCCCATCCTCCGCTCCGTACCGCTGTCCCGCACGGTGCAGTGGCTCACGCGTCCCGACAGCCTGCTTGGCGAACAGCCGATGGAGGCCCGCAACCGCATTCTGTCCCGCGCCTTCAGCGAGGCGCTGCAGGATCTGCGCACGCGGTTCGGTGACGACATGAGCACATGGCGGTACGGTGACGCGCGGTTGCACCACAGCCGCATCACGCATCCGCTGCACGCGCTGGTGACGGACTCCCTGCAGCGCGTGCTGTCCCCCGGTCCGCTGCCGCGCGGGGGATACGGCAACACGCTGCTGGCCACCGCCAATGTCGACAACCAGAACCACGGCGCGAGCCTTCGCGTGGTCATCGAGGTAGGCGACTGGGATAACGCGATCGTGACCAATTCTCCCGGGCAAAGCGGCGATCCTCGCAGCGCCTTCTATGCCAATCTGTTCCCGTTGTGGGCGGCCAACCGCTTCGTTCCCCTGCCCTACTCTGCCGGTGCCGTGACGCGTCGTGCGGCCGGTATCACCGTGTTGCACCCGTAGTTTCGTCCCCTTCACTTCCAGGAGATCGCCACATGATCACGCTGTCGCTCCCGATTACGCTGCTTTCGGCATCGCTGGTCGTCTCGCCGCCACCGGCTTCGCCCGCGTCGTTCATCGCCCAGCAGGACATGAGTTTCTTCATCACGAGTGCGGGGCCCGGCGATGGCGCCAACCTTGGCGGACTCGCCGGCGCCGACAGACATTGCGCCAGCCTCGCGGACGCCGCGGGTGTGAAGGGCAAGACGTGGCACGCCTACCTGAGCCAGCAGGCCGTGGGTGGGGCACAGGCCATCCATGCCCGTGACCGTATCGGCACGGGGCCGTGGAAGAATGCGAAGGGCGTGGTGATCGCCACCAGCGTGGATGACCTGCACAGCGACGGCAACAAGCTGAGCAAGGAGAACAGCGTCACCGAGAAGGGCGTCGTGGTCAACGGGCGCGGTGATCAGCCCAACATGCACGACATCCTCACCGGCTCCACCCTCGATGGACGTGTGCAGCCCGGCGATGGCGACAGCACCTGCAGCAACTGGACGAGCAACGCCGAAACCGGCAGCGCATCGGTCGGACATCACGACCGCCAGGGGGGTGGCACCAACCCCACCAGCTGGAACTTTGCTCACCCGTCACGGGGATGCGGTCAGAAGAATCTGCAGGCCACGGGCGGCAATGGGTTGTTCTACTGCTTCGCCGTGTAAATGAAAACGGGGGCGCTGCAATGCAGCGCCCCCGTTTCCGTCGCCCGCCACTCAGTTGGCGGCGGCTCCGACCTTCTGCCCCAGCAGCCAGTAGCCGAACCACTGCCGCAGGCGACCGAGGCGGTCCACCAGCAGCCACGGTTCACCGCTTCGGCTCAGGTCATGGTTCGAACGCGGATAGCGGACCAGCTCCACCGGCACGCCCTGCTTCTTGAGCGACATGAACCAGATCTCGGCGCTCCCCATCGGCGTGCGGTGATCCTCCTCGCTCTGCACAATCAGCATGGGCGTCTTCACCTTGCGCACGTAGCGGATGGGGGAGAGCGTGTCGTACAGTGCTTGGTTGTCCCACGGCTTGCCGTAGAATTCGAACTCGGTCAGCCCCTGCGCATCGCTTGCTCCGTACCAGTACGTCCAGTCGGTGATCGTACGATCGGTCTCAATGGCCTTGAAGCGATCGGTTTTGGTGGCGATCCACGTAGTCATGAAGCCGCCGTAGGACCCGCCGGTGGCCCCCATGCGCGTGCTGTCCACATCGGGGCGCGCCGCCACGATGTCCACGGCCTTCATGAGATCCTCGTAGTCTTCCATGCCCCAGCGACCGCGCGTGCTGTAGGTGAAGTCGGCGCCGTAGCCACTCGAGCCGCGGGGGTTGGTGAAGAGCACGAACATCCCCTGCGCCGCGAGGTTCTGGAACTCGTCGAACCATCCTTCGCCGTACGCCGAATGCGGGCCGCCATGGATGTAGATCACCATGGGATACGTCTTCCCCGCCTCGTAGTTGTACGGCTTCATCAACCAGGCTTCGATCTCGAGGTTGCCCACGCTCTTGTAGGTGAAGCGCTCCGCGTCGCTCCACACCACATCGGCGTTCACCGTGTCGTTGAAGCCGGTCAGTTTGCGCTCACCGGTACCATCACCATTTGCCACGAACAGCTCCGTGGGCTTCGTCATGCTGGTGGCCACGAACGCCATGACCTTGCCGCTCGCGTCGTAGCTCGTGCCGCGGATCTGCCGGCGCCCGCCAACCAGCTCCTTCGGGGCGTTCTTGCCGGTGAGATCCGCCTTGAGCACCGCCGATCGTCCACCGATGTCGGCGGAGAACTGGAGACCGGTCTTCAGCCAGTCGATCGCGCTCGGCTCGAACTGCCAGTCACCCAGCAGATTGCGCGGCTGGCCCCCGGCCACGTCGACCGTGTAGACGCGCGCGCTCTTCGTGCGCGCCGGACGTCCGATGAACGCCAGCTGCTTGCCATCAGGCGACCAGGTGAGATCCGACTCTGCCCCCATCCACTCGGCGACCTTGCGCGGCGTCCCACCGTTGGCGTCGATCACGTAGATATCGGCGTCGTTCCGCTCCGCCTCGTCGCGCACTTTGTCGTACGGCAGCTTGGCGAGCGAATCACGCTCCATGTCCACCATGCTGTCGGCGCGGAGCCTCACATCGGCGATGAACGCGATCCAGCGGCCGTCGGGGGAGACCACCGGACTGCGGTGCGAATACGCCACGGTGGTGAGCTGCTTCTTCGCCGTATCGCCCACCGCCTGCCGGAACAGCTGCTGCGGACGCCACGCCCGCGCCGTACGCCGGCCCGGCACGAATCCGGTGCCATTGTTCTTGTAGGTCATGTCCACCACATGCCGCCCGTCGAAGCGCGTCGGCATCGCCGGGCGCGTGATGGCGTCGAACGGCGGCCGTGCCATGGGCTGCTGCTGCGCGAACGGATCGCCGGCCGGCACCTGCGGCGCGGGCGTGGCGGCATCGGTAAACACCGCGAACGAACCGTCGGCCGGCATCGACCCACTCGGATACGTCTCCACCTGTACAGCTTCGCCGCTGGGCTGGTCGAGACGGATCGCCCAGCTGTTGCCCTTGCCGCCGGCCCGCTGAGAGCTGAAGAAGAGGTATTTGCCGTCGGGCGACCAGCGCGGGTTGCTGCTCTCGGCGTTGGGGGACGTCCATCGCTGCGGTTCGCCGCCCGCCGTGTTTACGACCCACACCTCGCTGTGCCGGCGGTTCTCGCCTTCGACCGCCTTCGTGACGGTCATGGCCACGCGCTTGCCGTCCGGAGAGACGGCGGGGGAACTCACGTTCACCACGCGATACCAGTCGCCAAGCATCATGGCGCGCGGGCCCTTGGGCAGCGGGGTCGCGGCGGCGCCGGTGGTGGCGACGCGAGACGCCGACTGGGCGTCGGCGAGGGCCGGCGCGGCGATCAGAGCGGGGGCGAGGGCCGTGAAAAGGACGGCGCGCCACGGCGCACGGCAGGAGGGGGAGTGCATGGGAGGCAGCAGGGGTACAGGTGGGAAACAACGGACCACGGAACGATGCCTCGCGAACGCGGCCGAAGGAAGGAATGCGGCGGGCACCGCCGAGGGGGTGGCCGCCACGCCCGGCCGGGAAAGAGGGGGGCGCCGGACGGCGCCTCCGAACAACAGAAATGTGACATTTTTCGCAATTCTCTATTGCTCTCCCGCGCGTCAGGCCATACCATAATCCGCATCGCGGAGGAGCGGCCGCGTAACCGCAACGAGGCGTGTGCCCGGCAGCCAGCCGGAGCGGCGAGCCAACCGAACGGGGCAGTAAATCGGTGGAAGTTCACACCCGATGTCCCACCCTATCTCGAGGAGGTGATCAATTGTCTAGTTCCAGTCCCTTTGCCGGCTCGTTCTGGGCACGCGATCTCCTGATCGGCGCCCGGTAACACGGGTTCATCCGGTTCAGGATCATCCTCGAGCCGGCAGGGAATCATGAAGGGCCGTTCTGCAGCGATGCAGACGGCCCTTCGTCGTTCCGGGGGGATGGCGACGCGGAGAGGAGGAGGCACGGAGGCCCCCGGCGAACTACCGCGCGAACGTCCCCGTTGCCGCGTCGAGTCGCCGCACCAGGGCGGCCGCGAACTCCACGCTGCTCCGGTAGAAGGCGGGATCGACCTTCGCCGCGTCGTCGCCCGACTTGTGATAGTCAGGGTGGTCCTCCACGCCCAGATACAGGAACGGGATACCCTTGCCGTGGAACGCGCCGTGATCCGAGGAGCCGGTCCAGTCGTCGCCGGGCTTGAGGTCCTTCGTGTCGTGTCCGAAGCGCACCGCCACCCCCGACGCCTTCGAGGCCGCTTCGGCGAGCGGCTTGAGGAACGGGGAATGCGAGGTGCCCGACACCCAGAGCGTGCCCGCATCCTGCCGAGCGACCATGTCCAGATTGAGATTCGCCGCAATTGAGGCGAGCGGCACCGGCGGCGCATTCACGAAGGCGCGGGCCCCCTGCAGCCCCATCTCTTCGGCATCGAAGAAGGCCACGAGCACGTCGTGCTGCGGCGGGTCCTTCAGCAATCGCTCGGCGATCGTGAGAATGGCCACGCAGCCGCTCGCGTCGTCGTCGGCGCCGTTAAAGACCTCGCCATTGCGCACACCGAGATGATCGTAGTGGGCGCTGATCACCAGGACCGGACCGCCGGGTGTACGGCCCGGAATACGGGCGATGATGTTCACGCCCGCCGCGCTGTCGCCCGCCGCCATGCCCCGGCCGCGGAACATGAACGGCATCTCGAACGCGCCAGCGGCCGGTCGTGCCCCCATGGCCTTGAGCTGCTGCACGATCCATGCACGGGCGCGTGCGCTACCGGGTGTGCCGGTGCGGCGCCCTTCCATGCTGTCGGCCGACAAGGTCGCGAGCCGCTGCATGAGCCGCGCAGTGGTCGAGTCCTGAGGTGCGGGGATCGTTTGTGCGCGGAGCGATGACGTGAGTAGTACAGCTGATAGCAGCAACGAGATACGAGAAGCGATCATGTTGGTCCTGATGCCGAAGATGTAGGGCGAGACAGCGGGCGCCTACTGCACCCAGACCCCGCTCTGACCGGTGAGCCGCGCGCGGACCACGATGGCGGTGGCGGTGGTGCCGACCTCCACAATCTGCACCTCGCGCACGCTGCTGCCCATCACGACCCCCGGCGCAAGCTGGCCGTTGAGCTTCACCATGAGCTCCGTACGGGCTGAATCAAGCTGCGCACCGAGCGGCACCTTGCCGCCACTGGTGGCACGGCGCACCGCGAGCGACACGAGTGGCGCCGCCAGTGTCGCCTTCACCCGCGAGAGTGCGCCACGACTCTGCAGCGACCAGTCGAGGTCATCGAGCCGGAGTTCACGGGCGACCGAATCCCAGCGCACGCGCGACACGAGCCCTAGGCGCCCGCGGAGCGCACCGGACACCGCAAGATCCACGGTGATGGTGTCCCCTGCCCCGCGCACGAACACGGTATCGACCTTGACCGACTGCTTTGCCGTTTCGGCGATCATCAGTTCGGTGGCACGACGCGACAACTCCGCGAAGGGCAACTCCACCGTGACCGGCACGATGAAGTCGGCGGGCGCCGTCCCGAGTGTCAGTGGCGGCAGCGGACGCGCGCGCACGGCAGGACGCGCTCCGGCCACGATACGCGGGCGCGCATACAGAACCATGGTGGTGGTGATGTTCACGCCGGCGCCGACGAACGGCGTCACGCGCACCGCTTCCGGCTCGAGTAGCATCCACAGCGTGCCCAGCGAATCGAGCGCGGTGGGTTCGAGAAAGCTGCGCCAGAGCGAATCGGCCAGGGGGCGAAAGTCGGCCGCTACGGGAATGGCGGTATCGGCCTGCGCCGCGAAGCGCCCAAGCTGATTGTCAACAACCGATTGCAGCGTACGCGTGGCATTCACCTCGAGCGCCGTCACGCGGCACTCATCGCGCAACGTGGCCGCAAGCCGGGTCTCCTGGGCACCAATGCGCCAATCGCGCCGCCAGTACAGGGCGGTGCTCATGGAGAGCGAGGCGCGACGCATGGTCTCGGGGGCGTAGCCGCAACTCGCCACCCGCGCTCCGCCCACCACACCGAGCCGCGCGCGATACGCGAGTTCCGTATCGATCAGCAGTCGATTGCCCTCGCTGTGTAGCACAAGCGGCTCGCGGCGATACACGTACTGGTGACAGACCAGTCCCTTCGCCGTGGCACACTGAGCCGCCGACAGTGAATCACGCGCGGGAAAGAGCGAATCGAGCGACGGACGCAACGCACGCAACACGTAGGTGACGCGTACGGGGACGACGGCCTGCGCACCAACGCCTGCTGACCCGCTCTTCTCGGTCGGCACCGCCGATCGCGCCCCCGCGCCGGCCGGTACCGGGGCCGGAGCGGGAGCCGGAGCGGAGGAGCAGGCCGCGGCGAAAGCGAGCACCAGGCCCCAGCGCACGACGACCTCCGGCGAGGTATTCGTCAAGGGTACCGAGGCGGCACGAACCGCGGCACGCATCACGGCACGATGCTCACCACGCGCGTTCAGCCCCCGTCCAGTCGAGGAACGCCCCAGTACGATCGAGCGGTAACCGGTCCGACTGCATGAGCATCCCAAGAGCGGCGTCCTCAATTGGTACCTTGAACGCGGGCCCGTCCGGGGTGGTGGCATAGTTTCCGGGGTTGCCCAGACAGAGTACCACGCGCTCGCCAGCGAGATCGTGCGCCAACGTGCGCGCCAGCATGTTCAGTGCGGCCCCACTCGCACAGGTGGCATAGTCTCCCCCCTGCGACTTCCCGGTGAGCGACGCGAGCCAGCTGTTGACCACCAGCACGCGCGCCGCATCCCCGCGCACAAGCCATGGCAGCAGCGTGCGCACCAGCAACAGCGGCGCCACGGCATGACGGCGGAAATGCTCCGTGAGCCCACTGCCGGTGAGGGACTGCAGATGTTCATCGCGCTCCGCTGTTTCGAGGGTGTCATGCGGCCCCAGCTCGGCCGGTCCGATCACGAGCAGGTCGAGCGATTCGGTGAGGCTCTCGAGCACTGGCACCACCTCGGCCACACTCGATGCATCGGCGGGGTCGAGGGGCAGCAGTTCAAGCCCACCAAACTCCGCGCGCAGGTCGGCCAGAATGGGCACCCGCGCCGGGTTGCGGCAGCACGCATACACACGATCCCCGCGTATGAGGCTCTGGCGCACGAGTTCCACGCCGAGCGGGCGCGACGCGCCGGTGACCAACGTGCGTCGGGGACTGCCCGCATTCATTGCGGCATTCATCGTGATGCTCCGCTGCGGGTCTTGAGCACATCGGCGACCGCTTGCACGGTGGCGTCGATTTCGAGGGGACGGTTGGCCTGCGCGAAGTCCGCGCGCTGATGCAGCTCGACGAGCATGCCGGGATCCTTGAGAACGTGTCCGGTGAGTACGGCCACCACGCGGTCGGCTGCCGTGATGGTACCGTTCTGAACGAGTTGTTTCACGCCGGCCACACTGGCAGCGCTTGCCGGCTCACAGCCCACGCCGGCCGCGTCGATCTGCACCTTGGCGTCGATGATCTCCTCGTCGGTCACGCTGAGCACGATCCCGTCGGTTTCGCGGATGGCGCGTACGGCACGATCCCAACTGGCCGGGTCACCGATGCGAATGGCGGTCGCGATGGTTTCGGCCTGCACGCGATGGCGTGCGGTAAACCCTTCGCGGAAGGCACGCGCAAAGGGCGCCGCGCCGGCCGCCTGCACACTCACCAGCCGCGGCAGGCGATCGATCAGTCCGAGCGCGTGCGCCTCACGCAACGCTTTGCCGAAGGCCGCGGTGTTCCCGAGGTTCCCTGCCGGCAACACAATGAAATCGGGGGCCTGCCAGCCAAGCTGCTGCAGGATCTCGAAGACGATGGTCTTCTGCCCTTCCACGCGCCATGGATTGATGGAGTTGAGCAGATAGATGCCCAGCTCACGCGACGCATCCTGTACGAGGCGGAGACAGTCATCGAAGTCCCCGCGTACGAGCAGCGTGGTCGCACCGTACGCGAGGGTCTGCGCCATCTTGCCGAGCGCCACCTTCCCGGCCGGTACGAAGACCAGCCCCAGAATACCGGCCTGCGCGGCATAACTCGCGAGCGCCGCCGACGTATTGCCCGTGCTGGCACATGCCACGGCAGTGGCTCCGGTGCGTACCGCCTGCGTGGTGCCCACCGTCATGCCACGATCCTTGAAGGAACCGGTGGGGTTGTAGCCCTCGTGCTTGAGCAGCAGCCCCTCGCATCCGGCCCAGGCGCTCACACGCGTTCGCGTGAGCAACGGCGTATTGCCCTCGGGGTGGCTCGTGATGGCCTCGCCGGCGGTGGGCATGACCAGCGACTGAAAGCGCCACACACCGCTGGGGTGCCCCATGGGCATCGCACAGCAGTGCTGCATGAAGGCGTGCTGGATCACGTTGGCCGCGAGCGGCGCCCCCATCACGTCGACCGGCGCGCGGTGAATGATCGCGAGCAGCCCACCGCACTGCGGACACTCGGGGCTCGCATCGCGCTCCGCTAGTTCGAGCCCGCAGGCATCGCACCGCTGGAGACTCTGCTGGCCCGGCGCTTCGTGGGCGTGCAGGAAGATCGAATCGTTCACTGCCATGGTCTGGGCCTCAGGCCGGCGTGAGCTGGAGGATGTCGTTGAGCACCCCCGCGGCGGTGACCGCAGGTCCCGCGCCGGGGCCGGTGATCACGAGCGGATGCGCCCGATAGCGTCGGGTGGTGAATACAATCTGATTGTCGGTGCCGCGGAGGCCAGCCAGCGGATGCGACGGCAGCACGGCCTGCAGCCCCACCGTCACCTTCGTGGGCGTGGCGCGCAGTACGTACCGCAGAACGCGCCCCTGCTTCGTGGCGGCGGCCTGCCGCGCAGCCCACAACGCATCTTGCTGGGCAAGCGTCGATTTGAACTTCGCCACGGGCATGGCGCGGAACGCCTCCGGAACCAGCGACTCGACGATCACATCCGCCAGATCACCGGCAAAGCCGATGAGCCGCGCGAGGATCAGCGCCTTGCGTGCCACGTCCATGCCGGAGAGATCGTCGCGCGGGTCGGGTTCGGTGTAGCCGAGCGCCATCGCCTGCCCCAGCGCCTCGCTGAACGGAATGCCCCGCCCGATCTCGGTGAGCAGGAAGCCCAGCGTGCCGCTCGTGCACCCTTCCACGCGCAAAACCTTGTCCCCGGTCTCCACCAGCTTGGCGTAGCTGTCCATCACCGGCAGCCCCGCACCGACCGTGGTTTCGTGCAGAATGCGCGCGCCGTGCTGTGCGGCCAGCGCCCGTAGCGCCTGCACATCGGCCCGTGGCGCCGCAAGCGGCTTCTTGTTGGCGAGCACGATGTCCCAGTCGGCACTGATCGCGCGTCGGATGGCCGGCAACGTTTCGTCAGCGGTGAGATCCACCAACACCGGACGTGAGAGCGCATGCTTTGCGATCTGCGCCACCGCCTCCGGCGCACTGGCACGCTGGGCCTTCGGGAGGCTCATCAGCGAGGCCCCCTTTTCCTTGTGGGAGACGGCCGCCAGCAAGGTGCGCGTAGACAGGCCGTCGGGATCGAAGAGATAGCCACTGCGGTCGATCAGTCCCACGATCGTTGGCTTCACCCGACGGCGTGTACGTGGCAGGATGCGCAGCAGCTCGCGGCCGATGTGCCCCACACCGAGCAGAATCACATCAAGGCGATCGTCGTCGCGCAGGCCGCCGCCGCCGATCTTGTCGAGCTGGAACTCGTCGTGCACCACGCGCGCCGCTCGTTCCGCATCGCGCTCGGCAATGACCACAGAGATGTTGAGTTCACTCGAACCCTGCGCAATCGCCACGATGTTCACCGCCGCCCGCGACAGCGCCGAGAACATGCGGGAGGCAATGCCGGGGGACCCCGCCATGCCGAGGCCCACGACGGCGAGCGTGGCCATACCAGTCTTCACATCCAGACCTTCGAGTTCACGGCGCGATAACTCGAGGGCGAACGCCGGCTCGAGCGCCGTACGAGCGGCCTGCCCTCGATCCGCCGGCACGCAGAACGAGATGGAGTGTTCGGACGAGGCCTGTGTAATGAGCGTGACACTGATGCCGGCCTGCTGCAATGCCGAGAACGTACGCGCGGCAATACCGGGCACCCCCAGCATCCCGTTGCCGGTGACCGTGACGAGCGCCTGATCGCGCACGATGCTGAGCGCCTTGACGGGGTATCGCTGCAGGGTGCGCCGCGTGGAGATCTCCGTACCCGGCGCGTCCGGTTCGGCGAACGGTCGCACGAACACCGGCACTGTGATGTGCGCGAGCGGGATGAGCGCGCGCGGATGCAGCACCTTGGCACCGTAGTACGCCAGCTCCGCCGCTTCGCGCACGTTGAGCTGCGGCACGATGCGCGCACTCGGCACGAGACGGGGATCGGTCGTCATGAGCCCCGGTACGTCTTTCCAGAGCGTAATGCGCTGCGCCTTGAGCGACCGTCCCAGCACCGTGGCGGTGAGATCGCTGCCTCCCCGCCCCAGCGTGACGAGCGCGCCGTCCACGCCGCCTCCCACGAACCCGGGCACGATCGGAACGATCCGACGACGCACCAGTGGCAGAAGCCGCTCCCGCACGAGCTTGTCCGTCACGGACAGGTCGGGAAAGGCGTTGCCAAACACCCCATCCGTTCGGATGATTTCGGCCGCCTCGACGTACTGGGCCTTGGCTCCCCCCCCCTTGAGCCCCGCTACCACCAAGCGCGCCGACAGCTGTTCGCCGCGTGCCACTAGGAAGTCCCGGGTGCGAGGCGTGAGCTCCCGCAGACTGGCCACCCCGTGCGCGAGGGTGCGCAATTCGGCGAACGCTGCGTCGAGGTCCGCCAGCAACAGCTTCCGGTCCCGCGCCAATGACAGGAGGCCCTCGGCCACCTGCCGATGCCGGGTATGCAAGCGGTCGACACCGGCGTCGACCGCGCGACTGTCACCGATCCGCGCCGCCTCGGCGATTGCCAATAAGGCGTCCGTCACGCCTGCGAGAGCCGACACGACCGTCACGGTCCGTGTCGGGCGGGTCGTCAGAATGATGCCAATGGCATGACGGACCGCGGCGGCATCGATGAGCGACGCGCCGCCGAACTTGAAGACCTCGATCGCCGTCGATTTGACTCGTCTGGACGACGGAGCGGACGATGCGGGCATGAATGAGACCGGTGTGTGACAACGCCCGGAGCGCCCTCCGGGACTTCCCGACACTAGTCCCGGCTGCTTCACCTGTCCACACCCTACCGAGAGGGGCATACTTTCCGGCGTACGGGTGCTAGACTCCACCCAGGCTCGTTTTCAGAAACAAGTGAACTCTTCGCCATGACCTTACTCGCCGACGCGCCGCAATTCCCCTATGTCCAGGCGCCGCCCGCGCTGCCGGGACGTCTGGCCGGATTGGCGCACCTCGCGCAGAACCTCGCCTGGAGTTGGAACCGTGAGGCCCGCTCGCTGTTCAGGGCGATCGACGAGAGTCTCTGGCATCGTACGCGCCACAACCCGATCCGCCTGCTTCAGCTGGTGGAGCCGGGGCGCCTGGACGAACTCGCGACCGATTCGGTGTTCTGCGCCTTGTACGACCGCGCCATGCAATGGCTCGCGGCGGAGCGTTCCGTGGAGCACACGTGGTATGCGCGCACCTTTCCCGAGCTTCGTGGCCGGACGGTCGCGTACTTCTGCGCCGAATTCGGCATCCATAACTCGGTCCCCATCTATTCAGGCGGCCTTGGCGTCCTCGCCGGTGACCATCTCAAGACGGCGTCCGATTTGGGCGTGCCGCTGGTAGCGGTGGGGATTCTGTATCGCAACGGCTACTTCGACCAGCGCATTCGGGTGGACGGCTGGCAGGAAGACAGCGATGCGCGCATTGAGTTCGACGGCGTGCCGCTCGTGCCGCTGCCCGGCCGGGATGGGGCCCGCCATCTCGTGACGGTGAACACGTTCGGCCGCGACGTGCACATCCGCGTGTGGAAGATGCAGGTGGGGCGCGTCCCAGTGTATCTCCTCGACTCCGATCTGGAGGAGAACCACCCCGACGACCGTCCCCTCCTCTCGAAGCTGTACTCGGGCGGGCCAGCCATGCGCCTGCGTCAGGAGTGGCTGCTCGGCGTTGGAGGGGTACGCGCGCTCCGTGCGCTGGGCATCGATCCGGCGGCCTGGCACGCCAACGAAGGGCACGCCGCGTTCATGATGGTCGAGCGCGTGCGGGAGCTTTGCATGACGGGGGTGCCGTACGCCGAGGCGGTCAAGCGCGTGCGCAATTGCAGCGTGTTTACCACACACACGCCGGTGCCTGCGGGGCACGACCACTTCAACGTGAATGAAGTGCGCGAGTGCGCCAACGGTGCATGGCAGGACATGGGTATCGACGCCGAGACGTTCCTGCGCATCGGCTATCACCCGGAATCGGGATCGGACGTCTACCACATGACGGCGGCGTCCGTACGACTGTCGCGCCGCGTGAACGCCGTGTCGCGCCGTCATGGGATCGTGACACGCGACATGAGCCGCGCGCTCTGGCCGGGACGTCCGGCAGAATCCATCCCGGTGGGGCACGTGACCAACGGCGTGCACCTCGCCACGTGGATGGCGAACCCCATCATGACGCTGCTCGACGAGCATCTCGGGCCCGCCTGGGGGCACAGTAATGATCCGGCGCTCTGGGAGCAGGTGCTTTCGCTCGACGACGAGACATTGTGGGACACGCATCGGCTCCTCAAGAATACGCTCATGCGCCTGGTGCGCGAGGAGGCCCGCCGTTCCTTCGCGCAGGGTGCGATCGAGACCTCGCAGCTGGTGGGTGCGGGCACGCTGCTCGACCCCAACACGCTTACGATCGGTTTCGCGCGCCGCTTTGCCACGTACAAGCGCGCCGATCTGATCTTCCGGGACGTGGAGCGCCTCAAGCGGCTCGTGACGAACGTGAATCGCCCGGTGCAGATCATCTTTGCCGGCAAGGCGCATCCGGCGGACACGCCAGGCAAGCAGGTGCTGCAGACCGTCTATCAGTTCACGCGCGACCCGCAGTTCGAGGGGCGCATCGCGTTCGTCGAAGACTACGGCATGCACCTCGCGCATCTGCTGGTGCAAGGCGTGGACCTATGGATGAACCTGCCGCGCGTGCCGCTTGAAGCGTCAGGCACCAGCGGCATGAAGGCCGCCCTCAATGGTGTACCGCAGTGCTCCACGATCGACGGCTGGTGGGAAGAGGGCTACGAAGGAACCAATGGCTGGGCCATCGAGCCGGAAGTGGATGACGACGCGGGCGTGAACACCGCCAGCCGCCTGTACGAGCTGCTTGAGCGCGACGTGGTACCCCGCTATTACGAGCGCGACAAGTCGGAATTGCCGCGTCGTTGGCTCACTACGATGAAGCACGCCATCCGTGTGGCCGGCCAGCAGTTCACCGCACGACGCATGGTGGAGCAGTATGCGCGTGCGTACTACGCACCGTCCATCCTTGGCGATTCCCTCCCCGATGATCCACCCGTCGCATGATCGGCCGAGCCGAGCGCCCGCCTCGCGATAGCGGCGCGGGCTTCTGTCAGCATTAATCGTATGACCTTCCCTTCAATGTCAGTCCCTAGCTTTGGTTCGCCACTCGTCCGCACTCCCGGGCATGGCGCGCCGACCATTGTGCACATCACGTCGGAGTACAGCCCCTTTGCCCGCTCCGGGGGGCTGGCCGAAGCGGTCGCGGGGCTGGCAAGGGTGCAAGTGCAGGGCGGCGCCAACGTCGTGGTATTTCTCCCGCTCTACCGGACCGTGCGCGACTGTGCGCCCGATCTCGCACCGCTCGGTCGCCCCATCAGTGTGGATCTCGGTTACCGTAGCGAAGAGGTGCGCTTCTTCCGCGAGGTACGGGCGCCGGAGGGTCCCAAGGTCGTCTTCGTCGATATCCCGTCGGCGTTTGCGCGCGGCGGGTTGTACGGGGAGCACGGTCGGGACTACGCCGACAACGCACGCCGCTTTGCCCTGTTCTCGCGAGCGGTGCTCGACGCCATTCCGCGCCTCATCGGCGGACCGGTCCTGGTGCATGCGCACGATTGGCATGCCTCGCTGGCCCTGCTCTACATGCGGACGTATGCCGACCTGCGCGAGCGCTTCGCCGGCACGCCCACGGTGCTGACGGTGCACAACGCCGGCTATCAGGGCCATTTCCCGGCGTCGATGCTGCCCGAATGCGGTATCCCCCCCGAGGTGTATACGTTCGAGCATGCCGAGTGGTACGGCCGCATCAACTTCCTCAAGGCGGGGCTTACCTTCGCGGACATGGTCATGACCGTGAGCCCCACCCATGCCACGGAGTTGCGCACGCCGGGGGGCGGCTTCGGCCTGCAGGAAGTGTTTCAGTGGCTGGGCAACCGGTTCACCGGGATCATCAACGGCATCGACCAGCAGGTGTGGGATCCTAGCCGCGACGACCAGATCACCGCGATGTACCACGCGGATGATCCGACCAATAAGGCCAAGTGCAAGGCAGCGCTACAGCGCTCATTCGGTCTCCCGCAGCGCCGTCGCACGCCGCTCTTCGGCTTTACCGGCCGCATGGTGGCACAAAAGGGGCTCGACCTCATCCTCAACTCACACTTGGTGCGGCACCTCGACGCACAGTTCGTCTTCCTTGGCGCGGGGGAACCGCGGTACGAGGCGGCGCTCACGGCCCTCGCGCAAGCGCGCCCGCTCCACGTGGGGGTACAGCTCGAGTTCACCGATCGTCTCGAGCATCGCCTCATGGCGGGCGCTGACCTATTCCTCATGCCGTCACAGTACGAGCCGTGCGGCCTCACGCAGTTGCGGGCGCAGCGCTACGGGGCATTGCCGATTGGCCGACGCGTGGGCGGTCTTGCCGATACCATTGAGGACGATGTCACGGGCTTCCTCTTCGACGCCTTCGAACCGCCGGCGCTCGACTGGGCGATTCAGCGGGCGCTCGCGCGCTTCCATAACCCAGCGGCGTGGCTGCCGCGCATGAAGACGGCCATGCTGCGCGACTTCGGGTGGGACCGCTCGGCCGAGCGCTATGCCGAGGGGTACCGTCGGGCGATCGACATCGCCAGAAGGCGCGCCTGACCCTCCCTACTGCCATGCATCATTCGCTGATCGTTCACCAGCATCTCTACCAGCCACCGCGCGAGGATCCGTGGCTGGAGGTGGTGCATGCGGAGCCGTCGGCCGCACCGGATCACGATTGGAATGCGCGGATCAACCGCGAGTGCTACATGCGGCTGGCGCAGGCGGAAGCGCATCGTCGCGATGCGCGAGCGGCGGCCCGGGATCCTGATGCGCGCGCCGGTCTTTCCCGCGTGGTGAACCTCTATGCCTGGTGCTCCTTCGACGCTGGCGCGACCCTGTGCGAATGGCTCGATGGCGAAGCGCCCGACACGTTGCGTGCCATGCAGCAGGGCGACGCGGCGAGCGTGCGGCGGTGGGGGCATGGCAACGCCATCGCGGCCCCCTATCATCACGTGATCCTGCCGCTCGCGGCACCGCGCGAGCGCCGCACGGAGATTCGCTGGGGCCTGCGTGACTTCCGCCGCCGCTTCGGTCGTGAGGCCGAAGGGATCTGGCTGCCGGAATGTGCCGCGGACGACGACACGCTCGAGGCCGTGGCGGCGGAAGGGGTGCGGTTCACGATCCTCGCGCCGTATCAGGTGCAGGGACACGACGGCAGTGGTATGCCGGTACGGTGGGTAGGCGCCTCGGGGCGGACGCTGACGATCGTCCCATACGACGGCTCGCTGGCGGGCGACGTGGCGTTCGGCGGCTTGCTGCGCAATGCGCAGGCGCTTGCGCAGCGCTTCACCCCGTACCGTGACATGCCCATGGTCGCCCCACGCTGTACGACCCTTGCCACCGACGGTGAAACATTCGGCCACCACCACAAGGGTGGGGATGCCGCGCTGCTGGAGGGCCTTTCGCTGGTGGCTCGCCATTCGAGCACACGCCTCACCAACGCAGCGGCACTGGTAGCCAATCACCCGGCGACCCAGACGGTGACGCTCGTGTCGCCGTCGGCGTGGAGCTGTGCACATGGTGTGGACCGGTGGCGCAGCAACTGCGGCTGCCGCTTGGACGGCGGCAAGCCGGCGCTGCAACAGTGGCGCGGTCCGCTGCGGGGGGCGCTCGAGCAGCTGGCCACGCATGCGCACGAGGTGTACGAGCGGGAGGGACGGGACCTCTTCGCCCGCGACGTGTGGGATGTCCGTGATGCGTATGGCGACGTGGTGGCGCAGGACGGCAACGCGCTCGCCGACTTTGCGCGTCTGGTGGCCCGTGACGGCAGCGACGAGACGGCCCTGCAGCGAATACGTGAATTGCTCGAACTCGAGCGCGCCACGCTGCGCCTGTTCACGAGTTGCGCGTGGTTCTTCGACGAGGTGGACCGTCTCGAGGTACGGCAGGTGCTACGCTACGCCGCGCGCTGCCTCGAGCTGAGTGGCGCCGCTGCGCGTCTCACGCCGGCGTTCGTCCAGTGGCTGGCCCCGGCCACCAACGGCCTCGCCGGCTCACCGAGCGCGAGCGATGTGTTCGTGCGCGAAGCCCTGCCCCACCGCGATCATACGCTCTGCGTCGCCGCCTCCGCTATTGCGAGCGCCGCCGCCGGCATGCTGGTGACGCGCGTGACGGTGTACGATGTGCAGGCCTCCCCGGTGGGCACGGCCTGGCAGGTCGACACGACACATCGCCGCACGGGGGCGCGGGCCTCGTTCACCGGCACGGTGCGTGGCGCAGGCCCGTCGCTCCTGGTGCGTCTCGCGCGGGTGCGCTCCTCAGGCGGCGTAGACGGCTCGGAGGAAGAGGTGGCGGTGCACGAGTTCCCGGAGCTCATGGCACAGCTCCTGTTGCGGCGTGAGGCCAGTGAGGATGCGGCGTTGCTGGCGGTCGCGGACTAACCACACCGAGGCGCCTCTCCGGTCGTGCGCGGTTACCTCGTGCCTCCCCACCGGACGCGCAGCCCCACAAACAGCTGCCGCTGAAATGCCGGTGTCCACAGGGCCGGCTGCTGATCGAGCAGATTGTTGCCGCCGGCGGAGAGTTCGGCGGTGGCCGTGAGCTGCAGCCGGAGCTGCGCGTCGACCGACAGCAGCGCCCCCTGCCGACCGATGATGCCCTGCTCGGTGCTGAACGGACCGGTGATGGGCGCGCCGGCGGGGATGCCGATGAGCGGCGCGCTGCCGGTGTAGCGGACCGAGAGATCGGACGCGAGGCCACGCAGCAGTGCGACATCACGCGCCAGACGCACCCGCGCCGTATGAGTGGCCCGGCGGGTGAGTGGCAGACCGGTCCGCAGGTTGCGGGCGTGCAGGAAATCATAGCCGGCGCTGACCTCACTGCCGAACACCGTGAGGCGCACGTTGCTCTCGATCCCCTGCGTGCGCGCGCGCGCCACATTCACGTTGGCATAGGTCTGGAACCCGGCGGCGTTGTCCCCGCGGTAGCTCCAGTCTACCAGATCCTGCACATCGTTGCGGTAGGCTTCCACATCGAACGAGAGACTGCTGCGGGGTGCCCACGTGCCACCGGCACTCGTGCTCCACGACGACTCAGGGCGCAGCTCGGGGTTCCCCACGATCTCATAGCCACCAGCGGGATTGAAAAAGGTATAGCGGATCTCCTTGAACCCCGGGGCGCGGAAGCCACGTGCCATGTTGGAACGCAGGCGCAACGTCGGGCGGGCTTGCCATGCCAATCCCACCGACGGATTGGTGGCGGCACCCCACAGCGTACTCTGGGTGTGGCGCGCCCCCGCCGTGAGCAGCACGTTCCCGACCGTCCACGAATCGCGGGCAAATACTTCGGTGATGAGCTCGCGTGCGCTGTCCCCATCCACCTTGGTGGGTGCTACGAGCGTGCGTCGTGAGTGCTGCACACCGGCATCAATCGCGTGGCCTCCCTTCACTGCGGCATACGCGAGCAGGTAGCGCCCCTGACGTTCCTGCTGCTCCACTGAGTCGGCGGACCCACGAATGGGCAGCAGTTCGCGTGACTGGCGGTACTGATAGCTGAACCGCTGTTGAAAGGCCCGAAGTCGCAGTCGACCGCCCAATGCCGGCCCCTGTACTTCCGCGAAGCCCTGCCCACCGCGGTTGTCGATGAAGCCGTTGAAGTTGGCGTCGAGCGGGAAGCGCTGGCGCTCCTGCGAGCCCTGCACATCGAGGCGGGCACTCCAGCCATCAGCGAGTGCCACACGCACATCGCTGCGCAGATCGAATATGCGGTTGAAGGTGGAGCCGGCCGCGTTGTAGCCGGTAAGCCGATCAGATTGCCGCCAGCCTCCATTGAGGCGATACCCGACCCGCCCCACCGTCTGGCTCATGCCGAGCGTGGCCTCCTCCCGACCGAGTCCTCCCTGACGCACCACCCCGTCGAGGGCGAGCGCTTTGGTAGGCGCCGCCTGCACGATGTTGATCACACCGCCCAGAGCGTCGCTGCCGAATTCCACACTCGACGGGCCCTTGGTGACCTCGATACGCTCGGTCGCGATGGTGCTGAGCCGACCGATGTCGCGACTCTCCACGAGTGAGCCGGCCACCGGCTCGCCGTCCACAAGCACCAGTACCCGAGCATCATCAAATCCACGAATGGAGATGCTCGTTTTGCTGGGCGGGGCCGGCAGCTCCTGCAACCCGGGCAGCTGGCGGAGCAGTTGATTGGCCGCCACCGCGGCCACGGCCTCGATCTCCGCGCGGTCCACCACCGTCACGCTACGCGGCGATTCGCTCGCGCGGATGACGCGTTGGCCCATGGTGGTGGTGAACACGGGCAATACGGTAGCCAGCGGCTCGAGCGCGACCTGCAGCTGTTCGTTCTGCGCGCGTACGATCACCCGCGTCTCACGAAACCCCAGCATGCGGACAAGCAGCGTGTCGCCCGAGCCGGCCGAAAGCTCGAAGCGCCCCTGCTGATCGGTCCGCGCGCGCGAGCTGCCTCCCACGCGTTTCACCTCGGCGGAAACGACAGGCGCCCCGTCACCGCGAGCGGTAACGAGGCCCCTGATCAAGCCGTTGACGGTCTGCGCTGCGCTCTCGCGAGCTCCCGCCGCCAGCAGCAGCACGAGCACCAGCGGACGCATCAGCCGCAGACCGTGCAGCGGTGAACGCAATACCATCGCGTGATCAGCGAATGCGCGCGTAACGCAGCGTAGGATACCCCGGGACGCCCGTGTTACTGTAGTAGTCGATCACCTGGAACTTCCAAACGCGCGTGCCGACCTTCGCGAGGTAGGTGTTGAACGCGGGGTGAAGGCGCTGCTGGCCCGTGAGGTCGTACCGGAACGGCGCCGCGGTGTCGAGGATCGAGTTGGGGATGGGCCCGACGAGCTGGGAGAGATACGCCGCGAACGTGGGCGCATCGCTGGCCGTGGTAACCCCGGCAAAGGTCGGCGACGCACTGCCGGGATAGGTGCCCGCGTTGCACGCCGTGTTCAGGGTGATCGCCAGCGAGCGCGAGCCGGGATTGAACTGCAGGTCCCAGTTGCAGCCGTTCGGCGTGACCACGCTGTTCGTCGTCAGGCTGATCGCGCGTGCCTGCCCAGCCGGCACCACCGCCAGCGCCTGCACCGCCCCGAGGCTGTTGCCTGTCTGCAAGCGCGATTCGATGTACAGCGTGTCAGTCACGAAACCGGTGAACCGGATGCGGGCATTGCGGAACACGGCAAACTGCCCGTTGGCCAATCGCACCTTCCAGAACTGCGCCGCGTTCGCCACCGGGATGTTCCCCAGTACGATGTGCCCCTGGGGGTTGTCGGCGAGGCGGTCGGTCACGAACTGATCCTCGACGGGCACCTGGCCATCACGAATCGCGTCGAACGCCGCGCGCGTGTTCGCCGGGGTGAACGCCAGTACTTCATTACTCGTGGCCGAGGCATTGGTGGCCATCGTGTGGCCGAGGACTGTCTTCGACGCGCCGGTGGCCGGCGAGGCAAGGCGCACTTCGTAGCGGCGCAGTGCCAGATCCCAGTCGCCGGTGCGCGGGACAAGGGTACCGTTGGCGAAGCTGAAGTAGACGAGGGTGTCGTTGCTGCTCGCGTTGAGCGGCTGGGTGGTGACGATCTCGTTCACGGCCGGCTCACGCACCCCGCCGTTCGGGCCGGTCGGATCGGCCTCGCCCTCACAGGCAGCCAGCCCGGCAAGAACGACCATGGAGAAGGACCGTGCGGCGCGACGGACGCGCGGCGACTGAAAACGCTGGAGCGGATGCCGATGGGTAGTTCGCATGCGTCATCCTATAGACGCACACCGAGGGGTTGCATTCGTAATTCTTACGAGGATGAGATCAGGGAAAACCCGTGGTCCCCGGCTGGCGCCCTGCTCTGGTTCATTCCTTTAGCTTGCACAGATGACAGCCTCCCCATCTCCTCGCGCCGCCCGTCCGGTGGTGGTAATCACGGGTGCGAGCAGCGGCATCGGCGCGGCGCTTGCCGTCCAGTTGGCGCCCACCCACAGCCTGGTGCTGGTGGCCCGTCGAGCCGACGTTCTCGCCGATGTTGCCGCCTCGCTGGGTACCGATAGCTCCGCCATCATCGTGCGGGCGGACGTGACCGTACGCGCCCAGGTGGACGACGTGGTGGAGACCGCGCTCTCTCACTTTGGTCGCCTCGACGTGTGGGTCAACAACGTGGGCCGGGGCATCACCCGGGCCACATCGCTGCTGACCGACGACGACATCGATGAGATGATGCGCGTGAATGTGAAGTCGGCCCTGTATGGTATGCAGGCGGTGCTGCCCCACTTCAAGCTGATCGGCCGCGGCCATGTGGTGAACGTCTCCTCGCTGTTGGGGCGCATTCCCATGGCCCCCCAACGCTCGGCCTACAGCGCTGCCAAGCACTTCCTCAATTCCCTTACCGCAACGATGCGGACGGAGGTGCAGGAGACGCATCCCGACATCCAATTCTCGCTGGTCAGCCCCGGCGTGGTACACACGGCGTTCGGCAGCAACGCCGTGCATGGCGGCCCAGACTCCCGAACGCTGCCGAACGCACAGAGCGCCCATGAGGCGGCCGAGGTGATCGCCCGGGTGATCGCGGATCGGCGGGCCGACGTCTATACCCGCGCCGGGACGGCCGAGCTGGTGGGACAACATTTTGCGGCGATCGGTCAGGATCCCTGAGCGGCAAGCGGCGGATCGTGGCGACGCCGTGTCGAGCCCCATCGTCGAGACCACGGCCGGCGCTCGCGCGTGGAAATCCAAAAATGTGATATCGCAAATGTGATCCACGGCCCGCCTCAGCGATCGAGGCCCGTCGGTCGGGGGCGTCCGCCACGCGGTCTGGCATGTGGAAAACGGCGGAACTGTCGCGATACTGCTGGCATCGCAGCGCCGTCATTCCCATGCCCTCTCTCACGCCACGCCCCCGCGCCACGTTCGCGAAGAGGAGAACACGACCGCTAGACCATGCTTAAGAATTCACATGATATACAAATAGCTATCTCTATTTTTTTCAATTTGTTATCTGCGTTGAGTGATTGCTCTCTCGCAACCTCGGACGTCGGCGGTCCCTGTCCGGAGCGAGACCACAGCGCGCCCATCGACCCTCACCTGCAGACGAGGGCGACCATCGCCCCCGCCGCGCGGTGCCGGCGAGTGCCGCGCACCGCACCTCGCTAAGGCCACCGGGCGCGACACCGCAAGAAGATCCCCCACGCGGTGCCGCTACGGCCGTCGAGCTGGCCACCTGGTAAGCCGTTTCCGCAGAGTTCTCCACAGCGTATACAGCGAGGCAGAGCCCGTCGGTATGCGGCCTGACCTCTCCCGTGCCACCGCTCGTTGCCGGCTCACCGACCCACCCAAGACAGTGGACCGCCGGACCCATCTTTACTCGGCGATTGTCACGAACGGAACGCCAAGGAACACGTGAAGGCAAACCAGCAAAGAGCACTTTCGTGATTCCCGCTACTGTGGAAAACCTTCCCCTGTATGCCACGACACGGCAGAGCATCACAGAGTCGCTTTTCCACAGACCCTCTGGCCGGAGCGTCAATCGCGATGGGCACTTAGCCGTTTCTCCACACGCTTTCCCACAGATATAAACAATAATAGCAACAACTTAGCCTACAAGTGGTGTATTGCGTTGGCGCGTGGATCCTCCTAACATCCTCGCCCGCCAACGAAGCAACTGACGTCGCATCGATGGCGATCACGTTCCTGCCTTCTCACGGAATAGAACTATGCACGTCGTCGCCGTTGACGCGCCAATCGGTCAGATGGAGCCCGCCCCCATCACAAGCCTTGCTATCCACACGGATATCGACGGGGTCCGATTCGACGCGTTCTGGACGGTCGACGATCAGTATGTCGTGCGGGCGGAGGGCGCCGCTGGCGTCGTCTGGTACCGCATCGACACCGGGATGGAGGCGGAGACCGACCCTGACGCGTCGATCGAGGCCAGGAGCGCCCTAGGCGCCTTGCTGGCCGATATCATCCCCCTCGGTGGAGGGCGCGTGGCGTTTCCGGTGGGGAGCACCGGCCGCCGGGTGTATCGGGTGTGGCGCAGCGCCAAGGGCGCCAGCGGGAAGACTAAAATCCTGGGAGTTCGAGCTGCGCGGTCACGCCGCCTGCCAGCGTAACGCCGGCAGCCTGTAACCACGCCAGCAGCACGTCCTGCCCATGATCGCCCGCCATCGCCGAGCGGGCTGCACTCAGGTGCAGCTTAAACTCGGCACTCACATCGGGGAGCGTCCGTCTCAGCACCGCGACCGTCAGCAATTCGGTCGCGTCGGCCAGATGCCGGATGGCGAACTCCGTCATCCGCGCACGCAGGGCCGCAGCATTGAGGACGGGGCCCTCCCCCGGCACCTCGTGCTCGGCTCGGCGTTCGCGGAAGGCGGCGAGACGGTTTCGGGTGGCCGACAGCATTGGAAGTTCATCGGTGGCGTTTTCCGGGAGACCGGCGACCGGCGCCCCCATGAGCCCCAGCCAGGCCATCCACAACGTTCCACGCGCGTAGGGTTCCCAGGGTTCGGCGTCGAGGCGGCTTGCCGCACCCGTCACGACGTCGGCCACGTGGGCACGGGCTTCCCACCAGCGCACGTAGCTCTCGGTTTGCCTGGAGACGAGGGCGAGGGCACCGAGCTTGAGCGCCCATTTGATGGCGGATTCCCCGTCATCGAGTGGGGGGCGGAGCGCCGCCGAGCAGCGGAAGGCGCGCGCCGCACCGAGGGCCAGGACCGCTTGCGCCAGGTCGCGCCCCGCACTGGGCACCGGTTGGAGCGCTACGTCCAGCTGTCCGAGCGCGGCCAGTTCGTAGGCGGTGCCCAGCAGTGCCAGCCCGTCGGCAATGGGTTCGCCCAGTCCGTCGCCGGGCAACAGCGCCGCCGCATCGGCTCGCTCCAGCAGCAGGGCGCGGCGTTCGGTGGGAATGGCGGCGACAGCCCAATGCTCATCGAGCGTGGTTCTGGCCAATTCGGCCAGGTCCCGCGCGGCGAGGTCACGATCTGCAATCGGTGTGAGGACGGGCATCCAGCCTCCGAGAGGGGAGAGCTCGAACGGGGTCCTGCAGGAAGTGCAGCACCAACGAATCTCTGGGTCGGTCCGCTCCTGAGCTGACCTGCCCAAGCGCCACACCAGCATGGGGTTATCCCGCATGCTGCGCACCGCCGTCACCGTCGCATTTATGTAACAGGTCGGCATCTGTCAAGAGGACTGTCGTGATTCTGTCCGCTTCAGGTGCCCATTCCGAGGAAATTCCGTGGGATTTGAGTCGTCGCAGGTGGCACGCCGTCGTTTGGCCGCTTTGGCCGCCACCAACGGTCGGATTCAGGAGGCGCTCGCGCCGTCGCAGTTTCCGGGGCTCAGCAGTGCCCCCAAGCCGCGTGCAGGTCGGTCGGACACGACGAATCCGACCGCCCCGAATCCGGCGCTGGTGCAGCACCTCGACCTGCTGGCACATGACATCATGAATACGCCGGGGGCCGGCGGCGCCCTGATTGCGGCGTATGCGGCCCAGGCGCGCGCACTGAGCATGGTGGTCGAGGCCGCCCGTCGGGCCGGCTCTGGGCCCCTTCCCGCCTCGGTGCTGGCGGCGGCGCAGGACGCGCTGGCTACGCCGAGCCCGTTTCCGCGGCCGATGGCGGGCTGATTTGCGGTAAGGACCGACCGCAGTCGCTGCACACGCAAGACTCCCCGCCGCTCTCGCGATCCGTCACCCGAAACGGACATCGCGCGAACGGCGGGGAGTTTTCAGTTTTCACTGGCAGGTGTCAGTGGGCAGCGCAACGCCTCACCCCTTGATGTCCACCTTCTTCTCGGCCTTCGGCTCCTCGAGCGTCTTCAGCACGTCGCGCCACGAGAACGTGTTGCCCTTGCCCAGCACGTAGTAGTCCATCCACGCCTGCTCCGACATGCTCTTCACCAACCGGTTGCGGGGGTCGGGGATGCCGTGCGACGCGCCGGGGTACATGAACAGTTCCGTGGGCACGCCCACGCGCTTGAGCCCCATGTGGAGTTCCACGCTTTGCGGGCTCGGCACACGGGGATCGCCCTCCACGACGTGGATCATCGTGGGCGTCTTCGCGTTGCGGATGTAGCGGATCGGTGACTGGCTCCAATACGCCTCGAAGTCATCGTACGGCAGCTTGTCGCCGAGGTAGTGCTGCCGATTGCGCTGCACGTCGGACTGCGCATACATCGAAATCCAGTTGCTCGTCCCGGCCCCGCTCGAGATCGCCTTGAAGCGGTCCGTGTGCGTGAGGATCCAGTTGCTCCAGTGCCCGCCAGCGCTCCAGCCGAGCACGCCCATCTTCGTGCTATCGACCATGCCCCGGCCAATGAGCGCGTCCACCCCGGTCATGATGTCCTGATAACCGGGATCGAAGTAGTTGCCCACGATCCCGTTCTTGTGGGCCTCACCGTAGTTGGTGCTCCCCCGGTAATTGGGCATCAGCACCACCCAGCCGCGCCCGGCGTACGCCTGCGCACCATAGCCGCCGTTGAAGCTCAGCAGGTCGGCAGCCGCGGGGCCCCCGTGAATGGCCACCAGCAGCGGATACGTCTTCCCGGGCTCGTAGCCGACGGGCTTGAGCAGCACCCCACCCACCGTCTTGCCGTCCTTCGACGTCCAGCTGATCTCGGTCTCCTCGCCGAGGGCGATCTGCTCCCGCACCCAGGGATTGGGATCGGTGAGCTGGACCCACGTCGCCTTCTTCGGCAGCTCCGCCAGCGTGCCCACGGTATAGTGCGACGGCGGCGTGACGGGGTCACTGTAGTTCACGAGGAACCGCTTGCTGGTCTCGTCCTGCGAAACGGTCACCACCCCCTGCACCGACGTGACCGGCTTCACGGTACCGCTCGCGACGTCGAGCGCAAAGAGCTGTTGGGTGGCCTTGAACCCCTCATTGAAATAGATCGTACGGCCATCGGCCGACCAGAAGTCGACCGAGTTGTCCCCATCGAGGTCGCCGATCTTGCGGAACGTCGCCCCCTTCGCCGCCACGTCGCGCACGTACACGCGGCGGTTCTTCATGGTGTAGCGCGTGAGGTCGTCCGACGCCGAGAACGCGATCGTCTTCGAGTCCGGCGAGAAGCTGAGCGGGCTCTCGGCGATCTCCTCGTTGGTCGTCAACCGCTCGACCGTGTTCCCCTGCGTGTCGAGCAGAAACACGTCGGCGTAGATCCCTTCCTCCGTGATGTTGCGCTTGTAGCGGTTGTTGGGGACCGCGTTGAACCCCACGTACCGCGAATCGGGGGACATGGTGAACCCGGCGACCGCCAGGCTCGTGTCGCGCGTGAGGCGCGTGGTGGGGTATCCCGCCGAGCGCAGGTCGAGGGCCCACAGCGATACCGTGGGGGTCGCGGCGTTGCGCACGTTCACGGTGAACTTCTTGTCCCGGCGGAGCTTCTCGTCCGTGTCGACGGTGTCGGCGCTGGTGTAGTAGATGCGCGCGTCGTTGGGCGCGATGCGCCAGTCGCCCACGCCCGTGGCGTGCTTCGTGAGTACGGTGGGGGTGAGGGAATCGAGGGCAGTGCCGGCCTCGATCGCGCTCACCGCGAGCGCATACAGCTGCTCTTCCCCGGCCTTGCCGCTCCGGTACACCAGCCATTGTCCGTCGCGGGTGAACTGGTAGTTCGACACGCCCTCGCGCGCCATGGTGATGCGGCGCGCTTCGCCGCCGTCCGGGCGCATGGCGAAGAGCTGCTGTTGATTGGCGCTCGCCGCCGGCGCCTCGCGGTTGCTGCTGAAGGCGAACCACCCACCTTTGGGCGCCCAGCGCGGACTGCCCTCGTTCTTCGCGGACGTGAAGGTGAGCTGCTTCGTGCTCGGGAGGCCGCGATCGGTGGCGACGACATAGATGTCGCTCTGGCTCGTGGCCTCCTTCCAGTCCGGCGTGGTGAGCACATACAGCAGCTGCTTGCCATCGGGCGAGAGCGCCGGCGCCCCGGCACTGCGGAGCCGCTGCTGGTCGAGGAAGGTCATGGGGCGCTTGGCGGCGCCTTGCGCCTCCAGTGACACGCTCCAGACCACGGCGGTCGTGACCGGCACGACCAGGGCGGTCAGGCGAGAGGAAAGTCGATGCGACATCGGGCGCATTCCGGGTGGAGGGACGAGCGGCTGCTGCTATGGCGACCAGAATGTCGCTCGCGCCACGCGGTCGCGACAGGTTGAAAATACCCCTTGCCCGAACACGGCATCATCGGCAAGCTCACCGGATGCACACGCGATTCCCCTCTCTCTACGGATGGGCACGCGGCCTCGCCGCCGCGCTCCTGACCGCCGTCGCGCTCGAGGCTCAGGCCCAGCGTGCCCCCCGCCCCGCGTCGTCGGCCTCAAGCCGCCCGGCCTACGACCCCGCCCTCTACTCCGACGGCACGAAGACCAACCGGGCCTTCAAGTCGCTCAAGTGGCGCCTCGTGGGCCCCTTCCGCGGCGGCCGGTCCACGGCCGTCACCGGCGATCCGACGCGACCGCTGGTGTTCTACTTTGGGGCCGTGAACGGTGGCGTGTGGAAGACCACCAACGCCGGTGCCTCGTGGACCAACATCACCGACGGCAAGACGGACCTCTCGAGCGTGGGCGCGATCGCCGTGGCGCCGAGTGACCCCAACGTGATCTGGGTGGGGAGCGGCGAGGGGAAGCCGCGCGAAGACATCACGTACGGCACGGGCGTGTACCGCAGCACCGACGGCGGCGACACCTGGACGCCGCGCGGGCTCGCCAACACGCAGCACATCACCAGCCTGCGCGTGCACCCCACCAACCCCGACGTGGCCTACGTGACGGCGCTGGGCCACGCCTTCGGGCCCAGCCCCGACCGCGGCGTGTTCCGCACGACCGACGGCGGCACCACCTGGAAGAAGGTGCTGTTCGTGGACGACAGCACCGGCGCGGCGGATCTGTCGATCGACGTGACCAACCCGCGCATCCTGTATGCGAGCCTGTGGAAGTTCCAGCGCACGCCGTGGGGCATGAACGCCGGCGCCGGTCGCAGCGGCCTCTGGAAGAGCACCGACGGTGGTGACACGTGGACGGAGCTCACCTTCAATCCCGGAATGCCCAAGGGGCTGATCGGCAAGATCGGCGTGAGCGTGTCGCCGGCGAACGGGCAGCGCGTCTACGCCAACATCGAGGCGCAGGACTCATTGGGCGGCGTATTCCGCAGCGACAACGGCGGCGCCACCTGGACGCGCACCAACAGCGACCAGAAGTTCGTGGTGCGCCCGTTCTACTACATGAGCATCACCGCCGACCCGGTGAACGAGAACACGGTCTACGTGATGAACCTGCAGGTGAGCCGCAGCATCGATGGCGGCCGCACCTTCAGCACGGCGCGGGTGCCGCACGGTGACACGCACATCATGTGGGTGGACCCCAAGAACCCGGACCGCCTTATCAACGGCAATGACGGTGGGGCCACTATCTCCCTCGACGGCGGCCGCACGTGGAGCACCCAGGACAACCAGCCCACGTCGCAGTTCTACCACGTGACCACCGACCAGTCCCAGCCCTATCGTATTCTGGGGGCGCAACAGGACAACAGTACGGTCAACATCGCGCACCGCTCCGATCGCGGCGCGATCACCGAGCGTGACTGGTTCCCGGTGGCCGGCTGCGAGAACGCCTACATCGCGGTGGACCCGCGCAACCCCGACGTGACCTTCGGCGGCTGCTACATGGGCCAGCTCTCGCGCCACGATCGCAAGACCAACATGCGCCGCGACGTGTCGGTATGGCTGGGCAACTACGATGGATATGCCGTAGCCGACGTACCACAGCGCTTCCAGTGGACCTTCCCCATCCACTTCTCGCCGCATGACCCCGACGTGCTGTACACGGCGTCACAGTATCTGTGGCGGTCGCGCAATCAGGGCGGCAGCTGGGAAAAGATCTCCGGCGACCTCACGCGGCACGACCCGGCCACGATGGGACGCAGCGGCGGCCCGGTGAGCGGTGACATGACGGGGACCGAGTGGTACGCCACGATCTTCGCGTTCGCCGAGTCACCGGTCACGAAGGGCGTCCTGTGGACCGGCAGCGACGACGGCCTCATTTACGTGTCGCGCAACAATGGCGCCACATGGACCAATGTGACGCCCAAGGCCTTCGGCGCCTTCACGCGCGTGTCGATCATCGAGGCGTCACCGTTCGAGGCGGGCACGGCCTACGTGGCAGCCAACCGCTACCAGCAGGACGACTTCGCGCCGTACCTCTTCAAGACCACGGATTACGGCGCCACCTGGACGCGTATCGATAGCGGCATCCCCATGGGCGCGTACACTCGTGCCATCCGCAGCGACATCAAGCGCAAGGGGCTGCTCTTCGCCGGGACCGAAACGGGGGTGTACGTCTCGTTGAATGATGGCGCGAGCTGGGAGCCGCTGCAGCTCAACCTACCGCGTGTCGTGATCCGCGACCTGCGTGTGCACGACAACGACCTGATCGTGGGCACACACGGCCGTGCCTTCTGGTCACTCGACGATATCTCGATGCTGCGTGCGCTGAGCGAGCCGGTCACCGCCAAGTCGGCGCACCTGTTTGCCCCCGCCCCGGCCGTTCGCTGGGTGAGCGGCGGTGGGAGCGGACGCGCCTCGCTCACGGCCGGCGCCAATCCGCGCTACGGCGTGAACGTGGACTACTGGCTCAAGGAGGCACCGACGTCCCCGATCGTCCTGCAGATCCTCGAGCAGGGCGGCAAGGTGATCCGGACCTTCACGAGCGCCGGGCCCGCGAAGAAGGACAGCACCGGCAATGCCGCGGCCGACTCCGCGGCCGCGCGGATCCGCACCACGCAGAATGCGGAAGCGCTGGCCTACGACGCCGCAGATTCGGTGGTACACGCGCGTGCCGGCGCGAACCGCTTCACCTGGGATCTGAGCTACCCCGCACCGAAGACGATCCCGGGCGCCATCGTGGACGACGGGTCGACGGATGGCCCCACGGCGGTCCCAGGCGACTACGCGGTGCGCCTGATCGTGGGCAGCGACACGTTGTCGCAGCCGTTCACGATCCGTCCCGACCCTCGCGTGACGCTCACGGCGGCCGAGTATCGGGCGCAGTTCGATGCGGCCAACGCGGTGGGGGCGCGCATCACCAGCATCACGGAAACGGTGCAGCGCATCCAGGACCTGCAGCGTCAGCTCGACGAGCGCGCACGGCAGGCGGGTGCACAGGCGTACGCCAAGGAAGTGCGTGATGCGTCGAGCGCACTGCGCAAGAAGCTGGAGGCGGTGCGCGCGGAGATCTACGAGGTGTATACCAAAGCGGATCAGGCCACGCTCAATTATCCGATCAAGCTCTACCAGATGTTCATCTCACTCAACTCGCAGGTGCTCGAAGGGACGAACCCTCCCACGCAGCAGCACGGCGAGATCACGAGCGACCTGGGTGGCAAGCTGGATGTGCAGCTGAAGACGCTGCAGGGGCTCGAGGACGAGGAGCTGAGCGACTTCAACGCGCTGCTGTCCAAGCTCGGCGTGCCGAACGTGTTCGTGCCCAAGAAGCCGATCGGCTGACGGTCTGGGTCTTGGTCGGGGCTGGTATGGTGTGCGGGAGTCGCCGCGGGGGCTCCCGCTCACCCCGGTCGCGACGTGCTTCGGGGGTGGCCGTGCACGCGCTCACGCGCGCGCCGGCCTCACCCCCTCAGAGAGTCGCTCCCGGGGCGGCGGGGCCCCCGCGGCTCGCATCGCGACCGTACCAACGCCGACACGCAGCTCTTGCGCACACTGAGCGCTGAGCGCTGAGCGCTGAGAGCTGAGAGCTGAGCGCTCGGCAATCTCTGTACGGCCGGACTGCTCTGGTTCTCCCATCCGGAGCGTCGCTGGGTCGCGTTGTACCCACTGGGGATCAGCGCCACGGTCGCGTCGAGCTATCTCCTCACGGTGCGCGTGTGGTGGTCGATCACGCTGAGTGCACTGGGGATCGCTCTGTTCGTCCCCGCATTCTGGCTGCAGCGGGCATCGTCACGGCGCTGGCAGCGCGCTCATCGTAGTTGCAGCGCGGACGAACTGACGGATGCCTGGACCGCGGCTCGCGTTGCGGTTGCGTCGTTGAACGACCGAGCCGCAGCGGCGCCTCGCGCACACCGAAACTCCGGAACGCGAAGCAAACCGTCAGGCGTCCGCGTACACGTGGGTTTCCGCGGCACCACCCGGATGGGTGACCGCCCCATAGCGCGCCGGCCCCACCGTCTGCGCGAAGCGCCAGATCGCGCCGCTCTGGTAGTCGGTTGCACGCGGCGTCCACGCGGCACGACGGACCGCGAGTTCGTCGTCGGTGAGGCGCACGCTCAAGGTGCCGACCGCCGCATCGATGTCGATGATGTCGCCGTCGCGCAGCAACCCGATAGGGCCACCTACGGCGGCCTCGGGCCCCACGTGGCCGATGCACAGTCCGCGCGTGGCGCCGCTGAAGCGGCCGTCGGTGATGAGGGCCACGTGCTCGCCCATCCCCTGCCCGTAGATCGCGCTGGTCGTGCTGAGCATCTCGCGCATCCCCGGGCCACCGCGCGGCCCCTCGTAGCGGATCACCAGCACATCGTTCTTTTCGTACCGGCCTTCCATGACCGCCGCGAAGCACGCCTCCTCGCTGTCAAAGACGCGTGCCGGGCCGCTGTGCGTGAGATGCGCCAACCCCGCCACCTTCACGATGGCGCCGTCGGGGCAGAGGTTGCCGGTGAGCCCCACGAGGCCACCAGTCGGGGAGATCGCCTGTGTCACCGGCATTACGACCTTCTGATCACCCGGCACCACCACACTCTCGAGGTTCTCGGCGAGAGTCTTTCCGGTGACGGTGATGCAGTCGCCATGCAGGAAGCCGCCGTCGAGCAGTGCCTTGAGCACGACGCCGGCGCCACCGATGTCGTGTACATCCTTCGCGAGGTACTTCCCACCGGGCTTGAGGTCGGCGATGAGTGGCGTGCGCTTGAATACCTCCGCCACATCGAACAGGTCGAAGGCAATGCCGCACTCGTGCGCGATCGCGGGCAGATGCAGCGTGGCGTTCGTGGAGCCACCGGTGGCCGCCACGACCGCCGCCGCATTCTCCAGCGACTGGCGCGTGACGATCGTCCGTGGGCGCAGCCCGTCGCGGAGCAGCTGCATCACGGTTTCGCCGGCCATCTCCGCGTAACGGTCGCGTGTTTCATATGCTGCCGGCGGACTGGCGGAGCCGGGCAGCGCGAGCCCGATCGCCTCGCTCACGTACGCCATGCTGTTGGCGGTGTACTGGCCACCGCAGGATCCCGCGCCGGGGCACGCCACCTTTTCGAGTGCCGTGAGCTCCTCGAGCGAGCACTTCCCCGCCGCGTATGATCCCACAGCCTCGAAGACATCCAGCACCGTCACGTCACGATTGTTGTGGCGTCCCGGAAGGATCGACCCGCCATACAAGAACACACTCGGTACATCGAGCCGCACCATGGCCATCATCATGCCGGGGAGCGTCTTGTCGCAGCCGGCAATTCCCACGAGCGCGTCGTAGCAGTGCCCACGCACCGTGAGTTCGATGCTGTCGGCAATCGTTTCACGGCTCACCAGCGACGCCTTCATCCCCGCGTGCCCCATCGCTATGCCATCCGTCACCGTGATGGTGGTGAATTCCCGCGGCGTCCCACCGCCGGCGATGACCCCACGCTTCGCCACCTCGGCCTGCCGCTTGAGCGCGATGTTACACGGCGCCGCTTCGTTCCAGCTCGACACCACGCCCACGAGCGGGCGCGCGATCTCCTGCTCGTTGAGCCCCATGGCGTAGTAGAACGCCCGATGCGGCGCGCGCTCCGGGCCCTGCATGGCGTGACGGCTGGGGAGCTTGGGTGCGCTCATGGTGTGCAGTGAGTGGGAAAGTGCCGGGGATGCGAGGCCATGCGATCAGAGCGTCGGTCGCCGCTTGTGGAAGTCCGTCGCCTTCTGGAACTGGTGCGCCACCGACAAGATGATGTCGTCGTTGTACAGATTGCCGGTGATGACACCGCAAATGGGCTGCGCCTTGTACGAAGGGGCCGGTGTGCTGTCGTTAGCGCGCGGGCCACCGAACCCGAATTGCGGGACATCGAACTTGTACGGTAGCACCGCGCACGGATGCCCCGTTTGCGCGTTGGGCGCCACGTCGGCGTTCGGGCCGGCAATGAAGCCGTCGAGCCCCTGCATGAACTCGCCCCACTTCTGCACCAGCATGAGGCGGCGGCGCTGATTGCTGATGAATTCGTGCGCGCGGATACTGCGCCCGCCCACGAAGCGCGGATTCCAGTCGGCCGGCGCCATGGGGTTGGGCTCCCCGTCGTTGATCCCCTTGGGGCGCGCGGGCGGCGTGTTGCCGAAGGGGGCGTTGTTGTTGGTGCGCTCCGGGAGCGCGTTGAGATCGAGCCCGAACTCCTTCGCCTTGCGCTGCACGTAGCTGTCGAATGCACTCGCGTATTCGGCGTTGAGGCCACCGCCACCGATGCCGGCGACCGTGGGGCGCGGACCAATTTCACGCGGCGTGAGACCGAGGGCCTTGAGCTGATCCACGAGCTCCTTCGGCGCCTGGGCATCCACGCCGATGCGCAACCCCGCCAGCCTGATGTTGCGGTCGAAATTGAACGGCGTGGTGACGGTGCTCGCGTCCTTGGGGTCCGTGCCGTGGAGCACGTTGAACACCATCGCGCAGTCTTCGGCGGTGCGGCACATGGGCCCCACGCGATCCTGCGACCACGAGAGCACCATGCCGCCATGACGACTCACGCGACCGTAGGTGGGACGCAAGGCGCTGATGCCGTTGCGGATCGACGGCGACACGATGGAGCCTTGTGTCTCCGTGCCGATCGAGAACGCCACCAACCCGGCGGCCGTCGCCGAACCCGGGCCCGTCGACGATCCGCTCGATCCGATATTGAGGTTCCACGGGTTGTTGGTACGCCCCCCGTACCACCAGTCATTCTGGGCGAAGATGCCGGTGGCGAGCTTCGCGAGCAGCACCGCCCCGGCGTTGCGCAGGCGCACGACGATGTCGGCGTCGTAGTCGTACGTCTGGTCCTTGAAGTCGGCGGAGCCCCACGACGTGGGCGCGTTCTTGGTGGCGAAGAGATCCTTGAGCCCATACGGTACGCCGTGCAGCGGGCCGCGATACTTCCCGGCCGCCAGCTCCTTGTCCATCGCATCGGCCTCGGCGCGCGCGGAGTCCTTCATGAGCGTCACCACGCAGTTGAGCGTGGGGTTGAGACGCTCCATGCGCTCGAGATAGATGTCGGTGATCTGTCGTGACGTGAGCTTCCTCGCCCTGATGAGCGCAGCGATCCGGTGCGCGGGGAGGAAGGCCAAGTCGTCGGGCGAGGTGGGCACGGTGCCGACCCACGGCTCCACGGCGAACGTGCTGCGCTTGAACGCGTTCACGCCGTGCTTCGCGACCATTTTCTCCATGAGCGCCCCGGTCCCCTCGGGATACGGCATGAACTGGAGCGCCGGCGCTTCGCCGTTGCCCAGAGGCACGGGAGGCTGCTGCTGCGCGGGCGGCTGCATGCCCGGTACGCCACGCCCGCTCCACGCGTAGTTGGTGGCATCGAACCAGGCCATCGGGTTGCTCCCCTGTGCGCCGGCGGCACGGGCCCCGAACGTCGTGGCGGCGGCCGCCACGAGCGAGCGGAACATGAACTGGCGACGATCGAGGCCCGAGGCCATTTCGTCATGCTCCATGGCCTCGAGTTCGGCCTGGGCGTGCTCGAGGAAATCGATGGGCGTATCCACGCGAGTGCTCCGACAGTAGGGGAGGACCGGACCAGTCCGGCTGAGGCCGGCTTGGTGAACCGGGCCAATATCTCCCCTACAACGCGCGGAGGCGAGGGGCTGCTGGGCTTTCGCGAGCCGGCGAGGCCGACGTGTCGGGGGTCGCGCGACCGGCCGGCTGAATGCGAAACACGAAGGCCTGCTGCACCAGCTGCGGCACGCGCTTGCCGGCGAACAGGGCCGGTTTGTAGTGCATCTGCGGCAACGCCTTGCGCACCGCGGCCACGAACTGGGGATGCACCTGCTCCAGCACCTGCATGGTCAGGGTGTCGGCATAGCCGGTGCTGTCGACCACGAACTGCGCATACACCACCCCCTGTATGCCCTGCTCCATGAGCTCGGTGGGATACTCGGGGCCCACGGCGGTGGGATCGAGGGCCGCGGTGGAGTCTACCTCAATCTCGGTCATGGGGCGCGGCGACTCGCTTTCGGGCCGCGGCGCGGACGGGTCGTGTCCCCCCTCGACGCCCGGTCGGGAGAGGGCGATCGCGCGCGTGCCGCGATCACTGGGCACTTCGAGATCACCACGGGTCGCCTGAAGGGCCCCGCCGATCCCCACATAGCTCACTCGGTCCTCAGAGGGCGCTGGCGCGAACGTTCGGAACGGTGCCCGAAACGACACGGACTCGTCGACAGGGGCAGTCGTTCGTTGCCGGTGCTCCAGATAACCCATGAGCGCGAGACCGCTCAGCACCACGCCCTGAGCGCCGAGGCCGATCGCCTGGTGAACAACAGCACGCCACGAGAACCGTCGAGCCGACTCGAAGGCGTGCATGGACAGGCGCTTGGCAGGCATGGCGAGGCACCGGTGAGGTGGCGACACAACCACGGGGACGGAGACTGCATCATCCGGTACGGCGCGGGTAAAGGCAAGGTGTCTACGAGCCGTCCCATCCGTGCCCCTTGCCCCCACGACTTGGTACGACGCATCCTCCGAGACCTCCGATCGCCGCGCCTCGATTCGCCATGCCTCCCGTACATCTCGTCTGGTTCAAGCGCGACCTGCGCGTGCACGACCATGCGCCGCTCGTTGCGGCGGCACGGGCGGGGCGGGTGCTGCCGGTGTATGTGCACGAGCCGGAGCAGCGCGCGGCGAACGACTACGACCCGCGGCACGGCCAGTTCATCCGCGAGAGCCTCGACAGCTTGCGCCGCGCGCTTGCCGAACGTGGGGTACCGCTGCTCGAATTGCAGGGCCCCCTGCCGCACGTGTTCGAGGTGCTGCGCAGCGTGCTGCCCATCGCCGGTGTGTATGCGCACGAAGAGACCGGGAACGCCCCGAGCTATGCGCGCGATCGCCGGGTCCGGGCGTGGGCCAGAGCGCACACGATCGCCATGTGCGAGGCCCCGTACAACGGCGTGGTGCGACGGCTCGATACGCGCGACGGCTGGAGCGACCGGTGGCACGCGCGCATGGTGGCACCACGACTCGCGGCGCCGTCGTCGCTACGCTCGGTCCCACGCGAGGCACTGGAGGCTGTACCGATCTCCATTCGCTACCCCGTGCTCCCCGAGGCGGAGCGCGCCTACCCGCTCATGCAGCCTGGCGGTCGCGAACACGGCGTAGCGATGCTGCGCTCCTTCCTCACGGCGCGCGGCATGGACTACCGGCGCGCCATGTCGAGCCCCACAACGGCCGCCGATGCGTGCAGCAGGATCAGCCCGCATCTCGCGTGGGGCACGCTGTCGCTGCGCGAGGTCTGGCAAGCCGCGCGCCGGCAGGCGCGGCGTCTCGCAGACGACGCGGCCGGCGCGCACACCAGCGCCGACGAGATCGGGCGCTGGCGGCAGAGCCTCGTGAGCTTCGCGTCGCGCCTGCAGTGGCGTGATCACTTCGTGCAGAAGCTCGAGTGCGAGCCGGCGCTGGAGTATCGACCCTACTCGCAACTCTACGAGTCCGTGTGGCCCGCCGAGCCCGATCGTGAACGGCTCGAGGCGTGGACCACCGGACGCACCGGCTATCCCCTGATCGACGCCTGCATGCGCAGCGTGCACGCCACCGGGTGGCTCACCTTTCGCATGCGCGCGATGGTCATGAGCTTCGCGAGCCATCATCTGTGGATCGACTGGCGACACAGCGGTCCCGTGCTCGCCCGGGCGTTTCTCGATTACGAGCCGGGTATTCACTGGTCGCAGTGCCAGATGCAGGCCGGCAGCACCGGGATCAACACCATCCGCATCTACAACCCGCTCAAGCAGGCGGAGGAGCACGACGGCGACGGGGACTTCGTACGGCGGTGGGTCCCGGAGCTTGCCGCGCTGCCAACGGCCGACCTGCTGCGCCCAGAGCGCACGCCGCTGCTCATGCAGCAGATGCACGGCGTGCAGATCGGTCGCGAGTATCCGGCACCCATCGTGGAACACGAGGCGGCCTACGCGGCGGCACGTGACCTCCTGCACACCGTCAAGCGGAGCGCGCAGCGCACCGGTGAATCCGCGCGCGTGTGGCAGCGCCACGGATCACGCCAGACGCCACTCCGGGCGCCCCAGCGCTAGCCGGGGCCACCCACCCGAACCTTCCGTCACGGCGTCCGCCTCATCAGCATTCAGGAACGGTGCGCCGCGTTCCCATTCTCTCCGTCTTCAATCGCCGATGCTCAATCCGCTGTCATTCTTCCGAGGCGTAGACATGATCGGCCCTCGCCAGACGCTGCTGCTCGCGGCCCTCGTGTCGTCGGCCTGCACCCGGGCCACGCCCACCACGGTGCCGGAGCCCGTGCTCCAGCCAGTGCAGCAGTCCCCCATCACCGTCACACCACCGCCTGCTCCGACGGCGGCTCCAGCGCCACCTCCGGCTCCCACGGCCCCCGACAGCGCACGCGCCGACTGGCACCGGCTCGACTACGAGGCGGACAAAGTGCTGGGCGTCGGGTCCGAGCGAGCCGTGCGCGAGCTGCTGGCTGGGCGACAGCCGCGGCGCGAGGTCATCGTAGCGGTCATCGACGGCGGCGTCGATACCGCCCACACGATGCTGGCATCGCGCCTCTGGAAGAACGCGAAGGAAGTCGCCGGCAACGGCAAGGACGATGACCGCAATGGTCTCGTGGACGATGTGTACGGCTGGAATCTGATGGTCACGCCGAATGGTGCCGCCGTGGGCGCGGAAACGTTCGAGCTCACGCGCCTCTACGCGGCGTGCGGAGGCCATGCCGCCGGGCGCGGTCTCACCAAGCCGTCGAAGGCGTCATGTGATTCGCTCGCGTCGGCGTACCAGGAGAAGTCCGCGGAGGTGAGCGGCACGCTGTCGCAGATCGCCAACATCGACCGCATGCTCTCGCAGGTAAACAGCGCACTCCTGGCCGCCTTGGGCGGAGGGGAAGTCACGCGCGCGCGGGTGACGGCGTTCACACCGGCGACGGCCGCTCAGGAGCAGGCCAAGCGCATGTGGCTTCAGCTCGAGGCCAATGGCCTCAACGCCACCGAGATCGCCGACGCGAAGAAGGCGTACGAATCGCAGGCGAAGTACGGACTGGACACCACGTACTTCCCGCGCGCCGCACAGTCGGTTGGGTCGAGCGACGTGACCGGTCCGGACGCGCTGCACGGCACGCACGTGGCCGGCATCATCGGTGCGGACCGCAACGCCGCCAACGCGGTGCAAGGTATCGCGCCCAACGTGCGCCTCATGGCACTGCGCGCGGTTCCCGATGGTGACGAACGTGATGCCGATGTGGCGCGGGCTATCCGGTACGCCGCCGATCAGGGGGCGCACATCATCAACATGAGCTTCGGCAAGGCCTACTCGCCGGGCAAGGCGCAGGTGGACAGCGCCGTGCGGTACGCTCAACGCAAGGGCGTACTACTGGTGCACGCCGCCGGGAACGATGGTGAAAACAACGACCTCGTCCCCTCGTTCCCCACGCCCGCGCTGCGCGACGGCTCACGCGCCACGCTGTGGCTCGAGGTGGGGGCGAGTTCGTGGAAGGGGACGAGCACCCTGGCCACCAACTTCTCCAACTACGGCAAGCAGCAGGTGGACCTGTTCGCACCGGGAGAGGACATTCTCAGCACCGCGCCCGGCGGCGGTGTGAAGCGCGAAAGCGGCACCAGCATGGCGGCGCCGGTCGTGTCGGGGGTGGCTGCGCTGCTGCTCACGTACTTCCCCTCCCTGTCGCCCGCCGACGTGCGCGACATCGTGCTGCAGTCCGTGCGGACCTTCCCGGGGCTCATGGTCGCCTTGCCTGGCAGCGAGGGGCAGCAGGTCCCGTTCGCCGGCCTCTCGCGCACCGGCGGGGTGGTCGACGCCTATGCGGCGGTGAAGCTGGCCCTCCAGCGCGAAGCGATCCGCCCCTAGTTTGTCTCACGTACGCCATCGTTCCCCCTGCCCCAGCCCATTTCCGCCATGACCCGTCTGCTTTCCGCCGCCGCCCTGCTGTTGGTGTCTGCCACCGCGCTCTCCGCCCAAGCCGGTGCACGCCGCGCCGCACCCAGCACGCGGGCCATCACCGAAGTCTCGCTCACGCTGACCGACACCGCGGCGCAGCGCGCGGCCGGCAAGCCGGCAATCATTCGCGTGAACTACGGCCAGCCGCATCTGCGCGGCCGCAAGGTGCTCACCGACAGCCTCGTTCCGATGGGCCAGGTGTGGCGCCTCGGCGCCAATGCGGCCACGCTGTTCACCACGGACGCGGCGCTCACGATCGGCGGCCGCGACGTACCAGCCGGCCGCTACGTGGCGCAGGTACTACCGGAGCCGAGCGGCTGGACGCTGATCCTGCAGCAGGAAACGACCGGCGCCGCGGATGTGGCCGTGAGCCGCTACGACAAAGCCAAGGACTTCGCGCGCATCCCGCTCACGGCCAGCACGCTGACGCAATCGGTGGAAAGCCTGTCGATCACGCTGGTACCAAGCACGACGCCGGGCGCCCAGAAGGGCGCATTCACCGTTATGTGGGGCACGGTGCACCTCAGCGCCGAATGGGTGGTGAAGTAACCGCGTCTCCGCCGCACACGCAGGAACAGAAAACGCCGCCTACTCGCGATGAGCAGGCGGCGTTTTCTATTGCCACTGATGTAGTAGCTGGGGGGAGACTCGAACTCCCGACCTCACGATTATGAGTCGTACCACAATTACTATCTTCGTGTTTCATTCGGCCGCTTTACGCTTCGCGGATTTTTCTCTAAATGCTTGAAATACAATACTATACAGTGCTATCATGTGGCACGTTGTCGCAAAGCGTGTCCACCACAATCACGCAGCGGTGTAGTACCGGTGTAGTACCTGTGTAGAGTCCGGCACGCCCGCGCCCTGCCCTGAGCTCGCCCGATGCCTTCACCAAAGCCTCTGACAGATACGGCGGTACGGGCCACGCGCGCCCCAGCGACCGGCCGCACGTACACCCCAGACGGCAAGGTGCGCGGTCTCGTACTGCGCGTGACGGCGAGCGGTAGCCGGTCGTGGTGGCTGCGGTATCGGGTCCGCGGTGAAGGCCGAAGTGGTTCCCCGAAGCTGCTGCATCTTGGCCCCTATCCCGACCTCACCCTCGCTAAGGCCCGCGATCTCGCCACCGCCCACCTCGCCGACATTGCTGCGGGCCATGATCCGGCAGCGCTTCGCCAGGCGGAGCGGGCCGAAGTGGCACTGCGGACGACGCGCGCTCGCGCGGCCCTCGAGGCCGACCGCCAACGCCCCACCTTGGTCGAACTCGCGCCCCGATGGCTCGAGACCGTCAAAGCGAAGCGCTCGACCAGCACGCACGGCAACTACGTTACCGCCATGGAACGCCACATCGTGCCACGGCTCGGCGCGTGCCAAGTGGCTAATCTCGAGCGCCGCGATGTAGCCGCGCTGCACGAGGCCATGCGCAAGACGCCGATTGCTGCCAACCGCGCCCTCGCCGCGCTTGGAGTATTCTGCGCTTGGTGTGAACGCGAAGGCCACCGGCCACCGCGATCCTCACCCGTCTACGGTATCGAAAAGTATCCCGAGACAAAGCGCCGCCGTTTTCTGAGCAGCGACGAGCTCACACACCTCGGCGCAGCGCTCGCCCGTGCCGAACGCGAGGGACTTCCGCCGTCACCGGCCATGAAGAGGAAGGGCAGCAGCACGCCTGCCGCCCGCAGGGCGAAGCATGGCACACAGCCCACCCGTGGTCCCTACACTCGGAAAGCGGCCCCGCCCGCACCGCGGCCGTCCGACCACTACGCCGTGGCAGCGCTGCGGCTCATGCTGCTAACCGGCTGGCGACTCAGCGAGGTTGTCACGTTGCAGTGGGACAACGTTGACCTGAAGCGGCGTGTAGCGCACCACGCGACGACGAAGACTGGTGCAACCGATCGCCCGCTTTCCGCTCCGGCCATCGAACTACTGACCGCTCTGCCGCGCGTGGTCGACTCGCCGTGGTGCTTCCCCTCGCCCACCGCCGTCGGAAGGCCAATGGGAAAGCCCGTGCGTCTTTGGGACGCTGTACGCCATGCGGCCGGCCTTGATGATCCAGACAAAACAAGACGCGTCATGCCGCACGACCTGCGACATTCGGTCGGTGCGGCGCTCGCCTCGAACGGCGCGAGCCTACCCGTGATAGCGGCCCTTCTTGGCCATCGGCAGGTGAGCACCACTGAACGCTATGCCCACTTGCACCACGATGCGCGACACGACGCAATCGACCGCGCGGCCATGGACATTGCTGTCGCCCTCACACGCGGCGCCGCGAGCTCACTCAATACGCCCGAAACGCTAGTAGTACCCCTCCTACGCGCTCGATCGCGATCGGCTCGAGCATAGCCGAGACAAACACCGAGACTAAGGAACCTCTGCCGGGTTTAGGCGGCCGCCAAGAGCCTCTGCCGTTCGAGGTATGGCCCGATCTCGCATCTGCCGGTCAGGGCTCGAATACAAATGTGAGCTTCACCCGGAACCGTAAAGCCGGTGGATTTGGGCTTTCAAGGGACGATGAATTGTACGGGATGGGACTGCTCAAAGGCGAGCGGGAAGAGCTGCCCCTGAGCAGCGTGACGAAGATGCGGATATTTGTCGGCGTTCAACATGGTGGATGATCTTGAGCCGAGCGTCGGAGGGCTTCGGGAAGCGTTTCTTGGCGAGGCACTCCACTTCGAGCATTGCAAAGAAGCTCTCCTCCATCACGTTTTCGGAGGCATCGCCATGCGAGCCCAACGAGGCCCGCAAGCCGAGGAGCTTGCACCGCTACCCGAACGCATACACGCAATGTCACTCCCCTTGATCCAAGAAGTGGATGACTTTAGTGCCCCGACGTTGCGTCGCGGCAATGGCCGACGCATCAAGTATCAGGCCGGCCTACTGCGAATCGCGCATGAACCAGCCAACAATGCGCCGGCTGAACACGTCGATGATGACCGATAGATAGTGAGCCCCCGCCATCAAAGGGATGTGCGTGATGTCGGCCACCCAGAGCGAATTCGGTGCTGTAGCCGCAAACGACCGTTTGACGCGGTCGGACGCCGGTGGGGCCTTGGGAGTATTGCGGCGCGGGCGCGATGGTGAACGACGCTTTGAGACGCCCTGAGTGCTCTCGAAGGACATTAGGCGCGCTGCGCACTTCTGCCCCAAGCGATGGCTGGCCTCCCGCATGTCCTCCGGGAAGCGCGGCGCCCAAACGAACCGCCTAAGCACACCTATGCAGCACGAATGGCCGCCGTCAGCGTCGCATCGCGCTGTGCTCGCGCCGAAGGCGCCGCGCTGTCGCAATGCCTAGTACCCACTCGCGGAGATACCAACGACGCGACGCACAGACGCGACGAGCGCCATGGCCTGACTCGTGCTCACGAGGCGGAAGACTCGGGCGGGATCATCCCCGACTCCCGTGCGAACCCGGCCGCGGCTTTTCCCAAGGTGTCGCACTCCACTTTCAACTGCCGATTCTCGCGACGGAGTCGACGCACTTCTTCCCGCTCGTCGGAGGTCAGCGCGTCCGGGCGCTCCCCGCGATCCGCCTCGGCGTGGAAGATCCAATTGCGGATCGTCTGCTCCGATGGCTCAAACTTTTTGGCTAACTCTTTCGGCGTACGACCGGCACGGGCCATAGCGATGATCTGCTCGCGATACGCCGGCGGGTAAGCAGCGGGACGACGGGGCATCGGGGACTCGTCCTCTCTCACAGAAATGGAGGCTCCACCGAAGCGGGGCAAGTTCAGGTGTTGACTTAAACAATCTTCCTTAGTACTGGTAGAATGGGCGGGTCGTAGATACAGCTTCATCTTGACCTCATGATGTTTGCGTTACCGCCGTACACGATCCACTTCCTAATTGGACCACGGAGACTCAAGTGGTGCTTCGTCCGCGATCCTCACTTTTTTTCGCTTACGCCAGTTGCGCTCTCCTTGTCTTAAGCCGGGAGCTAAGCGCCCAATCGACCACTAGCTCAACCGTCTGCAAGGAAACCATTCTAGGTCAAGTTCGGTGCGAGACTGAAACTCGATCTCGGCCGAGAACGGCGAATCCGTGGGACTCGTTGATCGACGCGATTTTCCCGAGTGGTGAAGAGTTAGCCCGCCGTCGGCATGAAGCGAGGCAAGAGATCCTCAATTCCCAACAGCAAGTTCTACTTGACGCGTCAAGTCGTCGTGAACGCCTAGCAGATGAAGCGGCTGCGCGCCGAAGAGATGCTGCACTGCGGCTGTTCTCGCCTAAAGTAACGGAAGTCATTCTCTCATTTGCCGACTCCATAGGGCTCCGTGGGGCTGCCTTCAAGGAGGCTGAGGGGGCAGCGTTGAAGATCGCTGAAGACATCTTCGAAACGAATCCTGATGCAAACCAGGTGCGAATTCAGGACGATTTGCGCCCCCTTTTTTCGATGTATTCTAGAAGAAAAAATCAGTTTTTCGCGGTTTGGAAATCGTGGGCGTCATCCAACAGAATTACTATCGATAGCCTCAACAAGCCTCAGCGACTTCATCTGATAGATGCCGCAATCTCTGCACAAGAGACCTATCTTCTTAAGCCAGATGAGAATCAGACGGAATCCGCATTTTCTTCGGCTCTCCTCCAGGCGACTGAACACAGAAGGCTCTGCAATAAGTCAAGGAGTAATTCATGTCGAGTCCTCCAAGTTAAGACGGACCGATTCGGCGAGACAATCACGCTAAATGGCGCGGCTGTTGGACGAAGCCCAACAAGTTTTACAGTAGATGCGAGCGAAAAGAACACGATCACCATCGGTGACGGCGAGTGGCTCCATTCTGAGTCACTGGCGCCACCCGCCAAGATTTGGACTGCGCTAGGTGTCAGCACCTCAATCAAGCTAGGCGTGCCAGCCATTGAAACGAATCGGCTTCGCGACCATTTGATCGATTCTGTTATGACAATCCGAAGAGTTACGGCGAACACGAGAACGATCACCCGCACAATTACAGTCATCAAATAGCCTGCAGGATGCTTAATCCGCGAACCATGCTCGGTCGTTGTGTGCCTTTGTGGCTGCCAGCCTTTGCCCCGGTATTGACAGCACTCACAAGGGTCGCGAATTAACACCCATCTGCTGCGGTGTTGCGCCGCATCGTTAGGGCGTCGCCGCGATACGGACCGGCGGCGATGCAGCAAGCGGTACGCCCTGCAACGCCAGCCTCCGCGCTTCCTTCAAGGCCTGACCCACTGCCGCTTGTATGCTCGCCGCGTATATGTTGGCCTCGCTCGAGTCTGTCGCTACGCGCGCGACCGCATCCGCAACCGCCCGCTCTTCGAGGGACGCCGCCACCGCGAACGGATAGCTCGCCCGTAAAGCCTCCTCGGCAGCGTCGACGACAAGGGCAACCAACCGCACGCCCGCGCCTTCGGCCAGCTCAAGCGGCGAACGCGTTGATGCGATCCCGCGGCCCTCGATCGGTTCGGCCTCGATACGCGCCGCGACGTGGGCCAGCACACGCGCCCCAAGCATTTCCTCAAGCGTGCCTTCGGTGAGCACGTTGAAGGAGTATCTCGGCCCATCGTAGCCGAGTAACCAATCGGGATTGATGGCCCACTTCGCGCGCGCGGCCCGTAAAACATCGGCTGACAATGCCCGGCGGCCGTTCAGCATATCGCCCACCGCGCTGTGGGAATCGTACCCGAGCTCATGGGCAAACCCGGTGAGGGATGCACTCCGGCCCTCACGCTGCTCGGCCTTGCGCCACCACTGGTAAAGATCGTTGAACCGGTCGCACGCTCGACCCTCGGGTGTCCGGGCTGGTGCTTTTTTGGATGGACGTTTTTTCGTCGACATATGACGAATATTCGTCGATGCTTCGGTATGCTGCAAGGTGCAGGGTGTAGCAAACTGTGGGCGTTCGGTCTCCCCCCAACAACCCCGAGGGACTTACATGCACGACACAACACCGACCGCCGCGCCCCAACTCATCCCGGAAAAGGAAGTGCGCCGCCGCTTTGGCATTTCGCGATCGACCATGTGGCGCTGGCGCTCGAGCGGCACTGGCCCGAAGTGCTTCCAGCTCGGGCCGCGCTTCATGTACGCCGAGGCCGACCTTGTGGCATGGCTCGAAGCGCACCGCCCGGCCGCCGCGCGCGTCGCCTGACCACCGCCCACAACGACGCGAGGCGCCCGGCCAGCACCGGACGCCTCGCCACCGACGCTCATATGTCACTGAAACATACGCCGCGCGAAGTGTGGACGCACGCACTCGAACTCACGACCACGCACAGCCTCGCCATTCTCCCGATTCGCCCCGGTACGAAAGTACCGGCGACGCCACACGGCGTGAAGGACGCCTCGAGCCAACGCGCGCACGTGCTCGCGTGGGCGGCGGCCATGCCCTCGGCCAACATCGGTATCTCGGCCGGTGGCCCACTCCGGCTGTTAGTGGTGGACGTGGACGGCCCCACCGGCAATACCGCGCTCGCGCGCTTCGGACCGCTACCGCCGACGTGGACGGCGATCACGCCGAAGGGTGGTCGCCACTTCTACTTCACTGCGCCTGACGACGGCGTACCACTTGGCAATACGGCACGTAAGCTCGGACCCGAGCTCGACACCCGCGGGAGCGGTGGCTATGTAGTGGCTCCCCCGTCCATCCTCGGCGATGGCCGCTGCTACGCTTGGGTTTCCGGCTGCTCGCCAGCCGATCTCAGCCGGGCCGTACTCCCCGAGGCAATTCTCAAGGCACTCCGTACGCCTCGCCAACGCCCTGACCCGACAACTTCGTCTCGAGCGGCCACCACACCGACCGGCGACCTGACCCGCCGTGTCGCGGGATACCTCGCGAAACTACGCCCCCTCGCTGACGGTGAAGGCCGAAACCATACCGCCTTCACGCTTGCCGCCTTCGTGCTCCACGATTGCGGCGGCAGCACGGCCGATGCCCTTATAGCACTCGCCGTGTGGAACGCATGCAATCACGAACCACTGCCCGCTACCGCGCTTTCCCGCCTCGTACGAAACGCGGCCATACATGGGGGCAGACATGTCGCTTGATCCCACGCGCCTCGAACAGGAGTATCGCGCGCGTCTCAAGCGATCACCGCAGCGGCGTGTGCTTACGGATGACCGCACCGCGGTCGGCATTCGATGGGACCGTGGGGAGAAGCGCCCGGCCGTCACGCTATCCGTGGACGACGTAATCACGCACGCTGACCGCTTCGATCTGCTTAACCCGAAGCAACGTGCCGCCTTCGCCGACAATGCCCCCGAAGAACTCCGGGCCGAGGTGGGCGCGGCCCTGCTGGACTTTGCTGGTGTTGCCCCGCCGCAACGAGCCGCCGAACCTGAGGCGAGCGCGCATACCGTCTTGATTGTCCCGACCGAGCCATCCACTGACCAGGTAGTGCTAGCCGAGGTGCTAGAGGTGGCCCGCGCGCACCTGCAGCGCCATGCGATTCTACCCCCGCACGCCGACACTGCGGTAGTGCTATGGTGCGGGCTCACACACTTCTTAGAGCACGTCAGCTATTTCGGCATACTGCATGTCATGAGCCCGACACGAGAAAGCGGAAAGACGCGGGTGCTCGAGCTTGTTCACCTGCTCAGTGCGCGCGCATGGTCCGTGGTGAGCCCTTCCCTTTCGCCGCTGTTTCGCGTGATCGCGAAGGACGCCCCGACACTCATTCTCGATGAAGCTGACACCCTACCGCGTGAACATTTCAACACTTTCACCGCCATCTTCAATGACGGTGTGCGCCGTGGTGGTGGAATTCCACGTACCGCTAAGCAAGCGGACGACACCTTCAACGTGGAGTGCTTCCCCGTCTACTGCCCGAAGGCAGTCGGCTCAATCGGAGTACCGTTCGGTGATGCAACAGTCTCGCGGACCCTTCGCGTTGCCATGCAGCGCGCGACGCCCGACGAACTCACCCGCCTCGCGAAGTTTCGTCAAGATCACGCCGAGGCACGCTGGGCTGGCAACGTTCGCCGGCAGTTTGCCCGCGCAGCGGCCGACTATGGCCCCTCCCTAGCCGCGCTCCTCGAGCAGGCCGCCGACGACAACACCTTGGCCGTGCCGATGCCGCCAGGCGTGGACGGCCGGCAAGCTCAGGTCTGGGAACCGCTGTTGGCGCTTGCCGATGTAGCCGGTGCCGACTGGCCAGCCCTCGCCCGCACCGCGTGCGCGCACTTCGTAGCCAGCCTAAAGGCCGCGGAGCCCGCGGATGACCGCGTGCGCCTACTTGCCGACCTTCGTTGCTACTTCCGTGAGCATCCTGAAAAGCGCGCGGCCTCGTCTGATGAATTGCTCAGATACCTTACCGAGGACGAAACTCGCGGGTGGGCCGAGTACCGCGGCGGCAAAGGACTGACAGCGGCTGGCCTCGGGCGGCTGCTCAAGCCCTTCGGTCTCAGACCTATCCTGTCCCGAAGCGACGCCAGCACACCAAGTGGCCGCGGCCGAGTCTGGGTGCGGGCCGAGCTCGAACCGGTGTGGGATCGCCTAGCCCCGTCGTCTGACAATGAGCAGATGGGGCCGCCCGAATGCGTGACACCCGTGCCACCCGTTCCGCAAACGCCGCTGGCCGCGACGGGTGGCACACTTGGAACGGATAGCACGGGTTCCGGAATTGCAACAGCGATCCCCGCCTCGACCACCGGCAGCCGTGTGCGCGTCACGCTGAACGACGGGACGCACGTTGATACAGACGCCAACGCTCCGGACTTGCCGATGTTCACCGCACGCATCGTACGAAACGAGCCCCTTCAGCACGAACCAGTCGAGTAAGGATGGTTTTCCTAATGTCCAGAACATCGCCCGCCTCACTGCTCGCCGACCTTGCGCGCGCGCGTGAACGAGCCGCCGACCTCGCCCGCCGTGCAGTGGTTGCCCGAGCCGAAGCCGACGCCTTACTCGCCTGCTATCGGGCGGCCACCAGTGCGGACACCAACCCAACCGACACACCGACCGAGGACCACGTACGATGACGCTCCGCCCCGAACGCGGGTCTTCCACACGACGACAGCAGGCGATCCCGCAACCACACGGTGGCGCACTCGTGCCCGGTGCAGGCCGCGGGCCGAAGCGCGGTGCCCCCAATGCCGGTCGGCCAGCGAGCGATGTGCGCGCCGCCCTGCGCCAAGCCTTTGCCGACCGTTTGCCGATCCTCACCGACATCGCCGACGATGCCATGCTTTCGCCGTCCGAGCGACTCCGCGCCCTTGAGGTGCTAGCCCGTCACGGCCTCGGCACCGTTACGGAACTCGGTGTGGATGACGTGCGCGACAAGCTCGCAGCTACCGTTGCCTCGATCCGACGCAACGTGGCCCCCGATGTCGCCGCGCCGCTGCTGGACGAACTGCGAGCGGTGTGGACCCGATGAGGTCCGACGCGCTTTGGCCCGACGACGACATGTTGCCGACTGAAAAGGCACCGCACCCGCTGGCCTCAGCGTTCGACCGTCCACCGGTCGCCAGCTACATCTTGATCCGTATCGGCGACGGCCCCCTCCGACGCTGGGTTCCACCGGGCGATCCTGGCGAAGCGCCGCCGCACGAACCCGACGCCACCGACCAACAAGGCTAACCGCGATACGAAGTAGATCCGGTGTACTACCTAGCATTCAACAAGGACAAATGCCCGGCCGAAAATTGGCCCGATGTTTCTCATGTCCTTCTAAAGCAATCACTTAAGAAGTCTCCGTGGAGAGACTTGAACTCCCGACTTCACGATCGTTCCGGGCACGCGTACCTGCAGTGTGCCTCAGCGAGGAAGCTCATTCCCGCGCCCACAAGCCTCGGCGTACGCGTTGCCTCCTCTCGAACGCACACGCTTTGGGCGCTCCCCCCTTCGGGAACAGCACTCCACCCAGCGGAGTTGCCAGCTTCTTGCGGAGTCGGTGTCAGTGGCGCCCAGTTATGTCAAGTGCGTCACCGTCAATTTAAAGTAATCATGGGTTGTGTGGGCAAAGCTCTACTGGTCTTCGTAGTGCTCGTTTTTTCGGAGTAATCCTTGGGGACTCACGCTCCTCTGGAACCGCGAGCTCCAGCGTGGCGTCCACACCGAGAACCCCGCTGCCGCGGATACCCGGTTCCCAATGGTCCTATGGAACCAACACGGACGAGATGACGGAAAAGTTGTCCTACTCGGCCTCGTTCAGCAGCACCAACATCGTGGAACTCGATTTACCGTATTGTGAGCCGCAGAGTGGCACGCTGATCGTTCGCCGGCACCCACGCCACGGACTCGACGAGATCTTTCGCCTGGAGCGTGGGCAGCTCCCGTGCTCGTCCTACGACGGGTGTTCTGTAATGGTCCGGTTCGACGAGAAGGAGGCGGTGACGTACAGTGCGAGTCCCCCGGAGGATAACAGCACCGAGATTCTGTTTATCAGGAATGAACAGCGGTTTCTCACGCACCTAAAGGCGGCCAAGCGACTCCGCGTGCCCCCGAAGATTTATCAAAATGGCGGTTTGGTCATCAACTTTGACGTGACCGCCGTCAACTTGAGGAAGCTCAGCGAACCCCGATTCATCTGCCGTCTCCCTAGCAGCTCACCTAACCGGCAGGTTCCTGACCGTGGCGGCTTGTCTGCATAAACGTCCAGTATGGAATGGTGCCACGCCTGCATCACACCTCGTTGACGCGGCACTTACCGCATCAACGAACAATCACGACTCTAGGTTACCACAATCTTTGCAAACGCGATTGTGCGCTCGTCCGACAACATTCTCCAGAACCCAGCCCCCTCAGATACCCTCGCCCCAGGGGACCTCTGCCGAGCTCGCACCATTGTCTTAACTTGATGCATCTCCACTAGCACGAGGGCACTCGCACCGACTCAGGGTGAATCTCGCTCAAGGATTTCGGCTCAGAAATGGTGGCCGGAGTGCTTCGGTAGACTAACCTCGGCCGAATCGAGTACCAACTTGCTCTTTTCGGATTCACCCTCCTTGACTGAATCGCGGGGAAACCGATCGCGTGGCTCCGTTTACATATCTGAAGACGCTCTTTTCTGCGGCCCCCTATGGGCTACCGCATTTTGACGATCCGTTCATCGAAATTGATCAACAACGCGTCGTAGCATCTCTTCGCCTCGTCGAGCGCGGAGAAGAGCGCGGTAGGATCAATCAGCCTTCGCAGACGCAATCAGAATTAGATGTTGTTGAGTATGAGATCGTTAACCTAATCAGCACAGAGTTGAACCGGGCGCAAATTGATGCCCACACACAGAGCCAAACGTACCAAAACCGTCTGACTGACCTGAAGCTCCTTCAACAGGTTCACTCAATAAAAACGGAAACGGTCAAGGCGCTCGGCGACTTCAACACGCTCGTAATCGATTGGCGCAATAAGCTCACCACGCTCCGCGATAAGATCCGTGAAAGCTACAGTGATCTGCGCCAATTCAAGTCGACAAATGGCCTAGAGCGACCTGCTGAAGAAAAGCCACCTAGAGTCGTGACAATCGGAGGCATTGCCTTCGGTGCGCTCCTCGAGGTCGTTGGAAATTCCTTCTTCCTTCAGTCAGGAGATGATCGCGGATATCTCGGCGGGCTATTTGCGGCCGTTATGGTC
>NZ_JBIJCN010000021.1:0-50071 GCF_044344655.1 Gemmatimonas sp.
GAATTCGATCAGGTACGCGCAGCCGACCACCATCGAGGTGAAGAGCACGACCTTGGCGGTCGCGTCGAGGTGGTTGAGCGTGATGTAGTGCTCGAGCTTGAACCACTTGCGCATCGGGATGGCGATCGTCCACACCATCGCGAAGCCGGAGAAGATGGCACCGGCGACGAAATACGGCGGGAAGATCGACGCGTGCCAGCCCGGCGTGAGCGCCATGGCGAAGTCGAAGGAAACGACCGAGTGCACGGACAACACGAGCGGCGTCGAGAAGGCGGCGAGGAACAGGTACGCCTTCGCGAAGTGACGCCATTCACGGTCGCTGTTGCGCCACCCCAGCGAGAGGATCGAGTAGATCCGCTTGCGCGTGGGGTTGGTTTCCTTGTCGCGGAGGACCGCGAAGTCAGGAATGAGACCGATGAAAAGGAACGTGGTCGAGATGGTGAGGTACGTCGAGATGGCAAAGACGTCCCACACCAGCGGCGACTTGAAGTTCGGCCACAGGAGGCGCCAGTTCGGATACGGAATCAGCCAGAAGAACTTCCACGGACGCCCGATGTGAATGATCGGGAACAGCCCGGCCGTCATGACGGCGAACACCGTCATGGCTTCTGCAGCGCGATAGATCGACGTGCGGAAGCCGGCGCGAAAGAGGTACAGGATGGCCGAGATGAGCGTTCCGGCGTGACCGATACCAACCCAGAAAACGAAGGTGATGATGTAGTTGCCCCACATCACCGGCGGTTCGTAGCCCGCCTGCCCCAGCCCCCAGTAGATCTGGTAGAGCCAGGCCGAGGCGCCGCAGAGCATGGCCACGATAGCGGCGGCCAGCCCCATGAACCACTTCTTGGTGAAACCCAACGTCGCGATGATGTCGCGATCGACCTGCTCGTAATCACGGACTGCGGGGAGCTGGACGTCGGCCGACGCAATGTTCGGCCCACGAATGCCCTCTCGCACCGGATGTGCGACGGATGCCATGCGCGCTCTCCTCAGCCCTTCGCCGGTGCAGCCGGCGACGGATAGGTGACCTTCTTGAGATAGACCACGGCCGTGTACGTGTTCAGTTCCTCGAACACGTGGTAGGCGCGGCGGTCATACGCGAGCTTCGAAACAGTCCAGTTCTCGTCGGCCGCGTCACCGAAGACGATGGCGCGCGACGGGCAGGCCTGGGCGCAGGCCGTCGTGAACTCGTCGGCGTTGACCTCGCGGCCTTCCGCCTTCGCGCGGTGCTCGGCTTCACGGATACGCTGCACGCAGAACGTGCACTTCTCCATGACACCCTTGCCGCGGACGGTCACGTCGGGGTTGAGCGACCAGTGCATCGGCTCCGGCCACGCATACTGGCGACGCTCGGGCTCACCGTAGCCGAACCAGTTGAAGTAGCGGACCTTGTACGGGCAGTTGTTGCTGCAGTAGCGGGTACCGACGCAACGGTTGTAGACCTGCACGTTGAGGCCGTCGGGCGAGTGATACGTGGCGTACACGGGGCACACCGGCTCGCACGGCGCATTGCCGCAGTGCTGGCACATCATCGGCACGAAACGGGTGTCGAAGTCCGGCGAGAACTCGTTTTCCGTGTTGTCGTTGCCTTCGTAGTAGCGCTCGAGGCGAATCCAGGCCATTTCGCGGCCCTTGATGATGTTCGCACCCGGACGCTCGTCCCACTGCGTGGGGCTGAGCGCACGACCCTGATACGGCGCTCCCACGGTGGGGATGTTGTTTTCGCTGTAGCACGCCGTCACGCACGCCGAGCAGCCCGTGCACCGCGCGAGGTCGATGGTCATCGCCCAGCGGCGCTTCTCCATCTTCTGCACGTGGTTCGGGTCGTACATCCCCTTGTCCTTGGACTCGGGGTTGGCGAACTCACCCTGCGCGTCGGCCGCAACGGGCGACTTGAGACCGGCCTTGAAGTCCTGCGACGGCAGGCCGGGGATCTCGTGGTGATGCTCTTCATTCTCCGTCGCGGTACCAAGCAACACCCCAACGGGGATGGCCTGACCGATACCGCGGCCGTGCTGGCGCGCCGAGCCTTCGGTGGTGACGAGCGCCGACGTATCGGTCGACACCGTGACCTTGCCCTTGAGGGCGCCGAGCGCCAAGGCGCCGGCGGCATCCCAGCCCGAGGGCACGAGGTCGTAGGCATTCACGCCGATGTTCTGGGCGAAGCGGCCGTAGGCGGTGTGCCCCTGACCGAGCGCGATGGCGACGGTGTCGGGACGCACGCCCATGTAGATATAGGCCGGCGCCGTGACCTTGCCCGCGGTGGTTTCGACGGTGAGGTGCGCGCCTTCCTTGATGCCAAGCTTCTTGGCGGTGGAGGGGTGCACCTCGACCCACGACTGCCACGCGATCTTGGTGACGGGGTCGGGCAGTTCCTGCAGCCAGGGCTTGTTCGCGCCGGCGCCGTCACCGAGGGTGGACGAGGCATAGACGTGCACGAAGAAGTCGCCGGCACCGGCGGCGGGCGCCTGAGCGGCGGCCGCCAGCGAGCGGGCACTGGTGGGCACGAGCGGACCGCTGCTCACCTGCGCCTTGCTCAGCGCGGTGGTGAACGCCGAGCCGCCGCCCGGGAACTTGCTGATGTACCAGGTGCGGTAGTCGGCCACGTTGTAGCGCGCCGCCAGCGCCTGATCCTTCTTGGCGAGCGTGATGAGCACGTCGGCCGTGGAGCGCGTGTCGAACACGGGCTCGAGGGTCGGCTGCTGCAGGCCAAGCTGCCCGTTGGCGCCCGCGGCGTCCCCCCAGCTCTCGAGCCAGTGGTTGTCGGGGAGCACGAGGTCGGCGAGCTGCGTGGTCTCGTCGGGCATGGCCGAGAAGGAGACCTTGAAGCCCACCTTGGCGAACGCCGCCGCGAACCCGGCCGACTTGGGCATGGTGTGCGCCGGGTTGGCGCCGCGCACAAAGGCGAGGGGCACCGAACCGGCGTCCATGCTCTTCACCGCCGCCGCGAGATCCGCGTAGGAGGCGAGGCCCGCGTAACCCGCGTGGCCGGCCGCCGGCTTGATGGTCGTGCCGACCGCGCCCGCCTTCTGATTGATCGAGGCGACCATGGTGGCGCACTCGACGGCGTCAGGGCCGGTGGTGCCGCAGAGCGCCATGAGGCCGTTGCCGGCCTCGGCGACGGCCTTCACGAGCGCTTCGATCGTGGCGACCGGCACGCCGGCGGCATCGGCCGCCGCCTGCGCGGTGCCCTGCCCGGCGATCGCGGCGCACACCGCCATCTCGGAGCCGGCCTTGGCCGGGATCCACTGGTCGGCGTTGAGGCCGGTCAGCGAACGACGCGGGCCCACATAGACGAGGCGCGGCGCGCCGTCGACCTTGGCGCGCGCGTCGGCCCAGTCGAGCTGCTGCGGAACGCTCTGGCCCCAGTTATCGAGGAAGTCGGCACCGAAGCTGACCACAAGCTTGGCCGCACCGAAGGCGAGCTGCGGCCAGGCGGCCCCATAGGCCTTCTGGTTGGCCGCGATCGTGGCGATCGGCGCGGTGCTATCGACCGACAGGTGGTTCGGCATCCCATTCGCCGAGAGCCACTGATCGAGGAAGCCGGAGAAGGTGCCGGACTCGTGCTGATTGATGAACACGACGCTGCCGGCCTGCCCCTTGGACTTCACTTCGCCCAGCTTCTGGGCGAGCAGCTCCAGCGCCTTGTCCCACGTGGTGGGCTTGAGGGCGTTGCCCTCGCGCACCATGGGGGAGCGATAGCGGTCGGGGTTGTAGAGCCCCTGCACCGCCGAGAGCCCGGTCGCGCAGATCGCGCCACGGTTCATGGGGTGCTCGGGGTTCCCCTCGAGCTTGATGGGGCGACCGTCACGGACCTCGGCGAGCACGCCGCAGGCCGCTGCGCATTCGCGGCAAGTCGTTGCGTAGTACTGCGACACACCCGGAACGGTGTTGTCGGGAGAGGCGACGTACGGGATGAGCTTGCCCACCTTTTCGGAGGAGCAACCCACTACCGCCGTCGTGGCGCCCGTGGCGCCCAGGATCTTGAGGAACTCGCGGCGCTTGACGCCGGTCCCCGCTTCTGTGCTCATCGTGATCGAGGGTCGATGATCAGTAGTGGCAGACGGCGCAATCGTAGCGCGCCTTCTTGGCGGGCATCGCTTCCAGCTCGGGCGTCACCTTCTGACCCGCAAGGCGAGCACCTTCCGCGGGCTTGTAGCCCTGCACGTGACAGTTGATGCACCAGCCCATGTTGAGCGAGTTCACTTGCTGCACGGGTACGTAGTTGGTGTCCGGCCCCTGCGCGCCCTGATTCTGGATCTGGCCGTGGCAGGTCTGGCAGGTCACACCGGCATTCACGTGGCGCATGTGCGGGAACTGGACGTAGTCCGGCACCTTGTGCACACGGTTCCACGGGATCGGCTGCCCCTTCTGGTAGAACGCCGCGATCTTCTTGATCTCGGCAGACTGGGGCTTCACGAGCGTGTGACAGCCCATGCACGTCGAAACCGACGCATTACCCGGGTCGGGCGCCTTGTTCGCGGCGCTGTGGCAGTACAGGCAGTTCATGCCTGCCTTCTGCACGTGCGGTGCATGGACGAACTTGACGGGCTGCTCGACGGCCTTGCCCTGCGACGACGACGCGCCGCTGTACGCCGACAGCAGCGTGGCCGCTGCGGCAAGAGCGAGGAACCCGGGGATCACCGTCCACTTCTTCTTGACCGTCATCTCGTGTGCCGGTAAGGAATGCCGGTTAGGCGTAGGTGATGGGAGCACACACGACATGCATGACGTCGCTCCTCCCCTGCCGCGGTGCAGGGCGTGGCGCGTGTCATGCGATCATGGGACCACGCGGTCAGACGGGCTCTGGAACGAACCGGATCCAACCGTGTAAGTCGGTGTCACCCAAATTTTTGCAAGCGCGAAGTATTACCGTGGCCGTATTTGTACGCAAGTGCATGACGTAGCATCACGTAAGGCATTTGCGCCCCTTGCGGGCCGACAGGTTTGGACATCTACGCGCCCGGAGCCATAACGGACGGATTTCCGTTCGGTTCCCGCAAATTTTCCGACGTGTGTGCGGGCAAAACCCGAGACACGATGTGGTCGACTCCGCCGCCTTTCGGACACGGCGACTGGCCGCAGGAGCTCAGGGACGGATGGTGCCGCCGTGCGCAAACCGATTGGCCGTGCCTGCCCCACCATCGGGCAGCAGGTCCACCAGCGCCCTGGCCTGCTGCGTGAGTCGCAAGGGCCACCAGGAGCTCCACGCGAGGCGCTCCGGGCCGATCGTGGCGACCAGGTGCGCGAAGTGGTCCTCCGGCGGCCCCCAGATCCAGTGCCAGTCATACCACACCCGCTCCTGTTCCGTCGGGGTAAGCCCCCCGTGGATTTCCTCGATCAGGTCGCGGCCGGCGCCGGCCACCACGAGGCGTGCCCGTGACCCAGACAGACGGGCCAGCGGCCGCACATGCGCCGCGGAGAGATCGCTAGCCGAGTCGAGGTGATGGCCCTGCCGCAGATCCTCGAAGCGCACCGTGAGGTGCAGGACCAGCCCGGCCTCGCCGCAGGCCAGCGCGAGCTCCGCCATCCCCCCGTGCCCCGGCCCGAGCCCCCACAGCGTGGGATAGGCGCGAATGGCGGGCGCCCCCTCATCGTGGGCCAGCCGTAGCTGCTCCTCCCACCCCGGCCAGTCCGGCCGGATGATCGGGGCCGGCTGCAGCACGCTACGGTGCGGGGCGAGGGCCTCGTAGAGGGCGCGGTTGCTCGGGACCGGATCGCGATGGAATGCGCCGGGGAGATGCCCCACCCACGCCGCGGCGAACCCCTCCCGCTCAAGCACGCGAGCGAGGACGGCCGGCTCCGGATGCGGAAGGTCGCGAAATGGATAGCCGCCGATCCAGGCGGTCACGTCGACGGGCCCGCCCGACACCAGCGTCGTCCCGGGGGCGGTCATGCGGCCTCCGTGGTCGGTGCCACGGCTTGGGCCAGCGGCAGCGCGAGCGGGCGAGCCAGCGCGGCGTCGAAGGTACCAGCCGGAAAGATCCGCACCGCGTTGCGCCAGCGCATGGCGGCGATCTCCTCCGGCGAGGCGCCGGTGTACGCGAGCGCGCGCAGCTTGGTAAGGCCGGCGCACAACGTGAGATCGCACGCCCACAGTAGCCGAGAGGCACCGACCCAGCGCAGGGCCTCGTCGATCATGCCGCGGTCGATGCCGCTCCCCGAGAGCGCCATCGCGATGTTGGGCACGTCGCGCACGGCCGGGATGGTGTGCCCCCAATCACCACCGCCGATCGGCGCGAGCAAGAAGGTGACGCGCGGGTGGCGCACCGCGAGTTGCGCCAGTTCCACCCCATCGAACGCCTCCTGATTGGGCCATTCCCGGCGCCGATGCTGCCAGATGTGCTGCAGCACCGGCACGCCATACTGCGCCGCCGCTGAGGCAATGTCATCGAGCAAGGCGAAGTCGGTGGTGCGCCGCCCCGCCGCGAGCGTGATCCCCACCGCCCCGCGTGCCATACCGCGCGTGATCTCCGTCAGCGCATGCGCCGTAAAGTTGGGATTGACCGCCACAAACGCCTTGACCCGCGGGGCCTCGCGCTCCGCGAGGTCGAACATGCAATCGTTGGCGAGGGTCTGATCGTGCGGCGATGTGAAGTCGGTCGGCGACGTGTGGCCCCACGCCCCGAGGATCGACGCCACGTGACAGCGGATGCCGATGCGCTCACCAAAGTCGAGGCGCGAGGCATTGTAGCGCATCCAGTCGGTACGATTGCTGAGCGGCGTATGGAAATGCGCATGCGGATCGATGAGCAGGTCCGGCCCACCGAGTGGGTCGACACAGCCATGACCAGTGGACGCAATGGATGCGGTGTTGTCAGGGGCACTCATGGGCATCACTCCGGCAGCAAGGAACGCCTGATCCGTGGCCATCGCGCCGGGCACGCGACCTGCGCGATTCCACCGCCGCGGATATCGCGCGCATCGGGGCGTTTGCTCCCGATGGAGCTACCATGGGTCATGCGTCGGGGGCTGCGAGCGCGCGCTGCACGGCCAGTCGCGACTCGCGCTCGATGGTGCGCAAGACCTCGATGCTGGCGGTACGCAGCAGCAGCAATTCCCGCGAATCGGGGGCAGCCCGGAACACCAACGAGCGGAAGCTCCGCATCATGAGCTCCTCGTTTCGCGTCTTGAAATAGGCGATGCCTTCGAGCGCGCGCTGCATGTCGGCGAAGGTCATCTCGTACTCGTCCTTGGTCGGCGCGGGCGACCTGTGGCGCGGCGCAGGGATGGCCTTGGTGGCATCATCCGCGAGGACGTGCAGCTCATAGAGCCCGAGCAGGCAGGCTTGCGCCACGTTGAGCGAGAAGTGCTCGGTGGTGGGAATGGTGCAGATGGCGTTGGAGCGGTCGAGTGCTTCGTTGGGGAGGCCATGATCCTCGCGCCCCATCATGATCGCCACCCGTCCGGTCCGCGCGTGCTCGAGCATGTCGACGGCAGCGGAGCGCGGCGTGTGGCGCGGCCACCGTGCCGCCTGTCGCCGCCCGGAGTAGCCGACCACGTACACGCAGTCGGCCAGCGCCTCGTCGATGGTGTCGAAGTGGCGGATCCGCTCCACGATGTCGCGCGTGTCGTGCGCGACCTGCTCGATACGATTGGGATCGTACGGGCACGGCCGGATCAGCCGCAGGTCGCGTACCCCCATGTTCTTCATGGCGCGCACGACGCCGCCGATGTTGATCGAGTCCTGCGACTCGTAAAGGACGACGGTGACCTGATGGAGAATGGATTCGGACATGGCCGGAAGATAGCCGGTCCGTGGCGTTCAGTCTGCCGAGGGCGGGGGCGACCCGGTGACGGGAAGGTGCACGATGACTTCCTGCGAAGGCTCGAAGCGATCGCCGCGCAGGTACCCGAAGCCGCCGCCCCCCTGAAGGAGTAATTGCCCGCGCCGGCGCTCGCGCCACGGTGGGCACTCGTTCACGGCCAATGCGAGACGGATGGCGTGTCCGAGCAGCACCGTGCGAGGCCATGTCAGCTGCATGGTCCAGCCGTCATCCGAGCTGCGACTCGTCACGTCGGGACGCGGCGCACCCGGAACAAGCGCGGTCACACGGGCCGCGGTCCCGTGGGTGGGTACCACCAACACGCCGCCACGCCATGCGGTCGACGCGGGATCTCCCCACCGAAGCTGGAGCCCGTCCGCGTTGATGTCGGCACGTTCGTTGTCGAGCGGATTGTCGGGTGCCTGCTCCGCCGTACCGCCGCCCCCCGGGTGTGGCGCGCGTGACAGGCGCACGGCGACGCGGATCACGAAACGCGCAGGATCGGCGGCGAGCGACACCAGCGCCTCGGGGCTATTGGTGCCGCCAAACGCCTCTTCAGTGGCCACGTATGACGCCGCGCTGAGTTGGTACATCGCACTCCCCTCGATGACGGGACCGTCGTGTTCGATGACCGCGGGGGCCACGAGCGGGACCGCCACGATTGGGAGCGCGGGCAGGGCTGGACGGGTGGCCGCGGGGTCGATGGGCGGTGCGCCGGTGCACCACCCTTCGAGATCGATGCTGCTGCGGGCATGCCGCGCCAGGAGGCTGATATGCCAGCCGTGCGGCGCCGGCTCGTGCGAGGCCGTGGTCCCGTCAGCGGTCGTGACGATCGCGACCGGCGTGCCGCCGGCGTCGAGGCTGACGCTGGTGGCCACGGTGGTGGTGCGCGCCTCGTGTGACGCCTCCGGCACGGCCCAACTCCACACTCCCACCATGCGACCGGCCGTGCCCCGTTCGGTCACGAGGTACCGGGTGACCGGCGCGGTGCCGGGCGCACTGGGGGCGAGCGCCCGTGTCCATCTGGCGGGGGTGAGGGTGGTGTACCACGCACGCACCAGCCGCTGTGCCTCGTTCCCTAGTGACTCGAAGGCCACGGTGCCGGGTGCCCCGTCAGCGTCTTCGACGTTGGCGAGAGAATCCCCACCGTCCTCGAGCCCGCCCGCACTGGCACGGACGGAGGCCCTCCACGCGGGGATGGTGGTGTCCCACGCGCCCGCCGCGACGGCCAACGAGAACGACACCTCGCGCTCACTCTCCCAATCGAGCACGTCGACGAGATAGCCGTCACACACGATGACGCGGCGCGTGGCACGCACGCCTGGTGCGAGGCCATCGACCTGCTTGACGATCCATCCGGCGCCGCCGCGATCCTCGAAGGCGACCAGCGCGGCAGGGGTACAGGCCTGCGGCGCACCGTCCACGAACAGTGCGTGGGGCGCGAGGGTGCTCCGATCCCAATGCGACACGCGCTCCACGGAGCTGCCGGTGCCGGGGTCGTCGAGGATCCGCTGTGCACCGATCTGCAGGGTCAGTCCGAGCCGATCCGGGTGCCCGTGGCCACCACCGGTCACGCCACCTTCGAGCGCCACGTACACCTGCGCCTGTTCGCGCCGGAGCACGGCCAGGCCCTGCGCCGGTTGCACCAGGCTGGTCGGTGCCCACGCACCGGCTGGCACCGGCGCTGCCGCTGCGACAAGCAGCGCACGCCACGAGCAGTCGGCGCGCGAAAGTTGGGTGGGCGGTCCATTCCGTGCGGCATCGGCGGTGGAACAAGCGCGGGCAACCGCGTGCGTCTCCACTGGCTGCGATGCCGTGGTGTGATCGTAGAGGCGCGACAGCAACCCGGCGAGGCGCACGTCGGCGCGATGCGCGTAGCCAAGCTCGCACCATTCGGCCCAGTGCCACTGCCGCACGGAGACGGCGTACGGTGCGTCGCGACGAGCGGGGAGTGTGTCGTCGGGGAGCAGTCCCGCGAACGGCGTCACAAAGCCCTCGTGAAAGCGCGCATCGAGTTCACGAGGCAAGGGCGCGCCGACGGCAGCCAGCCACTGCACGCCGTACCAGAGTCCCCGATGCGCGAACTGGTGGGAGTGCTCTCCTTCGTACCAGCTGCCGTCCGGGAGCACCCCGTCCTGTAGCAGGGAAAGCAACGAGCTCGGGGCGTGCGCACGCGCGAGCGCGTCGGGCGTGCGCTCCAGCATCGTCAGCGCGCTGAGCACGGCCACCTCGTTCCACACCTGACGACTGGAGTGTCCCTCGTGGAAGGACGCGATGAGTGCACTGCTCGGGGACAGCAAACGGTCGCGCACGATGCCGCCGAGTGTGCGGACCTGCGCCGCGCCGCCCCCCGGTGCGGCCTCAAGCAGCGCCAGTGCGTGCGCGATGTTGATCAGCCAGATGGACTCGAGAGAGGTGCTGAAGAACGGGTGCGATGGGCCGAGTGCGTTGTTGGCGTTCGGCCACGTGAGGTATCGCGCGGCGAACGTATCGAGGATGCGCACCGCGAGATCCCGATGGCATGCGTCGCCGCGCACCGCGTGGAGTGCCGCGGCGTGAACGGCCCGCTCGGCGGTCCAGAGCTGGGCCCCCATGGCCCACCACTGATCGTGTTCCGGTCCTCCGTAGTCGCGTGCGCACCGGGGACAATGGTGCGCCTGTGGGCGCCAGGGATTGAAGTCGAGCCGTCGTCCGTGCTCCGGGCACCGTCCACCACCACGGGTCAGCCGCGCCTTCTGGGCAGGAATGGGAAGGGCAGCGTGCAGGAGCGGCGTGAGCTCACCCGTGAGGGCATCGGCCAGCGCCCCCAGTGACGTGCCGGGGGCGGTCGCGATACGACGGGCGGTGAGGTCGATCGGAAGCAGCACGAGATGGTCGCTGAACGGTCGGCGAGAGCAAGACAGCGCGGCGAGGAGGCGACGGGGGTCGTCGCGATGCATCCAGCGCGCCGCGGAGACCCGTTCGCCGCCTAGGTCCATCTCCTGATGCCCGAGGCGTCGGGAGCGCGTCGTGGGCGGGACGGACGGGTGATGCAGATACGACTCGAAGCTCGCGTGCGGTTGACCCCAACGGCAAGCCCATTGAGCTTTCCTGCTCGTCGGGCGCCACGAGCAGGTGGCGCCGGCCTCACGTGTACCGGATGCCGGTTTGGAATTTCTTACCCAGTTCTTCGAGCGTCTCCGCGACCTGCCGGCCCTCGTGCAGTGGGCAGGCTATGTGGGGCTTACGCTGATCATTTTCGCCGAAACCGGCCTCCTGGTGGGGTTCTTCCTCCCCGGCGACTCCCTGTTGGTGACCGCGGGGCTGCTGGCCGCCGATCCGAGCTTCGGGCTCAACGTGTGGCTCTTGGGCGGCATCCTGACGGTGGCCGCCATCGTGGGCGATACCGTGGGGTACAACGTGGGGAAGGCCACGGGCCCCCGCATTTTCACACGAGAGGACTCCCTCTTCTTCCACAAGGATCACCTGCTGAGGGCGCAGGCGTTCTACGAGAAGCACGGCGGCAAGACCATCATCATCGCGCGCTTCATGCCGATCGTGCGCACCTTCGCCCCCGTCGTGGCGGGCGTGGGACGCATGGAGTACCGTTCGTTCCTGATGTACAACGTGGCGGGGGGCGTGCTCTGGATCTGGAGCATGCTGCTCACCGGCTGGGTGCTGGCGCGCACGGTGCCGGGCGTGGCCAAGCACGTGGAGAAGATCATTCTGCTGGTGGTGTTCCTGTCGATTCTGCCGGGAATCATCGCGTGGATTCGCGAGCGCGGGAAGAAGACCGGGAAGGCCTGATTCGCGCGCGCTGCATCATCGTCCGTATCGTCCGTCATTCGCATTCTCATCCATCCGGAGACGCTGAACATGGCTCATACTCTGCCACCGCTGCCGTACGCGCCCGAAGCGCTCGAGCCGCACATCGATGCCCAGACCATGAACATCCATCATGGCAAGCATCACCAGGCGTACGTCACGAACCTCAACGCCGCCATCGAGAAGGCGCCCGAGATCGCGTCGTGGTCGCTTGATGACCTGTGCCGCAAGATCAACGACGTGCCGGAGGCCGTACGGACCGCGGTACGCAACAACGGCGGCGGCCACTGGAACCACTCGTTGTTCTGGCAGCTGATGGCGCCGAATGCTGGCGGTGAGCCCACGGGCGCCCTGGCCGACGCGATCACCAAGGCCTTCGGGTCGTTCGCCGCGTTCAAGGAGCAGTTCCAGGCCGCCGGCATGGGTCGTTTCGGCTCGGGCTGGGCCTGGCTGGTGTCCAACAACGGCGAGCTGTCGATCATGAGCACGCCCAATCAGGACAACCCGCTCATGGACGGCAAGCATGCCATCCTCGGCGCGGATGTGTGGGAGCACGCCTACTACCTCAAGTACCAGAACCGCCGCGCCGATTACCTCGGAGCCTTCTGGAACGTGGTGAACTGGGCGGAAGTGTCGAAGCGGTACGGTCGCTGAGCCTGCCACTGCGCACTGCGCACTGAGCAGGTTCACTGAAAACGGAGAACTCCCCCGGGCATCGCGTGATGTCCGGGGGAGTTTTCAGTCGCAGGTGTCCGTGCGCAGTGCGTCCTACGCCGCCGCCTCCACCGTCTTCCGTCGCGCCGACATGAGCAGCGTGATAGCGGTGTAGGCGACCACGACGGCGACGAGCCAGCGCAGTGCGGTGAGCGGCAGCGACTTCACGATGTAGGCCGCGACCAGCACGGCGGGGACGCCGCCGATGATGTTGCCCACCACCGCGCGCGGATCGACCTTGCCGAGCCGGATGAAGCGATCGCTCGCGAACGGCATGAGGAAGGCGCAGCTGCCCATCATGATCGGGAAACCGGCGGCGGGGTTCATGCCGAGCACGCTGACGAGCAGCAGGCAGGGCCCGTAGAGGCCGATGCCGATCGTCATGAGAATGCCGAGACCGAAGTTACCGACGAGGGCGATCGCCAGCTTGGCGCCGGACAAGCCGATCGCCTCGCCTCCACCGGGAATCTTGCCCGCCGCCTGGGCCACGGTGAGGAGTGCCGCGGCACCGAGACACAGCCCCATCCCCAGCTGGATGCGTTGCGTGGGCCACTTCGCCACCAGTCCTGCGCCGACCCACGAACCGATCACGGCGGCGGCGATCATGCCGATCAGCGTGATCGGCTCGACCTCGACCACCTGCGTGTAGATGAACGCTTGCGCGAGCGTGGACATCGTGTGCCCGGCGTTGAGCGTGCCGGGAATGAGCGCATCCTTCACCCACTTGGTCGCGCGGTAGATCGTGGTGTTCGTCGCAAACGACCCGATACCAAGCGTATCGAAGAAGTCGGTGACGGTGCCGCTGAGGATCAGTCCCGGGGTGGGCGTGAGTGGCCCGAGCTTGGGGAGTCCACGAACGAGCGAGACGATGTGGTAGACGGCGACCAGGGCGAGGCCGACGAGCAGGAGCAGCTTGGCGTCGAATTGCATCGGATGCGGCGGGAGGGACAGGTGGGAAGACCGTTGCCGCTACAACGTACCGCCCCGACGCGCCGTTGTCCCGCCCGGCGGGCGCCCGTTCTCAGCTGAATGCCGTGGGAATGAGGGTCAGCGCCATGGCAATACCCCAGGCCACCACAGATGCCGCCCAGCCGGTGCCCCGGGACACGCGCGCCACGACCGAGATGCCGACCGCGGTGATCACCACCCCCCAGACCGCGAAAAGATCGAGGCTGCCGAGGAGCGCCAGCACCGCCGGTGAGGCGGTAGTGGCATCGAGGAAGCGCGCGGGGCCCAGCGAGGCGGAGAAGAACGACGTCGCGCCGGCGCTATCGAGCACCGCGCCCTGCACTGCCGTGGCGAGGACCGCCACGATGCGTGGGACGGTGGACAGCGTGGCGATGAAGATGGCACGCCCCACCGTGAGGGGAACACCGAGGATCTTCGCTCCCCCCCATGTGGTGAGACCGCCGAAGAAGCCACCGATGACCGGTGTGAGCACGGAGAAGCCGAGAAAGACGTAGCCGGCCACGGTGCGTCCGGCGGCGACCGCCTCGGCAGGAATCGGCTTCCCTCCGCGCTTCGCCAGCTGGATCATCTGCAAATCGTAGTTGGCATCGATGTAGGGCTGGAGCAGCCCCTTCGTGGCAAACACGATGATGGCAAGGATGGCCGTAAGCACCAGCATGTACAGGCCCACCCCCGCGCCCGCCGAGCGCTCGAACACGGTCGACGGAGCCCACAGCACCTCGAGTACATCCTCCCAGACACTGCCCTTCTTGCCAGATCCCATGGTCGCTTCGCTCATCGCGCGGCTTCTCCTTCGAGGTATGTGTAGCCTTCCAGCCCAGCCACGAAGTCCGCGATGAATGCGTTCATCTCGTCGCGCGTGAGCCCCTTGGACGAATTCACCTTGCGGCGGAACGTGGCCAGCAGCTGTGAGGCGCCGAACTGCACGTAGTTGAGCACTTCCGTGACGGTGTCGCCTTCCACCAGATCGGTGATGTCGTAGCCACCGTGTTCGTTCATACGCACGTGGACGGCGTTGGTATCACCGAACAGGTTGTGCAGGTCGCCCAGAATCTCCTGATAGGCGCCCGTGAGGAAAATGCCGAGGATGTAGTCTTCCCCGTCGCGGAATTCGTGCAGCTCGAGACTCGGCCGGCCGTTCTTGTCTCCCACGAAGCGATCAATCTTCCCGTCGGAGTCGCAGGTGACGTCCTGCAACGTGCCGCGGCGCACCGGCTCCTCGGTGAGGCGGTGAATGGGCATGATCGGGAAGAGCTGATCGATAGCCCAGCTGTCCGGCAGCGATTGGAATAGCGAGAAGTTGCAGAAGTACCGGTCAACGAGTGACAGCTCGAGCTCCGGCAGGATATCCTCGTACGTATCGGGGTCGGCCTTCGCGATGCGATAGATCGCATTCATTGTGGCCAGCCACAGCACCTCCGCCTTGGCGAGGCCGCGGAGGTTGAGCACGCCCGAATTGAAGTACTGACGCGCGCGTTCCTTATCGAACGACGCATCGTGGTACACCTCAAGCACCTTGCGTGGCTTGGGCTCCCGCTCGTTGAGCGTGCGCCAGTCCTCGTGCATCTCGTGCAGTAGCGAGTGGTCCTCGTCGTCGAGCGGCGGCACCGGCTGTGCGGCCTGCGACTCCACGTCGATCACCTTGAGCAGCAGCAGCGCGTGGTGGGCCGTGAGCGCTCGTCCCGACTCGCTGATGATGTGCGGCATGGGCAACTCCGCCTCACGGCACGCCTCGGCGATCGTGTAGATCACGTCGTTGGCGTACTCCTGCAGCGTGTAATTCACGCTCGCATTGTTGGTGGAGTTGGTGCCGTCGTAGTCGATCCCGAGGCCACCGCCCACGTCCACGTGCGTGATGTCTACGCCGAGCGCGCGCAGTTCAAGATAGAAACGCGCCACTTCGGCGAGCCCCGACTTGATGAAACGGATGTCGGTGATCTGGCTGCCGAGGTGAAAGTGGATGAGCTTGAGCATGTCGAGACGCCCGGCGCTCTGCAGCTTGTCGATAAGCTTGATGAGCTCGGCCGAGCTAAGGCCGAACTTGCTCTTCTCCCCGCCGCTTTGAGCCCACCGTCCCGCGCCTTCACTCGCCAGCTTGATGCGCACGCCGCAGGTGGGCTGCACGCCGAGCTCCTCCGCCACCTCGAGTAGTACATCGAGCTCGCTCACCTGCTCGAGCACGATGAACACCTTATGCCCGAGCTTCTGGCCCATGAGCGCGAGCCGCATGAACTCATGGTCCTTATAGCCGTTGCACACAATGAGGTGCTCGGTGGATTCCGAGAGCCCCAGCACCGCCTGCAACTCGGGCTTGGAGCCCGCCTCGAGGCCGACCCCGTGCGTCTTGCCGAACTGCACGATCTCCTCGACCACGTGCCGCTGCTGATTCACCTTGATCGGATACACGGTCGTGTAGCCGCCGGTGTACTCGAACTCCTTGATCGCCTGCGCGAAGCGCTCGGAGAGCGTTTCGATGCGCGACCGCAGGATGTCGGAGAAGCGGAGGAGGATAGGCAGCTGAATGCCCTGCCCTTCGAGATCGGCCGCGAGATCGCGCAAATCGAGCGCGTGCTGCGGACGCGAGGGATCGGGACGCACGACGACGTGCCCGCGCGCGTTAATGTCGAAGTAGCCGGCGCCCCAGCCCTCCACATTGTAGAGGGCGCGGGCGGCGTCAATGGACCACGGCGCGGCAGGCGCCGGCTCGGAGATGGGCTGGATTCGAGTAGCCATAGGGGCGGAAAGCTAGACGGTTCGCGCCGATGGAGGGAGCCATCAGCACGAACCGCCCAGATTGTGACAAGAAATGTGACCGGTCAGGAGGACCGGCTCGCCCCTACGCTCAGGGTCAGTTGTCGCCGTCGAGGAGGCCACCCAGGCCGCCCAGCACCGATCCCTCGCCCACACGGCGGCCACCGGCCGACGGAGCCGAGGCAATAATCCGGTCGGCCAAGCGCGAGAACGGCAGCGTCTGCAGGATCACGCGACCGGGACCGGTCATCTGGACGAAGAACAACCCTTCGCCACCGAACAGAGCCGTCTTGATCCCCGGCACCGTCTGGATGTCGTATTCGACCGAGGGTTGGAAGGCCACGAGACAGCCAGTATCGACGCGGAGCTTCTCGCCGGGCGCCAGGTCGATGGCGTGGAGCGACCCCGACGCGTGGAGGAAGGCCAGCCCGTCCCCCTGCAGCTTCTGCAGGATGAAGCCCTCCCCACCGAAGAAGCCGGCGCCGATCCTGCGGGTGAACGCCACCGAGAGGTCGATGCCGCGCGCCGCGCAGAGGAAGGAGTCCTTCTGCGCCAGCACCGTGCCGCCCCAGTCCCGAAGGTTGAGTGGCACGATGCGGCCGGGATACGGCGCCGCGAACGCCACCTCGGCGCGCCGCGCCCCGCTGTTGCCGAAGAGCGTGACGAAGAACGACTCGCCGGACAGCACGCGCTTGCCGGCGCCGATCAGCTTGTCGAAGAGGGACCCCGACTTGAAGTTGGGATCGAGCGTGGTGGCCATCGTGATGCCTTCGCGCATGAACATCATGGCGCCGGCTTCAGCGAACACCGCCTCGCCCGGGTCGAGCGTCACAATGACCGCCTGCAGGTCATCGCCAATGATCTGGTAATCGATTTCGTCTGCCGCCACTTACTTGCCTCCGGAAGCGCGAGCCGGCGCGGAGCCGGCCGCATTCGAGTTGGACATCTTGACCTGGTCGCGACCCTTCTCGAGGAACGGGATGCCACGCACCATCCACGACGGCGGTTCGGCCCCCAGAAGTTTCACCGCGAAGAATTCCTGCATCTTCCGGTCGATGTCCTTCTGGTTGGCGCGCTTGGTCGGGTTATGCTCGTCACCGTTGTAGACGACCATGTATGCCTCCTTCTGCAGGCGCCTCATGGCCACGTAGAACTCGATCCCCTGGTACCAAGGTACTGCCCCATCGTTGTCGTTCGCCATGAACAGCACCGGCGTAGTTACACGATCGAGGCGGAACAGGGGCGAATTCTCAATGTAGCGCTCGGGGTACTGCCAGAGCGAGCCCCCGATCCGGCTCTGCGTGTGCTCGTATTGGAACGTGCGGGCCAATCCGGACTGCCACCGGATACCCCCGTAGGCGCTGGTCATGTTCACCACGGTCGCGTTGGGTACGGCCGCCGCGAACATGTTGGTCACGGTGATGAGATACGCCGATTGGTAGCCGCCCCACGACTGACCGGTGATGCCCACGCGCCGAGGGTCCACAAACCCCTTCTGGATCAGCGCCTGCACGCCGGGAACGATCGACTTCGCCGCACTCGGTCCGGGCTGCCCATCGGTGTACACGATGTCGGGCATGAACACCAGGTAGCCGAGCGAGTTGTAGACCAGCGGGTTGACGGTGTTGCGGCCACTTGGCGCCTGATAGTTGTGTAGCCCGTCCGTCAGCTTCTCATAGAAGTAGACGATCATCGGGTACTGCCGCGTGGGGTCGAAGTTCTCCGGCTTGTACAGCAGGCCGCGGAGCGGAATCCCATCGCCGTTGAGCCACGACACCAGCTCCACGGAGCCGCGCGGATACTCGGACTCCTGCGGGTTGGCATTGGAGATCTTCGTGGTCGACGCGAGGGCGCTCCCCGTCCACAGATCGGGAAACTCGCGGAAGGTGCTCTGGGTCAGGAGGTACTGCTCGGCGTGACGGGCCTTCTGCAGCCCCGCGTAGTTGCGGTCACCCATCACGATCTTTTCGGGCAGACCGACCGCACCGATGCGGTCGCGCCAGAAGCCGCTGGCTTTCGTGAGGGTATCGACCGCACGCAGCAGCACCGGCGCGGTGGTATCGAGGAAGGGATCCTCGCGGTCGAGATCAATCACACGGAACGTCACACCGGTACGACGTCCCTCGCCGTCGGTGAGATTCTTCGGCGCCGCGGCACCCGAGGGATCGATCTCCCAGATGTCGAAGCGATCGTACACGAGCACCCGCTTGTCACCGGCCGTCCAGCCCCCGAGGCCGTACGGGGGCGGCACGTCGGGGGAATCGAACTCCTCATCCTGGAATTTCACCGGCAGCTTGTCGGTGAGCACCGTCTTCTTCCCGGTGGCCGTGGCGTACGCAACCCACTGCCCGTCCTCGAACCACGTGACGTAATTCGCGCCCGGGGAAAGCTGCGCCTGTCCATCGAGCTTCCGGGCCACCAGTGTACGCGTGCCGGTCAGCGGATCAATCAGATACGCATCGGTCGCGCCTTCGCCCCAGAATTGGGGGATCGCATATTCGAGCGCATTGAGGCCGAGCACACGCGTGCCGTCGTTGCTGACGACCACGCGCATGGAATCGTTGGCCAGCTGGGTCCACTTGCTGCTCGCCAGGGTGTAGAGCGCGGTGTAGGTACGATTGCGATCACGGTTGGCGCTGACCTTCTGCTGCGTCATGATCGACGCATCCTTCCAGTGCCACAAGTCGTAGATCGCCTTGTCGACGAGCGAATCGGCCGGGATGGAGTCCATCGGCACGTTGCCGAGGGAGAAGAGCAGCCCATTGCCTTCACGGGTGAAGCTCAACGGCCCACGCTCGGCGATCGTCAGGCCGGCCGGTGCCTCGGTCGCATCCACCAACCGACGCGCCGCCACAGGCTTTCCCTTAGCCGGCCGCAGCGATGCGTAGTACACCGAGAAACGCGGACGCGGCGTGCTGTCGTTCACATCAGCCACGAAGGCGACCTGCTTGCCGGCGCGATCAAAGGTGAAGCCGCGGTACGTGGCCGGTCCTGCCACGAGCGTGGTGACCGCCCCGGTGGCGAGCGTGTGCACGAACGCGCCGTTGCCGGTCCCGTTGCGCGTGGTCACTGTATACCCCAGCAGCGTTTCGCCTTCATCAAAGACGTAGCTGGTGACGCCCTCGATGCGGCGTTCGGTGCCGGTGGCGAGTTCGCGGAGCACCAGCGTGGTGCCGTACTCACGGCGCGGCGCCACCGCCGCTCCCGGTGCGGGCGCCTGTCCCGCGGCGCCGTTGGGCCGCGCCGTCGTGGTGTCGTCGAGCAGGTAGGCAATGAAGCGGCCGCCATTCCTCGCGAGCCGGTAGGAGCGCACGTTGGCGATGCGGGTCACGGCGCCATCGGTCACGTTGACGAGCCCTAGCCCCGTGCGTGGCTGCGGGACCCCGCGGCGCCCCCGGGCCCGCTCTACCTCGGCCCGGGACGGATAGATCGTGAAGGCCACGAACCGCGAGTCAGCGCTGAACTGCGCGGGCTGGGCGCTAAACTGCGCCGCCGAATCGGCGGCCGGCTGCAACTGGGGACGACCGGTGAAGCCCCGGGCGATGCCGCCATACTCCGTGGCGCCTGCCGTGGCCCGTACCACGAGGGCCCCTTCGCCGACGACTGGGCTGACCGTGTACGCGACCCACTTGCCGTCGTTGGAGATGGCGGCGCCGGTGATGGTACGCCACTCGTCGTAGGTGTCCTGCGTGATGGCCTTCTTGCCCGCGGGAAGCGGCGGCGGCGTGTAGCGGCTCACCGTCGTGTGCGGGATGGCCGGCGCATTCTGGGCCCCGGCGAGGACGGGGATACCAGCGGCGACGAGCGTAAGCAGCCGGGCCGACACGGAGACGGCGAGAATGAGTGGGCGACGCATACCTGAGGAGTTCGGTGGAAAGTGGACTGGTCGCGCGCTGCCCGTGGCCCCAAGTTGGTCCGGGGAGTTGCGCGACCCATTCAGCTTACTGCACGGCCCGACCGGCCGCGCGAGGACATCGATGAGACGTTTACTCGGCTACTTCGCCCGTGGGCTGGTTCTGCTCGCGCCTCTGGCCGTAACGGTATGGGTGTGCTGGATCGTATTCACGAACGTGGACGGCTGGTTGGGGCTGCCGATTCCGGGTGCCGGATTCGTTGCCACGCTCGTCCTGATCACGATCTTCGGCTTCCTGGGCTCCAACCTGCTTACGCGGTCGGCGGTGGCGGCGCTGGAAGCGATCATGACCCGGTTGCCCTTCGTCCGCCTGCTCTATGGCTCCACGAAGGATCTGCTCAATGCCTTCGTGGGCGAGAAGCGGCGCTTCGACAAGCCGGTGATCGTGAGCATCACCCCCGACGACAGCGTGCGGCTCATGGGGTTTGTCACGCAGGAATCGCTCCGGCATCTGGGGCTGGCCGAGTATGTGGCGGTGTACTGCCCGCACTCGTACAACTTCTCGGGGCAGCTGTACGTGGTGAGCGCCTCGAAGGTGCAGCCGGTCGACGTGGCCAGCGCCGACGTGATGGCTTTCGTGGTGTCGGGCGGAGTGGCCGGCATCGTTCCCTCCGCACAATCGACCGGCGAGCACGCCGCCATCGGCCCCATCTCATGAGCGCACGCATTCCCCGCCCTCGCACGACGTCCATCGGCACCGCCTCGACGTTGCTGGGGCTCGTTCTCGCGATACCGCTCGCCTCGGGACCAACACCCCTGCCCGCCCAGTCCCCGGCACGCGGCGCGGCGGCGGCACCGCGTCCGGTGCTGCTCGTCCCCGACGCCGTCTTCGACGGCACGAACGATCAGGCGCAACCCGGGTGGGCCGTCGTAGTCACGGGGCAGCGCATTACGGCGGTCGGGCCGCTGGCGTCGCTGCCGGTGCCGGGTAATGCGGAGCGCATCGCCTTGCCGGGGACCACGCTGCTGCCGGGGCTCAGCGACCTGCACAGCCATGTCCTGCTGCATCCGTACGACGAGACCCCGTGGAACGATCAGGTCCTGCGCGAATCACTGGCGCTGCGCACGGCGCGCGCCGTGAATCACCTGAGGGCGACCCTCGATGCCGGCTTCACGGTGCTGCGCGACCTCGGGACCGAAGGGGCCGACTACGCCGACGTGGGGCTCAAGGAGGCGGTCGAGCAAGGGATCATTCCGGGGCCGCGGTTGTTCGTGACCACCAAAGCCATCGTGGCCACGGGGTCGTACGGTCCCAAGGGATTCGGCGCCGAAATCGGTGTGCCCCAGGGCGCCGAGGAAGCGGATGGCGTGGAAGGGGTGACACGCGTGGTGCGCGATCAGATCGGGCACGGCGCCGACTGGATCAAAATTTATGCGGACTATCGGTGGGGGCCGCGTGGCGAGGCGCGCCCCACCTTTACGGCGGACGAGTGGCGGGCGATCGTGACAAGCGCCTCGTCGAGCGGCCGACCGGTGGTCGCTCACGCCAGTACGATCGAGGGAATCACCCGTGCCGTGGTGGCCGGCGTGGAAGTGATCGAGCACGGCGACGCCGCGACGCCCGACGTGTTCGCGCTCATGAAGGCCAAGGGGGTCGCGTTCTGCCCCACGCTGGCCGCCACCGAAAGCACCACGCGCTACCGTGGATGGAAGAAGGGCGTCGACCCCGATCCGGCCGGCATCACGCAGAAGAAGCAGATGTTCCGTCACGCGCTCGCCTCGGGCGTGACGATCTGCAACGGCAGCGACGTGGGGGTGTTTGCGCATGGCACCAACGCCTTGGAACTCGAACTGATGGTGGAGTACGGCATGACGCCCGTGCAGGCGCTCAAGGCCGCCACCAGCGTGAACGCCCGCATCATGCACCGCGAGGGGGAGTTTGGCCGTGTGGCCCCCGGCCTGCTCGCCGATCTGGTGGCGGTCAAGGGCGATCCCACGAAGACCATCGGTGCGCTGCGCGCCGTGCAGTTCGTGATGAAAGGCGGGACGGTGGTGCGACGCTAACGCGCGCATCTCCCGGAGGTGGGCACCAGTCTGGGTCGGAACGCGTTGTCCATCGTGTTCCGACCCGATTCGCTTCCCGACCATCTCGCCGAGCGCGTCACCGACCACTCGGCCGGCCCGCGCCCCAATGCGCGTGCCGAATTCGTGCTGTATTGGATGCGCACGGCAGTGCGCGCGCACGAGAACCCCGCGCTCGACGTGGCGCTCTGCGCCGGCCGCGCCCTGCAGCTACCGGTCTTCGTCTACCATGCGCTCAGCGAGCGGTATCCGTACGCCTCCGATCGCCATCACACGTTCATCCTCGAAGGGGCGCGCGACGTAGAGGCCGAGTGCGCGCGCCGAGGCGTGGGATACGCGTTTCACCTCGAACGCCCGGGACATCGCGAACGGGCGCTGGCGGCGCTGACGCAGCGCGCCGCGCTGGTGATCACCGAGACCATGCCGGTGCCGCCGCTCGACTGGTTGACGGACAGCCTCGCCGAAGGCGCACCGTGCCCTGTGTGGAGCGTGGACACTGCGTGCGTAGTGCCGATGCCGCTGGTGGGGAAGGCGCACACTCGCGCGTTCGCGTACCGCGACGACACGGCGGCCATCCGCCGTGAGCGCGTGGGCGCACCATGGCGCGATCAGCCCGCGCACGGCGCACCCTTCGTGCCGCCCGTGCTGCCGTTCACGCCCGTCGTGCTGGCCACGGCAGACATCCCCGCGCTGGTCGCACGTTGCGAAATCGACCACGGGGTGGGCCCGGTGGGGCACTCTCCCGGCGGCACGACCGCGGGTTACGCCCGATGGGACGCCTTCGTACGCGATGGTGGACTCGCTCGGTACGCCGCCAAGCGCAACGACGCCACGATCGACGGCGTGAGCCGCATGTCGGCGTACCTGCACTACGGCATGGTGTCGCCGTTCCGCCTCGCGCGTGAGTGCCACGCGATGACCGGCGACGGGCCGGAGAAGTATCTCGACGAACTCCTTGTGTGGCGCGAGCTCGCCTACGCGTTCTGCTACTGGCATCCGTCTCCCACAACGCTCGAAGCCGTACCGGGGTGGGCGCGTGATACCCTCGCCGCGCACGAGCGCGATTCCCGCACGGTGTACTCGTGGGAGGTGCTCGCGCGCGCGCGTACCGGTGACGCGCTGTGGGATGCCACGCAGCGTTCGCTCGTGCGGCATGGCGAGTTACACAACAACGTACGCATGACGTGGGGCAAGGCCATTCCGGCGTGGTCGGACAATGCCGAGCAGGCGCTGGAGCGTCTCGTCGACCTCAACCATCGGTACGCGCTCGACGGGCGTGATCCGGCGTCGTACGGGGGATTGCTCTGGTGTCTCGGGCAATTCGACCGCCCCTTCACCCCACCGGTGCGCGTGCTCGGCACGGTGCGGCCACGGCCCACGGGCGAACATCTCAAGCGCCTCGATCTCGCGGCGTATCGCCGACGGGTGCAGCGTCCGGCGCGCGAGGCCGCGCCCAGCGTGATCGTGGTGGGCGCCGGCGTGTCTGGGCTCGCCTGTGCGCGCACGCTTCTGGACCACGGCTTCTCCGTGACCGTACTGGAGAAGGGACGCGGCGTCGGTGGGCGCCTGAGCACGCGGCGCGAGGGCGAGTGGCGGTTCGATCACGGGGCGCCGCTGATGCAGTTCGGTGACCCGCGGACGTCGCTGTATGCGGCGTCGTGGGAACCGGACGGCTATCTTGCGCGCGTGGGCGACATGCATACGGGACGTGGCGCCATGTCCACATGGCCCAAGCACCTGGCGTCGGATGTCCCGGTGAAGACCAGTGTGCAGGTGCAGCGCGCGATGCGCTCCGGGGCGCAGTGGGAGCTGCTCGATCAGCAGGGCGAGCAACACCGCGCCGATGTGCTGGTGCTGGCGATGCCCGCGCCGCAGGCGATGACGCTGCTGGGCGATGCCGCACCAACGGTCGCGGGCGCGCTGCGCGGTGTGACCATGGCGCCGTGCTGGAGCACCATGGTGGTCTTCGATGCCCCACCCCCGGTGCGCGTCACCGAGCGCCTGCTACACGGTGAGCTACAGACGGACGACGACCGCGTGGCGCGTTGCATTCGCCAGCCGGAATTGCCGGGGCGTCCCACCGCGGAAGCGTGGGTGGTCCAGTCGGGTGCCACCTGGAGCCGCGACCACCTCGAACGCACTCCCGACGAGATATGCGCCGAGCTCGTGCCGCTCGTGCGCGCGCAGCTCGCGATCGCCGGTGCTGTGCGGCATGCAGCGAGCCATCGCTGGCGCTATGCGCGCACCGAGGCCGGTGTGGATGCCACCTGCCTTTGGGATACGGGCGCGCGCGTAGGTGCCTGTGGCGACTTCGCGCTGGCGTTCCCGAACGCCGCGAGCGAGGTGGAGCGCGCATGGCTCAGCGGCGTGGCGATGGCCGGACGCATTCTGGGTGGATGAGCACGAGGCTCACCCACCCAGAACGAGCGCGACACCCTTCGACCGGATGCGTTACGGCTGCTTGAAGTAGGCTGCGTCGGGGACACCAAAGGTGACGATCTGGCTGGTGAGGATTACGTCACCCTGTCCACTTCGCTGGATGAGCGTGGTGGCGACCTTCTTGCCTTCGAACTCCTTGTAATCCTTGTAGATGGCCGTCTGCGGTCCCATCGGCGTCATGTTGACCGTAGCGAGGCGCAGGCCGGTGTTCACATCAAAGAACTCGGTGACGGTGCGGCCGCTCTTCGTGCTGGCTTCGACTTTCCACGCCTCGGCCCCTTCGAACGTTTCCTTACCGACGACCGCCGCCTTGGTGAAGCGCGCGGGATCGAGGAACGTCGCTCCATCGGCGCGTGGCTCGGCCATGTCCTTGGCCTGCTCCGCCGGCATCGGCTGCGGACCGCCGCCCTGGTCGACCCAGCCCTTCTCGCCGTCGAAGCCCTGATCGATGCGCGCGACCCCGAGATCGATGATCATACGCACCTTATTCGGGAGCGTCTCGTGACGTTCGTACGAACCGGAGATCCCGGCAAAGGTGATGTTGGCCGTGCCCTTGTCCGAGCGGCCGACCACCGATTTCCATGCTGCGCGACCGCCCACGGCATCCGCGAACTTGTCGTAAACCTGCTGCACCGTGGGCTGCTGCGCTTCAGCGCGAACGGCTCCACCGACCATCATCACGGCAGCGACGGCTGCCGACGCAATACGACGCATCAAGACTCCAAGGTGACGGGAAGAAGAGAACCCTCGCGCATCAATACTGCGCGAGGGCCCCGTAGGTTTCAGAGCAACGATCGGGGGCTGCGCTCGTGGAGGCGCGGAAGCCGTCCCCCCGCCCCTCGGTTCTGTGCGGTTACCGCGGGACGATCCCGGCAAACGGCGCGTCCGCCCCCGCACGCAACGCGTCGATGCGTTCCATGGTGAAGTCGACCAGCTCCTTCATCGTGGGCGCGTCGAATACGAGCGTGGCACCGGCCGCGGCGTACAACTCGGGGAGCGTACGTGTACCGCCGAGCGCGAGGAACTGCTTGTACATTGCCACCGCGTTGCCCGCGTCCTGCACGGCATTGCGGAACACCTGCAGCGCACCCAGCTGCGCGATCCCGTACTCGATGTAATAGAACGGCAGCTCGAAGATGTGGAGCTGACGATACCAGCGAGCCACACGTTCCCGTTCGAGCCCGGTCCAGTCGACGCCCTGCTCGAACTCGGCGCGCAAGGCGAGCCACTGCCTGTCGCGGGCATCACGATCGGCGCCGCCGGGGTTCGTATAAATCCATGCCTGAAAGGCATCCACACTGGCGATATGCACGAGAGCACTGAGCACGTCTTCGAGATGCTCGAGCCACGCCACGCGTGCCTCCTCTGGCGTGTAGTAGCCATCAGGCTGCACCAGATACGGCATGGCCAGCAATTCCATGCTCATCGACGCCAGTTCAGCGGCTTCGTGCCCCGTCTTGCGCATCCAGGTGTACGGTAGCGAATGCGTTGCGAAATCGTGGAAGCAGTGCCCTGCCTCGTGCACGAGGGTGTTCACATCGTCGGGCACGCCGACGGCATTCATGAAGATGAACGGCCGACCGCGGAACGACAGATCGGTGCAATAGCCGCCGGGCGCCTTCCCGGGACGGCTCTCGAGGTCAAGCAACTGCTCGTCGGCCATGAGCGCGAACTGCTGCCCCAGCTCACCATCAACCCGTGAGAAGATCGTGCGTGCCCTGCCCACAAACTGCTCAACGGTGCTGAACGGCTTGAGCGGCTCCTTGGCATCGAGGTCGACCCCCACATCCCACGGGCGCAGCACATCCACGCCGAGCGTCCGTCGGCGATGCTCCAAGAGCTTCGCCACGGCGGGGGTGACCGTACGACGTACCGCATCATGGAAGCCCGCGGTGTCGGCGGGGGTGTAATCGAAACGGTGCTTGGCGGCGAAGCAGTACTGTTGGTAGTCGGCGAACCCGGCCTCCTTCGCCACGGCCACGCGCAACGCGTACATGCGGTCGAAGCCGTCGGCCAGTTCGTCGCGCTGCGCGAGGTAGGCGTTGGCCCCAAGGCGGAACGCGCGCTCGCGCACGGCGCGATCGGCCGCCTTGAGATACGGCTGCAGCTGCGGAATGGTCTTGGCCTCGCCATCCCACTCTACACTCAGGCCGCCGGTGATCTTCTGGTACCCGGCCGACAGCTCCTCGATCTGCGAGAACCGTTCGACGTTGGCCTCCCGGAAGATCTCGATATCGGTGCGAAAGCGGCGCAGCGTGGTCTCCAGATCGTCACGCGTCCACCCCAGATCGAGCAGGCGCCGGGCCAACCGCACCTGCTGCTCTTCGAGTTTGGGGAAGATGTCCATGGAGAAGCGCAGGTACGCCTGCTCCTTGGCGGCATCCGCCGTGTTGCCCGTGTACGCGATCATCGCGAGCGTCCCCGCTTCGCCGATCAGCGTGTCGAGGCGGGACCAGACGGCAAGCCACGGTTCCACCGTCGCCGAGGTTGCGTCGAGAGGGACGGCAGCGAGGGCATCGTAGTACGGGACCACGTCGTCCCAGGCGGCGTCACGGAACGCGTCGGGGGAGTCAGGCAGCGCGATCATCGGAGCGACGGTGTTTGCCATACCGGCGTCATTCGCCATAGGGAATCCAAATGTTCTTCACCTGCACGGCTCGCCGGAGGAACTCACGTCCCTCGCCGGCGCGAGGATCGAGCCATTCACGCCCGGTCCACTCCGTCCACGTGCGCTTGAGGTTCGCCGCCGAGGTCCGCTCCACCATCGTCGCGCCCTCCTGCGTACCCACGTACCACACGGCATCAACGTCGTCATGCTCGGCCAGCGTCCGGGCGAGACCGTCACGAGCACCCGTAACCAGGTTGACGACGCCAGCGGGCAGGTCGGAGGTCTCGATCACGCTGTAGAAATCCGTGGCGGCCAGCGGGAAACGCTCCGACGGCACGGCGACCACCCGGTTGCCAGTGGCGATCAACGGTGCCACGAGCGACACCAGCCCGAGGAGCGGATAGGGATCGGGACAGGCCACGCCCACCACCCCGATCGGCTCGTGCATGGCCAGCGCCACCCCCCGAAGGGGCACATCGTGCACCGCGCCGTCGTGTTTATCGGCCCACGCCGCATAGGTGAACAAGCGCGACACCGCCGCGTTCACTTCCACCTCACCCGCGGCGAGCGGGTCGCCGGTCATGCTGACGATGCGGGCCGCGAATTCGTCGGCGCGAGCCGAGAGATTTTCGGCGAGGTAGTACAGAACCTGCGCCCGCTGGTGCCCCGACAGCTTGCTCCACGCACCCGCAGCGTGCGCCGCTTCCACGGCGTTGCGGATGTCCTTGCGATTCCCCTCACCGACGTCCCCCACGCGGGTACCATGCAGGGAGCGCACGGTGAGCGTATAGCCGGAATCCGGGCGCGCCTGCTTGCCGCCGATAAACAGCTTGGCCGTCCGATCGATAGCGGGCATGCCATCGGGCACATCCCGATGATCGGACGCGTCAGTACGTTCGTGCGGCGCAGCCGATGCCGGAATGACGGGATGCGGGGCCGCTTCGTGCACACGATTGGGCTTGAGGTACTCCCACATGCCTTCCCGCCCGCCTTCACGACCAAAGCCGGATTCGCGGTAGCCTCCAAAGCCGGCGGCGGCATCGAACAGGTTGGTGCTGTTGATCCACACCACGCCGCACTTGAGCTTGGGCGCAACATCGAGGGCCTGATTGATATTCTCGCTCCAAACACTGGCGGCGAGGCCGAAGGGGGTGTTGTTGGCGAGGGCGACCGCCTCTTCGGGGGTGCGGAAGGTCATGCTGACCAGCACCGGGCCGAAGATCTCGACCTGCGCGATGGTGGCGCTGGGGGCCACGTTGGTGAAGAGTGTCGGTGGGTGGAACCACCCGTCCTTCGGCTCCGCCCACGACGGCTGCCAGCAGGTCGCCCCCTCCTCCACGCCTTGCTGGCACAACGCACGAATGCGCTCGAGCTGCACGGGGGCGATGATCGCCCCCATGTCGATCGCCTTGTCGAGCGGCGATCCTACCCGCAGGTGCTCCATCCGCTCACGCAGCTTGTCGTGCAGCCGATCGGCCACCCCCTCCTGGACGAGCAGGCGTGACCCCGCGCAGCAGACCTGCCCCTGATTGAACCAGATCGCGTCCACCACGCCCTCAACCACGCTGTCGAGGTCCGCGTCCTCGAACACGATGAACGGGCTCTTGCCGCCAAGTTCGAGGGACAGGCCCTTGCCAGTACCCGCCGTGACCTTGCGGATGTGGCGGCCCACGTCGGTGCTGCCGGTGAAGGCCACCTTGTCTACGTCGGGGTGCTCGACGATCGCGGCCCCGGTCGCACCATCGCCCGTCACCAGATTGAACACACCCTTCGGGAGGCCGATCTCGTGCAGCAGTTCAGCGAAGCGAAGGGCGGTAAGCGGCGTGTATTCGGCGGGCTTGAGGACCACCGTGTTTCCGGCGGCAAGCGCGGGCGCCACCTTCCACGCCAGCATCAGCAGCGGAAAGTTCCAGGGAATGACCTGCCCCACCACGCCGTACGCGTGGTGGCCAGCGAACTCCTGCTCGAGCAGCTGCGCCCAGCCGGCGTGGTGGTAGAAATGACGCGCCACGAGTGGCACGTCGATATCGCGCGTTTCGCGCACCGGCTTGCCGTTGTCGAGCGTCTCGAGCACGGCAAAGTGACGAGCGTGCTTCTGCACGCCGCGGGCGATGGCATAGAGCCAGCGCGCCCGGGCATGATCGTCGAGCGCTTGCCACGCGGGGAGGGCCGCACGGGCTGCGGCCACCGCGGCGGCCACGTCGGCCGCGGTGCCCTGCGCCACGCGGGCGAGCGGCTTGCCGGTTGCGGGCTCGAGCACCTCGAAGGTGTCGGCGCCGGCAACCCATGCGCCGTCGATGTAGTGCCCGAACGTTCCGCCGTGCGCTGCGATCCACTGCCGGACCGGGGCATCGCCTTCGGGAGCAGGGCCGTAGCTCATGGCGTCGAAGAGCTCGCGCACCAATGTACCGGTGGAGGGCGGCGTGGTTGTAGCCATGGGTCGTCTCCTCAGACCATCGGTTGGCGATAGGCCGCGGCGTAGCGGCCCGTCACGAAGTGCTCAAGTTGCCGCTCGACATCGGTGAGCAGACCGCTCGCGCCGAAACGGAACAGGTGCGGGCGCAACCAGCGGTCACCGAGTTCTTCCTTCATCAGGATGAGCCAGTCGAGCGCCTGCTTGGCGGTGCGGATACCACCGGCGGGCTTGAAGCCCACCTCATGACCGGTGCGCGCTCCATACTCGCGGATCATGCGCGTCATCACGAGCCCCACTGGCAGCGTTGCGTTGGATGTTTCCTTGCCCGTACTGGTCTTGATGAAGTCGGAGCCCGCCATCATGGCGACCATGCTGGCCCGTGCCACGTTGGTGAGGGTCGCAAGTTCGCCTACGCCGAGGATCGTCTTGAGATGCGCCTCGCCGCAGGCGTCGCGGAACGCACGTACCTCGTCGTACAGCGCCGCCCAGTTGCCGGTCAGCACATGACCGCGCGTGATCACCACGTCGATCTCGGTGGCGCCGGCGGCCACGCTGGCGTGGATCTCCGCGAGGCGCTGCGCAAAGGGGGACAATCCCGCCGGGAAGCCCGTGCTGACGGCAGCCACAGGGATACCCGTCCCCGCGAGCGCCGCCACCGCCGTTGCCACATGCTGGTGGTACACGCAGACCGCGCCAGTGGTGAGCCGTAGATCGGCAATGCCGAGAGCATCGACCAGATCGGCCCGCAGCGGATGCGCCGCCTTGGCGCAGAGTCGCCGCACGTTGCCGGCGGTGTCATCGCCCGCCAAGGTGGTGAGGTCCATGCAGCTGATGGCCCGCAGTAGCCAGGCCGCCTGCCAGTCCTTCTTCACGGTACGGCGACCGGGAAGCGCCGTAACCCGCCGCTCCACGGCGCTGCGATTCACCCGAAGGCTCCGCACGACCGAGAGATCAAGCGCCGTACCCGGGTTCCGGGAGGGGGGAGTGTCGGGGGCTAGCCCCGAGGGCCAGCGAATGGCGCCATGGTCGGCCGGTCCCGCTGAGCGGGAGGGTCTGGGCGCATGCAGGGGAGTCACAGTCATGGCCCTTGCAATCTAGAAGGAAGGGGCACGTTGCGCTCAACCTGCGCTGACTGGCAGGCAATCCCTGCCATCCGACGTCACCCACGCGGGAACGTTGGAGGCGTCACCCGGCGGCGCGTCCGTCATTCATCCATAGCCCCTTCTCCCGCGGGGGGCGCTCCCTTAGTTGTTCGCGATGCACGCGCACCCGACGACAGCCGCTCCCGACGCCCCGTTTGCCGGTAAGGTGGTAGTTGTCACGGGCGCCAGCGACGGCATCGGCCGGGCGGCGGTTCGGCGCTACCTGCAAGGTGGCGCCCGCGTGGTGATGGTGGGGCGCAACGAAGCAAAGACGGCAGCAGCGGCCAACGCGATGATGTCACAGAGTGGTCGCCGTGATCTCGAGTGGGACATCGCCGATCTCTCTCGCCAAGATGCGGTGCACGACCTGGCCCGACGGCTCCGCACCCGCTACCCACGCATCCACGTACTGGCCAACAACGCCGGTGCGATGTTCCTCGATCGGCATGTCACGGTGGACGGTCTCGAGCAGACCTTCGCGCTCAATCACCTGAGCTACTTCACGCTGTCGCTGCTGCTGATGCCGGCACTGGTGCATGCCAGCGCGCCCGACGCACCCGCGCGCATCGTGAACGTGTCCAGCCGTGCGCACGAGAACGCGAAGCCCGCCCTTGACGATCTGCAGATGACGCGTGACTTCGGAGGCTGGCGAGCCTATGCCAATTCGAAGCTCTACAACATCTGGTTCACCCGTGCCCTCGCGCGACGTCTCGATCCCGCACGCGTGAACGTGCAGGCGTTGCACCCAGGCGTGGTGAGTACCCGCTTCGCCACCAACAACGGGCGGATGGGGCGCGCGCTGCGTCGGCTCATGGACGTGGTATCTATCACCCCCGACGAGGGGGCGGACACGCTCGTCTGGCTCTCGACCGCCTCCGAGCCGCTGACCGAGAGCGGTCGCTATTGGGTCAAACGCACGCCGCGTACGCCGTCACGCACGGCACGCGACGATCAGCGCGCTGAGCAGCTTTGGACGCAGTCTGTGGCCCTGACGCGGCTGGATGCGGAGGCGCTGCTAACCAATGCCGTGAGGCCCGATGCCCATTCGTGACCTCACTCGGCTCTGGACGATCCTGCGGCGGCTCACACCGCTCGTGCTATCGTTCATCCGCGACCGGCGGCGATGGCTCTGGTTTGGCGCGCCTCTTCAGCGCAGCCCTGCATTCCATGAGCGTCGGGCACACGCGATCGTGCATCAGGTAGCGACCCTCGGGCCAACCTTCGTGAAGCTGGCGCAGATTTTCGCAAGCCGCGCCGACCTCATCCCCGAGCCCTATCTGCACGCCTTGGGCACGCTCACTGATCGCGTGCCCCCGGTGCCGTGGCCCACCCTGCGAGCGGCCCTCGCCGATGCCTGGCAGGCCGACCCGGATACGATCGTCACGGCCCTCGATCCCGAGCCGATGGCGGCCGGCTCACTGGGTCAGGTGCACCGCGCCCGCTACGAAGGGCGCGATGTGGTAGTGAAGGTGCTGCGCCCCGGGGTGGAAGCGATCGTGGACCGCGACGTTCGCCTGTCGCGCAAGATCGTCAACGCGGTCTACGCACGGTGGACACACGTGCACGTGCTGGGCTTCCGCGTGGTGCTCGACGAGTTCGACCGCCATGTACGCGAAGAGATGGACTTCGAGCGTGAGGCCATGCAGTGCCTGCGCATGCGCGAACGCTTCGCTGACGAGCCGCGGCTCCGCATTCCGACCGTCGAGACGGCACTCACGCGGCGCACGGTGCTGGTCCTGGAGTTCCTCGAGGGCACCCGCATCGACCGCCTGGACGAGCAGCTGGCACGAGGGGTCGTACGCGCAGAGACCCTCACGGAAACGCTGATCGAGACCTACGCCCGCATGATGCTGCGCGACGGCGTCTTTCATGCCGATCCGCACCCGGGCAATCTGCTGGTGGACCGGCGTGGGCGCCTTGTGCTGCTCGACTTCGGCATGGTCATCGACGTGCCGGTGGCCACGCGCAAAGCCTTGCTCGACACGATCCTCTCGGCGATCCGGCGCGATGCCGAGGGCACGGTCCGCGGCATGTACGCGCTGGGTATGGTCGCCCCTGGCACGCCACCGGACACCATGCGCGCCCTCGTGGCCACGCTGCTCGACATCGCCTATAGCGACACGGCCACCATCGAACGGGCGCGCGTGGTGGCCGACCGGGTGCTGCAGGAGCTGTTCAACTGGCCCATCATCCTGCCGGGCGAACTGGTGTACTTTGCGCGGACGGCAGCCCTGATCGAAGGCGTCGGCGCCCGCTACGACCGGCATTTCAACAGCATTCGCGTGGCATCACCAATCATGCTGCGGCTGCGCAAGGAACTGCTGGCCGCTCTGCTCGGCGACAGCGGGAAGCGTGAGCCGCTCGTGACCTGGGCCGCCACACTCGGCGCACTCGCCGGTACGGCGTACACGATGGTGCAACGGTGGTGGCCCGGAGAGCGTCCGAAGGAAGCAGCACAGGTCAACTGACCGCCGGCACTGTTCCGTCGCGACTAGAAAATCCACTCCCGAAATAAATCAAAACCGAACTGCAGGCGGGGGAACACGTCGCCGGCCGGTCGTGTGCACGGCGCAGACCCGGGATCCACACCCACCTGTCCCCACCAGTTGCGCGCAATGCGATACTCGGCGGCCACACCGCCCCAGAGCGTGGCCCCGCGCGAGGTGGCTTGGCTGGTGCCGCGGCAGACGCCGGTATTGAGGCGAAGAAACGTCCGCTCGCCGAACTGCTTGCCCGCGCTGATGCTGAAATTGAGGTTGTCGAGCAGCGCGGTCGGTGAGAACGCAGCTTCGGCATTACTGCCGGCCGTGGTCACCTGCACCGTGTTGAACACTGGCAGGAGCCGTTGCAAGGCTCCTTCCACGGCCCCGCCAACGGAGGGGAGCAACACGCCGGTCACGGCACGCACCGTGCTCTGACTCTGACCGTCGAGCGCAAATGTGGGGGCGCCGAAGATGAGCAGCGAGATGATCTCGCTTTCCGGCGCACTGGCGTAGAGCGGATCGGGGCTGGAGAGCGTGAGCACGGGCCGGTCGTAGTTGCCACCAATGTTCACGCGGACAGGGATTTCACTGCCACCAGCCACACGCACCACGTTGGTGGCGCTGATGTCGAGGGTGGGAGCAATCGCGTTATTTCCGAAGAAGCGTACGCGGCCGGAGTCTACACTGAAACTGCGGTTGACCACGCCAAGCTCGAGGCGGTACTGCCCTCGGTTCGCCAGAATTTCACCGTCGAGCCCCAACCGATCGCCGCTCATTGTCACGGTGAGCCCCCCCGAGAGTTTCACGCGCGACTCGGGCGTCTGCACCCACACGTCGTTGCCGAGCTCCACGCGTGTATTCTCCACGCGCAGATAGCTGCCAAGGCGCGACAGCGACTGTGCAGCGCTTTCCGCAACGGGGACCTCATCGGCGCCGAGCAGCGCGCGGGCGGCATCGCTCGACAGGTCGAGCGCGGTGCGCGCGCCCAGTGGATCGACCACCAGATTGGCCCGCGGCACGAAGAGGCTGCCGCTCACCACCGGCCGCGAGAGCGAGCCCTCAAGGCGAACGTCCCCCCCCACATCGAGATCGGTGCCATCGCGCTGCCGCGAGACGATAAAGTTGCGCGCGACCACCTGCAGGGCCACGCGTGCCGGCAGTTCGCCTGCGGCGAAGCGCAGCACACCCTGCGCACCAACGGTATCGTTGCCGCCGCCGCTGCGTAGCCGGAACGTCTCGAGGGTGAGCGAATCGGCGGCGGCGCGTAGCACGATGCGCCCGTCGGTCGGCTCGATGCCCAAGTCATCGACCCGTGCGCCGGCCTGCTCCAACATCACAACGCCGCTTGCGGCGGGGCGCTCGACCGTGCCACCCACGGCCAGCCGACCTGAGAGGATGCCGCGAAGCCGGCTGATCCCATCAATTGCCAGAGGCAACGCGCCGAGGCTCAGGGAATCAGCCACAACCTCGCCCTCGACCGCATCGGACAGCCGCCGCTTCACGACCGAGCGCAAGGTGAGGTCCAGTGGCACGCTCCCCTCGGCGCGGACACTGCCGCCCAGCGTATCGCGAACCTGAGCACGCGCGGTGAGGCGCTTGTCGGCGTACGCACCGGTGCTGGTGACCGGCGGCAGGCGTACACCATCAAGCCCGATCGAGTCGGCCGTGATGTCCCACGTCATGAGCGGCGCGGCGCGCGTGCCAGAGAGTTCCGCACGCCCGGTCACGGTCCCGGCGACCAGCGGCGCGCCGGCGAGCAGCGCAGCGACCTCACCGAACGGGAACCGCTCCACGCGAAGTGTGCCTTGCACGGCACCACGGGTGGGAATGTCAGCCCCTACCGTCAGCACACCGCCCACCGACGACCGGAGTTCTGCTGGGCGTAGGCGCAGCCCGCCGCTGTCGCTCACGACCACAATGGGCTGGGCCGCACGCCACGTGACGTCGTCGTAGTTGAGGCGCAGCGAATCGAGGTGCACGGCGGTGGCTGGCCCGCGTATGGCGTAGCCGCCGCGCACGATCAAATGGGCGTCCTCGTCGGTGCTCACATCGAGCACCAGCCGTCCGCTGTCGGGGCTGGCGTCGACCACCCGAAATGTGACGGTCTGCAAGCGTACAGCGCCGATACCGGTGACGTTGTCGGCATTGGCCGTCCCCTCGAAGGCGGGACGGCGCAACACGTCCGTCGCGCGCGCCGATCCGAAGATGCGACCAGCCCGGATCGCTCCCACCTGCAGCGTGCGAGCACCGAGCGCCGCGGTCGCGTCGGCCTTGCGCAGACTGCCATAGAGGTAGCCTGAGAGCGAGGCGTCACCGCTCAGTGTATCGGCAGCCACAGCACGTACGGATGCCGCCAGTGCCGTGTCGACCGGTTGCAGCATCGCAGCCAGTCGGTCGAGCTCTCCGCGCACAGTGTCGAGGGTATCGGCGTGCATGGCGATCTGCAGCGTATCCACCTGCGTCGTATCCCGCGCGAGTGCACCGCGCGCTTCCAGCGTCACCCCACCCATGTGTGCGAGCGCCGAGTCCACGACGAGCCGTTCGCGCCCGAGTGTGGCACTAGCCACCAGATCGAATGCCGGCCGTTCCGCCGACGCAGGTTGCATCAGCAGCACCTCGCCACTGCCTTCGACCGCCCGTACCCCCGTGGTATCACCGGCAGCGACGGCCGTCGTATCGAGCGGTCCGCGCCCCGACAGACGCACGCGTCCACTCAGAGCCGTGGAGGGCATCCCGTCCTGACCAAGCCAGATACGCGCATCGAAGTTGGCGAGTGTGCCCGCGGCCGTGCCGCGCCAGGCGGCGCGCTGGATCGACGCCGTACCGTGGAGAGCCACCGACGGTGCGCTCAGCTGCCCGAGCGAATCGAGCGTGAGCGCTCTGCCGGTGGCGGGCGAGTTGAGCGCCACCAGCTGCCCACCCCAGCGGAGGTCGTCGAGCGAGCCATCGAGTTGCACCGTCCCGGCGATATCCGAGCGCAACACCAGGGTAGTATCCACCCGGGCAAGCGCGCGCATCGAGAGCGGATCGAGCACCAGTGACGCGCGCATGTCGGGGACCGCGCCACCGAAGCGCACGCGCGCGTTCCCCCGCACCCGCGACACGTTGCCCACGCCATCGGTCCAGGTGAGCCGCAGCATGCCGAGGTCAGCCTCCGAGAGATCCGCATGCCGCACGAGTCCAGCTCCCGTCACAATGCCGTCGATCGCGGGGGCGTCGGCGAGCAGCAGCCGAACGGACCGCAGATCCAGACGCAGCGCTTCTGCCGTAAGTCCCGAAACACGCGGCCGTGCCCCGAAGGCCAGCGTCCCCGCGAGCCGAAGGCTCGACACGGCATCGCCGCCTTGCACTGCTGCGTCCACGAAGTGCGCGTCGAGGCGGTCCACCTTGAACGCCGTGAGTGCACCGCCATCAGCGGCAAGCAGGCGGCCGGAGAACAGCCCGCGCACGGCAGCTGGCACGGCGTCGTAGCTCAGTCGGCGCAGCAGGTCGCTGGTCAATGGCGTGAACGACAGATCGACCTTGCGCAACAGCAGATCGGCGGGGCGCACGGTGACGGCAATACCGCCGCGCACGCGAGAGGCGCCACTCTGCACGTCGAGGTGCTGCAGGTCGTACTCGGCGTCGTTCGCGTCGGTGAGCGTGCGCAGGCGCACCGTGGCCGTCCCCCGCCCTTCCCGCGGCATGACATCCCAGATCCACGCGAGGTCGGAGAGGCCGGCCTCCGCCTTCACCAGCACATCGAAGCGCACGGGACCCGGCGCGTTCCACGCCACCATGCCTGTGGCCGTCCCGTGCGATGCGGGAAGCTGCACGTCCCGCAGATCCAGCTGCAGTGAATCGGAGGTCCAGGTAATCCGCCCGCTCGCCTGACGGACCGGGACCGGCGGGTCGGAGAGTACACCGCGCAGGGAGTCGAGCTGCAACGATGCCGGGCGCTTCTTCCCGTCGACGAGGACCACATCGTGCGCGGTCACGCGATCGAGGGTAATCCGCCGGTTCTCGAAGATCTGCCCGTCGGCCAAACGCTCAAGGTCGTGCAGGCTGTCGCGCACGACGATCACGCTGTCGCGGGCGCGACCGGTAAACACCGGATGCGGCGCCCATGGCGCGCGCGTGGTCACCACGCCGCCGTTGATCGACAGCGAGTCGATGCGCACATCGTCACCGAAGCGCACGTCAGTGAGGGGCGTGGCCTTCGTGGTGTCGCCCGTGATGATATGGGCGATGTTCCACGAGCGGCCGGGCGCCTCCTGCCGCAGCGTCATCACCACACCATCTAGCGCGAGTCGGCGGATGTGAATGCGGCGACTGAACAGCCCGCGCGTATCGAGCGTGCCCACGAGCCGCTGGGCGGTGACCACCGGCACGCCGGCGGTATCCACAAGGGTCACCTCGTCGGCCACCACACGCCCCGGGCTGATCTCCCTGAGCACACCGATACGCAGCGCCCCGCGGCCACCGAACACCGCATTGGCGCGGGCGACGAGTGTGGCCAGCAGCCAGCGTCGCCCGGCCTCGGTACCGGTCGCAAGGTGATAGCCGAGGCGCATGCCACCGCCCAGGCCCAGCACGATGGCGGCCGCCCACCAGAAGCGACGCTGACGGGGCGACATGGCGGTCGACATGGCGGTCGACATGGCGGGCGCCATCAGAACGCCTGGCCGAGGCCGAAGTGAAACACGAGCCGCGAGAGCATGCTGCGCGACGTGGGTGGCGTGTACGTGGCGGGACACGAGAACACGTCGGCGTAATCCCCAGTCGCGCCGTCCACGCGCGGGCTGGCGCAGTAGATGCCGGCCACGCCATCGCGCGGCGGTGCGAAGTACAGCGCTCGGCCGGTACGCGGTCCGTAGGGACGATACCCGATATCCACGCGAAACGGACCGAGCGGAGTCACCACGCGCAGCCCCAGCCCCGGCGTATAGCGCACGTCGCGCCAGCTGAAGCGACTCGAACGCGTCTCCCAGAGCGTGCCGCCGTCCACGAACGCAGCAAGCTGCAGCTGCTCGGCGATGAACCGGAAGCCGCGGCGCCACTCGAGATTCCCGACCAGCATCGCGGTGCCCCCGCGCGGGACGGCGCGGCCGTTGGCACCCGGGACCACGGCAAACTGGTCGTCGTCCGCGGCACCCACTTGCTCCACCGCGGTTACCACGTAATCCACGGGACCGAGCAGATTCTGTTGATAGCCGCGCACCGAGTTCTGCCCGCCCACGAACAGCCGCTCCTGCTGCGGAATGAGCGGCGTGCCATCCACCAAGTCGGCGCGGGGGGCGAACGCCCCTGCGGCCTGCGCGCGGACGCCAATCACGCCGCCGAGCAGCCGCCGGAAGGCGGCCACCTCGCCCGTGGTCCGCGCGAAGCGGACCGTGGAGACCAGCTCGGACACGGTCTCCCCCAGTCGCACCTCGCTGCGTGCCCGCCAGCCACGCGACGGGTCGGTGAGGTCGTTGGTGCGGTCGTGCGAGACCGATGTGCTGAGGATCCCTACCCCACGACCGAAGGCTGACAGCAGCAGCTCCTCGGGGCGACAGAGCCCGAAGCGCGTACAGGAGACGACGGGATCGGTGGTGGTCTTGCCGTTCTCGTACTGAAAGCCGGCGGTCCCCGCCGTCCGCAGCGAGAACTGCCGCGATACTTCCACCAGGGCACCGACCGACGTTTCTCGCAGGAAGGCGAACGGTTCACCGCGTCGTTCGCTGTAGACCGAGACCAGCGGTACGAAGGGGAGGCCGAAGAGCCTGGGATTGGTGAGGGTGGCGCCGACGTAGTAGTTCACCCGCTGACTGAACGGATCGTTGCGCAGCGCCTGTGAACAGAGTGCCGGCGCCACATCGGTGGGGGCCCCCACGCCGAGCTTCGAGGCGCGCACCGACAGTTCCACGCGCCGGCCAAGTCCGAGAAACCCGCGATCGCTGATGCGCCCCTGGGCGCGCCCGCAGTCCTGTGTGGCCCATCCCAACCCCACACGGGCCGCGCGTGTTCGTGCTTCCGCAACCGATACCCGCAGATCGAGCACACTGTCGGCGTGCGTGGCGGGGGTGACGGTATCCATCAGCACCAGCCGGAACGCCTCCGACCGGTAGAGCGCACGCTGCGCATCAAGAATGGCGGCGGCACTGAAGCGGTCGCCGCGATCGATGCGTACGAGACGCGCCACATCGGCGGAGTCCACCCGCGGATGGCCCGGGCGCAGCGGACGCACGTCGATCCGCACCTCACCGATGGAGAGGGGCGGCCCCGCGGCGAAGGTCAGGTCGAGGGTGGCCAGCGCCGTCACCGTATCGATCGCCATGCGACTGTCGGGCATGCGCGCGCGAGCAAAGCCGGCATCGCGCAGCTGATTCAGTACCGACGCCACCGTCGTGTCGACGCGCGTGCGGTCGAACCGCTTCCCCTCGAGCGCGCGAAGGGGGGCATCAAAGCCGCGCCGGGAGTCCACTGCCTCGGGCAGCCCCGTCACGCGCACCGTATCGAGCAGGGCCTCCCGCCCCGGCGTGATGACGAAGCGAATGCGCACGCCGTCGTGACGCCGGGTGATCGTGGCGGCGGCCGTCGCCTGAAACCAGCCGGCTTGCCGATGGAGAATGGCCAGACGCAAGGCATCGCGCTGGACCTCCAGCGTGTCCATGCACGGCGGCGTGCCAATGCGGAACACGCGCGTCACGAACCCCGGTTCGTGCGTGAAGATGCTGGAGGCGAGCGTCAGCACATCAAAGGCGGGACTCCCTTCGAAGCTCACCCCGCGCACCCGCTCGACCGCATTGCAGCGTGCCACCCGCTGGGCATCCGCCGCCATGGGCACGGTGCTGATCGCGGCCACGGCGATGGTGAGCCGCGTCACCATGGACCACACGGCGCGCATCCGCCTGCGCCGTGGCGACGGCACCGAAGCGGGCGAACAGGAGCGATCCACGGTCAATCCAGACATGCGCTTGGGAATGTAACGCGACAGCCTCGCCACGGGATTCCTCGTAGCGGGCCACCCTGCGACTGGTCGCTCTGGCGGCCCGACGACCTCGGGTGTTGCGTCCCTACCAGAAACGAGGTTCGAGGTACGCGGCAGCGCCCGGTTCTGTAGATTGCCACAGCCGGTATCGAGCCGACGCTGCCTGCCTCCTTTTTTTGGGGAAATCTGCATGTCTCTTGTATCCGCGATGATTCTTGCCACCGTGCTGGCGGCGGGTCCGGCCGATGCGCCGTCGATCCCCATCACTCTCGCCGACAGCACGGGTGCCGTGGCTGGCCCGCGCAGCGCACCGGTGGCACTCACCATGGTGTCGTCGCGCCGCCTGGATCAGGACACCGTCCCCCGCCGCCGTGCCCGCGCGGTGACGTACAGCGACGGCTATGCCAAGCGGGTCGCGGTCCACAAGGCGTTGAGCTGGGCGATGCTCCCGCTCTTTGCCGCGTCCTATGTCTCGGGCAATCAACTGCTCGACAAGGGGAGCGATGCGCCTGACTGGGCAGAGACCGTACACCCCATTGCCGCAACCGGCAGCGCTGTGCTCTTCGGTGCCAACGCCGTGACCGGCACATGGAATCTCTGGGAGGGGCGCAAGGACCCGAACGGCCGCACTCGGCGCGTCCTGCACAGTGTGCTGTTCCTCGCGGCGAGCGGCGGATTCGCCTACGCCGGCAGCATCGCCGACGACGCCGAGGAGAACGGTGCCATTCGCGAGCGCCATCGCAACGTGGCCATCGCCTCGATGAGTGCCTCAACGGCGAGCTGGCTCATCATGCTGATCGGGAACTAACGTGCTGGACACGTTGACGACCCTGCTCCAGCCGTGGGCCGACCTGTACTCGGCCAGCGCGTGGTTGCCGACGATGGTGATCGCAACCCATGTGCTGGCGCTGTTTGCCGGCGGTGGCATCGCCATCGCCGCCGATCGCCGGGTGTTGCTGGCGCGACCCGACCGCAGCGACGGATTCGTGGCGGCGGCCGACGAGCTACAGGCCACCCACGGCGTGGTGATCCGTGCGCTGGTCGTCATGGTGCTCTCCGGCACGGCATTGGCGACCGCCGACATCGGCACTTTTGCCGGGTCTGTGGTGTTCTGGACAAAGATGGGGGCGTTCGCACTGTTGATCGGTAACGGCGTCATGATGCGCTCCGTCGAAGCGCGGCTTCTTGCCGTGGCGCGCGAGGCGCTCGCCCTGCCGGTTGCCGGCCCCGACGTCACCGCAGCGTGGCAAGGGCTCCGCCGCCATGCGTGGGTGAGCCTCGCGGGCTGGTTCGTGGTGGTGCTGCTCGGTGTCGTGGTAGCCAACGTCTGAGGTCGATTCTCCGTCCTACGAACCCTGTCCATGTCGTCATCTTCCTCCGGATTTCCAGGCCCTAGCGTGCCCGCGTGCGATAGCTGCACGGCGCGTCGTGACTTCCTGCGCGAGGCCGTCACGACGACTGCTGCGCTGGCCGGCTTGTCCGTTTTCGGTCCCGTCTCGAGCATTGCGGCGCTCGAGCCGCGTGCCCCGCGCTCTCCCGTGCGGTACCCGCTGCCGGCCGCGGACGGGGTCTCGATCGATAGCTCCAACGAGGTGATCCTCTGCCGCCATGCGGGCGAGGTGTTCGCCTTCGCGCTGTCGTGTCCGCACCAGAACACGGCGCTCAAGGTGATGCCCAAGGGGACCGGGTTTCAGTGCCCGCGTCACAAGTCCAAGTACCAGCCCAATGGCACCTTCGTGAGCGGCCGCGCCACGCGCAACATGGACCGTCTCCAGATCAGTCGCGACGGGGCCAATATCGTGGTCGACCCGGATATCGCCTTTGAGAGCGACACCGACCCGGGCAAGTGGGCCGCGGCCGTGCTCAAGCTCTGACCCTCAGCCCACGTCACATGTCCGAATGCCTTGCCTGCACCCGTCGTGAATTTCTGGCTGCCGGGACCGTGGCCGCGGTCGGCGTCTTCCTTGCCGCCTGTGGCGGAGACGGGGAGAGCGCCACGGGACCGTCGAAGGTAAACCTCACGGTCACGCTGGCCAGCTTCCCGGCCCTCGGGGCCGTGGGTGGAATCGCTCAAGTCACCACCAGCGGCACCCCGATCGCCGTGGTGCGTGCCACCGCCAGCAGCTACCGCGCGTTTTCGATGGCCTGCCCGCACCAGGGGACCACCATCAGCATCAGCGGGACGGGCTTCCGCTGTCCCAATCACGGCGCCACGTTCAATGGCAACGGCGCATGGACCGGAGGGGAGCGCACCTCCGGCCTGTTCGAGTTCACTGTGGCCTCCAACACGACCGCCGGTACCATCACGATCACGAGTTGACCGTCATGCGTTCCACCCGTTTCGCGTCGAACGCCGGGGGCATGCTCCCGGCGTTGTGTGTATCACTCCTCGCCGCGGCGCCCGCCACCGCCGCGGCTCAGGCCACGCCCGCCAAACCCACCGCGCTCGAGGCGTCCGTCGACAAGCTGGCCAAGCACGCCACCGTCGCCACTGCGTTCATCGCGCTGCAAAACGACAATGCGTGGACCCTCGATCAGCAGGCGTCGATCTGCCAGATCCCGGCCCCGCCGTTCAAGGAACAGGCGCGCGCCGCGGAATACGCGAAGCGCTTCCGCGAGCTCGGTGTGCAGAACGTGCGCATCGACAAGGAAGGCAACGTGATCGGCGAAATCCGCGGCAATCGCCCGGGCCCGACGCTGCTGCTGGCGGGCCATCTCGACACGGTGTTCCCCGAGGGGACGGATGTCCGCGTGAAGCGCGAGGGGACCAAGCTCACCGCGCCCGGTATCGGCGACGACTGCCGCGGGCTCGCGGTCGTGCTCTCAGTGGCGCGACAGGTGATCACGCAGAAGATCCCGTTCGCCGGAAAGCTGCTCGTGGTCGGCAACGTGGGAGAAGAAGGGCCGGGCAACCTGCGCGGCATGCGGGCGATCTTCGGCGGCCCGATGCGTGACTCGATCGACATGTTCATCTCGGTCGATGGCACCGGGTTCGGCATCACCAACGGTGGCGTTGGCAGCAACCGGTATCGCGTGCACTACAAGGGCCCGGGGGGCCACAGCTACGGCGCGTTCGGCATGCCGAACCCCATGCACGCGATGGGGCGTGCCATCGCCAAGATCGCCGACCTCGAGGCCAGCACGACCCCCAAGGTCACGTTCAACGTGGGGATCGTGTCGGGCGGCACGTCCGTGAACTCGATCCCGTTCGAAGCGATCATGGAAGTGGACCTGCGCAGCGAAACGGCCGCGGCGCTTGCCGAGATCGACGCGCGGCTGCAGAAGGCGCTCCGCGAGGCGGTCACCGAGGAGAAGGCGCGCTGGCCGCAGAGCAAGGCCGCACTCTCTGTCGTGATCGATACGATCGGCCTGCGCCCCGCCGGCAGCACGCCTGACTCGTCGCTGATCGTGCGCACGTCGCTCGCGGCAGCGCGCACGATGAGCATCTACACGCCGCTCACGATCTCGAGCACCGACGCCAACGTGCCCATGAATCTCCGGATTCCCGCAGTCACGCTCGACGGCGGCGGACGCGGCACCGGCGCGCATTCACTCGACGAGTCGTACGATGATCGCGCAGACGGCTACAAGGGCCCGCAGTACGTCCTGCTGGTCGTGATGGGCTTGCTGGGTGTGAAGTAAGCGACACGAGTACCCCGCTCACGTGAACATTGCCGCCACGTCGTTGGCGGCAATGCTTCGCGGCTCGCGCTGCAGCCCGGCGCGATACGCCGCCTCCCCCAGCAGGGCGGGAGCCGTCGCCCCGGCGGCCCGTAACTCACGCAGTGCCGTGTCCTGCCCGGCCTTGCTCAACTTGCTCCCGTCGGGATGCACGAGCAGCGTGTGATGGAGGTACTGTGGCGCCTCCGTACGTCCCAGCAGCGCGGCGAGCTGCAGCTGGCGCCCCGTGCTGGCCAACAGATCCTCGCCGCGAATCACCACGTCGATCGCGTGCGTCAGATCGTCGACGGTGACGGCGAACTGATACGTCCACTGCGCATGGCGATCACGCACGAGCAAATCGCCGCACTGCTGTGCCGGTGTGTGCTGCAGTGCCCCCAACCGGAGATCGTGGAACGACACGGTGCTCTCCGCCAGTCGCACGCGCTGGGCGAACGACTCAAGCGGCGATACCGACTGCTGCGCGCACGTGCCGGGGTAGCGTGGCTCGTCACCGGCCGCGTGGGGCACGAGGCGCGCGATGTCGCGTCGGGTGCAGCGGCAGGGGTACGCTAGACCACGGGCATCGAGCTGCCCGAGTGCCGCGACATAGCGCGCCTCCTGATCCGACTGCCGAGCGGCGTGCGGCCCCGCGCGGCGAAAGGAATCCGTCTCGAAACAGTCGGGCGCGAACCCCAGCCAATCGAGATCATCAAGGAGTGCCTGCTCGTACTCGGGGCGGCAGCGCGTGCGATCGTGATCCTCGATACGCAGCAATACCTCACCGCCGTGTGCGCGGGCGATCCCCCACACATGCATCGCGTTGACCAGGTGGCCAAGGTGGAGCAGCCCCGTCGGCGCCGGCGCAAACCGCGTGCGCCAGCGACGGCGGGGCAACGACTGCGCGAGCGTGGTGCGCCAATGGGGGACAGCACGGTCCGGCGAGAGCATCATCCCTCACGCTAGCGCGCTCACCGATTCGCTTCAACCGTCGACAGCCCTGCAGCACCGGACGTTGCCAGCAGCTGGGCGATCGTCGTCTGCTCGAACCGCGCCGCGGCATGTTCAGCCGTGGCTGAGAGCATGGCAGGGTCGGAACGACGCTCAACCACACCGCATGACGCCCTGAGATTCGCGGTGTTCTTTCACGAAGCACGTCGGGGATTCGGAGGCACTTCCCTTTCCGCACCCGACACCTGCGTCCGATGTTCCCCTAGCGGACGGCGCCTGCCACCCGGAGCGACCCTACTTCCAACTCAGGATATCCGTGTTGTCGCCGTCGCCGCCGGGCTGCCCGTCGGCACCGTAACTCGCGAGATCGAAGCCGGTGGGATTGGCCTTCCCCGGCGAGACGTACACATAGGGGCGACCCCACGGATCGTCCGGGATCGCCTTGCGCACGTACGGCTCACGCCAGTTGCCGGGCGGATCGATCGTGGGCTTCTCCCAGAGCGCGTTCAGCCCCTGCGCGCTGGTGGGATAGCGTCCGTTGTCCAGACGATAACCGTCGAGCGACGTGGCCAGACTTTCAATCTGGGCGCGGGCGGTGGCCACCTTCGCATCGTCGACATTGCGGAAGAGACTGGGCGCAACGAACGTGGCGAGCAGGGCGATCACCACGATTACCACCATGACTTCGAGCAACGTGAAGCCGGTGATCCGGCGCCGTCTGCCGACACACCTACGGTGCGCGCGTATGGAGGGCGTCCGCGTGGCGGGCGTCGCGGAAGGCGAACATCCCACGCTTATTCCCCGCTCTTGCGCAGGCTGTCGGACTCGAAGAGCCGAGGATCCACCCACCCGCGTACACCGGGGGCGCTCACCTGCCGCCAGCCGGCGCGATCAGTGCCCAGCATCGCCCGCGTGGCCGGTTTGATAACCCCGACCACCTCGCCGGCGCGGCCGGCGTTGTTGCGCACGTTGACCCACGTACGCGCGACGGCGGGCACCCAGGTGATGCTGTGGTCCACGCGCGCCACGCTGGTGTCGACGCCAGACGGGGCGACCGCGGCCTCGGGCCGCGGCGATGCGTCAGCGTCTGTGTCGCGCGAGTCGCCAATCGCCAGGGCGGCAGGTGACCGGCCTCCACCATACCCACCGAAACCGTCAGCACCAGCGAGGTCCCGCATCTTCGGGGCGTAGCGCCAGGCGCCGCCAACCGCGGTGAACATCAAGGCCACCGCGGCGGCACGGCGCAGCACGCTCGTCGACACCGTCGGCCACGTGATCCCGCTTGGCACGTCGCCACACCAATGACACGACGCATCAATACGGTGCATGATGCCGCACGATCGGCAACGCCTGAGCGCCACGCGGTTTCCGCGCGCATCTTTCATGTCGAACGGGTGCGAGCACTTGGGGCACTGCGTCGACGCGACGAGTGCCTTGGCCCCACACGCGGTGCAACGGATGAAGGCCATGACGTGACGGCCGGGCGGGAGAGCGTGGTGGTCGGTGGCCGACAGACGCCGACAGAGGACTGACGGCGCTGCGGGGGATGCGTAACGATTGGTGGCGGTCCAGCTTTGCGCTACGTGACAGCGAGCAAACAGCCACGATTGGTTTTCCTTTTTTTGGAAACCAACGGCCCAGGCCACCCGCAAACAGCCACGCGCCCCTGCACCGGTTACGATGCAGGGGCGCGTGGTCACTCCAGCCGAAGACCCAAAGGGCTTACGGGTTGCGATCCGTGCACCCCGTGAAGTTCGGATTGTTCTGCTCGGGCTGCGTGACCGGAAGATTCACGTCGCGGCCGTAGCTGCCGCCCTTGTAATGGATCCCCTGCGGAAACACCGTCGCTTCGGTCCGGCCGTACTGCCGGATGAGGCGGCGCATGTCACCAAGACGCTGGCCACGGCTGAAGGTCCAGAACGCCTTCTCCCGGAAATGAAGGTTCACGCGCGCCTCGTCCGTACCCGGATCGGTGAGCTGGGGCATCGCCACCGGCTGAATTTCGCCGAGCTTGGGCGGCGCCAACCGGAGCGCGTTGTGAATGGCCAACCACTGTGTGACGTTACCGGCGCGCAGTGCTACTTCCGCTTCGATCATCCGCGCATCGACGCCGTTCACCACATCGACCGCCGTCAGCTGCTGCCACATGCCGGTCGTGCGCGTGTAGGTCTGCCCGTCCTGTCCGTTGATCGCCCCGCTGGTGGGGATCGTTACGGGCAGTCGCGGATCACGCGCCGACGCGAACGGAATGGCGTTGGTGACGCGGATGTTGCGCGAGTTGCCTTCCACACTGTCTCCCACGCTGTAGCGGCGGGAGCTGAGCCCCTGTCCCCACAGGGTGTTGGAGCTCGTGGTGAGCGAGAAGGTGTGCGCGTAGGTGAAGCTGGTGGGCAGCCCCGCGACCAGCGTGCCGGCCCCGCTGAAGTCGCCGAGCGCCAGCGCCACGCGTGCACGTACGACGCGAATCGACCGATTCATCAGCACGCTCTGCGCATCGGCCCCGTTGGCGAACGCCAACCCGCTATCGAGCGAAGCCGCCGCCAGCTGGAACACCTGCGTGGTGTTCTTGGGCTGACCGTTCTCCGGCGGATTCGACAACGGATTATTGGGGATCGGGATACCGTTGCAGAAATCGAGTGCCAGCTGCATCTCAGCAAATCCACGCGCCAGGTACATCTCCGCGATCAGCGCCCGCGAATTGGGGCTGAACTTGCGGAGTGATTCGATCGCTTCGTAGGCACGGGTGCGTGTGCGGTACAGATTGCGCAGCATGCCCGTCACCGACGAGTTGATCAGCTGGATCTGCCGCTGATCGGTCTCGTCGTTCTGGATGAACGTGGAACTGGTCGACCACTCATCCGCGAGCAGCCCGCCGAAGAGCCAGGTGCTCTCACCCCCGCCCGTGATGGACCGGAAGGTGCCGATCGTACCGTTGCCGAGGGCAATGGCACCGTCGGCCCGCTCGAGATCGGCGGGAAAGATGATGTCGGGATCCGTCACGCCGAGCAGGCGGTCATTCGCCTGTTGGCATGCCGTGAGCGAGAGGGCACCAGCCGCAAGCATCGCCGCGGAACGCCCCAGCGAGCGCCGGCCCAGGAATCGTGTAGGTGTCATGGGTCGGTTCCTCAGAATCCGATGTTGATGCGCGTGATGAAATAGCTCGGCGGGCCCACGGTCTGGAACTCGCTTGGCGCGTCGGTACCATTGGTCGTGTTGAAGCCCGACTCCGGATCGGTCCCGCGGTAGTTGGTCCACAGCTTCAGGTTACGAGCGGAGACCACCAGCGACAGCGAGCGGCCGCGCACAAGGCGCTTGGCCAGCGAGTTGGAGAACGTCCACTGCGCCGACACTTCGCGCAGGCGCACGAAGGCGCCGGACTGCAGGAACCCATCGAGCGTACGCGCCGGATGTTCGTTGGCGGCGATGTTGGTGGCCTGATCCACGAACTCGGCATTCAGGTTGAGACGCCCCGAGCAGTTCGGGCGCGTGCACCGGATGCGCTCCGTGTTGTTGTACCAGAGACCGCCGCTCCGCCAGTCCCACATGCTCTGCACGCGCAACTGCTTCTTGAACAGGTCGAAGCCGTTGACCAGCGTCGTCATGTAGCGCGGCGTGGAGTAACCACGGAAGATCACCGAGTCGCCCACGAACACTTCGTTGCGCGCGGCATCCGCGAAGTAGGTGAGCAGCCCGTCACCGTTCTTGTCGTCCCATCCGAGGATCGGACGCTCCCAGTATCCGCCAATGGGATAGCCGGCCACCGTACGGGTCGGGAGTCCGAGCTGAGGGGGCGTGTCGCCGAGCGACACGACCTTGTTGTCGTTCGACGAGAACGCGATGTTGGCATCCCACCCGAACTGCTCGCGCTGCACCAGCTGCGCATTGAGCGAGACTTCGACGCCGGCATTCTTCACCGATCCGAGGTTGCGCAGCTGCGACGCCACCGAGCCGAACGACGGCGGCAGCACTGCGCTGATGAGCGCGTCGGTCGTGATCTTGTTGTAGTACGTGAAATCCAGGCTCACGCGCTGGCTGAACATCTGGGTTTCGAAGCCCATCTCGTGTTCGGCCGAGCGTTCCGGACGGAGGTTCGCATTACCGAGCGCTCCCTGCACCACGGTGGGCTGCTCGGTGTTGGCGATGCTGGTGATGTCCGCGTTGTAGAAGAACAGGGCATCGTTGGGGCCCGGCTGCACGCCCGACTGGCCGTATGCGTAGCGAAGCCGAAAGGTGTTGATGAACGACGGCGCCTTCCACCAGTCTTCCTGCGAGATCAGGTACGACAGCGACGCCTTGGGGTACACGATGCTCTGGAAATTCGTACCGAAGGCGGAGTTCTGATCGCTGCGTACAGCCGCCGTGAGGAACAGGCGGTCACGCCACGCGAGCGACTGTTCGATGAACGATCCGAACGTCTTGGTTTCCGTGGTCCCCTCACCCACGCTGAGCTGCGTGCCGGAGCTCACGTTCTGCGAGCCGGGGGCCAACTGCTGCGAGCCCGTCGTCGCACTCGAGGAGCGGAAGCCGATGTACTGCGCACCGACCGTGGTCTTGTGCTGGAACCCGAACTTCTCGTACGTGGCCGTCGCGCCGAGGTCGACGGTGAAGTTGTTGAGCAGGACACGATTGATGCCGCGCGACCCGAAGCGGGTGGTGGCGGTCAGCGGCGGCCCCTCACCGCGGAAGAGCAGGTTTTCGTCATTGCGGCCGGTCCAGTCGTTGCCGACCGCCGCGCGCGTGGCGAGCCACGACGTGGGGCGATAGTTGGCCTGTCCCGACCAGATGAAGCGATTGACCGCCTGCTCCGTCTTTTCCGCCCACATGTAGCCGGGCGTCCAGGCGCGGTAGCCGTTGAGCGGCGTGCCGAGGCCCGAGACGTTGCCGTTGTCGCGCGTGCCCGGACCACCGAAGAGGTGCGAGCCGAGACCGGCCGTGGCGTTGGACTCGAGCGAGTAGCGCTGCGCGATGTTGATGAAGTTGGTCGACATCGCTACGTCGAGCTTGGGATTCAGCTGGGCGTTGACGTTGGAGCGCAGCGACCGACGCAGCATGGTGTTGGGGCGTTCCGTCCACGGGCGGATCGGGATGCCGGTGGAATCCATACGCTGGCGCTCGAACTGGGGCAGTTCGAGAAGGCCGATTTCGTTTTCGTCTTCGGCGGAGAGGAAGTAGCGCACGGCCTCGGTCCCGCCGGAGACCTGCACACCGGCCTGGCGGCGGTTACCGGTGGAGACCGGGGTGAGGTCCTTCTCGTCGAAGATGTTGAGCGAGCTGGTGGAATCGGCGGTGCACTGCCCGAGCCCTACGCGCTGGAGATTGCAGAACGTCCGCGACGAGACGGTTTCGCCCGGACGCTTGCCCCAGAGTGAGTACGCGGCGGGATAGAAGTTGCGGTCGTAGACCGTTCCCCCTTCGCCATAGACGGTCCAGCGCGCCGCACCGGCGCGTCCCTTCTTGGTGGTCACGAGGATCACGCCGTTT
>NZ_JBIJCN010000004.1:0-123284 GCF_044344655.1 Gemmatimonas sp.
GTGGCCGTCGAGAAGCTCGCATTGTTGCTCGTCATGCGGATCCCGTCGATGATCCAGATCGGCTCGTTGTTCAAGCTGACCGAGTTCATGCCGCGGATACGGATACGGGCACCGGTCCCGGTCTGCGTACCGCTGGTTACGGTCACGCCCGCGGCGCGCGAGTTGAGCAGGTCGTTGAGGTTGCCGAGTGGCGCGCTCTCCACGACCTTCGCAGCATCGATGTTGGCGGTCGCGTTCCCAATCTCTACGCGGCGCTGTTCACCAGTGGCGGTGGTCACGACGGCCGCGAGATTGACCGCGGCGGCAGTGAGCGCCACGTCGAGCGACGCGCTGCCGCCCGCCGTGATCGTGATCGGCTTCGACTGCTCGGTGTACCCTACGCGAAGGATGCGGACCGTGTACTGGCCCGGGTTGATCGCCCGCAGTGTGATGCGCCCCTCGGGCGTCGTCTGCCCCGCTACGTTCGTGCCAACCAAGAACACCCTGGCCGCTTCGATGGGCCGTTGATTGGCCGTGTCGGTCACTCTTACAGAAAGCGTTCCGGGTTGCTGTGCCGCGGCCGGCGGACCGGCCAGGGCGAGCAGCACCATCAGCGCCATCGCTGGGCGCCATGAGTGAGACATAGATGTTTCCTCGACGGGTAAAGGGGCGAGCAACGACCAAGGGACAGCCGGGACAGACCTCCCCGCGATATACGCGCGGTCCCGCCCCGAATGTTGCCGTCCCGTTACCAAGCCGCCAGTCTCTCTCCGGCGTGGTGTCCTGGCTGCACGCTGGCGCCGGCGTCAACGCCCACCGCCCCCCGCGCGTGTATTCTGTGCGCGGCACCGTCTTCCACCTCACCCTCCTCGCGTTGCCAGATCCCGCCGCCTCCCCAGAGGCTCGTCAATCCGTGTCTCACCCTACCTCGGGGGCCTCTCCGAGGTTGCTGGCCGTCAGTGCCGCGGCCATCGTGGCAGTGTACGGTGCGGGGTATCAACGAACGCTAGCCGCGGCAGCGAGCCATGCCGAACGGTCGGCCCCATCCCGACGTCCGGCGGCAGGCAGAGACACCCGCGTGACCACCGCGACCACCGCGACCACCGCGACCACCGCGACCACCGCGGCCGCCCCAGTTACGCCGGCCGCCGTATTGGCGCCGCGGGGCCCGACGGCCACCGTTGAAGGCATCAGCCCAGAGATGGCTGCCACACCACGAGCAATGGCTCAGCCCAACGATTCGGCCGTCACCGCACCATTCGCAATTGGAGAGGCGAAGTCGGCGGCAGCAGGCCCCCCTCTTCCGGCGCCGGCGCCAGCACCCCCCGCGCCACCCACCCCGGTGGTGACACCACCTGCCGTCACCGCGCCGACCACCGCCGCGCCGATCACCGATGCCAGTGGCACGGTGCTGAAGTGGCGGGATGGCACCTTTTCGGGATGGGGCACCTCGCGACACGGTGACGTGGAAGTCACCCTGATTATCGAGCGCGGCCGCATCACCACCGCGGCCATCAGCCGCTGCCTCACGCGCTACTCCTGCTCGTGGATCGCCCATCTGCAGCCGCAAGTGGTCGAACGCCAGAGCCCCGAGGTCGACAACGTGTCCGGCGCCACCGAGAGCGCGAACGCGTTCTACTTCGCCGTGGTGGAAGCGCTGAAGAGCGCGAAGCCGTGAACGGCGCCCCGCCGGCGGCGTGCCCTGCGCCGCACACAAGCTACGAGTTGGCCACGACGGCGATGAGCACCGCCATCTCGATCCAGTTGATCGACGCCGGACCGGATGCGGAAGCGCTTGCGCAGCGCGCCCTCGAGTGGTTCGCGGTCGTCGAAGCGTGCTGCTCGCGGTTCGACCCCAACGCCGAAGCGCTGCGCGTGATGAACACCGTCGGTGCGCCCCAGCCCGTGTCGCCCCTGCTGTACGAACTCCTGCGCGTGGCGCTGGCGGTGGCGGAGGCCTCCGAGGGCGCCTTCGATCCGTGCGTGGGGCACCACCTGCACGCGCTGGGCTTCGATCGGCATTGGCGCTCGGGCGAGCCGATTCCCGCGTTGCGCGCCGGTGCAGCGGGCACGTGGCGCGACGTGGAACTGCTCGAGCGCGAGCCGCAGCTCCTGTTGCGTCGTGCGGTGCACCTGGATCTTGGCGCGATCGCCAAAGGGTTCGCGCTCGACCTCGCCGCACGCGCGCTGGCGGCGCACCCGCACCTGTGCGTGTACGCGGGCGGTGACCTCATCTGCCGCGGTCACAACGGTGCCGGCCGGCCGTGGCGCACGGGGATCCGGGACCCGAATGATCCATCGCGACTCGTGGCGTCGGTTTCGGTGGCGCACCAGCGCGACGTGGCGATCTGCACCAGCGGCGCCTACGCGCGACGGACCGAGCGCGGACATCATCTCATCGATCCACGCACGGGAGACGCGGCGATCCAGATGCACAGTGCCACCGTCGTCGCCCCGCAGGCCGCCATTGCCGATGCACTGGCCACGGCCGTCTTCGTGCTGGGTGTTGAGCGCGGCGCGGCCCTCCTGCGCGAGCAGCAGGTGGACGGCTTGCTGATCGATGCGCACGGCGCGCTCACGATGGTCCATGGGTGGGGCGCCTCGGAGTGGCAGCTCCCGTCGGAGGTCGCCTGGTCATGACGACTCGCTGGTCCGCGAGTGATTCGCCGCAGCACCGACATCTCCAGCGTTGGCTGCGATCTCCCAAGGGCCTCTTCACCGGGATCCTGCTGCTGCTCACCATCCCCGCCGCGACCGTGAGTGGCTGGGCGCTGGTGCTGCCGAACCTCACGATTGCCATCGTCGTTGCGGCGCTGCTCGATCTCCCGCTGCTGCGGTGGCGCGACGGCTCGTGGAGTCTCCCCGACGGGGCGATGCTCACGGGCTGGCTGGTGGGACTGATCCTCAGTCCGCACGTACCGATGGCGACCGCCGCGGCCACCGCGGCGTTTGGCATCGTGGCCAAGCACCTCCTGCGCGTGAAGCGTGCCAACGTGCTCAATCCGGCGGCCGCAGCCCTCGTGGCGAGCTACCTACTGCTCGACACGGGCCAGAGCTGGTGGGGCGCGCTCCCCGACCTGCCGCCCGCCGCTCTCGCCCTCGTGGCCGCCACCGGCGCGTTCATGGCCTGGCGGCTCCACAAGCTGCCGCTGGTGCTCACGATGCTCGGCGTGCACTTCCTGCTGGCCACCCTGTCGGCCTTCATGGGCGACCCGGCCCGCGTGGCGGAGCTGTTTCGCACGCCGGACGTGCACATGGCACTGTTCTTCGCGGGCTTCATGGCAACCGACCCACCCACCTCGCCACCGCGCGCTGGCGACCAGGTGCGCTACGGCGCCATCGCGGCCGCCGTGTCCTTCGGATTGTATCTGTGGATCGGTGCCGTGTATTTCCTGCCCGGCGGGCTGCTGGCGGCCAACCTGTGGGAAGGATGGCGCAAGTGGCAGCGTACGAGCCGCCAACGCCCGCCGGTTCCGCCACGCGTTGAGGCCCGCCTTACTGCCGCACCACGTTAGTGCTGAGCGCCTTCGTCAGGCGGTAGAGGAACTCCTGCCCTTCGTAGAAGCTCTTGACCGCCATCCGCTCGTCACGGCCGTGCGCGCGCGCATCCACCGTGGGATCGCTGAACAACCCCGACACGCCGAACGCGGGCACGCCGAGGGCGCGGAAAAAGCGCGAATCCGTGGCGCCGGTGCTCATGGTGGGAATGATCGGCATCTTCCCCCACAAGTCGGCGGTGATGCGCGTCACGTTGTTCATGACCTCGGGGAGCAGCGCCGATGCCGGCGTGGAAGGACGCTGCGAGCGGATGATCACCTTCACATTCGTATCCGCGATCGTCTTCTCCAATTCCGCACGCACCGACTCCGCCGTTTCGGAGGGATAAATCCGGCAGTTCACGTTGGCTTCGGCCAGCTGCGGCAAAGCGTTGGTGGCGTGGCCGCCCTTGAGCTCCGTGGCCACGCAGGTGGTGCGGAGCATGGAGTTGTAGCGTGGGTCCGCCGTAACCACGCGCATGGCGGCCGCATCAGACGGGTTGGCCACCAGCGCCTTCATCGCCTTGCCCATCGCCGGCTCCTCGAGCGCCGCGGTCTGTGAGAAGAAGGCCGTGGTGACCTCGTTGAGCTTCACGGTGAACTTGTAGCGCCCCACCTTGCTCAGCGCATCGGCGAGTTGCGTGATGGCGTTGTCGTCGCGCGGCACCGATGAGTGGCCGCCGCGGTTGGTCGCACGCAGCGTGAAGTTGGTGGTGACCTTCTCGGCGGCCTGAATGCCGTTGAAGAGCGGCTTGCCGTCACGCAGGGTACCGCCGCCCCCTTCGTTGATCACGAGGGCCCCGTCCACGAGCGCCTTGTGGTTCTTGAGCAACCAGTCCACGCCATTGGCGGGGCCGCTCTCCTCGTCGGCTGTCAAGGCGATGATGATGTCGCGATCGGGGACGAACCCCTCCTGCTTCATACGGAACACGTTGGCCACGAAGATCGAGGCCATCGCTTTATCGTCGGCGGTGCCGCGGCCGTAGTAGTAGCCGTCACGCTCCGTGAACACGAAGGGATCGAGATCCGGAGACCAATCGGCCTTGAGCGCTTCCACCACGTCGATATGCGCGAGCAGGAGCAGGGGCTTCGCGGCGCCCGCACCCCCCTTGCCGCGAATGCGCGCCACCACATTGTGCTTTTCCGGGCGCGGGCCACCCACAAAGATGTCGGCCTCGGGAATACCAGCCGCCTTGAAGCGCACCGCCATCGCGCGCGCAGCCGTGGTGATGTTTCCCGTCTCCACACCGGTATTGATCTCCACGAGCTCCTTGTAGATCTCGCGGGTGAGCTGCTGATGCGGCGTCAGCGCGCCAGCCTTGTAAACCGCCGATGCCGGCTGCGCGGCAACCCCCGACACGCCCGCCACACTGCCAACAACCAGCGACGCCACGGTGGAGCGCATCACCAACCGTAGCGACCGAGTGGACCTGAAAGACATCTCGTACTCCTTCAAAGAAACGTGAGGGGAAGGGAAGCCGGCAACGCCTCGTCGGCCACGTAACGCTGCACCACTTCTTCGGCAGCTGGCAAATAGGCCTCGACCGGCGGCAGACCGCCGTCGAGCAGCGGGCCGGTATCGCGTAGCACCGCCGCGATGCCGTCGGTCAGTGCCATCAGATCGCGATGCTCGTGCACGCAGGCATCGAGCAACAGGACCAGGTGACTGGCCAGCTCCTCGACGGTTGGCTCGCGCACGGCACGCCAGCCGATCTGAGCGAGTGCCCGCTCGAGCGCCGGCGCCGCACCGGTCCCACCTGGACGGGTATCGGCGACATAGCGGTCCCGCAGACGGGTATAGGTGACGATCATGCGCAGACCATCGGGCCGCAGGCTCGGTGGCACCGAGCGATAGGCACGAGAGAACGGGCGGAAGGCGAAGAACGTGGGCGGACGATACAATATGCGGATGAACCCCACTCTTCGTGCATGGCGCCCGTTGGGCGCCGCCCTCCTGCTGGCCGGCGCCTCCGTGGCCGGCGCATCGCTCGCAGCCGGCTCGCCGAGCACCCCGCCCCGCGCCGTCCCGCGCCCCGCGGCCGGTGTCCAGCGCGCCACGCTCGCACTGGTTGGCGGCACCCTCATCGACGGTCACGGCGGCGCACCGATCCCCAACAGTGTGGTGCTCGTGGACGGGGCCCGCATCGTGGGCGTGGGGCGCGTGGGCTCGCTCGCGGTGCCGGCCGGCACCACGGTGGTGTCCACGGAGGGGCAGTACGTGCTCCCCGGCCTCTGGGACATGCACGTCCACGTGATGCTGGTGGGGCACGGCAACTACGCCCACTGGGACAGCGTATCGCCACCGGAGTGGGAGCGCGCGATCATCCCCGCTGCCGCCAAGCAGAGCCTTATGAACGGCGTCACCAGCATCCGCGATCTCGGCGGACCGCTCGAGCAGATCATCGCCGTGCGCAACCGGATTGCGCGTGGTGAGCTGCAGGGCGCCACGATCTATACCTCAGGGCCCTTCCTGCAGCACGCCCCCTACCCCGGCACTGAACAGTTTCGCTGGGGGATCGACGGGGTGGCGGATGCCCGCGCCAAGGTGAAGAAGCTCGCCGATGCCGGCGTGCACGTGATCAAGCTGATTGATCAGGACCAGATGACGAAGGACGAGATCCGCGCGATCGTCGACGAAGCGCATGCGCGCAAGCTGCCCGTGGTAGCGCACGCGCACCGACCGGAGGAGGTCCGGCTTGGGCTCGAGGTGGGCGTGGACGACTTCGAGCACACCGGGATGCAGGCATCGCCGCGCTACCCCGATGACGTGATGCGCCTGCTGCACGAGCGCACAGCCCAAGGGGCCCGCGGTCCGCTCTGGTGGACGCCCACGATTGATGTCCTCACCAACTACACCCGGCGTCGCGACGACGACGAGTATCTCGACGATCCCCGCTGGTACCAGTATCTCCCCGACGCGATCGTGCGCGACATTCGGGCGTCGCTGCGCCGCCTCGACACGTTGCAGTACTACCGACTGGTGCCCGACCGTGGCCCGACCCTCCAATCCAAGTTCCGGCAGCTGCGCGAGAGCGGTGCGCGCCTGCTGATCGGGACCGACGCCGGTGTGCCCGGCAACTTTCACGGCTATGCCACGGCCGAAGAGATGATCACGTGGGTCCGCCAGTACGGCATGGATCCCATGGAAACGATTCGCGCCGCCACGTTCTGGCCGGCCATGTCGCTCGGCCTGCAGGACAAGGTCGGGACGGTGTCCGTCGGCAAGACCGCCGACCTCATCGTGGTGCGCGAGAACCCGCTCACCACCATCGAAACATTCCGCAACGTGCAGACGGTGATCAAGCACGGAGTACGGGTGAAGTGACGACCCCACTCGTCAACCTGCAGCAGTACGAGGCCGCCGCCGCCGAGGTCCTGCCGCGCATGGTCTACGACTACTACGCCGGCGGCGCGAACGACGAGATCCTGCTGCGCGCCTCGCGCACCGCGTGGGACGACATCGCCGTGCGGTATCGCGTGCTGCGCGATGTTTCCGCGCGCTCGCTGGGCGTGAACATTGGCGGCCACCACCTGGACTGGCCGGTGATCGTGGCGCCGATGGCATTTCAGCAGATGGCGACAGCCGATGGCGAGGTTGCCACGGCACGCGCCACGGCTGCGATGGGGTGCGGCATGATTCTCAGCACCCTGTCCAACCGCACGATCGAGGATGTGCGGGCCGCCTCCAACGGCTTGCTCTGGTTTCAGCTCTACATCTATCGTGACCGCGAGGTCACGCGCGCCCTCGTACAGCGCGCCGAGCAGGCCGGGTGTACGGGGCTCGTGCTCACGGTCGACACACCCATTCTCGGCCGGCGCGAGCGGGACCTGCTGAACGGCTTCCACGTGCCGTCGCAGTTCGAGGCCCCCAATCTGGGCGTGGACATGCGTAGCACGCTGGCCAGTCAGCAGGATACGGCATCGGCGCTGGCCACCTTCATCGCGCATCACTGGGACAGCGGTATCGCCTGGCGCGACCTGGAGTGGCTGCAATCCATTACCACGCTCCCGATCTACGTGAAGGGCGTGGTGCGGGACGACGATGCGCTGCTGGCGCTGGAGCACGGCGCTGCGGGCGTGATCGTATCCAACCATGGTGGCCGACAACTCGATACGGCCTTGCCCACCGCGCGGGCACTCCCGGCCATCGCGCGCACCATGAATGGGCGCGGGCTGCTCCTGGTGGACGGCGGCATCCGCCGCGGCACCGACGTCCTCAAGGCCTTGGCGATGGGAGCCAACGCGGTGCTGCTCGGTCGCCCGGTCCTGTGGGGGCTCGCCACGGGGGGCGAGCAGGGGGCGCGCACCGTCCTGCAGCTGCTGCGCAATGAAATCGACCTCGCCTTCGCGCTGGCGGGGGTGCGCACGCCGGCCGAAGCGACGGCCGACCTGCTGGCCTAAGCGCACAACTTCGTAGGGCGGCACGACACTCGGGCCGGGCAATTTTGCCCGGCCCGTGGTGGTTCATCAGTGCTTGCCGGCGCCGCCGGACACCTTGAACGGATCGCGCACCGGATCGGCCGCTGGCGCAAGCGTGCGTGACGCCTTCACCATGCGTTCCACTTCGCGCATCAGGTTGGCGTTCTCGAGCACCACGCCGTCCTTGATGGTGTGCACGATCCCCTTGGTGCGGTACATCGCGCCGTTGCGGTCGAGGGTGAGATCGCCGAACGAATACAGGAACTTGAGATTGGCCGCCGGATTGCCGTCGACGATCAGCAGGTCCGCCTTGTAGCCGGGACGCACGAGCCCAAGCTTCGGCTCACCGAGGGTAAGGGCCGAATTGTAGGTGGCCGACCTGATCACCTCGAGCGTCTTCATCCCCGTCTCGCGCCCCAGCTGCAGCTCACGCACCGTGGAGAAGCCCGGGGTCGCCCAGATGTAGTTGTCGTCGGTGCCGAACGCCACGCGACCACCACGCTTGTTGAACTCGTAGATCAGATCGCCCCAGAGGCGATAGGCTGCGGTCCAGTTGTACTCGTCATCGCTCGTCCAGTCGTAGTGGTACGCCCCATGGAAGGCAGGATTCGGCAGGTTCCAGTTCCACAGCGCCTGATGGGTGTACTTCTCCGTCCACGGCAGTGATGTGGCACGGATCACGTCGCGGTTGGCCTCGTACACCACGCGCGTCGGGAGCATCGTCACGCCGCACTTGAGCAGCGAATCCACGACCGCACCGAGCAACCGCTCCTTGTTGGTATAGGTCCAGACACGCCCCGCCTCGCGGAAGCGGTCGTTTTCGTTGCCGTACTCGTAATTGCGCGGGAAGTCCTGCGTGTGGTTGTCGAGTGCCGACTCGGCATAGCCGTAGTGGTGCTCGATCATCGTCACGCCGGCGCAGGCGGCACGTACCGCCTGCGTGACGGCCGTGTTGGCCGGCTGCAGATGGAACGAGGTGATCATGTTGTTGGCCTTGGCCGCCTTCGCAATGGCGGCGACCAGGTCGAGCGACCACCCCAGCGGGTCCATACTGATCACGCGGTTGCCGTTACCGGCCATCGCCTTCACCACCTGCGGCGCGAGCGCGGGATCATCGAGTTGCAGGCGCGTGAAGCTGGTCCCCGCGCCGTAGCTCACGAGCGGATACATGCGCGGGGCGATGATCTCATTGGCCTCGCTGCGCTTGGCCTCGCGCATGCCGTCGGCGTAGCCACGGTCCGCCGCGTTGACCATGGTCGTCACGCCCATGGCCAACTTGAGGTAGTAGACGTACTCGATTTCCTGCGGCAGCGTGCGGATGTGCGTGTGCAGGTCGATCATGCCAGGCATGACGAACTTGCCGGCGGCATCGATCACACGGTCGCCGGTCATCCGCGGACGGGCACCGGCGCGTTCGGCGGTGACGGGATCGAACGGCACCATCTCGGTGATGGTGGTGCCTTCGATGCGGATGTCGTACGGCCCAGCCGGTGGTCCGCCGTGCCCGGGGATCACCATCGCGTTGCGGATAACCAGCGAGCGATAGGGTCCTTCACCGAGATCGCCGAACTTCTTCGTCACCACGGACGGGGCGGCAGCCGCTGAGGTGGCGGGGGCCTTCTGTGCGCCGAGCCGGCCAGAGACGCCGACAGGCGAAAGCGAGGCCACGGCGGCCAGCGCGGCCGTCGTACGGATCGCAAAACGGGACATGGAGGGCGGATGGAGTGTTCGCGGGGAAGTGCTGCTCGTCGCGTGAGAATACGCCTCGCCCCGGCAACCCGTAAGCCAATCATCAGAGGAACATCGGCTCACGAACACCGGACGGGGGTCGTGCGTAACCTCCTTCTGTACGTCGTCCCCTCCCCTTGCCTCTCGCGTGTCCTCTCTCGCTGCCCCCTCCCGGTCACGGGTCCCGCTGGTCCTCGTGGCGGTCGTCACCGTCCTCGCCGCCATGGGCGCGCGTGTGCTACGAGCGCAGCCGTCGCCCAAGGTGGCGCGCGCGCAGCGGGTGAGCCGCGCCCCCCGGATCGACGGCCGCCTCGACGACGCGATCTGGTCCACGGTCTCCCCAGTCTCCGACCTGGTGCAGCGCCAGCCACGCGAAGGCGCAGAGCCGACCGAGCGCACCGAGGTGTATATCGCGTACGACGACGAGGCGATCTACATCGGTGCCCGCCTGCACCGTCAGCGCCCCGAGGAGATTTCCCGCACGTTCACGCGGCGCGATGGCTTCGGCAATGCGGAACGGCTCAACATCATCTTCGACACGCAGCAGGATCGTCGGACCGCGGTGGGCTTCGGTATCTCCGCCGCAGGGGTGCGCTCGGACTTCCGGCATACCCAGGACGACGACATGCGCGGGCGCGAGAGTCAGTTCGATCCCGTGTGGAACGCCTCCGCCGTGGTGGACTCCGGCGGGTGGACGGCAGAAATGCGTATTCCGTTATCGCAACTGCGCTTCCCACCGGACGCCCAGCAGCGCTGGGGATTCCAGATCGATCGCTGGATGCCCGACAAGAACGAAACCGTGCAATGGGCGATGATCCGTCCACGCGAGACGGGATTTATCTCCCGCTTCGGCACGCTCGAAGGGATCGCCGAGGTGCGCAACACGCGTCCCGTGGAATTCGTGCCGTACGTGGCCGGTGATGCCACGCGCACGGCAACGGCGGCGGCGGGCAATCCTCTCGCGCGCCCCTACGCCAGTCGGGTGGGGCTCGACACGAAGCTCGCCGTTGGCAAGTACCTCACCCTCGATGCCACGGTCAATCCGGACTTCGGGCAGGTCGAAGCGGATCCCGCCGAAGTGAACCTCACGGGATTCGAGACCTTCTTCGACGAACGTCGACCGTTCTTCGTGGAAGGCAGTGAGATGGTGCGCGGCAATGGGGCGCAGTACTTCTACCCGCGACGCATCGGCGCGCCCCCGCGCGGGGCGGCCAGCGGTGATTTCGTGGATCGCCCGCGCGCCAGCACCATTCTCGGTGCCACCAAGCTCACGGGGCGCCTGCCAAGCCGCCTGTCGATCGGCGGCATCGCGGCCGTGACCGCGGCTGAAGATGCGCGCGTGTACCACGTGGACTCGAGCATCACGCGCACGGTGGCGATCGAGCCGCGGACGACCTTCGGCGTACTGCGCCTACAACAGGACGTGGGGAACCAGGCCTCGACGATCGGCGCCGGCTTCACCACGGTGCAGCGCCACTTCGGTGGCGTCGAGTCCCTCTCGTCGCTGTTGGCGCGGGAGTCGTATTTCGGCGGGCTGGATTGGCGCCTGCGCTTCCAGCAGGGGAAGTACGCCATCAGCGGCTTCGTGGCGGGGTCGCACATTGCTGGCGACACGGCCGCGATCCGTCGGGTGCAGACGGCCAACGCGCATCTCCTGCAACGCCCCGATCGCCGCCGCGCCCTCTATGATCCCACGCGCCGCAGCCTCTCTGGCTACTCCATGCAACTGCGCGCCGACAAAGACGCCGGCCGCTGGGTCCTCTGGGGCGCCGAGGTGAAGGCCGAATCCCCAGGCTTCGAGGTCAATGATCTCGGGCGTCTGCAGAGCACCGATGACATCGAGTACAACGCCGACCTGCAGATCCGCCAAACGATACCGGGGCGATATCTGCAAAACTGGCGCCTCGGCTTCGAGACCCGCGGCGCCTGGAACTTCGAAGGCGCGCACCAACTCAACACCTGGACGCAGAACAGCTCGGTCACCTTCCGGAACTTCTGGAACGTGAACGTGCGCTCCACCATCCAGCTGGCCGCGATCGACGATGCGCTCACGCGCGGTGGGCCGTACATGGGCACCCCCCGCGAATTCCGCCAGGAGCTGCGCGTCAACAACAACTTCGGCGCAAAGACCGGGTGGCGGCTCAACGCCGGCTGGGAACACGACGAGTTCGGTGCCGCCCGCTACAATGCCGGCGGCCAGCTCACGCTTCGGCCTACGCCGCGCCTCACCGTATCCGCCGAACCCACATATCAGACCGGCGCCGATCCGCGTCAGTACGTGACGACCATCGCCGGCGGTACCGCCACGTACGGCAAGCGCTATGTGTTTGCATTCATCGATCGCACCACCATTTCCACCAAGCTGCGCGCGAATGTCGGGTTCTCCCCCAACCTCACGCTCGAGGGGTACGCCGAGCCGTTCGTGGCCAGTGGCACGTATCGCCGCTTCGGCGAGCTGACCGCGCCCCGCAGCAGTGCCCTGCGCGAGTACGGCACCGAGGGCACCACGATCGTGCGCGACAGCGCTGGGGTCCGCACCGTGACCGATAACGGCAGTCGCTTCACCATTGGCAACCGCGATTTCCACGTGCTGTCGTTCCGCTCCAACCTGGTGATGCGTTGGGAGTGGACGCCAGGGAGTACGCTCTTCGTGGTGTGGCAGCAGAACCGCCGCTCCGACCTGATCTTCGGGGACCCGGCCCGCACCTCGGAACTGCTGCGCACCACACGTGCCGCCGGGGACAACTTCCTGTCGGTCAAGTTCACGTACTGGCTGCCGGTCCGGTTCGGCCGCTGAACGGCCGACGCCGTGCGAGCGGCCACCAGCCGCTCACCGCACGCGCTAGAGCAGTGACGGATTCCGCTGCCAGACCGCGATCGTGAGCGCCGTCGCGAACGACACCCACAGCAGGTAGGGCGCCAGCATCGTCGCGGCCACCCGGTCATGCCGGCGGAACAGCACGATGGTGGCCACGATGCTCCCCCACAGCACCAGCACTTCGGCTGTGGCCCACGCGCCGTCGCGCCACACGAAGAACAGCCACGTCCACAGCGCATTGAAGGCCAGCTGCACCAGGTAGAGCGCGAGCGCCGGCCGCGCCGCGCCGAGGCCGCTTGCGCGCCACACCCGCCACGCCGCCACGGCCATGAGCAGGTACAACACGCTCCAGACCGGACCGAAGAGCCACGCCGGCGGTGCCCATGACGGCTTGTCGAGGATGCCGTAGAACTGCGCCGAAGTGCGCGATGCGACCGCGCCCCCGAATGCTGCCAGCCCCGTGACGGAGAGGGAGACGAACAACGCGGGGAGACCCGCTCGCGGTCGGGGGGTTGTGGCAATGGTCATTCACTAAGCTCACGCACCGCCCCATGATGCGATAGCCCGGACGTTCACGTCGACCACATTGCCGCCGCCCTTCCCAAGGCACAGCTTACCGTAAGGCCGCAGGCCCGCCACCCCTCCACGGTCCCTCGACCCTTCATTCGGGAGCAGCAGTGCCATTGACGCGATTGGCTCGGCTTTTCCTGCTGGGCTTGCTTGCCGCCTGTGGCGGCAGCGACCAACAGGTGGGGACACCGGTTTCGCCGGATGGCACGTTTGCGCGCATTCAGCGGACGATCTTCGAGCCGCAGTGTGCGGGGTGTCACCGAACGGGAGCGAGCGATGCACGGTCGTCCCAGCTGGTGCTCACCGCCGATTCGGCCTACCAGCAGCTGATCGGTATCACCTCCGCGCAATCACTCGCGCGCGCCGATGGCCTGCTTCGCGTGAAGCCGTATCGGGCCGATAGCTCCCTGCTCTATCACAAGGTGGCGTGGACGCCCGGACACCACAGCCGGGACTACGGCACGCTGATGCCGATGGGCACCACGCGCGGGCTCACGACCGGGCAACTGGAATACCTGCGTCGCTGGATCGAGGCCGGCGCGCCACGCGCGGGTCACGTGGTGGACACGCTCGTCCTGGCCGATGCGCGGATGCAGTCGGCCACCTTCACGCCCTTGGCGCCACCGGCGGCGGCGGCAGGCATGCAGCTCGGCGTCGACAGCTTCGCCGTGGCGCCCACATCCGAGCGCGAGCTCTTCGTGTACCGCGGCCTCGGCAATGCGAATGCGCTCTTCGTGAACCGCATCGAAACGCGGATGCGGCCCGGCAGCCATCACCTGCTGCTGTACACCTTCGACGACACCAAGACCGCCTTCCCCTGCAACGTGCGTCCACCGCTCAATGCGGTGCGCGACCTCCGCGACACCGACGGCTCGCTCAATCTGGTGAACATGCTGCCCATGGCCTGCCACGTGTTCTTTGCGGGGGCGATGACCCCGGATCTCGACTTTCGCTTTCCCCCCGGGGTTGCCCTGCGGCTGCCACCGAATGCCACGCTCGACTTCAATGTGCATTACGTGAACCGCTCACCGGCGCCGCTGCCCGGACAGGCCACGGCGAACCTCTACACGGTCGACGCAGCGCAGGTCGCGCGCGTGGCGCGCACGCTCAACCTCGCCAACACGAATTTCTCGTTGCCGGCGAGACAGCGCACCACGGTGCGCACCGTCTTCCCGGTGTCGGTGCGCACCACCGTCCTGGCGCTCACCTCGCACATGCACAGCCTCGGCGAGCGCTACGAAATCCGCGTGCGCCGGGCCGACGGCACGGAAACGTCGGTGTACATGAACACCGACTGGGAGCATCCGGCGTTCACGAGCTTCGACACCCCGCTGGTGCTTGCCCCTGGCGATGCCCTGGTCTCCGTGGTGACGTGGAACAACGTGACCGACCGAACGGTGGCGTTCGGGCTCTCGGCGTCGGACGAGATGAACATCATCTTCGGGTACGCCTATTGAGGCGCCGCGGTGGCCGCTGCTCTGGTGGCCGCTGCTACGGAGGCGGCACCACCGTGACAGGGGCCGCACCTGTTCCGCATGGTGCCCACCTGGTTCCCACGCACGCCACCACCGAAAACTCAAAAGCCTCGCACCGACCGAAGTCGGTGCGAGGCTTTTGTTTACGACCATCGGGATGACAGGATTCGAACCTGCGACCCCCTGAACCCCATTCAGGTGCGCTACCGGGCTGCGCTACATCCCGTCACGGCGCAGTCGTTTCCGACCACGCGGTGAACAGTCACGGATTGTAAACCCGCACACGCCACCAGACCAGCCCCCTGTACCCCCAAACGGCCACAGACCGTCGTTTCCGGTGTACCGGCATCCCCACCGACAGCCGCCCCCACGGTCAGCACGGCCGTGCCAGCGCCTCGTCCACCCGACGCTTGAGCTCCACGAGTTCTACCGGTTTGAGCAACACCGCGTACGGGCGCGCGGCCTCGATCCGCTGGGGCGTGAGGCCGTGACTGAACCCGGTGAGTATGAGCACCGGCAGGTCGCCGCGCACCGCATGCACCGCCTCCGCCAGCCGGTCGCCGGTCATACCCGGCATCGTCTGATCGGTTATGAGCAGGTCCGCCGCGAGCGGCTGCTGCTGGATGAACCGCAGCGCCTCGGCAGGCGCATTGAACAGGTGCACGACGTGTCCGTAGTGCTGCAGCACGCGTTGCAGCACCTGTGCCACGGCCGGCTCGTCGTCGACCACCACGATCGTCACACCGACAACTGGACGCTCGGCCGGCACAACCTCTGGCACCGCCATGTGCGACTCCTCCACGCCCGCCGCCTCCGGCAGGCCAGCATCGGCGGTGGGGGCGAGGCCCTCGTCCCACAACCCGTCAATCACGGCCAGCGGGAAGCAGACCTCGACGGTTGTCCCCTGCCCTGGTCCACTCCGGGCCTCCATGCGCCCCTCGTGCGCCACCACGATCCCCTGCACCACCGCCATCCCCAAACCGGTCCCCTTACTCGCATGCTCGCTCGTCCCCTCACCGGTATCCCGCACCTGCAACACCACCAGATCGCGTGGTGCCGTGCCGGGTTCTGCGACCGTGCGCGAGGAGAGCGCAAGCGTCAGGACCCCGTTGGTTGTGCTCCGCATGGCGAATACGGCATTGGAGGCCAGGGTGAGCAGCAACTGCCGTAGCTGGATGGGATCACCCTTCAGCAGATGCGCCGCGTCGGCTCCCTCGACCGTGAGCTGGACCGTGCGCGGGACCAAGCGCCGCAGCAACGGCCGCAGGTCGAGCAGCAGCTGCGACAGGTTCACGTACTCACGCGTGGGCATCGAGCGCTGCGAGAAGGCGAAGATCTGTCGCACGAGATCACTCGCGCGATCGGAGGCCTCGAGGATCGCGCCGAGGTTGTCGGCATGACTGTGGCCGCGCGTGAGCGCCGAGCGCGCCAGTTCGGCGTTCCCACGAATCACCCCAAGGAGATTGTTCAAATCGTGGGCCACACTACTCGCCACGTCCCCCAGCAGCTCGAGCTTCTGCGCCTCACGCACCTGCGCCTGCCACCACGCGCGCTCAGCGTCGGCCATGCGCCCCTCATCGTCGCGGTCGCGCGGCTCGCTGACTAGACGCGCCGCGTCGCGCTGCCGACGGGCGCGCCGGCGCCGGCCAGCGGCAATCGTGAGCACCAACACGATCCAGACTACGATGCTCACCCCCACCGGCCGCATGCTCCACGCTGAGACGACCGCCAAACTGCGCCGAGCGAAAACAGTCTGCGCGGACGAGGTGCGAGGGACCACGAGCGAAAACGGCGCCGAAGAAGCATCAGGTCAGGTGAAGTGGCGGGCCGCGTCGCGGACGGCGGGTAGAATGGCTGGATACACGGGCTCCGTGTTGCCCGGTGGTACGCGGTGCGCCGCGTCGACCGGGTCGACGCGCAGGGTATCGACCGCCCCGATGCCCATCAGCCCGGCCCCGGCCGCGCCGCCCGTCCCTCAATCTCCGCCGCGGGGATCATGAATACGAGCTCCCGCGAGGGCGTGGGATCGCCCACGGCGAAGGCCTCCGGAACGAGGGTACGGAACGCCTCCACGCCGCGCGCGAATCGCTCCTGATCCTGCATGGAGCCGTCGGGGTCAGGAAACTCCACCCGCCCGTGCACCACCACACTCTGCCAGGTGAACAGCGCGTCCACCCGGTCCACCTCAAAGGCGACCCAGGGGTGGTGCGCCAGCATCTCCACCTTGGTGCCGTACTGCGTGCGCCCCCAAATCCACCCGTCGCGATAGACGTAGTGAATGGGCTCGATATTCACGCGATCGCGAAACGTGAAGGCCATGCGTCCCACGTGCTGCGATGCCAGCAGGGTCTCGCACTCCGCGTGCGTCAGCACCGTGAAGACCGGGTTCGCTCCCATGCTGCCTCCCTCCGAGTCACTGCGGTTCGTAGGGTTCCATGTGAATGAGCACACCGGCGGCGGCCGGGATTTGCCGACGGATCGACGTTTTCACCCGCCCCGACAGTATGTGCGCCTCGTGCAGCGACATCGCGGGATCGGCCTGCACGTGAATGTCCACGTAATAGGCGGTCCCCGTTTTCCGGATCTTGAGCTTCTCGATGGCACGCACCCCCTCCGTCTCCAGCGCAGCCGTGGTGACGGCATCGTGGATGACCGGCGCCGGGGCCCGGTCCATGAGATCGCCGAGCGCGGTGCGCAGCAGGAGCGTGCCATTCACCACGATGACCGCCGCGGCCACCAGCGCCGCCCAATCGTCGGCCGGCTCCCAGCCCGGCCCACCAACGATCGCCACGGTAATGCCCACGAAGGCGGCCGCCGAGGTGATCGCGTCGGCGCGATGGTGCCACCCGTCTGCTGAGGCCGCCACACTCCCCGTCCGTTCACTGGCGTGGAGCACCTTCTTCGCCAGCAATTCCTTGACCACGATCACCAGCCCGAGCACGGCGAGCGTCCACGGAGCGGGCGCATGATGCGGCGTGCGGATTTCGCGGACCGCCTCGATGGCGATGCCGGCGGCGGCACCGAGCATGAGCGCCGCCACCACCGCCCCCGCGAGTGCTTCGGCGCGACCGTAGCCAAAGGGATACCGCTCGTCCGGATCGCGGCTGGCGATACGCAGTCCACTCCACACCACGAGCGAGCCGATCATGTCGGTCGCGCTTTCGATCGCGTCGGCCACCAGCGCGTAGGCGTTGCCCAGGATCCCCGCCACCAGCTTCACGACGGCCAGCAGCGCGTTGATCACCAGGCCGACTTGCGCCAGGCGCTGCGAGGCCTGGGTGCCGGGAACGATCGTGGGCGGTGGGGCGGTCATGCCACAATATGAACGCCGGCATGGCCTCGCGTGGCGGGGAGAATGCCGTCGGGATCGGTTAGATTCCCTGATCATGAGCACGGCCGTATCGACTCCGGCGGCAGACCCCGCCCCCACCTTGTCCCACCGCCTGGAGTATCTGGCGACCCGCACCGCGGTGTTCGCGCTCCGGCTCGTAGGCTGGCGCGCCGCCAGCTGGATTGGTGGGCGGCTGGCACGGCTGGCGTACCGTCCATTGGGCATCCGCGCCGGTGTGGTCGAGCGCCAAATCGCCGCCGCCTTCCCCGACCGCACGCCCGACGACGTGCGCACGCTGGCCGGTCGCTCCTACGAGAGCCTCGGCCGCACTTCGATCGAGACGGCCATTCTACCCGGCACGCCGCAGGCGGAAATCCTGGCCCGCGTGGAACGTGTGGAGGGATGGGAGCACATCGAGGCCGCGCTCGCCAAGGGCCGAGGGATCGTTGCCGTGACCGGGCACCTCGGCAACTGGGAACTCGGTGGGGCCTACGTGGCGGCGCGCGGCGTGGGAATCGATGCCGTCGTGCGCGGCGCCGCCAACAAGCTGTTCGAAGCCTATGTCACCAAGGCCCGCACCGACATCGGCGTGGAGGTGGTGCACGATCGCGATGCGGTCCGTCGCACACCGCGCGCGTTGCGGGCCAATCGCATGGTGGCCCTCCTGGCCGACCACGATGCGCTCGGTCTGGCCAGCACCTTCGTGCCCTTCTTCGGCCGACCGGCGAAGACGCCACGCGGGCCGGCCGTATTCGCGCTGCGCTTCGAGGTGCCGATGGTGTTCATCGCGATCGTGCGCCAGCCGAGCGGCCGGTATGCATTTCTCGTGGAGCCGGTGGAGATCACGCCTACCGGTGATCGGGAGCACGACGTGGACGCGATCGTGCTGCGCTATACCCAGATGCTCGAGGAGCGGGTGCGCGAGTATCCCGACCAGTACTTCTGGCAACATCGGCGGTGGCGTCGACAGCCGCCGGATACACCGCCGCACCTGCGCGAACCCTGAGCGTGATGGCCGTGACGACCTCTTCCTCTCGTGGTGTGCGCTTCTGGCTCATACGGGCCTTGCGCATCGCCACCGTCGCCGCGCTGGCGCCCCTGCCCTTCATCCTGCTCTTCGCCGTGGTCGACCCGCCGGTGACGATGGTGATGCTCGGCCGCGTGGCGTCGCGACTGGCGGCGGGGGAATCACCCGTGTGGCCGGAGCATCGCCCGGTATCGCGCCGCGAGATGGCCCCAGCGCTACGGCGCGCGGTGCTGGCCTCGGAGGACGATCGCTTCTATCTGCACCACGGCATCGACTTCGTGGAGCTCGACAAGGCCCTCGACCGTCGCAAGCGCGGCGGGAAGCTGCGCGGTGCGAGCACGCTGTCGCAGCAGGTGGCCAAGAACATCTTCCTCTGGAACGGCCGCTCGTTCGTGCGAAAGGGGATGGAGGCGTATCTCACGCTGTGGCTCGAGTTGCTGCTCTCGAAAGAGCGGATCCTCGACCTGTACATCAATCTGGCGGAGTGGGGCCCCAATCAATTCGGGGCTGAGGCGGGGGCGCGCCATCACTTTCGCAAGAGCGCAGCCAAACTGACGCGCGAGGAGGCGGCGCGCATGGCGGCGATCCTGCCGGCGCCGCGCCGCTGGTCGCCACGTGGCAGCGTGGCCACGCGACGTATTCCCGCGATCCTGCAGCGCATGCAGTACGCGGCCCCGAAGACGGAACCCCAATAGCAGCGCCGTCGCTCGTGATCAGGTACCGATCACGAGCCCGCCATCCACGGGCAGCGTGGCGCCGTTGATGAACGCGGCGTACTCCGAACAGAGAAAGCAGTAGGCATTGGCCACGTCGTCGGGCGTGCCCAGACGTCCGACCGGCGTGTGTGCCATCATGCCATCGAGGACCTGCGGCGGCATCTTGGCGGTCATGTCGGTCGCGATGAAGCCAGGGGCGATGGCATTCACCGTGATGCCGCGCTTGCCCAGCTCACGTGCCCACACCTGCGTCATGCCAATCACCCCGGCCTTGCTGGCCACGTAGTTGGTCTGCCCGAAGTTGCCATGGCACGCCACCACCGACGAGGCGTTCACGATCCGGCCGCCGCCACGCGCGATCAGGTGCGGCACTACCGCCTGCGTGCAGTGGAACACCCCCTTGAGGTTGACCGCGATCACCGCGTCGAACTCGGCGTCGCTCATCCCGCCGCTGGCCACCCCATCCTTCACCTTTACCAGCTGCGCATCCCGTGTGATGCCGGCGTTGTTAATGAGGATGTCGATAGCCCCGTAGTGGGACACCGTGCGCGCCACTGCCGCGTCAACGCTGGCCCGATCGGTGACATCGGTGGCGACGAACAGTCCGGCGTGACCGTCAGCGGCGAGTCCCGCCACCGCCGCCTCGCCGGCGTCCTCCACGCGATCCCAGATCGCGACTTGCGCGCCGCTCGCAGCCAGTCGCCGTGCCGTGGCGAGGCCGATGCCGTTGGCGCCGCCCGTGACCACGGCCACCCGAGACGTCAGATCGATATGCATGGGGCGGGAAGCTATGGAGCAACCCTTGGGGGGCAACTCTTGGGGGCAACCGTTGGGGTCACGCAGACGGCCGCCGGCATGGTGCGCCACGACCGTTCCCACCCTTTGTCGTGCGGGATTGCCCGTTTACACTCCCACGCAGCCCTCCCGAGTGCGCCGAATCCGCGAGCACTTTTCCAATTGCCTCCTTCGATGACCACCATCGCTTCGTTGTTGCCGGCGCTGCGGCGCCCGGCCCTCATGCTCGCCGTCGCGGGCGCGCTGTTTGCCTCCCAGACGGCGGTGCCATCGGCGCACGCGCAGAGCAGCGACGGCGCCCGCACGTCGGCCCAGCCGAAGGCCAAGGCTCCGTCGAAGGCAAAGGCCAAGGCCGCGTCATCCAAGAAGAAGCGATCGGCGGGGAAGACGGCGGGCGCCGCCGACACCACGAAGAAGCGTCCCGTCGGCTCGCTCGGCCCCTCGTCGGGTGACCGTCACCTTGCCTTCAGAGGAACCGGCAGCGATCTCGACTCGCTATGGCCACCGGCCATGCCGGCGACCCTTCCCGGATCGATCCTCCCCGCCAAGCGCATCATTGCCTACTACGGCAACCCGCGGTCGGTGCGCATGGGCATCCTGGGCGAGTTCGCCCCGGACGAGATGCTGCGCAAGCTCGATGCGGAAGTCGCGGAGTGGAAGCGGCTCGATCCGCAGCACCCGGCGCAACCGGCGTTACACCTGATTGCCGTGGTGGCCGCCGGCGACAAGGGGTTCGACGGCAAGTATCGCAACCGTATGGACAGCACGTTGATCGAGAAGGTCTACGGCTGGGCGAAGAGCCGGAACGCGATCATGTTCGTGGATGTGCAGGTGGGGCTCAGCACGCTGCAGGACGAGCTGCCCCGGCTCGAGCGCTTCCTCAAGCGCCCCGACGTGCACCTCGGGATCGACCCCGAGTTCTCCATGAAGGACGGCACGCGCCCCGGCAAGAAGATCGGTACGTACGACGCCGCCGACATCAACTATGCCTCGCGCTACCTCGCCGAGCTGGTGGACAAATACAAGCTCCCCCCCAAGGTGCTCGTCATTCACCGCTTCACGCAGCGCGGCGTGACCAACGCCAGCAAGATCCGTCTCGATCCGAAGGTGCAGATCGTGATGCACATGGACGGCTTCGGGCCGCCGTATCTCAAGCGCGATTCGTACTACAGCTACATCAAGAAGGAGCCGGTGCAGTTCGCGGGCTGGAAGCAGTTCACCAAGGCCAAGAATGACAAGCCGCGCACCTCGCGCGAGGAAATCTTGCGCTTGTGGCCGCAGCCGCTGTACATCCAGATCCAGTAGCCCCAGCGGCCACGCCCACCCGACCCGCGGAGAGACCGTGCCAGAGCCGACGCCGATCCCTGCCCCAGCCTCCGTGCACCGTCGCACGGTGCTCACCACCCTCGGCGCCTCGGCGGTCGCCGGCGCGATGGGGGTGATGCAGCCATCGGTGCTCGCTGCGGCCGGGTCGGCGGCAGCGGGATCGGACCGAGCGGCTGTCGGTGCTGGGCGCCTTCGGCAGTCCGTGGCGCGCTGGTGCTACTCGCGCACGCCGATTGCTGACCTGTGCAGGCTGGCCAAGCAGGTGGGGCTCATGGGCATCGACCTCCTGGGTCCCGAGGAGTGGGACGTGCCGAAACAGTTCGGCCTCGCGTGCACCATGGGCAACAGCTTCGGCACCATCCCGGTGGGCTTCAACCGCGTGAGCCATCACGACAAGCTCGTGGCCGACGGTGAGCCGTACATTGCTCGTGCCGCGGCTGCCGGCGTGAAGCAGATCGTGGTGTTCAGCGGCAACCGTGACGGCATGAGCGACGGCGAAGGCATCGCCAACTGCATCACGGGGCTCAAGCGGCTCATGCCCACCGCCGAGCAGCATGGCGTGGTGCTGTGCATGGAAATGCTCAACAGCAAGGTCGATCACAAGGATTATCACGCCGATCACACCGCGTGGGCCGTGGAGGTCGCGAAGGGCGTGAACAGTCCGAGCTTCCGCCTGCTGTACGACATCTATCACATGCAGGTCATGGAAGGCGACGTGATTGCGACCATCAAGGCGCATCTGCCGTGGATCGCGCACTTTCACACCGCGGGCGTGCCTGGACGCAACGAGATTGATGCGGCGCAGGAACTCAATTACCGCGGCATCGCCGAGTACATCGCGAGCACGGGGTTCACCGGGGTGTTTGCGCACGAGTTCATCCCCAAGCGAGACGGAGCCGCCTCCCTCGCCGAAGCCGTTCAGCTCTGTACCGTCTAGTCCGTTAGCCCGAAGCGCCACTCATCTCGAACGGAGACACCGCACCATGACCGTACGCGTACGACCGGCCTCCCACCGTATTGCCAGACGCACCATTGGTCTCGTGGTCGCATCGGCCGCCCTACTGGCCGGGTGCGGTGCCGAATTGCCGACCAGTGCCGAACTCGAAGGCATGGATGTAGCGGCGGCTGAGCGGCGACTGGGCGTGCTTACGTCGAATCCGACCTCGGTGACGTACATGCTGAACGGCAAGGAGATTTCTGCCGAAGAAGCGCGGGCGCTGTCTGCCGTCAACATCGCGAGTCTCGACGTGAGCCGGCTGGATGGGAAGCGCAACGTGATCAGTATCCGCACCAGCGCGGCAACGTCCACGAACTCGGCCACCGCCGTCGCCGAGCGCATCGTGGTGACCGTGAGGCCCGATGGCGCCGCCGACACCACGCGTCGCATCACGCTGTCTGCCGCGGGCGCCCCGTCGAAGCCGTTCGAGGGCCTCATCTTCATCGATGGGGTGAAGAGCTCGAGCGCCGCAATGAACGCGCTCGGCCCGAACAAGATCGCGGGCGTGGAGGTGATCAAGGGTACCGCCGCCGAGACGCTGTACGGTCCCGAGGGCGCCAAAGGCGTGATCAAGATCACGACGAGGAAGTAGGGACGAAAGGCTGGGACGACTTGACTTTCTGCAGGGACATTCCGAGACTTCATGCGATGACCGCGCCGCATTTCGCCTCGGCCCGACTTACCAGCCTTATTCCCGCCGTCGCTACGATTCGTGTAGCGACGGTCGTCGTAGTACGTAGCACTCGGGAGCAGGGCCGCACCGTCGCCATGATGTGACGCAACCGCAGCCCCTCCCGAGACCAACGGGAGGCGGCGACCTGGTCCACACGACAAGGCCCCTCCCACGGAGGGGCCTTCTTCGTATCGGGAGGTTCCCATGTTCATGCCCTTCGATCGTTCCCAGCAGGCTGGCCGGCAGAGCCAGTTCACCCCGATGGCCGATGCCACCGGCACCCCGTTCGTCACCCGCACGATGGCCAATGGCGGCCGCCCCAGCACGGCCGAGCGCCGCGACTACCGCGAACAGGCCGACGGCGCGCCCTGACGCGGCCGGCCATTGGCCACGCCGGTGGCGGGAGGGCGGAATCCACCGCATCGTTGTTCGTGGACACGCGCGTCACGAGGAAAGAGCCGTCCGTGCATCAGCCGGCGGCCACGCGGCCACGGTGCGGGTCGAGTTGCTCGGCCATGGCACCCCGAAATCGCTCCAGGACTTTTCAATGCCTCGCCTTCACAAGTACGTCAATCGGGATGCCCACTATGTCCTGACCAGCATCAATGACTCGGTCGTCACGTATCAACTCACGCCGAACGGCGAGCGGCGGCTAGCCGTCGCCGGGATTGAGGCGGGCCAGAATTTCGAACGCGCGCTCCTGCTGGACCTCTATCGGACAGGGGACGCGTATTCCCAGGGGCATGAGTTCCCCGAGGCCGTCCTCGCGAATCAGTTGGTGATGGACTTCGCGGGCGACCCGCATCCGGAGAGCGCCTTCCCGGTTTGTGATGCATGCCGGCGCCCCACTGACCTGCACCTCACGCTCACGGGGACAGCCGCCGACTTCTCCGCGCGGCTCCTCTGCGGGGTCTGCCGCGCGACACCCGGTGGCCACGCCGATACCAGCATTCCGGTGTCGCTGCTTTCCCGAACCCTGCTGGGGAGCCTCTACGCCAGTAAGCCGGTGACTTCCAAAGCGGAGAATGTGCTGCGCCACGAACGGTTGCTCGATGCGGCCTTCACGCAGCGATGGGAGGCGGTGCGCTCGCAGCGCACGATCGCGCAGGCACAGCTCTTCGGCGAGAGTGACCTCGGCGGTCTGGGGCTCGGCTGAACGTCGTCTGCACGTGAGATAGCACGTCGAACGCACGGCACCACGAAGGCGCTGGTGAGCTCGACGCGACGATGGGATTCAGGCTGGGCCAACGACAACCATCAACCTGCCGACGTTTCCCGTCGCTCTCGTTGACGCCTGAGGATGTGCCGCCCCCTCGGCCACCGTTTCTCACGCGCTGAGCGCGCAGCGGTCGCCGCCTCCCTCAGGAGGCCTGCTGGTGGCGCAGGCACCTGCGGACAAGGGCGGCGAGCGCCGCGCGCTGGGTGATCGCACCCCGGCCAAATTTGCTGCATCATTCACCAACACGGATCACCCTACTCCATCTCTCACATAATTGCTGGACCTGAGATGGGGGAACGCCGAACGCTGAACTTGGGAGAGGCTAGGTACCGAGTGGTCAATGCAGAGCGACCCACATCAGGAACAAAGAAAGGCTCCAAAAGAGCCGTCGTCGTCGCCAGTGTCAGTAGCTGTTGCATCGCTTCTGGCGTCCTAGGTAGATGGCGGCTCATATCCCAGGCTCAATCGAGAGCACCACCAAGCTGGGCTACGATCCTGCAGCGATCACAGGCGCCGGGCTCGGCGGCAGCCGTTCTGCTTGCCGTAACGGCACAGGACGCGTACATCATTGCACACGAGTCCGCTTCTGGTCAGCCGAACGCATCGTTAAATGCATCTAGGAGCAAGTTAATGGGTCATTCATTCCGCCCCCCGTCACTCGCATTCGCACTCTTTGCCCTCGTCGTGACCGGGTGCGGCAGTGGTGGGGGTACCGACAATCCAACGCCGATCACGGCCCCGCCGGTACCGGTACTGACTACAGTCTCGGTCTCGCTGCCGTTCACAACGATCGAGGTCGGCCAAACGGTCACTGCTAGTGCCTCGGGGTTCGACCAGAATGGTGCGGCGATCGGCATCGGAACGGTGACGTGGTCAACGGGTTCGCCAACCATCGCCACGGTCAGCGGCGCGGGGGTTGTCACCGCGGTCGCACCTGGCCTGGTGTCCATCAACGCGACTGTGAACGGGCGCTCTGGCTCCGCATCGCTGACGGTAATCCTTGTGACGGTAGCCACGGTGTCACTCACGCCGGCAACTATAAACAACTTAGAAGTCGGTGCCACGCGCCAGTTCTCGGTGACGGTGACCGGGACCCAGGGATCGACGTTGACGGGTCGCTCCATCACGTGGAGTTCCTCGAGACCTACCGTGGCAACGGTGAGCGTGGACGGAACAGTCACGGCGGTGGACGCGGGGAGCACCACTATCCGGGCGGCGGTCCAGAATGCCGACGGCAGTGCGGTGACCGGATCGGCCGAGGTGAGCGTGGTGCGACCGCTGGTCGTGGGGGTCGCCCCACAGGTTGGGACGATGCAGCTGCCGAGCGGCGTGGTGGGGAGTGTCTACCGGCAGCAGATACTGGCGACGGGAGGCGATGGGCGATACAGCTTTGCGACGTCGCGGGGGCAGTGGCCAGCGGGGGTGACGATGGGGGGCGACGGTGTGGTCTCGGGGACACCAACGGCAGCGGACAGTGTCGAGGTGATGGTTCGGGTGACGAGCGGGGGGCTCACCAGCGAGAGGGGCATCCGGCTCGTGGTCTACCCGCGGGATGTGACGGGGAGTGCGGGAAGTTGTGCCGACGTGTGGGTGGTGACACCGGCGACGGGGGGCGCTCTCACGCTCGCTGCCCCCGCCTCGGGAAGTCGCGAGCTGTGCGTGCGGCTTCCGCGATCGACCACCGGTCGCACACTCGTGGTGCTGTCGCCCGATACCTGGGCGGGTTTCATCGGCTCAAGTGGGGGTGATATCACCCCGGCACGGCTGAGCTATGAGCTGGTACCGGCGCGCATCGATGCACGAATCATCGGGACGCTCGACGCCATCCCGAATCCGGCGACGCGTCCACCACGAGTTTGGCAGCCGATCGTGTCCCCGGGAGGGGTGCGTGAGCCTCCCTCGGAGTACCGTTGGCAGTGGATTACGGAGACGGTCCCCTCGCGGCTGGTGTACCGGGGTACGTATGTCAACTACTACGAGGACACCACCGCGGCGCCGTCACAGCGCGGCACGATATCAGAATGGCGCGCGATCGACTCGATTTTGACCATTCATTGGACCCGATTGGACACGCTCTATGGTCCGCTGGTCGATCTCGACCGGGACGGGAAGTTTGCCATTCTTTCGAAGTTGGGGATCTCCGGAGCGAATGCCTACTACTCGGTCTGCGCGCTGGCGCCAAACTGGCTTGGTACCGTGGCAGATACGGCTCGCTACAACTGTGGATCGGAGAAGACGCGGGACCATGCCGTAATCCCGGTAGTCGGAAACTTCCGTCAGCAAAATCCAACAGCGACCGCCCAATTCATTGTTTCGCAGGTGCTCCACGAAACGGTCCATGCACGACAGCACATGCTGACGTTGCAGGTGGCCGGACGCGATGCGCGAGAGAATCCGTGCGGTATGGTGATGTTTTTCATGGCCAAACCCGCTGTCCCGCCGGTAACGTGTGGCAACTACGCGCCGTCGATCCAGTCCACGCTCCTGTTGGAGGGGATGGCCAATTCGCTCCTGCCGATCCTCCTGAATACCAACTGGACCAACGGTTGCCTATTTGGTACGCTGTCGGGGCAGTGCAACCTGAATTTTGAGCCGTACAACAACGGCCAGTTTTTCGGCGCCTGGATGATCCTTCGCGCGGGGCGGAGCATCTGGCCGGAGATGTTACATGCCGGGCTGTCCTCCACGACGGCGGTGGACGGGTTGCGGCAGGTAACTGGCGTGGCCGAGGGGACCTGGTTTGCCATGTTCCTCGCGTCACTGATGCTTGATGACACGGCGCTCGGAGAGCGACTCGGGCTGCATTGGCCCGGGATCCCGCTGGCGTCACGCATGGGCTTTGCCTCAAGTGCAGCCCAATGGAGTGCGCATCCGGCACTGGGCAGCGGGGCCTATGAAGCCATGAAGCTCCGTTATGGCGGGGGCACCGTGTTGCGCGTGGATCACACGGGGGAGCTAGCGCTGCGGCTTCGCAGCTTCGCCGGCGGGAATGCCGCAAGCGTGCTGATCATTCCCGAGGTGGCCAAGTGATCGCGCGAGGACCGTGGACCAGACCGCTTTGGCAAAGTGCCTGGAGCGCTGCCCTGGTATTGACGGCGGCGGCCTGCGCCGGCTCCGATCAGGTCGGGGCGCCACAACAGCGACGGCTGGCAATTGCCGGCGTCAGCAACGGAGAGCTCCCGCTCGCGACGGGAATCGTGGGCGAGCGCTACGAGCAGCAGCTCACCGCGACCGGTGGCGACGGGAGCTACCGGTGGACATTGATCAAAGGCACGCTGCCTCGCGGCATGACGTTGTCGAGCACCGGGGGCATTACAGGAACGCCCTCGGACACCGGGACCACGCGCGTGACCGCCACCGTGGCCAGTGCGGGCGTTACCGCGGATGCGAACCTGATCGTCGCGGTGCTGCCCCGTCTGACGATCATCCAGCCCACACTCCCTTTCGGCATTACCGGCCAGCCGTACCGTGTACAGCTCGAGGCCACGCGGGGAGCGGGGAGCGTGCGCTGGTCCGTAGTGCGAGGGCAACTCCCTACTGGTATTGCGCTTTCAGCGGATGGGTTGCTCGATGGGACCCCTACCGTGCCCGACTCCATGCTGCTGACGATCGAAGCGGCCGGCAACGGACAGGTGGCACAGGTGACGGTGCCGCTGGTGATTCAGGGCCAGGGCGCGATTTCCGTCCTCCAGCAAAGCGGGGTCACCTTTCATGTGATGAGTGACAGCCGCCGGAGTCGTCGCTTCCTCCTTTCGACCGGCACGGCACCGGTCGACAGCGCCCTCTACCTCGGCCTCTCGGCGGACGCAGCATCCGATTCGCTCGATCTGTACGGGGCCAACAGCACCGCCGTCTCGATCCTACTCCGAGAGCTGCAGGGGACGCTGACGCTCGGGGACACGATCGCCCCATACCGGGCAACCCGCCTTCCCACCACCACCTTCACTGCTCCCTATCAGGTTCCCTTTCGTGGGGTGGCCGATTCGTTGCAATTCTGCGGTTACTACTGGGTGGCACCGACCTGTCTCACCGGAGTGCTGGTCCATGCCGACAGCCATTACGCCTACTACGAAGACACGGCGCTGGGGTCGGGACAGCGGAACAGCGCGAGTTGGTATCGCGAGGTCGCGCGCTGGAATGCGGTCACGGAGCCGATTCTCCGCCGCATCTGGGGGGTCGCATCCGATGTGGATGGCAATCGCCGGATCAACATCTTCGTGACGAACAATATCGGTCCGGGCGGATTCATGTGGAACAACTGCGTGGGTCCGGGTCCCATCGACGTGACGCTCGCCCTCGATGGGTGGATCTGTCTCCGATCGGCCGTTCAGGAGCTGTTCAATGCCGGTCCAATGGCCGTGGTCACCGCCCAGACGGGCGAAAAGGCAAGTGCAGGCTTCTTCGCGATCACCCAGACCACCGACGCGCAGGAATACGTGTTGTGGACCCAGGGGAGCCGCTTCGCGGGCTCCACCCTATGGGGGGGGATCTGGCGGTCGGAGACGTATAGTCGACACAACCGCTATCGTGGCGGTTGGGACCCGACCCTCGGCAACGGCATTTCCAACATGGTGCGCTACATCGTTACGAAGGCCGTTGATACCCTCCCCGATGGCACCAACATCGGCGGATACTTTCAGGCGGATGGGTGGCGATACTCCTGCCTTGCGTCCCTGCGAAGCTGTCGGGTACACAACGATACATACGTGACCCCCGGCATGTTCGGCTACTGGCTCTGGCAGCACTTCGGTGACGGCATCGGCGACCGCTATACGCGCGCCAAATTCGGCGACTACTACGGCGATGTCTGGGAGCAGGCCGTCGGTCTCCGCGGCGCACACCTCTTCAACATGTTCTTCCTGTCCACGGTCCTCGACGACACTCCGATCGGCCGAGCGAGTGGGCTCGAGTGGCCGGAGACTCCGGTTCCGCAAAAGCTGCCCGGCGTCCGCTCGCAGATGCATGAGCTACCGCTCGGTACCACCGGCACCTACTTCGCCACCTACAGTGGCCCGGAGATCGTCCGAATCAGCAAACTCAAACCCAATACCAGCTACATCCTCGACGTGGAGTTCCTGAGCAGCACGCGGACGGCGCTGACGATCGTAAAGCCCTAATGCCCCCCGTACAACCCCGTTGGCTTCCTGCTTCCTGAGGCCCTGCTCCCTGTTTCCCGCGCGATTCTGGAGCCTGACGACGACCAACTGGCGCGGAGCGCTTCCACATCCCAGGAAACGGGGAGCCGGATTTCCGGAGGCGGGGAGCCGATCAGGATATCAGCGGAGGACCAGATTCTCGTTTGTCACCCGAGCCATCCGTTGAACAGCGCCTAATCGACGCCGATGCACAGCTGGTGCTGCATCCGCACCAGCGGCTGCCCCAGGATCAGCGGCTCATCCGCCAGAATGCTCCGCCACCTCTCCTCGCCATAGAGAGCCGTCCGGAGTCCCAGCTCGGCGAAGCGTTTCGACTAGCGATGGAGCAGCGCCTCCACGCCGAACTTCTGCGCGAATTGGCGGAGCTCGTCCAGCGACGCCGCGCGTTCAGCGAGATCCACTAAATGGGTCTTAACCCTACGCTCCGCTTACTGTGAAGGATTGCTGTTCAAGTAGCAACGAAGGTTCTTTGAATTTTCTCTGTTTCACGAAGCGGCGTTCCCACCGTAATGAGATCCAGAAGATATGTGAGTCAGACCCCGGCAAGCAGGAGGACTCATGCGGAAATCGCGGTTCACGGACGAGCAGATCATTGGCGTGGTGCGCGAAGTTGACAGTGGGGCGAAGCTGAAGACGGTGTGTCGTCGGCTCGGCATCACCGAGACGATGTACTACCGCTGGAAGGCGAAATTCGGCGAAATGCAGGTGCCTGAGGCGCGGCTCCTCCGAGCGCTCGAAGAGGAGAATCGTCGGCTCAAGCGTCTCGTGGCGGATCATGCGTTGAATACTCAGGTGCTCAAGGATGTCGCGGGAAAAGACTGGTGACTGCCGAGCGGCGGCGCAGTGCGGTCACCTATGTCCAGGAGAGCGCCGCGGTCAGTGAGCGCCGCGCCTGCCGCTGGCTTGGCGTGCATCGGACCCCGGTGCGCTACGTCGCCATGCCACGACGCGACGACGGCCCATTGCGGGAGCGCCTGCAGCAGCTGGCCGGCGATCATCCACGGTGGGGCACGCCGTTGCTGACGTGGCAGCTGCGGCGCGAGGGCTGGGGCGACAATCACAAACGCATTGAGCGCGTGTACCGGCACGCCGGTCTCGCGGTCCGAAAGCGGGATCGTCGAAAGCTGACGCGGCCGCGGGTACCCCACGAAGTGGCGACCAGCCCGAACACGCGATGGTCGATGGACTTCATGCGTGATACCTGGCGACTGGCCGCGTGTTTCGGTTGTTCAACGTGGTCGACGATTGCACGCGCGAGCCGCTGGCCATGGAAGTGGATACGTCGTTCCCGGGTACCGCGGTCGCCGCGGTGCTAACGCGTCTAGTCGCGGCGCGCGGACGACCGAATCGCATCGTCTGTGACAACGGGCCAGAGTTCATCAGTCGTGCGCTCGCGGCCTGGGCGGCGGCGCACGGCGTGACGTTGCACATTTAATCGGGTAAACCGAATCAGAACGCATTCGTGGAAAGCTTCAATAGCCGCGTGCGCGATGAGTGCCTGAACCAACACTGGTTTCTTTCACTCACGGATGCCCGTCGCACGATTGCAGCCTACCAACACGAATTCTGCACGGCACGTCGACACAGCGCGCTTGGGATCGCACCCCAGCCAAATTTGCTGCATCATTATTCACCAACACGGATCACCCTACTCCATCTCTCACATAATTGTTGGACCTGAGATGCGGGGGAACGCCGAGCTAGTCTGCGCCCAAACCCGTATCGGCAGCGTTGATGCGCCCCGAGCACGCGTGATTTATTTAGTTAGCATTTCGTATTTTCCCATCCGTAGCCAGTCATGACTCCGGCGCAAAACCGCGCCCCACCAATACCGCGCTTACGTAGCGTCCGACTGAGCCTCAAGCGCGGCAATGCGTTCAGCAACACGGCGATTCAGCTCATGGCCCTTCTGCCCGTGATGAATACACCGATGGCACGCTGGGCATAGCGCGGCGACTGAAGCGATGTGATCGGGACCGCCGTCAGCCATGCGCAAAATGTGGTGTGGCTCAAGGTACGGCGATCCATCGTGCCGGAGAAACGGTGCAGCATCACCGCACCCTTCGCAGATTCCGTTAGCACGAGCGAGGACGTAGTCTCTCACCGCTATGCTTCGCTCATACACGCGACGACTCCCCTCTGCCGGTTGCTTTCTTGGCCGCGCAGCATCTGCGAGGGCGATGTCTTTCAGCTCGGCCAGTGACCGAGACCGGCGTTGACGACCCTCCTCCCTGACGCCCAAATCAGGCACGTCGGCGCTGCGGACCTCACCCGTTGCGAGCTCGAATTCAAACACGAAGATCCGGCGATCAGTCTCATTTCGATCGGGGCCCCTAGTGCTGTGATATCCAATGCAGCGAGCTTCCCCTTCATAGCGCACGATGGCCTTACGCACTTGACTGAACAGGTGAATGGTCTTGCCGGATACCTCCGCGTCAGCCAGCGCAAGATTCCCTGCCGTCATCTTCTGGTCGCCTACTTGGCCCTCTCCTGAGTAGAAGAAGACACCATTCGGTTGCGGGCCATCTCGATATCCGTGTTTCTCGCCGCCTTGACCAGTAAAGACGAAAATCAATGTGGAGCCGCGAGGAGTGCTTATCCCGCTCTGCGCCTGTCCACCGAATGCTGCGTGAATCTCTGCCCGCCGATATTCACGGCCTAGAACGAATTCCATAGCACCCATCTCCGTCAAGATTCTTCGCCCGTGCACGCGTACTATGATGTTATTGGCGATTTGCTTTCCGGGTGATCGCTAGGCATTCCACCGTACTCGCCAGCGATGAACCTCACCCAAAGTCATTCCCAAACTGCGCCAAGTGGTTACCGGATGGTTACCCACGCAACCCCAAGGAGCACGAACAAAAAAGCCACCACAACCTAACTCGTTGCGGTGGCTTTACTTGTATCAGAGCGGGCGACCGGACTCGAACCGGCGACGTCCAGCTTGGGAAGCTGGCATTCTACCAACTGAATTACGCCCGCGATGTGAATCGGTAAGGTAGTGCCGTGCGCGGACCAAGACAACGGGTCCGCCTCTACGCCGCCACTTCCACCCCGTCGCGCCCCGGCCGCTTCGATGCCAGCCACAGCAGCAGTGCCGCCAGCAGGTAGAAGCTCGACCCGTAGTAGATCGCCCACCGCATGCTTTCGGCACCGTACGTGGGCGCCAACAGGTCCGACAGGTAGCCGAAGATCCACAGCCCCACCGCCAGGCCGAACAGGTTATTCACCAGCAGGAACAGCGCACTCGTTGTGCTGCGCATACTGGCCGGCGCGAGCTGCTGCACCGCGGTCACCACAGGGCCCAACCACGCCAGGTTGAGCCCCGTGGGCACGAGGAACAGCACGAACGCCCAGCCAAGGTGCGACGTGTTCATGGCCAGCAGAAAAATCGGCAGCGCCACGAGAAAACAGACCGCCGGCGTGAGCGCGTACGCGCCGCGATGCGTCTTCCCCAACCGGTCAGCGATCGCGCCGCCCAGCCAGATGCCGGCCACTCCGCCGATGAACTGAATGAGGCCGTAGTACATCGAGGTCTGGGCCAGCGTGAGCCCGAAGCTGCGCATGAAGAAGCTGGGGAGCCAGAACGCCACGCCGTATCCGCACACCGACGCGCAGGCCGCGCCGATCGCCAGCAGCCAGAACGTGGGGGTGGGGAGCACCGTGCGCACCACCGTCATGAACGTGGGGGCCACCGTCGGCGGGACCGACCCCCCGGCCCCATCGAGGGCCCCGCGCAGCGGGTCGCTCACGACCCACTTGAAGACGGGCGCCAGCAGCACCCCCGCCCCACCCACCACGAAGAAGGCCCAACGCCAGTCCACGTAGGCGGCAATGAGACCGCCGACAACGAGCCCCAGCGCGGAGCCGAGGGGAATGCCGAAGGAATAGGCGGCGAGCGCCCGCGCGCGCTGCGCCGGGGGGAAGTAGTCGCTCACCAGCGAATAGGCGGGCGCCACGCCACCGGCTTCGCCGAAGCCCACCCCCACGCGCGACAGAAACAGCGACCAGAAGCCCGTCGCCGCGCCGCACAGCATGGTGAAGCCACTCCACAGCGCGAGCGCCAGCGTGACGATCCACGTGCGGCTCACGCGGTCGGCGAGCCACGCAATGGGCACCGCGAGCGTGGTATAGAGCATCGCGAAGGCAAGGCCGCCCATGAGCCCGAGCTGGGTGTCGGTGAGCCCGAGATCGTGCTTGATGGGTTCCTTGAGAATGCCGAGGATCTGGCGGTCGAGGAAGTTGAACGCGTAGGTGAGCACGAGCATGGCGAGTACCACATAGCGGTAGCGCGTGCTCGGGGTGGCGACGGCAGACGGCGCAAGATCGGTCGGGGAGGCCATGCGGGGAATGTGCATGGTCGGGCGCGTTCGCACAGGGCCGACAGCGGGGCCACGGTTTGCCACCGTGCTGGCGGCATCGCTACGTTCAGCGCATGGCTGCCCCCCACCTGCTCGTGATCGATGCCCAGTCCCTCGCCGCCCGTGCCGTGCACGTGGCCGGCGACGATCCGGTTGCCGGTGTCCGGCTCTGGTGTCAGATGGCGCGCGGGTCGGCCAGCGATCTTGGCGCCACGCACCTGATTGCCGCCTGGGATCACGACGGCCCCACGTTCCGCCATGCCCTCTTTCCGACCTATAAGCATCGGCGAACGGGCGAGACGCGGGCCCGGGTGGCGCCCATTCGCACCGCCCTCGAAGGCGCCGGCGTGATGAGCGTGAGCGTCGAGGGGTTCGAAGGCGACGACGTGGTGGCCTCGATCATGGCCGGCTTCCGCGCGGCACTGCCCGTCACGCTGCTCTCCAACGACTCGGACCTGCTGCAGTTCGTCGATGCGCACGTGCAGGTGGTGTCGTACGTGGGCGTGGGGAAAGGCACCGAGGGGTTGCGCGTGCGGAAGTGGCAGCCGGCCGACGTGCACGAACGCTTCGGCGTGCAGCCCGCGCAGCTTCCCGACTTCAAGGCCATGTGCGGCGAAGACGGCGACGATATCCCTGGCATCAACCGCATCGGCAAGGGCACGGCGGTCAAGCTGTTGCGCCGGTGGCAGTCGTTGGAGAAGGCGCTCGAGGCCAGCGAGTTCGTGAGCCATCGCGACGAAACCGCCAAGCTCGCGGGGCAGCATGAGCACGCGCGGCTCATGCGCCGGCTCACCACCATCCGCCAGGATGCGCCGCTTCCGCTTTTCGATCTGGCGCGCTGCGCGATCGACGCGGTGGCGTGGCCGGCGGGGAGCGTGTCGCGCGCGCGCGCCGCAGCCAACGGCGCGGACAGCGCCGCGGGACCGGTCAGGCGCACCGCCGCAGGCCCTGGGCTGGAAGCGGTCCCCTGGCCGGAGTGAACGCACAAGTCCCCGGCCAGCGAGGCTGACCGGGGACTGAAGAGCCACAGATCGGGATTGAACCGATGACCGCCCGATTACGAATCGGGTGCTCTACCACTGAGCTACTGTGGCAATGCTGCAACTGCACTGAGGACCTGCATGCTCTGGCGCGGACTCGAACCGCGACGCCTTGCGGCACCGCCCCCTCAAGACGGCGTGTCTACCAATTTCACCACCAGAGCGAGGGGCTCGGCTTGCGACCGAGTTCCTGCGTACTGCAACCGCGTACAGCACCACCACCTGCAACCTGCTGAGCCCGATACTACGACGGGAGCGACGGGGCTCGAACCCGCGACCTCTCGAGTGACAGTCGAGTGCTCTAACCAAACTGAGCTACGCCCCCCAACTACAGTTGCCCTGCCTCCTGCAACGACTCTGGCGAGTCGAGTAGCTCCAACGGGAATCGAACCCGTCTCTCGACCTTGAAAGGGTCGCGTCCTAACCGATAGACGATGGAGCCGTAGATGTGACCTACACCATCTGCCTGCAGCAACGTCCAGCGAGTAGCGGTAACGGGATTCGAACCCGTGTTCCAGCCTTGAGAGGGCTGTGTCCTAGTCCCCTAGACGATACCGCCGAGGCGTTTGCCAAGGCGCATGCCTCAGCGATGAAACCGTTTCCTGTCGCGAGCGCTGCTTGCGCTCGCTCCCCGTTCGTACCAGTCCGCCGGGAAACACAGCGAACCACGGTCACGCAGAAGCAGGCCCGGAGGGAATCGAACCCCCAACCGCCGGTTTTGGAGACCGGTGCTCTACCAATTGAGCTACGGACCTCCGGAGAGCGGCGAAAGACTCGCTGCCCGCCAGTGTGTTCAGGGTGACCGACGGGAATCGAACCCGCAACCCCCGGAACCACAATCCGGTGCTCTAACCGATTGAGCTACGGCCACCATGGACGAGAGAGCGACTGCCAGTTGCTGCAGCATCTCACCCGCTCCTCCAGGCGGCCCACCGCGTTGCCGCGGTTTTCGCCGGGAGACGCCAATTGTAACCGACCGAAAGATCGATTTCAAGTGGCGGCCTCGAACGGGTGTCCGCCCGAGGCCTACTCCGCCTCAGTCCTTCGCGCGATCGAGGTATTCACCCGTGTTCGGATTCACACGAACCCGCGTGCCCTGCTCGACGAACTCCGGCACGTTGACCGTGACGCCATTCTCCAGCTTCGCGGGCTTCGACGACGCGGTCTTGGTGGCACCACGCACAACCGGCGCCGTCTCCACGATCTCGAACACGAGCGAATTGGGCAGCTGAATGCCGATCGGCCGGCCGTTGTAGTACTCGGCCAGGATCTTGAGCCCCGACTGCATCCACGGCGCCGAGTCGCCCAGCGCCTCTTCGTCGAGCTCGATCTGGTCGTAGTTCTCCGCGTTCATGAAGTGGTACGAATCACCACCCTGGTACATGAACTCCAGCTCGTGCGTTTCCATGTCGGCCTTCACGATCGTGTCCGCCGCACGGAACCGATGCTCGAAGCTCGAGCCGGTGCGCAGGTTCTTGAGCTTCGCCTGCACCATCGCGCGCAGGTTGCCCGGCGTATGGTGACGGAACTCGATGACTCGGCACGGGTCGCCCTCGAACACGAGCACCATGCCACGGCGGATCTGCGTAGCGGAGAAAGCCATATTTGCGACACCTGCAAGCAGGGATTTGGACACGGACAGCACCGGGATCTCCGGCACAGCCTCGGAAGCTAACCGGACGGTTGGTCCGCTGGAAGTGATCCCGGGCGATCGCGCGCCGTCAGGGCGAGGGGAGGGCGCGCAGCGCCGGCTCCATCGACGTCCACATGGTCGCGGCGACACGGCGCGATCCCTGAGGGTTGGGGTGAATGCCGTCGGCCTGATTGAGCCGCGCCACCCCTGCCACGCCGTCGAGCAGGAACGGCCAGAGGGGCACCGCCGTGGCCTTCGACGCCCGGACGTACGCCTCGTGAAAGCGTCGGGTGTACGCGCGCCCCAAGTTGCTGGGTGCCTCCATTTGGACCAGGGCAATGCCGGCCTCGGGTCGCTGGGCCCGCACGGTTTCCACCAACTGCACGAGGTTGGCGTAGGTGGAATCCGGGTCCACGCCGCGGAGCCCGTCGTTGGCGCCCACCTCCAGAATCACCAGGGCCGCCGGCTGTTCGAGCACCCACGCGGCGCGGCGGAGTGCCCCGGCGGACGTTTCCCCGCTGAGCCCGGCATTGACGATCGTGACCGGTAACCCCGCCGAGTCGGCCTTCGCCTGCAGCAGCGCCGGATAGGCGTCGTCGGGGTCGAGCCCCAACCCCGCGGTGAGGCTCGTCCCCAGCACCACCACCCGCCGGGTGCTTCCCCCGGCCGCGGTGCCATTCCCCGCCGCGGGTGTATTCTCCGCGGTCACGGCCGATGCGCCCACCGGCCCGCCGGCCCCGCTGGCGGAATCCGATGGCGACCCGTTTCCGTTGGTCCCGGTGGACCCGCACGCTGCCAGCAGCGCCAGACCGGCGATCCCCAGCCACATCCTCTCTTTCTGCACTCGCATGCTCGTTGCCCGTGGGTTGACCAAGGAATATCTGAGCGGCACCGAGCCGCTCACCGTGCTGCGTGACGTGTCGTTCGAAGTGCCGGCCGGCGCCTTCGTGTCCATCGTGGGCCCGTCCGGCAGCGGCAAGACCACGTTGCTTGGCCTGCTCGCCGGACTCGATACCCCGTCACGGGGCTCGGTATCCCTCGACGGCCGCGACTTCGGCAGCCTCGACGAAGATGCACGTGCGCGCCTCCGCGGGGAGAAAGTTGGGTTTGTGTTCCAGAGCTTTCAATTGATCCCCACCCTCACGGCGCTCGAAAACGTACAGGTGCCGCTCGAACTGGCCGGCGTGGTGGGCGTGAAGGAGGCCGCGGCGCGCGCCCGCGACCTGCTCACCCGCGTGGGACTGGGGGACCGAGTGCACCACTTTCCGCAGCAGCTCTCCGGTGGCGAGCAGCAACGCGTGGCCCTAGCGCGGGCCTTCGTGAATGATCCGCGCATTCTTTTCGCCGACGAACCCACCGGCAATCTCGACGGCGCCACTGGCGAGAAGATCGTGGAGCTGCTGCAGCAACTCAATCGCGAACGCGGCTGCACGATCGTGCTGGTCACGCACGACGTGAGCCTCGCGGCCCGCACGCAGCGCACGATCCGCCTGCGCGACGGTGTGATCGTGGAGGACGTCATGCACGGCGCGTCGCTCCCGACGCCCCCGACTCCCACCACCTCCACGGCCCACGCATGACGGCGCAGGCCCTGCTCCGCCTCGCATGGCGCGAGAGCCGCACGGCGCGGCGCCGACTGGCGCTCTACATGTCGAGCATCGCCTTCGGGGTGGCGGCGCTCGTGGCCATCGACTCCTTCGCCGGCAACGTCACACGCTCCATCCGCGAGCAGTCCCGCACGCTGCTGGGCGGCGACATGGCGCTTCAGGCGCGCGCCGCCTTTCCCGCCGTGATCGACACGCTCGTGGACTCGCTCACCGCGCGCAACGTGGTGGCGTCGCGGGTGACCACCTTTGCGTCGATGGCGCTCGCCGAGCCGTCGGGCGGCACCCGTCTCGTGCAGGTGCGTGCGGTCTCACCAGGCTTTCCGTTCTACGGCGCGATCGAAACGGTTCCCGCCAACGGCTGGCAGCGCGTCCACGACGACACGGTCGTGTTCGTGGACCCATCGCTGCTGATCGCCCTCGATGCGCAGGTCGGCGATCGGCTCGCGCTGGGGCAGCTCACCTTCACCATCGGCGGTACGCTGGGCAACGTGCCCGGCGACGCGGGCATCACGGCGGTCATCGGGCCCCGCGTGTATGTGTCGGATCGCTGGCTCGCCGCCATGGGACTGCTCACATTCGGCAGCCGAGCCGAGTATGACATCGTGCTGCGGCTTCCGGCGGCACTCGAGTCGCCGAAGGCCGCCGCGCAGGTGGCGCGTGCCCTCCGGCGCCGCATCGATCCCGCCGAAGCGGCGCGTCTCGAGGAGCGGGAAGCCCGCGGCGAGCGAGAGCGCAGCGGCCCCGGCGGCGAAGGCAGCGAGGCGCAGGACACGCTCGCCACGCTGCCGGTCACGGCGGCGCTCTCCGCCGCCGACTCGTCGGCCGGCGGTACCCCCGACAGCACCGCTGGTCCCACCACGCTCTCGGCACCACGCACCCGCGTGCGCGTCCGCACGGTGGCCGACACGGAGCGGGAGTTCACCGAGGCGGTGGCCCGACTCGCCGACTTTCTCAGCATCATTGGCCTCATCGCGCTGCTACTGGGCGGCATCGGCGTGGCGAGCGGCGTGAACGCGTTTGTATCGGCCAAGATCGATACCGTGGCCGTGCTGCGTTGTCTCGGCGCCACGAGCCGGCAGGTCCTCGCACTCTACGTAGTGCAGGCAGCGGCGATGGGGCTCGTGGGCGCCACCGCTGGCGCGGCGCTCGGTGTGGGGGTGCAGTTCCTGCTTCCGCGCGTGATGGGCGAGTTCCTCCCCGTCGACGTGGCGATCATGCTGGAGCCGCGCCCGCTGCTCTTGGGACTCGCCACCGGCGTGTGGGTCTCGCTGGTGTTCGCGCTGCGACCACTGCTCGCGCTGCGCCGCGTGTCGCCACTGCAGGCCATCCGTCGCAACGCCGACCCGAGCGCCATGCCACGCGAGTGGCAGGATGGCGCACGGCTGCTCGTGGATGCGCTGCTGCTGGCCAGCATCGTGGGGATCGTGCTCTCGCGCATCGGAACCGTGCGCGAGGGCTTGGCCATCACCGGCGGCATCATCGCGGTCGTGGCGGTGCTCTGGGTGGCCGCCACGTCACTCATTGCGGTCGCCCGACGCACCACGCGCCCGTCGTGGCCGTTCCCGTTGCGTCAGGGGATTGCCAACCTCCACCGCCCGGCCAACCAAACGCGTGCCGTGACGCTGGCGCTGGGCTTCGGGGCCTTCCTGCTGAGTACCGTGTACCTCGTGCAGGCCAACCTGTTGAGCAAGGTGCAGACAAGCGCCGACGCTGCCGCGGGCAACTTGCTGCTCTTCGACGTGCAGGAGGATCAGGCGGCCCCCCTCGACTCCATCTTGCGCGCGCGACAGCACCCCGTCGTGCAGCAGACGCCGATCGTCACGATGCGCGTGGATGCGATCAATGGCAAAAGTGTGGTCAGCATGCAGCGCGACACCACGGTGCGGCGCGCCGGCTGGGCGTTGCGGCGCGAGTATCGCTCGACCTACCGCGACGCGCTGCAGCCATCGGAGAAGATCACGGGCGGAGCGTGGTTCGCCTCGGCGGACGAGCGTGCGACCGCGCGCGCTGCACATCCCGAGGCCCCCTTCGAACTATCGCTCGAACAGGATGTCGCCCGCGAGATGGGCGTGACCCTTGGTGACACGATCACCTGGAACGTGCAGGGCGTGCCGGTCACCACCGTGCTCACGAGCACGCGCGAAGTGAACTGGGGGCGGTTCGAGGCCAACTTCTTCGCGGTGTTCGAACCGGCGGCGCTGCGCCGCGCCCCGCAGCAGTTCGTCATTGTGGCCAGCGTGCCGGCGGGAGCACCGCTGGCCGCCATGCAGCGCGACGTGGTGCGCCGCTTCCCGAATGTGTCGAGCCTCGACCTCACGCTCGTACGGCAGACGATCGGCGCGATCGTGGATCGCGTGACCCTCGCCATTCGCTTCCTCGGACTCTTCTCGCTCGCCATGGGTGTGCCCGTGCTCTTCAGCGCCGTGGCCGCCACGCGGCGTGCACGCCTGCGCGAAGGCGTGCTGCTGCGCACCCTCGGCGCCTCGCGCGCGCAGGTCGCACGCGTGCTGCTCGCGGAGTACGGCGCACTCGGGGCGCTCGGCGCCCTCACCGGCATGCTGCTGTCCTTTGCCGGCGCGTGGGGGATCACCCACTTCGTGTTCGAGGACCGCTTCGATCCCGCCGTGGGCCCCACCGTGTTCATCGCGGCGGGGATGCTGTTGCTCACCATGACGATCGGATTGCTCACATCGCGCGACGTGTACCGGGAGACCCCGATGATCGCGATCCGCGAGCCGGGCTAGGACCGGCTGTGGCATATTCCTCCGGCAACCGGGTCGCCGCACATCCGTGGGCACCGGCGTCACATTTCCGGCGTGCAGGGGCGCCCCCCGGTGACGTCGCCTTCCACGACGCGTCAACCAACGCATGACTGATTTCTCGACAGGGCCCACCGATCCCCCCCCAGGGCGCGACGCCTGGCAGGACGACAACGACCGCGGTCTGAGGCTCGCGGCAGACGGCGACTGGAGCGAGGCCCTCGACGCCTTCGCGTCGGCCGCCGATGTTCTCGGACGGTCTCCGTCGCCAGGCGCTCAGGACCCACTGGCGCTGGCTCTGGGCAATCTCGCGCAGGCGTGTTTCCGCGTGGGGCGGCTCGACGACGCGATCCAGTACCAACAGCGCGCGGCGGCCTTGCGTGTGACGCTCACCGACGAGGAGAGCATGCCGGTCGCACGGGCCCGCATGGACCTCGCGGTGATGCTCGCCTCGGCCGGCCAGCACCACGAGGCCTGGGCGCTCATGCAGCACGTGATCACCTCGGTCGAGCATCATGTGGGCGCGGAGGATACCCGCCTGGCCATCGTGCTCGAAAATGCCGCGCGCATCGCCCTCGCGTCGGGCAACACCGCCGACGCCAGGCCGCTGCTGGTGCGCCTCCACGCACTACTCACCCAACACCAGCGACCCACGGCGCCCGCGGACTCTCTGCTCGCGGAGATTGCCTCGGGCCACGCGCCGTTGGCGCAGACGCTGCGGGTCCAAGCGTTGCAGACTGAGGAGCAGGCGCCGGTCACCGCGCTGGAGGAGTGGGAGGACCAGCCGTTACGCGATGCGGTATCGGTGACGGACGGGCTGCTCCGCGCCACGCCGTCGGGGGTGCCGATCATTCCACCAACGACGGTGATCGAGCCGCCCCTCCTCGACGCCGAGGTGCTGGCACCGGCAGCCGACGGCCACGATGCGGCCCTCGATCGGTCGGTGGCCGAGGCACCGCGGGACGACAGTACGCCCGTGCGTGCCGCCGCACCGGTCCGCCGCGCGCGTCCGCCGGCGCGGCTGCGTCAGCCGCCGACCCAGACGGGCGACGGCTCCACGCTTTTGTATTTCCTCACCGGGGTGGTGGTACTCGGCGGCAGCGTAGCGGCGTACGTGCTGCTCCGCTGACTTCTCGTGCGCGTGACTCGCGTGGCGACCGCGTGGCGACCGCGTGGCGTCAGTTCTTGTGGCGGAACGTGATGCGGCCGCGGGCCAGATCGTACGGGGACACTTCGACCGTGACACGATCACCGGCCAACACGCGGATCCGATTGCGACGCATATTTCCGGCGAGCGTCGTGAGTACTTCGTGGCCGCTGTGCACGGTCACGCGAAACATGGCATTCGGCAACAACTCGGTGACGGTCCCTTCGAGTTCGATCGCGTCCTGCTTCCCCATTGTATGCTTCGATCCTGTCCCCTTAGGTGGGACCGGCGCGGGAGTCGTGCCGGCCAAGGTGCCCCAATGTATATGGCCGCCCCGCTGGGCGGCCAGCGCATGTGCGGGGGAGTGACTCGTGACTGATGTGCTGGTGGTAGGCCCCGGTTGGCTGGGGTCGCCCGTGGCCGTCGCGCTCGCCGAAGCGGGGCACCAGGTGTGGACGCTGTCCCGTTCGGGGAGTGCGGCTCCCGCGGGGTGCACGGCGGTTGCCGGTGACATCGCGCTCGCTGTGACGCGGGAGGGGCGTGCGTCCCTGCTGGCACGACTGCCGCATACGATTCGCCATCTGGTGGTGTGCGTCGCGCCGTCGTCGTCACGCGGCGACAGCTACGCCATCTACCCTGCCGCGGCCCGCGGTGCGGCGGCCCTGGCGGAGGCACTCGGCGTCACGTCGGTGGTGTACGTGTCGAGCACCGGCATCTACGACCGTCAGGATGGGAGCGAGGTGAACGAACACACGCTGATTGAACCGACCAACGATCGGGTACAGGTGCTCTTCGACGCAGAACGCCTCATGCTCGCAGCGGCCACTGCGTGCCGGGCGGTGCACGTGCTGCGTGCGGCGGGGCTGTACGGCCCCGGGCGCGACCCCGCCGCGCGCTTCGCCGCTGGCGCCACGCCGTCCCGGATCTGGTGCAACTTCTCATGGCGTGATGATGTGGTATCGGCCATTGCGCATTGCCTCGCGCTGCCGCCGAGTGGCGCAGGGGCGGTGTTCAATTGCACCGACAACACGCCCGTGCGAGCCGGCGACATTGCGCAGGCGTTGACTGGTCGTCCCGCTGACGACACAGTGACCGCGGGTGCCGCCGGCGCCGTCGCTGGGCCGGTGCGCGCCGGCCGCAGCAACCAGCGGATCAGTAGCGCGGCACTCCTCAACGCCGGGTGGCGCCCGGAGGTACCGGATGTCTATGCGGGGCTGCGTCGTCTCGGGCATGCCCTGCCCGGACGGGATGGTGTGTCGTGAGGGCGCCGCTCTCGCCGGGCCCTGAGACGTATGGCCCCAACACCGCGGCCATTCGTCGGTTTCTCGTACGGCTGGCGGGGCTGGGTATCGAGGCGCGCTCGCGGGTGACCGACGCCTATGCGGCGGAGGTATCCACGCGCGCCTGGGTGCTGGCCGAAACGGCGCTCGCCACGGCGATCGAGCGGAGCGGGCGGGAGCCGCAGCGTGACGCGCTGAGTGGGCCGCTGTTGCAGTTGGTGCAGCGGGACCGCGGAGCGGCGGCCACCGCCACGGCGGCCGAGGCGACCGACGAGGATCGGGTGCTCGACACGCTCGATCCGGTGGCGGAGCCGGCGCTGGCCGCGCTGCTGGCGCTGCTGGTGTGCGACCTGCTGGATGGGGCGCAGCTGGCGCGGCTGATGGCGCCGTTCGAGGGCGTCATTGCCCTCACCGAGGTAACGACGGGCGCTCGGTGATCGACCGGCGCCCGGCGCGCGACCGTGTCGCCCGTGCCCTTACGACACGGTGTCGGCGCGCGGCTCGGCCGCGAGCGTGAAGCGCGGGATCGCGGCGAGGAAGCTCGAGCCGTCATCGCCCACGAAGCGGTAGGTCCCTTCCATCCAGCCATTCGGTGCCTTGAGGACGCAGAAGCTGCGGTACTCGTGCACCTGCCCCGGCAGGAGATGTGGCTGTTCGCCCACCACGCCTTCGCCTTCGACCTCGGTGTCACCGACGGCCTCGTCGTGAATGAGCCAGCGGCGCGTGCGTAGCTGCGCCGCCTGATCTCCCACGTTCTCGATGCGGATGTGATACGCGAAGACGAACTGCCCGAGCATCGGATTCGATCGCTCACGCAGATAGGACGGGCGCACCGTAATGCGGATGCCCGACGTGATACGATAGTAGAACGGGACGCGTTCGGTCATCGGGGCCGTTCGGCAGGCGACGAAGTGGAAGCGGATGGCAGGGACAACGACACCGGGGCGCTCTCAGTGCCCACGCGGTTGAGGGCGGACACCGTGACCTTGGTGGGCGACAACGACGCAGGGATGGTCCATCGGGAGGTCGCCCCCGGCAATAGCATGGTAATCCATGCCGTGTCCGTGCGCAGCCGCACCAGCCACTGCCAGGGCGCGGACCGTCCGTCCGGGGTGAGTCGCAGGGCCATGCCGTCGCGTGCCTGAACCACGTGGGGGGTGGGCTGCGGCGGTGGCGGCGCCTTGAGCCACGGCGTCGCCGGCGGCAGCGCCGCCGCGCGATACGGTCCGACCCGCAGGGTGTCGTTCATCCCCGCCTGATTCTTCAGGAACGACGTCATGCTGAAATGCACGTTCCCTGACGCCAGCGGCTGCAGGCGGGTGAGCCGGATCTGCTCGAGCAAATCACTCACCGGGAACGCACTGGCTCCGGGCATCCCCGCCCGCGACGTGAAGTTGCCAGGCCAGAGGTGCCGCTGCCGTACGTTCTCCTGGGCCCACCAGTCGAGCAGCACGGGATAGGCCTGCCCCTGCTTGGTGGTGGGCCAGTAGAGCTGCGGGACGACGTAGTCCACCCACCCCTCGCGAAGCCAATGGCGGGCATCGGCATACAGCTTCTCGTACGCATCGAAGCCGCGCACCTGCGCCGGGAATCCGGGCCGCCAGATGCCGAAGGGACTGATGCCGAAGCGCACCCACGGCTTCGTCTTGTGGATCTGCTCCTCCAGCGCGCGCACGAGCACGTTGACGTTCTCCCGTCGCCAGTCGGCGCGCGACAGCCTGCCGCCGGCGCGCCGATACTTCTGCCAGCTCCGGGCATCGGCAAATGGGAGCTCGCGACCGCGCCGGTCGTTCTCCGGATACGGATAGAAGTAGTCGTCGAAGTGGATGCCATCCACGTCGTAGCGCTTCACCACATCGAGCACCACCCGCACCGTGCGCTCGCGCACCGCCGGCTCCCCCGGATCCATCCAGAGATAACTGCCGTACCGGCTCACGAGCGCGGGATGGGTGCGCGCCAGATGGTTCTTGGCGAGCGGTGACTTGCCCCGCGTGAAACCGGCGCGATACGGATTGAACCACGCGTGCAGCTCCATCCCGCGCGCATGCGCCTCGTCGATCGCGAACTGCAGCGGATCCCAGAAGGGGTCGGGGCGCTTGCCCTGGGTGCCGGTGAGGAACTCGCTCCACGGCTCGATGCGGCTGTCGTACAGCGCATCGCCAGCCGGTCGCACCTGAAAGATCACGGCGTTGAGGCGCAACGCCTCGGCCCGATCGAACAACGCCCGCAACTCGGCCTGCTGCTCCGCGGTCGAGAGCGTGCGCTTCGAGGGCCAGTCCATGTTGCCCACCGTGGCCACCCACACGCCGCGGAACTCGCGGAGCAGCGGCGGCGCCTCCGCGCTCGCCACCGGCGGCGGCACCGGCGGCGGCACCGGCGGCGAAACCGGTCGCGGTGCCGGTCGTGCCGCCCCTCGGGCAGGAGCTGGCCGAGCGGGCTCGCGCGACGCGCTGGCCACAGCGGCCGGACGTGGCGCAGGATCCGGGGCGCCCGACGACACCGGGCCGCGACACGATGCGACCGCTATCGCCAACGCGGCGAGCCATACGTGTCGCGCCCGGACCATCACGCCGTCACCGGCTCCGCCAGCATATCGCGGAGCACGAGCCCCGCACGACGGGCGGCTTCGGCGATACGCGCGCCGGACTGGATGAACGAAATCCGGAAGAAGCCTTCACCACCGGCCCCGAAGCCCGACCCGGGCATGGCAATGACCCCCTGCTCTTCGCGCAGCCGATCGCAGAACGCCGCACTCGCGATGCCGTCGGGGAGCGGAATCCAGAGGTACATCGTGGCCGTGGGGCTTTCGCAGGCAAACCCGTGGGCGCGGAACGCCGCCACCGCCGCATCACGACGCTCGGCGAACACCGCGAGATTGCGCGGCACGAACTCAGCCCAGCTTTCGATCGCGGCCACGCCGGCCGCTTGAATGCCCATGTACTGCCCCGTATCGGTGAACGACTTCACCTTGGTGAGGGCCCCGGCGATCTCCGGCTTCGCCACCGCCCACGCACATCGCCAGCCGGTCATGTTGTACGTCTTGGACAACGAGTGGAATTCGATGGCCACGTCGCGTGCGCCGTCGATCTCGAAGATGCTGGGCGGCACGTAGCCGTCGAAGCCCATCTCCGAGTACGCGTTGTCGTACACCAGCAGGATGTCACGTTCCCGGCAGGTACGCACCACGCGCTCGAGATAGTCGCGGGGCGCGATCGCGGCGGTGGGGTTGTTGGGGTAGTTGAGGTACAGCACCCGGGTCCGCGCCATCACGTCTGCCGGGATCTCATCGAGATCCACGAGAAAGTTCGTGCGTGGACGCAGCGCATACACGTAGGGGGTCGCATCGCTCATGAGCGTGCCCCCCAGATACGCCTGATAGGCCGGATCGGGGATGATGGCCACATCCCCCGCGCTGAGATACGCGAACGCGATGTGGGCGAGTCCCTCCTTGCTGCCGAGCAGCGGGACGATCTCGGCCATCGGATCGACGCGCTGGCCGAACCGCGTCTGCATCCAGCTACTGATCGCCTCGCGGAACGGCACGTACCCCATCCCGAAGCCGTAGCGCTGCATGGCCGGCACGTCGGCAGCCTCCTTGAGCGCGGCCACCGCCCGTGGCGGCGGCGGCAGGTCGGCATCGCCGGCGCCAAGATCGATCACGTCCACACCGGCGGCGATGAGGGCCTTCTTGCGGGCGGGGATGTGCGCCAGCGGATAGACGGGAAAGGCGGAGAATCGCGACGAGAAGCGCGGCATGCCGATTACGACGTGGGCGGGCTGAACTGCGCGTGCTGCGCGTCGATCCAGCTCTGGTGGTACTTCGGGTCCTCGATGTCGACGGCGGCCTTCGCCACCTTGAGCGGGCGAAAACTGTCCATCATCACCGCCAGCTCATTGGTGTACTTGGCCCCGATGGAGGCTTCCGTGCGCCCCGGGTGCGGCCCATGGGCCAGCCCATCGGGGTGATGCGTGATGGACCCGTACTCGATGCCCTTGCGGCTCATGAACTCGCTCGAGGCGTAGAAGAGCACCTCGTCGGAATCCACGTTGCTGTGATTGTACGGCGCGGGGATCGCCTCGGGGTCGAAGTCGTACGGACGCGGACAGAAGCTGCAGATCACGAAGCCGTCACCCTGGAAGGTCTGGTGTACCGGTGGCGGCTGGTGAATGCGCCCGACGATCGGCTCGAAGTCATGGATGTTGAAGATCCACGGATAGAAGTAGCCATCCCATCCGACCACATCGAACGGATGGTGATCAAGCACAAGCTCATTGATCGCATCGTACTGCTTCACGTAGATCGGGAACTCGCCCTTCTCATCACGTGGCTCGAGCCGCTGTGGGCGACGGATGTCGCGCTCGGAGAACGGCGCGCCCTCCAGCAGCTGACCGAATTCGTTGCGGTAGCGCTTGGGCGTGCGCACGTGGCCGCGGCTTTCCATCACCAGCAGCTTGGTCGCCCCCTGCGCCGCATCGAGATGCCAGCGGTGGGTGATGTTGCGATGAATCACCACGTAATCGCCCGGCTTGTAGGGCAACGCACCGAAGACCGACTCGAGCACGCCGTGCCCCTCCACCACGTACACCACTTCGTCCGCCTGGGAGTTGCGGTAGAAGTGCGCATCGGTCACATCGGGTTCCACGTACGACATGCCGATGTCGCTGTTGAAGAGCAGCGGCAAGCGGTCGAGCGAGGCGGATCCCCCCTTCGTCGCGCGCGACGTGAGGAAGTGGCGATGCCGGAGCGAGGTGTCCTTGTCTTCTACCCAGGCACAGTCGCGGATCTTGCGCGCGGCGATGTACGTGGTGGGTGGGTGCGTATGGTACAGCAGCGAGGACGTACCGACGAATCCTTCGTGCCCCATGAGTTCTTCGGCGTAGAGACCGCCGTCGGGGCGTCGGAAGACGATGTGGCGCTTGCGCGGGATGGAGCCGAGCTGGTGATAGTTGGGCATGGCGTCTTTGGAGGATGCGAAGAAGGGGAGCTGCCAGCCTACAGGTTGCCGCGGCGCTCCTGCTCGCGCTCAATGCTTTCGAACAGCGCCTTGAAGTTGCCTTTGCCGAAACTCGTGGCGCCCTTGCGCTGGATGATCTCGTAGAAGAGCGTCGGGCGGTCTTCGACGGGCTTGGTGAAGATCTGCAGGAGATAGCCGTCGGGATCGCGATCCACGAGAATGCCGAGCTTCGCGAGCTCCTCGACCGGCTCGTCGATCGTCCCCACGCGCGCCTGCAGCTCGTCGTAATACGACGTGGGCACCGACAGGAACTCCACGCCGCGATCCCGCAGCGCCTGCACCGTCGACAGGATGTCATCCGTGGCGAGGGCAAGATGCTGCGCCCCCGGTCCGCGATAGAAATCGAGGTACTCTTCGATCTGCGACTTCTTCTTCCCCGAGGCGGGCTCGTTGATCGGGAACTTGATCTTGTCGTTGCCGTTGGCCATGACCTTCGACATGAGCGAGGAATACTCGGTGCTGATATCGCTGTCGTCGAAGGTGATGAGGTTCCGGAAGCCGAGCACGTTGGCGTAGTACGCCACCCACTCGTTCATCTTCCCGAGCTCCACGTTCCCCACGCAGTGGTCGACGAACCGGAGTCCCACGTCGGCCGGCTGATAGTGCGGGGTGACCGGCACGAAGCCCGGGAGAAACACCCCGCGATAGTTGCGGCGCTCTACGAGCGAGTGGATGGTGTCGCCATACGTCCCGATGGCGGCAATCACCACCTCGCCGTGCTCGTCCTGCAGGACCTGCGGCTCCTGCACGGGGATGGCGCCGCGCGAGAGCGCCGTCTCGTAGGCAAGGCGTGCATCGTCGACCCAGAGGGCATAGTCCTTCACCCCGTCACCATGCCGGTGCACATGCTGCGCGATGGTCGACTCGGGGGCCAGCGGTGTGGTGAGCACGAGCCGGATCTTGCCCTGCTGCATCAGATAACTGGCGCGGTCACGCACCCCGGTCTCAGGGCCGCGATAGGCCACGAGGGAGTAGCCGAACGCCGAACGGTAGTAATGACTCGCCTGCTTGGCGTTGCCAACGTAGAACTCGACGTAGTCGGTCCCGTTGATGGGGAACGCGTCCTGGTCGGCCGCCGATTCGGGGAGCGTGAGTGTGGCCATGCGTGCACCTGGAGTGTAGATCGTGAGGAGGGAAACAACGCGGACACGCGTGCGCCCTGACCGGACGTCACGCGGCGTACAGCGACCTCACAACTCTCAGATGTGGGACCTGGGCAGCGCACCGATCCACGCGCGCTGCCGCTGATCCGCTGCCGGCGGGGAAAGAAGCATGTCCGAAAGCTATCGACGGGGATACGGCTTGGCGATGACCCTGACCACCCGGGCGGCGGGGCTCACTGCAACTCGGGGCGATTCCGGAAGTGCTCGAGCGCCTGGGGGTTCGCCAAGGCATCCACGTTGCGCACGGGACGGCCGTGGATCACCTCCCGAACCGCCAGCTCGGTGATCTTGCCGCTGATCGTCCGGGGAATATCCGGCACCGCCACGATGACCCGCGGCACATGGTGCGGGCTCGTGTGCTCGCGGATGCGCGTGCGAATCACTCGTTCCAGCGCCTCGCCAAGAGGTATGCCGGCCCGGAGCCGCACGAAGAGCACGATGCGCGAATCGGTTCCGGCCGCTTCGCCAACCGTCTGCTCCACCACCAGCGACTCGACGATCTCGGGGATCTGCTCCACCTGCCGATAGATCTCCGCCGTCCCGATGCGCACGCCCCCGGGATTGAGGGTGGCATCGCTGCGGCCGTGGATGATCAGGCCGTCGTGTGGGGTGATCTCCGCCCAGTCACCGTGCCGCCAGACACCCGGGATCTGCTCGAAATAGGCGGCGCGGTACAGGGCGCCGGTGGGATCGTTCCAGAACGCCACCGGCATGCTTGGGAACGGGCGCGTGCACACAAGTTCTCCCGGTTCACCACGGCACGGCGCACTGTCCTCGCCGTACACCTCGACGGCCATCCCGAGCCCGCGTAGCTGCAGTTCTCCGCGATACACGGGACCCGTTGGATCGCCAAGCGCGAAACAGCTGACGATGTCGGTCCCGCCGCTGATGCTGCACAGCCGCACGCGCGGTGCGATGGCGCGGTACACGAAATCGTAGCTGTGCGCGGCAAGCGGGCTGCCAGTGGAAAGGATCGTGTGCAGCGCCGACAGATCGGCGATCTCAGTCGGCACGATCCCTTCCTTCTCCAGCATGGCGAGATACTTGGCACTGGTGCCGAACACCGTGATGCCCGTCTGCTGCGCCATGCGCCAGAGCAGCGAGGGCTCCGCGGGCGGCATCGGGGAGCCGTCGTACAGGACCACTGTCGAGCCGAGCGCCAGCCCGGACACGAGCCAGTTCCACATCATCCACCCGCAGGTGGTGAAGTAGAAGAGCACGTCCGATGCGTGGACATCGGTGTGCAGGGCGAGCTCCTTCCAGTGCTGCAGCAGCGTGCCACCCGCACCGTGCACCATGCACTTGGGCAGCCCGGTGGTGCCGCTGGAGTACAGGATGTACAGCGGATGATCGAACGGGAGACGGGTGAACGTCGGCGTGTGCACCTGGGCGTACCGTGCGAGCACGTGATCGAAGCGCTCGGCATGCACGATCCCATCCAGCGACGGCTCGGCACTGGTGTACGGCACGACCCACACCGCGCGCAGCGCCGGGAGCGAGGCAACGATCTCGCGAAGCCGAGGGAGGCAGTCCACATGCTTGCCCGCATACCAATACCCATCGGCGGCAACGAGCACCGTGGGGGCGATCTGACCGAAGCGATCGAGCACGCCCTTGGTACCGAAGTCGGGCGAGCAGCTCGACCAGGTGGCCCCGAGTGAGGCGGCAGCAAGCATCACGATCACCGTCTCGGGGAGATTGGGCATCCAGCCGGCCACCCGGTCGCCCTCCCCCACCCCGGCCGCTTCGAGCGCCGCCCGACAGCGGGCCACACGGACGGCTAGCTCCGCGTAGGTCATGCGCGACTGCTCGCCGCCTTCGTTCCACGCAATCAGCGCGACGGTGTCGTCGCGCGTGCGCAGCAGATGCTCTGCGAAATTGAGTCGTGTGCCGGTGAACCAGCGCGGCCCCTCCCAGCGATCGCCGTGCCGATGCGGCGGGCGCATCGCCTGCCCGTTCTCCAGCACAGTGCGCCACGGTGCCGTCGGTTCGCCGGGCCCGTCGGCCATGATGTCGGCGGCCCGCCACACCTCGGCCCAGAACACCTCGAGCTCCTGCACCGACCATCGCTGCAGGGCGTGGGCATCCGTCACGCCGTCGGGAAGAATGCCACGCGCACGCAGCGACCGAAGCAACTGCCAGAGGCGTGTGGCCTCAGTCTCCTGCGCGGTCGGCGCAAACAGCGGCCCCGTCGTGTCAGCGTGCGGCATCGTCGAATCCGATCTGTTCGTCACGTCCGTCTAGGCGTACCTCGTCCACCCGGACCTCCTCGCGCGCCAGGGTGACGGTGTGACAGGTGGGCCCGTGCGCTTCGCAGTACCAGCCGTGACGATCATGGAAGATCAGGTGCGGCGCGTCGTTGGGCCGGAGCCGTACGCGCACGAGATGCTCCACGCCGGTGCGCGGCCCCACCACAGCGCGCGCGTCGAGGACGTCTACGACCGGCTTCACGGGGAAGAGGTCGAACTGCGTCGGGGCGAGCGCCGGATCAGCGGCCGCCTTGCGGGCCGACTTGGCGACCGAGGCAGGTGGGCGGCGGGGGCCGCTCATGAGCGGTGGGGCTGCGGGCGCAGTGGCGCGGACATGCCCAATCCTCGCAAGGTCACGCGTTTGGCGCCAGAGCCGCATCGATAGTCCGTGCCAGCCGACCGGGCCGCTGCATCCGGCGCTCCCTGCTCCGCTAGCTTTCGCAGATGCACGCCCCCCGCGCCTCCAAGGCATGGCTGACTGCCGCCGCCCCACCAGCGCGCCGGCAGCGCTCACTGTGGGTGCGGCTGCTGGTGAGCCTCACGTCCACGACGGCGGTGCTGGCCACGGCCGGGCTGGTGGCCGCGGCCGCGATCGTACCGCCGATCGGTGCGCGCCGCACGGCTCGCGAAGCAGCGCTCCGCGAGGTGGCGGCGCAAAGGCAGACGACCGAACGCATCGTGGCACAAGCCTATGTGTCCCAGCGCCGCTGGACCGACCTGTGGCGCGAGTCGTTCGGCGTGCTGGTCGCCACGGATCGTCGGTTGCTGTATGTCGGCGCACCGCCCACCCCACTGCTGCGCCCGCGCGATGAGGGGCCTCTCGAACTGCAGGTCGAGAGCTTCCCCCACGACGCCGCCTTCACGCTCGAACCACGCACGATCGTTCGCGACCGCGACCGCGACCGCGACCGCGGACTCGTATTGCGCACCCCCGCCGAGCAGCTGGACTTCATCGTGGACGACGCCACGTGGCGCGCTGCGCTGTCGGTCGCTCAGGCGAGTGCCTCCGCGCGCGCCGCGGTCACACGCGAACAACTGGCCCTCGATCGCACGATCCGTACGGCCCCAACCCGCGCCGAGGAACACGTGCTCTACCAAGTGCGCCGGGGCGAGACCCTCACCGGGCTGGCGCGTCGCTTTCGCACCTCGCCCGACGTACTACGCCAGCTCAATCGCCTCACCTCAGACGAGATCGAGGTAGGCCAGCGCCTGCGGGTCCCGAAGGTCGCGGCACCCGACTCCGTGGAGCGCTAAGGCTCAGGGGCAGGAAGCCGCGCTTACTGCCCCAGCACGATCGCGAAGACGAGCGGGGCCACGATGCTCGCATCGCTCTCGATAATGAACTTGGGAGTGTCGATCGCGAGCTTGCCCCACGTGATCTTTTCGTTGGGCACCGCGCCCGAGTACGAGCCGTACGACGTGGTGGAGTCGCTGATCTGGCAGAAGTAGCCCCAGAGCGGGACCTCGGTGCGCTGCAGATCCTGATGCAGCATGGGCACCACGCAGATCGGGAAGTCACCCGCGATGCCGCCACCGATCTGGAAGAAGCCGATCGTTGAGGTCTTGGTCATCTCGGTGTACAGCTCGGCGAGGTACATCATGTACTCGATGCCGCTGCGCACGGTGTGGACATTCTTGATGTCCCCTTCCATGCAGTGGCCCGCGAAGATGTTTCCGTTGGTGCTGTCTTCCCACCCCGGAACGATGATCGGGATGTTCTTCTCCGCCGCCGCCACCATCCAGGAGTCCTTCGGATCGATCTGATAGAACTCCTTGAGCTTCCCGCTGTTCAGGATGCGATACATGAACTCGTGCGGGAAGTAGCGCTCCCCTGCGCGGTCAGCCGCCTGCCACTCCTCGAGCACCGCCTTCTCGATGCGACGGATCGCTTCGGCTTCGGGGATGCAGGTGTCCGTCACACGGTTGAAGTGTTGCTCGAGCAGCTTCTGCTCGTCTTCGGGCGTGAGGTCACGGTAGTTCGGCACGCGCGCGTAGTGATCGTGCGCCACAAGGTTGTAGATGTCTTCCTCGAGATTCGCGCCCGTGCAGGTGATCATGTGCACCTTGTCCTGGCGGATCATCTCGGCGAGCGAGATGCCCAGTTCGGCGGTGCTCATCGCGCCGGCGAGCGTGACCATCATCTTGCCACCCTTATCGAGGTGGCTCACGTACGCATCGGCCGCATCGATCAGCGCCGCCGCGTTGAAGTGCCGGTAGTTGTGGCGGAGAAACGCCGTCACCGGCGCGGAAGTGGACTGGGCCATGGGAAAGTCGGTGTCTGACGGTCAGCGCGCCCACGGGACGGAACAGCCGTTCTGCATCCGGCGCGATCGGGGAATCTAATCGGTTCCGGGCGACCGGCGTGGCAGCCAGCGCTCAGGGTTGACGACCGGAGGCCAGCCAAAGCGCGCCCCCCACCAACAGCACCGCCAGGAGCGGCACCGCCAGGAACGGCACCGCCAGGAACGGCACCGCCAGGAACGGCACCGCCACGGGGCGGCTGGCCGCTACGCCGCGCGGCGCCTCGCGGGAGCCCAGCAGCGACAGCCCGAGGCGCACGGGGATGAGCGGATCGGGCGGAGATACGTGGCGATCGAATGCGAGCGGCTCCGGCGATACAGAGACACTGGCGCCTCCCCCATCGCCTGCACCGTCGTCCGTACCAACTTCGACACCACCCTCGACACCACCCTCGACACCATCCTCGGCACCATCCTCTGCATCATCGTCTGGCCCCTCGTCCGCACCATGGTGTGGGGCCCCCGCGCTCGCGACCACGAGGACCTCGAGCAGCCGTCGCACAGACGCCGGCACGGCGCCGCCCTGGCGTCGCAGCAACCGTACGGCGTCGCGCCGTCGTCGAGCTGGCCCGCGTTCATCATGCTCGGGCGCCGACGCCTCCTCTGCAACGCCGCGCAGCAATGGCCAGAGTTGCGCCACGAGCGGTGTGACGGCTGACGGGGGCCCGAGTTCACCCTGCACGACTACAATGAGCGATGACAGCACGGAACGGGCTGCGTGCGCCTGTTCCGGTGTGCAGGCGCTTACCAGCGCCCCGCCGCTCGAGCAGGCGCGCATCAGGAAGCGCGCTGTGCGCACCACATCGTCGGGCTCCATGTCCGCCAGACGCGCGCCAAGACGGCCGACGGCCGACTCCAGGATATCCCCGCTCGCCTCGCACGCGTCTGCCGGCGATGGCCACCAGGTGATCGGACCATCGTGGACCACGCTGCGCGCCCAGTGGAAGGCCGGGTGATCAGCATGGAGCACCGACAGGCGATCGAGGTGGCCGATGGCCTCATCAGCGTGTCCTAGCCCGGCGAGCACCACAGCCTGTTGGGCGCCAAGCACCGGATCATCAGGCGTCGCGTCGAGCGCAGGCGCCAGCGACGCGCGCGCACCGGACAGATCCCCCATGAGCGCCCGCGCCACCGACTGCACGAGACACAGGGCACAGGACGCGGGACGGCTGACCAAGGCCTCTGCCGCCACTCGATCCGCTTCCCCGGGAAGTCCCAATACCGTGAGCCCCCCCGCACGGAGATACCAGCCCTCCTCGGTGTGCTGCGCACGCGCCCACACGGCGTCGAGCGCCGCCAGCGACGCGTTCGGCAGCTGACGCAGCAGCAGTCCACGCGCCTGCTCCAGCCCCATCGCCATAGCCACCCCGCCAACGGCCCCCCGCCTTTCGCGCACGTCGGGGCGGAACAGCAGGTCCACGAGCGACACACCACTTCGCCCGAGCGGCGCGTGTGCGCCGCGGACGGCACTGGCGTCAATCCCGTCCACCGGGACCGGCGCGCGCGCCGGCAGGACCGGACGCACGGGGGCGGACGGCGGTATGTGGACGCGTGCTGCGCCCCCGTTCACCCCGGTGACATCTGACGGCATACCGCCAGTATCGGCGGATCAGCGGTGGCGCTGCAGTCGGCCAATGCCCGTTCCCGGGGTCCCGCCGGTGGTGTCAGACGAGCGTCTGGACGAGTGCTTCTTCGTCGTCGATGCGCACATACGCGCGGACGGAGTCCATCCAGTGGTACGCGCCGCCCTGCGCGTCCAGCACCAGCATGCGACGCGTGGCGCTGTGCTCGTACAGCCGGAGCGCTCCCACGTCCACCGGCCCTCCGGCGAACCCCACGAACCAGAACGCGGCCGACGCATCGGCCGCGGCTGCACCGAAGACCGTCGTCAGCGCGCGCTCGAGCGGAGACCAGTCCGGCGGTCGGTACGGAGGGAAGGCATCGTCTGATGACATGGGCACGGTCGTTGTGCGCTGGACGCGTCGTGCCAGCGCACGTCACGAATCGTCACGACGGGGGTCGTGCCTGTTCCCTCGTGTCAGTAGGCGCCGGGCGTGACACGAATTCCCCGGTCGGCATCCGGCGGGCCGGGCGCGCGACGCGTCACCCGAGGTGCCGAGCCACGAACTGGCGGGTGCGTTCCAGCGAATCGCGCGCCTCGGGGATGACCGCCGCGAAGAACTGCCACACGTGTGGCACCCGCTGCCATAACGTGAGCTCCACCGCTACACCGTGCGCCCGCGCACGCTCCGCCACGCGCACTGCGTCATCGCGCAGCACCTCGTCGGTGGACGCGTGCACCAGCAGCGGCGGCAGCCCCCGAAAGTCACCATACAGGGGCGAGACAAGTGGATCGCGGGCGTTCCCCGCCCCCACGTACAGCGGGGCGGCGCGACGAATCGTCTCACCGGCAAACATGGCGCACCGTTCACTGTTCTCGTCGAGTGATGGTCCGGTGGCCGCCATGTCGGTCCAGGGCGAATAGGTGACCACAGCCGCCGGGAGCGGCCATCCACGATCGCGCACGGCCAGCATGAGTGAGAGCGCGAGCCCACCGCCTGCCGAATCGCCCGCCACGACCAGCCGCGCCGGGTTCACGCCCGCCTCGGCGAGCAGGTAGTGGTAGGCGCCGAGCGCGTCGTCGAGTGCGGCAGGATAGGGGTGCTCGGGTGCGAGGCGATACCGCGGCACCCAGGCCCGTGCGCCAAGGCGCCGCACCAGCGACCCTACCAGAGGCCGGTGCGTTTCCGGCGAACAGGCGATGAAGCCCCCGCCGTGCAGGTAGAGCAGCGCCGGGGCATCACCGTGCGGCAGGCGCGCAGCCCGCGGACACACCACCGTCTCGCCACCCGGCCAGGTCCCGGTCGCCGCCATCCGGCCGAAGTGGGCCCCCGTGGCGTGCGCCATCAGCCGGCGCGCCGCCTGTGGCCTCCCCATGTTGGCCCGCACCCAGAGCGGATCGATCGGTTTGCGGGCATGCGGACGCATGCGGGCCGCAACCAGCCGATGCACAAGCCGGGTCTGCCAACTCGGGCCGGAGTTCGGTGTAGGGGAAAGCGTGATAGCCGAGGTCATGGTCCGATGAGACACTGTCATCTGTCAACGCGCCGCGCAGATCGCATCTGAGGAGTTCTCTATGATACTCGTGACCGGTGCCATGGGTCGCATCGGTACCGCCGCCGTGGCCGCCCTGCATGCGCGCGGCGTCCCGACCCGGGCACTCGTGCCTTCCCGCTGCCGAGTCCCCTGGCTGGCCGCATACGACCTCGAATACCTCGAGGGGGACTACGACGACGGTCGCACGCTCGAGCAGGCGCTGACTGGAATCTCGGCGGTGATCCTTATTGCGCGCCCCACGGCCGACCAGGTGGAATGCCAGCAGCGGGTGATCGATGCCTGCGCGGCGCGCGGCATCGGTCGCGTGGTAAAGCTGTCGATCGCGGGCGCTGCCGACGAGACAGCACTCACGGCGGCGCAAACGACGGCCGCACGCTGGCACTGGCGGACCGAGCAGTATCTGCTGCGCACGGCAACCGAGCCCTGTATTGCACGCACCGGCCGCACGATGCAGGACCTGCTCTTTCAGGTGCCGCTGATCCTGGCCCATCATATGGTGGTGGGGTGCCAAGGCACCGGCCTTACCGCCGACGCCGATGCGCGTGATGTGGGGGCCGTGTTGGCGGGCCTCGCGACGACCGCCGTGCCCCCCAAGGATCCGGTGCTGGTGACCGGCCCGGTCGCCCTCTCCCGCGCCGAGATGACCGCGCAGCTGAGCCAGGCGCTCGGCTTGGCCCTTCGCTACGTGCCGTGTACGTCGTTGGAACTCGAGCAAATGCTGCTGGCGGCCGGCATCAGCCGATGGCAGGTGGAGGATCTCGTGTCGTACGAGACCTCGGCCCGGGACGGACGTTGGAGCAGTGTGACCGACGCGGTGCTGCAATGGACGGGGCGCCCCGCGCGCCGTCTCGACGCATTTGCCAACGAATTGGGGATGTCGTTGCGCTACCAGCATGGGATCGGCACGCCGGACCCGCTCGTCGGCACAACCGGTGGCGCCCTCCCCACTCCGGCGGCGCCGCTTCGCTGACACCGCACCGACGCGCGCGGGCCGATTACACGCCGACCTGCTTCTCCACGCGATCGCGGTAGTGGCGACTGAGACGCAGACGCGTGCCGTCCTCGAGAATCACCACGTAGTCCCCCGAGAACCACTGCTGCATCTCGCGGACGCGATTGAGGTTGACGATCGTGGAGCGATGAATGCGGGCGAACATTCGCGGATCGAGCGTTTCCTCGAGATGGCTGATCCGCTCGCGAATCACGTGCGCGGTCTGGCCGACATGCAGGCGCACATAGTTGCGATCCGCTTCGATCCAATCAATCTCGGCGGTCTTCACGAAGAACATGCGGCCGTCCTGCTTCACGAGGATACGGCTGGCATGGCGTCCACCGCCATTGGCCGCAGCGGCCGCGGCCCCCGCGGCGCCAGTGGCGCCGGCGACGGCGGTGATCAACGACGCGGAGTCGCCGCGGGGATCGCCGCGACCGTCGGCAAGACGGCGCACCGTCTCGAGCAATTCCCCGAGCCGCTCCGCCGCCACCGCATGCGCGCGCTGCTTGCGCGCCTTGTCGAACGCCGCACGGAAGCGATCCGCATCGACCGGCTTCAGCACGTAGTCGACGGCGTGCACATCGAAGGCCCGCTGGGCGTGCTCGTCATACGCGGTGACGAACAACACCATGGGAACGTGGCCACCGTCGATCTCACTCAACACGCCGAACCCATCGAGCCCAGGCATCTGCACATCGAGGCAGACCAGATCCGGCTGCAGCTCCCGAATCATCGCCACCGCTTCATGCCCGGACTCGGCCTCGCCCACCACATCAACGTCGGCTTCGTTCTGCAAGAGCCGGCGCACTCGCTGACGGGCCAGCGTCTCGTCATCCACGATCAGGACTCGCACTCGTTCCATCTCCCCTCCCGTTGACAAAGCGGAGACGCTCGCGGAATCACGCGTGGAGGCATGGCGTGACGAGCGGACTCCGACCATCTGGCATCTTGCATCGAGCGACCTCGTTACCCGCCACGGAACAGACCATCCTGTACTTCCCTGCCCGGTGGGTTCATCGTGGGGCACATGACCGAGCCGAGCCGTCCCGTGCTCATGGGACCCAACGCAAAACGCCGCAATGTGGTTGCCGCAATTGCGAAGTCGGCAGCATTCGCCACGTTTCACCAACGTCAACAGTACCCAACGCCCTGCGTCAGAAACATGACGTGTCTCGAGTCCGCCGCAATCGCTGCGCTGCTACCGTCGGGCTCGCCAAATGTTCCGTGTGCTCCTCGTTACGATCGTCGCGGTGACACGCCACTCGGTGCCACCGCCCGCTGCCGCCGCTTGTCGCGCTCAACCTGCGTCTTGTCTCATCCATGGCCGTTCTGTCACACTCCATGACCTTCGCCGATGAGGGTCAGCGCATTCGCCGGCTCACTCGGTTGTTGTTTTCCATTATCTGGGTCGTGCCCGCCACGTTGGCCGCACTCCAGATGACGGTGGTGGGCGATGCCTCCGGAACGCACTACGGCATCGGAACAGCCATCGTCTGGCAGGGCTCGGCTTGGATGCTCTGGGGCCTGTGGGCGCAGCTGATCCTCACGCTCGTCGATCGTGTGAAGCTCGACACGGCCCGCGTGCTCCCCTGGCTCTTGCTCCATGTTGGAATGACGGTCCTGCTGAGCGCCGCCAACGTGCTGGCGATTGCCTGGCTCGATCATGTGTTCGGTGCCGTCGGTCAGGTCACGAGCTATGCCTTCGCACTCCGAGTGGTCCTGGTCAACCATCTCGACATTCAGGTGGTCCTCTACTGGGCGGTCCTTGGCGTGGCGTACATGGTCGAGTTCGTGCGACGCTACCGCGAGCGGGACCGCGCCGCCACTGAGCTCGAGCAGAAGGTGGCGCGCACGCAGCTCGAAGCGTTGCGCATGCAGCTTAATCCGCATTTCCTCTTCAACGCGCTCAACTCGGTCGCCGAGCTGATGGAGATGGACGTCAAGGAGGCGCAGCGCATGCTGATCCGCGTGAGCGACCTCCTGCGCCTTTCGCTGCGCAGTGCCGGGCACTCACTCATTCCGGTGTGGCAGGAGGTCGAGCTGGTGGAGCTGTACCTCCAGATCGCGCGGGTACGCTACGGCGCGGGGCTGGACGTGGACATCGAGGTGGACCCCAACGCCGTGGACCTCATGGTGCCGAGCTTCCTGCTGCAGCCGCTGGTGGAGAATGCCCTCAAGCATGGCCTCGCTCCGGGGCATCCGGACCAATCCATCGCCCTGCGCCTCGTGCGCGTGGGGGACGGACTCGAGATTGTGGTGGAAGACAACGGCAAGGGGCTCGATGGGCTGCTCACCACCAGCGGCAGATTCCTCGCCGCGGTGCCCTCGGTCGATGGGCTCGGCATCGGGCTCACCAACACCCGCTCGCGACTCGCGATGCTCTACGGCGATCGCTATGCGTTCCGCATGAGCAACATGGCGACGGGCGGCTGTCGGGTGGACATCCGGTTACCGGTGGAGGACTGACTACCGGGTTACACGAAGGCCGAGTGCCCGGTGATGGCGCGCCCCACGATCATGGTGTTGATCTCGTTGGAGCCTTCGTAGCTGTAGATCGCCTCGGCATCGGCAAAGAGCCGCGCCACATGGTACTCCAGCAATACGCCATTGCCGCCGAGCGATTCGCGCGCCAGGGCGACGGTTTCGCGGCACTTGGCGGCACAGAACTGCTTGGCCAGAGCGGAGAGTTCGTCGCGCGGCCCGAGGCGGTCCTGCAGCTCTGATGCCCGAAGTGCGAGGCCAATCATCGCGGTCACGTTGCCGAGCATCTTCACGAGCATGTTCTGCACGAGCTGGAAGCCGGCGATCGGCTTGCCGAACTGTGTGCGCTCCCCCGCATACCGCAGCGCGTACTCGTACGCGCCCATGGCACACCCCACGCCCTGCCATGCGGTGCCGCAGCGGGCCGTCACCAGCACGCGCTGGGTGTCGGCAAAGCTGTGGGCTTCCTGCAGGCGGTCGCGCTCGGCCACCCGCACGTCACGCAGCGTGATGAGCCCGTTGTGCACCGTACGCTGCGCAATCTTCCCCTGCATCATGTCTGCCGAATAACCGGGGAGCGAGGTGCGCACGATGAAACCCTTCACTTGCTGATCCGCTTCGTCGCGGGCCCAGATCACGACGATATCGCACCACGTGGCGTTGCCGATCCACTTTTTCTGGCCGTTGAGGATCCAGGTGTCTCCCTCACGGCGACAGGTGGTGGTGAGGCCACGCGCCACCCCGGAGCCCACGTCGGGCTCGGTGAGGCCGAAGGCCCCCATCACGTCCCACGAGCGCATGCGCGGCAGCCACTCCTCTTGCTGCTCGACCGATCCGCAGAGTGCGATCGACCCCATGCACAGTCCCGCGTGCACGCCGAAGAAGGTGGCAAGTGACGGGTCCACGCGGGCGAACTCCATACTGAGCAACCCATCGCCCACGGTGGCCATCGGGGCGCGCACCGGTGTGTAGACATCGCGCAGCAGGTCGAGCTCCTTCATGCGCGCGATCAGATACGCTCGCGGAAACTCGGCCCGCTCCCAGAAGCCGTTGGCCTGCGGCTCCCACTCCTCGCTCATGAAGCGCCGCAGCCGCAGCCGATCCTCGTTCACCACGTTGGGGAGCGTGGAAAACCAGTCATAGAAGTCACCGGTGGTGATCGCGGAGCGCTGACGGGACATGAGGCGGGCGGGAATCGGGAACGGCGAGAGGACAGGCCACGGACAACGTGCGGCGTGCCGGACGGCGGGAGTATAATGCGCAAGGCCGCATCCCTGCTCCCTGTTCCCCTTCCCGGCACCGGTGTCACTCGCCCGCTACCTCGCCCGTCTTGGCTACGGCACTCGCAAAGAGGCCGAACGGCTGCTCGTTTCGCGTGCGGTGACGACGGCCAGCGGCGCGCCGCTCACCGATCGCGACCAACCGCTGCACGCCGATATCCGGGTACGCGGCGAGCCACTCGATCCACCTCCCGGGTCGGTCGTCCTGCTCAATAAGCCCGTGGGCTACGTGTGCTCCACGAGCGACCGGCCTCCGCTTGTGTACGAGCTGCTGTCGCCCCGCTTCCTCCAGCGCGATCCCGTGATGGCTACCGTCGGACGGCTCGATGCCGACACATCCGGGCTGCTGCTGCTCACCGATGACGGCGCCCTCAACCACCGGCTCACGTCGCCGAAATCACACGTGGCCAAGGTGTACGAGGTGGAACTCGCCACGCCCCTCAGTGGCGACGAGGCCGCGCGCTTTGCCGCGGGCACCCTGGTGCTGCAGGGGGAGCGCGACGCGCTGCTCCCGGCGCAGCTGGCGGTGCGCGGTGACCGCCTGGCGCGGCTCACCATTCACGAGGGGCGCTACCACCAAGTGCGGCGCATGTTCGCGGCCGTGGGTAACCACGTGACCGCGCTGCGCCGGGTGGCCATGGGCCCCCTCGCCCTTGGCGATCTGGCCGACGGGCACTGGCGCGTTCTCTCGGATGAGGAGAAGGCCGCCCTCGTGCAGGCGTCCACGAAAGCGGCAGCCAAGCCCTCAGCGAACGCCTTCCGCCACAGTGCTGTCGGCGAGTAATCGCCGGATCGCCGGCCGCAGGGTGAGCGGCGCCACCGGCCCCATCACGGTGTGCTGGACCACCCCCTGCCGATCCACCAGAAAGCTGGTGGGGTAACCACGCACACCGCCAAAGGCGGCGATGACCTGGTCGTCCACGATGGCTACCGGGTAGGTAATCCCGCGCTCGGCGAGAAACGCATCCACCTCACCAGCGGACCCGCGATCCACCGACAGCCCGAGCAACACCATGCCCTCGGCGGCATAGGCATCGGCCAGCTGCTGCAGCGCCGGCATCTCAGCGCGGCAGGGCGGACACCACGTGGCCCACACGTTTACCAGGACCACCTTGCCGCGCAGCGACGCACTGGTGAGCAGCTCGCCACTCCTCGTGGTAACCATGTAGTCCGGGCGACGCGCGTCACGGGCGCGCACACCGACCAGCGCCTCTACATGCGGCCAGCAGCGCGGTACAGCCCAGACCACGACCGCCACGGTGATGGCGTTGGAGAGAGTCAACCACCGCGACCAGCGCCGCGGTGCGGGGAGCGTGCTCTCCGCGGTCGGTTCAGCCACCGCGGACCGCGCCGATTACCTTGAAGCGTTGCCCGTCGTGGGCCGTGCGCACCTCGCCAAACGTCTCCTCGATGAGCCACTCGTAGGGAAGCGTGCGGTTGGCCACGAGATACAACCGGCCCCCAGGCAGCAATCGATCGTAACTCTGCGTGATGAAGGCCCGCGGGATGTGCAGATCGGTACCCTTGCCCAAGTGGAAGGGCGGGTTGGTCACCACCACATCGAAGCGCTCGTCGCCTGCGGCCTGCGCCACGTCGCTGGCCCGCACGTCGATCGCCGTAGCACCCGCCTGCTGGGCCGTGCGGGTCGCACACCGCACAGCATCAGCATCGGCGTCGAGCAGCAGCACGCGCGAGGCCCCATGCCGTGCAGCGACCACGCCCAGTGCGCCAGCACCGCACCCCAGGTCGAGCACCCGCTCGCCCGCATCGATACGCATGACGCCAGCCAGCAGATTCGTGGCCTCATCGAGGTGCTGCCACGAGAACACCCCGGGGCGGGTGTACAGGGTGAAGGCAGCGCCGCCCGTGCGTACTGGCACCTCATGAAAGTGCCCTTCGTCGAGCCAAGGCGAGGCAATCGCGTCGGGATCACGCGGCGCGTCCACCAGTTTGCGAGCCGTCAGCAGACGATGGCTGCTGTGCTGGGCATCGAGCCGGGCGTGACCGAAGACGCGTTCGAGCATCTTGGCAGCGGGCTTGGCTCCCTCGTCGTTACCGCCAGCCAACATGCAGGTACCGCCCGGTGCCAGCACGCGGAAGGCCTCGGCGATGGCCAGCTGTACGCTGAGCTTATCGGTGGGAATACGGATCGTGACGAGCGTACAGGATGCATCGGGCACGAGCGCCCCCGCGAGCGCGGCATGCGCGACGACCGCGCCCTCGCGGTCGTGCAGCGTGCGCTGCGACGCTTCCACATTGCTTTGATACCGGTCGAGCGCCATCGGCTGGTAGCCGCATCGCGCCGCGACGGCCGGCACGAAGCCATTGCCGCTGGACAGGTGAAGCGACCGGCCGCGCGCGCCCATCTGTGCAGGGGCCCCATCCGCGACCGTTTCGCCCACCGCCACGATCGCCTCGGCCAGCATGCTGGCGGCCGGATCGAGGTGCCCATGGGCGAACACCCCGGGCTTGGAGGCCACCAGTACCACGCAGTCGCCAGCGCGTGCGGGGCCCATTTGCCAAGTCGTGTACGGCGACGCGGGCAATGCGGCAGAGCCGCGGGAGTCGGAGGCAGGCATTTGCGAAAGCTACCCACGTGCGAGGCGGGTGTCCCCTAGCTCCACCACCACCCGCAAACAAAACGGCCCCGCCGAAGCGGAGCCGCTTTGTTGTACTGAAGTGGGCCTGAGAGGAGTTGAACCTCTGACCTCACGCTTATCAGGCGTGCGCTCTAACCACCTGAGCTACAGGCCCAGTGCACGGCAGCAACGTCGAGAATGCGCCGCCGATCCACCAGAGCCGCATAATGTATCGGCCCAACGTCCCTGAGTAAAGGGACCCCGCCCAATTGGTTTCCCCTGCAGGGCCGTGCGCTGCCGGCGGGGGGTGAAACGCGAAACGGACGGCCCGCAAAGCAGGAGCCGTCCGTGACCGGATTATGCGGGCATCCACTCAGGCGTCGGGATCATCCTCTTCGCCGTAGCCGAGATCTTCCTCGAACTCGTAGTCCTCATCGTCTTCGTCGTCGTCCTCGTCATCCTCGTCGTCGAAGTCATCCTCGTCGTCGAGGTCATCGAGGTCGTCATCGTCATCATCGAGATCGTCGTCGTCGAAATCGACGTCGTCATCCTCGTCCTCGTCCTCGTCGAGATCATCCTCGTCGAAGCCCTCGTCATCGAAATCTTCGTCGTCGGCCGCCATCATGACTACCGAGGACTGCACCTTCTCTTCGAGCGCGTCCATTGACGACGACCCGAACCGCTCCAACATGGGACGATTCTCCTGCGAGTGTTTGAAAAAGGCCTGCAGTTACTAGTGTGCGGGAGTATCGGCAGGACCACCGTTTGGCGCAAGCCGACAGCGTGCACCGGTGCCGAACAAACGAGACCCCCGCAGCGCCAACCGGCACTGCGGGGGTCTCATCACACGGAATTGCGCGGATCCGTCAGGCCGATGCAGCGCGCTCGCGCTTGACTTCGCGCGTGACACGCTTGCGGTCGCTGGCGGCAAGCATGCGCTTGCGGAGGCGAATGCTCTGCGGCGTCACCTCGATCAGTTCGTCATCCTCGATGTATTCGAGGGCGATCTCGAGCGTGATCTGGCGGGGTGGCTCGAGGGTAATGGCTTCGTCGGCCCCCTTGGAGCGCATGTTCGTGAGCTTCTTTTCCTTGCACGGATTCACGTCCATGTCGCCCGGACGCGAGTTCTCGCCGATCAGCATGCCTTCGTACACCGCGTCGCCCGGCGTGACGAAGAGCGTGGAGCGCTCCTGCAGGGAGAAGAGCGCGAACGCGATGATCGTACCGTTCTCCATGGACACGAGCACGCCGCGCGAGCGCCCGGAGAGCGGTCCCGCCCACGCCCCGTACTCGAGGAACCGGTGGTGCATGATGCCGGTGCCGCGGGTATCCGTGAGGAATTCCGAGCGGTAGCCGAACAGGCCACGCGCCGGCACGCGGTACAGCAGGCGCACGAGCCCCTGCCCCGGGTTCTTCATCTCGATCATCTCGGCCTTACGGGGACCGAGCTTTTCGATGACCACGCCGAGGTAATCCTCAGGCACGTCGATGGAGAGCTCTTCGAACGGCTCGAGCCGCTGGCCGTTTTCGTCGAGGCGCGTAATCACGCGCGGACGCGACACTTGGAATTCGAAGCCTTCGCGGCGCATCGTCTCCATGAGGATGGAGAGGTGCAGTTCGCCGCGGCCGCTCACGCTCCACGCGTCGGTCGTGTCGCTGTCTTCCACGCGCAGCGCCACGTTACGCTCGAGCTCCTTGTACAGACGCTCACGAATCTGGCGCGACGTGACGAACTTCCCTTCCTTGCCGGCGAAGGGCGAGTTGTTGACCACGAAGTCCACGCTGATCGTGGGCTCTTCCACGCTGATGCCGGCGAGCGCCTCGGGGGTGTTGGGATCGGTGAGGGTCGTGCCGATGTCCACGTCTTCGAAGCCGGCCAGCTGCACGATCTCACCCGCCGACGCTTCCTGGATCTCGACGCGATCGAGCCCTTCGTAGCCGTACAGCTTCGACACGCGGCCGCGCACCGGCGGCGCGCTGTCGTCCGGGGTGACGAGCGAGATGCTGTCACCCATGCGCACCGTGCCGCGCTCGATACGCCCGATCGCCAGACGGCCCAAGTAGGCCGAGTAGTCAATGGTCGACACGAGCATCTGGAACGGACCGTTCGCATCAGTCGGCGGCGGCGGCACGGTCTTCACGATCGTGTCGAAGAGCGGCTCGAAGTCCACCGCTTCCTTGTCAAGATCGAGCGTGGAGATGCCGTTCTTAGCCGAGCAGTAGACCACGGGCGAGTCGAGCTGCTCCTCATTGGCTTCGAGCTCGATGAAGAGCGACAGCACCTCGTCGTGCACGCGCAGCGGATCGGCACCCGGACGGTCGATCTTGTTGATCACGATGATCGGGGTGCGCCCGAGTTCGAGCGCCTTGCGCAGCACAAACCGCGTCTGCGGCATGGGGCCGTCGAACGCGTCCACCACCAGCAGCACGCCGTCCACCATGCGCAGGATGCGCTCCACCTCACCGCCGAAATCGGCGTGCCCCGGCGTGTCCACGATGTTGATCTTCGTGTCCTTCCACCGGATGGAGGTGTTCTTCGCGAGAATGGTGATTCCACGCTCTTTTTCGAGCGGATTGGAATCCATCACGCGTTCTTCGACGACCTGATTTTCGCGGAAGGCTCCAGCCTGGCGGAGCATTTTGTCGACGAGGGTGGTCTTCCCGTGGTCGACGTGCGCGATGATGGCGACGTTGCGAATTTCCATAGCCTTCTAAGATAGCGGGGTCAGGGATGGCAATACAACGGCTCAGGAGTCCGGAATGATCCCTCCGAACCCGATGCCCCCTGCCAGCCGGTCACCGGGCGTGGGTCAGCCCGCGCGCCCCCGCCGGCGCCGCACCATGTCCACGGCCACCTGCATCGCCAGAATCAGGCTCTCGGCGCTCGCCACCCCCTGCCCCGCAATGTCGATCGCCGTGCCGTGATCGGGGGACGTGCGCACGAAGGGGAGCCCCAGCGTCACGTTCACGGCGCTGCCGAAGCTGGCCACCTTGATCGCGGTCATCCCCACATCGTGGTACGGCGCGATCACCGCATCGAATTCGCCGCGCAGGGCGCGCACGAACACCGTATCGGCGGGAAACGGCCCGTCCATGCCGCAGGCGCGGGCGACGGGGCCGAGGAGGTCGTCGTCCTCGTGGCCGAAGCGGCCGTGATCCCCGGCGTGAGGGTTGAGCGCGCAGAGCGCGATGCGCGGCGACGCAATCCCGAAGTCACCGACAAGGCCGTCGCGCGTGGTGACGAACGCCTGCTCGAGTGCCTCGCGCGTGACCGCGGCCGGCACGTCTCGCAGGGCGATGTGCGTGGTGGCCAGCACCACCCGGAGCCGGTCACTCGCCAGCATCATCGCTACCGGTACGCCGGCAATGGCCGCCAGCATCTCGGTGTGGCCGGGGAAATCGTACCCGCCCGCCTTGAGCGCCGCCTTGTCGAGCGGCGCGGTCACGATGCCATCGAGATCGCCGGCCAGCGCCAGGCGCGCCGCCGTCTCCACCGCGCGCCCGGCACAGCGTCCGCCGGCGGCCTCATCGGCCGCGGCATCCCCCGACGGTGCCCACTCTCCAAGGGCGTCGTCCACCGCCACGCCGGTGCCGCGTGGCCCCACCACGCGCCAGCGCACCTGCTGGTCCTCGTCGCGCGAAGCGCCCAGTGCCGCGATACGCGGATCACTGAGCGCCTTGGCCACGATTTCCGGACCGATGCCCCGCGGGTCGCCGAGGGTCAGTCCTAGCCGGATCACGGCTGCATGGCCTGCTTGGCCGGGTCGTACCGCACGCTCACGTACGTCTGCTTCTTCAGGTTGTCGATCAGGCGGCGCATCTTGCGCTCCTCCGACAGCTGGTCGCGGATCCGGTCGCGATACTCCGCCAAGGTCCACTGCCCCGCTTCGTCGAGGAAGGTGACCTGCGCGACCACAAACTTCGACACGCCCGCCGACGGGTCGGGCATCGCGAACGGATCGACGATCTGGTTGATCGTCGCCCCTTCGAGCGCATTGCGGTACGGCTCGGGGAGCTCGCTGCGCGGGTACTCGGGGATGGACTTGTCTTCGCCGCTCCCGTTGTCGTGATACTTCACGCTGAGCGAGTCGTAGCTGCCGCCGGCACGCCAGACGGTGGCGATGCTGTCGGCGAGAAGCTTCGCGCGCCGCTCGTCGGCGGTGTCGACCCGGGGACGGATCAGGATGTGCCGCGCCTTCACCTCGGCCGGCTGCACGCGGTCCACCCGGATGATGTGGAAGCCGAACGCGGTTTCCACCACCGGGCTGATCACGCCCGGGTTGAGCGCAAACATCATGCGGTCGAACTCGGGCACCATGCGCCCGCGGCGATTCCAGCCGAGGTCACCCCCGAGCTCGCGCGAGCCGTCCATGGACTCCCGCTTGGCGATGAGCTCGAAGTCCTCGGGGCGCTTTTCGAGTTCCGCGTGCAGCGAGTCGATCTTGTCGCGCGCCTTCTTCTTGGCGTCTTCGCTGGGGCGTGTGGCCACCACGATCTGCCGCAGGCCGATGCGCGCTTCCTTCTTGGGGAGGCGGTCACGGTACGCATTGAACGCTTCCGTGATTTCCTCCTCGGACACATTCACCGAGGTGACCTTGCCGTCGCGCTGCAGCTTCTGCATGACGCCCTGCTGCAGCTTGGTGCGCTTGACCTGCTCGCCCTGCAGCTTGCGCCATTCTTCGAGCGTGCCCATGCCGGCTTCCTTGAGCGCGGTCTTGAACTCGGCGTCGCTCTTGAACTGCTGTCGGATCTTCTTTTCCTGATCATCGACCGACGAGAGCACCTCGGCGTCCTGCACCTCAACCTTCTCGAGCTTGGCCTTTTGCACGAGCAGTTCGGCATCGATGAGCTGCTCGAGGACGTCGGCTTCGAGCTTGGCGAGATCCTTCGCCGACTCGACCTTGGCACCGCTGGCCCGCGCCTGATTTACGGCGGTCACCACCTCGGAGACGAGGATGACCTGATCGCCCACCACCGCGGCAATACCGTCGAGCGGCAATCCTTTCGCGGTGGTATCGACGGCCGGCTTCGCGTCGGTCTTGGCGGCGGGCGGCGTGCCCTGCGCGAGAACGAACGAAGGCGCCGCGAGGAGGGCGGCGCCGGTCAGCAGGAGGGTGGGAGCGAGTCGCAGCATCATCCGGGTCAGTACCCGATTCTCGGAACAGGGTTGCACAAGGGCGTGTGGAGCATCCGGGGGCGGAACGACACGCCCCGGCCGTCTAACGGGCCGGGGCGTGCACTCCTCCACTGACTGCCTTACTTCTTGACGGAGTCTGGCGCGGGGGCCGGCGCGGCCGGAGCCGGGGGCGTCGCCGGGGCCTGCTTGGCCTTGAGCGAGTCGGCCGTGGCGCGGACGGCCTTGGCCTTCTCGATCACCTTGTCGAGGGCGACTTCGTTGATGCCGAACGAATACTTCTTCTGCACCGCGCGGGCGACCGGGTACGGCACGTCCACGAAGGGCGCCTCGTTCTTCACCAGCTTGCCGAAGAACTCCTCGATCTTGGCGCCGGCGATCTTTTCCTTGTCGGCCCCCGCCTTCGTGCTGTCGACGAGCGCGGCGGGCTCCACGCCGAGCTGCGTCCACGTCTGGGTGACGGCGTTCTTGAAGTTGAGGAACAGGTTCGACATCTCGGCCGTGTCGACCTGCGCCTTGGCGCTGTCGGCCTGCTTGAGCACGAGCTCGTTGCGCACGATCTGCTTCACGAACTTCTCGACGAGCGTATCGGGCGCCTGGGCCAACTGCGGACGGATCTGCGATGACGGCGGGTAGGCCGCGATCCACTCGGCGAAGCGCGACGCGGTGAGCTTCCCGCCCTTGTAGGTGGCGATGGCGTCGTTGTTCTTGGCGTAGCCCATCGGATTCTTGGCGATCGCCTTGGCCGTGATCATGGCGTTGCTCTCGAGCTTCACCTCGTTGCCGGTCTCGAGCTTCGCCAGGTAGGTGCTTTCGGCGATGGCCACGTTCCGCTGCTTGGCGATCGGCGCGAACTTGTCCTTCACCTCGGCAAACGGGCTGCGGTAAATCACGTGGAAGCCGAATGACGTCTGGCAGACGTCCTTGCTGATCTCGCCAACCTTCAGGGCCACGACGCACTTCTCGAACTCGGGCACCATCATGCCCTTGCCGAAGATCCCGAGGTCGCCGCCCCGCTCCTTCGCGCCGGGCTCGTCGGAGCGGGCCGCGAGGGAGGCGAAGTTGGCCGGGGTGGCCTGCTTGAGGATGCCTTCCGCCTTGGCCTTGGCCGCGGCGAGCTGTTCCGGCGTGGCGCCCTGCTCGGTCTTGATCAGGATGTGGCGGGCCGCCATGGCTTCGCCGCCGTTGTAACGCTCCTCATCGGAGCCCGGCGACTGCTCCGCCCAGCCCTTCGACACGTTGTCGTAGAACTTCTTGACGCGGATGTTGTCGAGGTTCGACCAGAGCGCGTCCTGCATGACCTTGGGGTCGTTGAGGCTGTCGCCCTTGGCGGCGGCCACGGCCACCAGCTGGTAGTTCACCCACAGTTCCGCGATGGAGCGCGCGACGTCCTTCTCAAGCGGGGCCTGGGAGGTGCCCAGGACCTCGGCGAGACGCGTGACCGAAAGCTGCTGATTGCCGGCGGTCGCCGCCACATCGGGGTTGGAGGCCGCACCACAGGCCACGGCAAACGCGACGGCAGCGAGCACGGACAAACGATACGATTTCATCAGGTCAGACTCCGGCAGCGGAGTAGAGGGTGATTGAGAACTGCGAGGCCCCTGTACGACACGACAGGGGGACCGTCAGGGGACGAGGGCCTTGAGTGCACGGATTAACCCCTCGAGCATCTCCGCGCCCCCTAATCGGGTGAGCTTGAGAGCCAGTGGCTGCGCGCGACGGACATCCACCTGGAATTGTACCCCGTGGAATGCCGCCGACAGCCCCTTGAGGCGCGGAACAGCGTCAGCCCTGAAAGTAATACGTGCCTCAGAGGCGCGCACAAGCACCCCCTCCACGCCGAGTTCGGCGCCGATCACCCGGAGCATGGCGCTGCCGAACAGCGCGTCGGCCGGCCCCGGGAGGGCCCCGAAGCGGTCGCGGACCTCGGTCCTGAGCCCCTCGATCGCCGCCACGTCGCGCATGTTGGTGAGGCGACGGTATACGTCGAGCTTCGCCTCCTGCGACAGGATGTAATCGTCGGGGAGGTACGACGGGAAATCGAGGGTGACGTCGGCCGGGATCCACGCCTTCCCCCCGCCCCCGTCGGACAGCTGGCGGACGGTTTCGTCGAGCAAACGCAGGTACAGGTCGAAGCCCACCGAATGCACAAAGCCGGACTGCTCGGGGCCCAGCAGGTTGCCGGCCCCGCGCAGCTCGAGATCCTTGAGGGCGACCCGGTACCCGGCGCCCAATTCCGTATGGTGCTCCAGCACCGCCAGGCGACGCTCGGCGTCGTCGTCCACCCGGTCGGGCACCAGCAGGTAGCAGTAAGCGCGCCGGTGGGAGCGCCCCACCCGGCCGCGCAGCTGGTAGAGCTGCGCAAGCCCCAGATGGTCGGCCCGGTTCACGAACATGGTGTTGGCGTTGGGCACATCGAGCCCGCTCTCCACGATCAGCGTGGACACGAGGATGTCGAGCTCCCCCTCCACGAACTGCTGCATGATCTTCTCGAGCTCCCGCTCCTTCATCTGCCCGTGCCCCACCCCCACCCGGGCGCGGGGGACGATGCGGCGCAGGTGGTCGGCGATCGCCTCGATGGTCTCGATGCGATTGTGCACGAAGAACACCTGCCCGCCACGATCGAGCTCGCGGCTCACCGCTTCCTCGATCAGCGCGTCGTCGAACGGCTCCACGAAGGTGAGCACCGGCGACCGATCGCGCGGCGGGGTCTGCATGAGCGTGAGGTCGCGCAGCCCGGCCAGCGACTGATGCAGCGTGCGCGGGATGGGCGTGGCCGTGAGCGTGAGCACGTCGGTGCTGAGCTTGAGCTGCTTGAGCCGCTCCTTGTGCTTCACCCCGAAGCGGTGTTCCTCGTCGACGATGATCAGTCCCAGGTCGGCGAACGCCACGTCGGGGCTCAGCAGGCGGTGGGTGCCGATGATGATGTCGATCTGCTTCGTCTTGAGCTTCTCCACCACCACGGCCTGCTGGCTGGCCGACTGGAAGCGGCTCATGACTTCCACCGTCACGGGAAAGTCGGCGAGGCGGTCGCCGAAACTGCGCGCATGCTGCTCGGCCAGAATGGTGGTGGGCACCAGCACCGCCACCTGCCGACCGCTCTGCACCGCTTTGAACGCGGCGCGGATGGCAATTTCGGTCTTGCCGTAGCCCACGTCGCCCACGAGCAGGCGATCCATGGGGCGTTCGCCCTCGAGGTCGCGCTTCACATCCTCGGTCGCCTTGCGCTGGTCGGGCGTATCCTCGAAAAGGAAGCTGCTTTCGAGCTGGCGCTGCCACGGCCCGTCGCTGCCGTGGGGCGGGCGCGTGGTCACCTTGCGACGCGCATAGAGCTGCAACAGCTCCTGCGTCATCTCGAGGATAGCCATGCGCGTTTTCTCGCGCTGCGCCTTCCACTTGTTGCCGCCCAGCTTGTGCAACCGCGGCGCCGGCATGTCGTCCGACACATCGGTGGCGCTGCGATAGCGCTCGATCTGGTCGATGCGATAGAGCGGCACATTGAGGCGGTCACCGCCCTCGTACTCGATGACGGCGCTCTCGATGGTGCTCTCGCGTACGAATACCTTCTCGATGCCACGGTAAATGCCGATCCCGTGTTCGAGGTGCACCACGTAGTCGCCCGGCTTGAGCGCGCCCAACGCATCCAGCGAGGCCCCGGTGCTGTAGCGGCGCGTGCGACGCAGCCGCCGATCGCGGCGGAAGATCTCGTGGTCCGTGAGCACGCGCACCACGTTGGGCACCACGAAGCCGCCGCCGAGCACCCCAATGGCGAGCGACGCGGCCACGGGCCCGTCTTCGCCGAGCAGTTCGTCGAGACGCTCGGCCTGGCCGGCATTGTCGCAGAGGATGACCGTATGCAGCCCGTCGCGCTGGAGGCGGCGCAGCACGCGCAGGTCGCGCGAGATCGTTTCCGGGTTGCGGATGGGGAAGGCCACATCCGGCTCCGGGCCCACGGGCGCGAGATCGGCCGCGTTGGTGCTCGCCGCCTTCTGCGGCGGCGGGTTGACGCGCACGGTGCCGAAGCGCGCGAGGGTGCTCGCCATCACGGGCGGCTCCACGAAGAGCCGATCGCGATGGGTGTACTCCTCGCCGCGGCGGAGCGCGAGCTCGATGTGGTGCTTCGCCTCATCCCAGGTGCGCACGAGCTCCGGTAGCACGCTGGTGCCGGCGGGCATCACCACGAGGGTGTCGGCGGGCCAGAGCTCCGGGAGCGTGACGCGCTCGTCCGTGTCCTCGGCGGCCTGCACGCGGCCGTCGACGGGGAGGATGAGCGCCACGTCGGCGTCGCGTGTGCTGCGCTGGGTGTTGAGATCGAAGTGGCGGAGCTCGATGATGTCGTCGCCCCAGAACTCCAGGCGCACGGGCTCGGCCATACCGAACGAGTAGATGTCGAAGATGCCGCCGCGCACGCTGAACTGCGCCACGTCTTCGACCATGGGCACACGCTCGAAGCCGATGCTCTCGAGATGCGCCGCGAGTTCCTCGGGGCGCCGTACGTCGTTCTTGCGGAGCTCGAGGCGGGCGCCGCTCAGGGCCTTGGGGAGCGCGGTCTTTTCGAGGACGGCGCGCGAGGTGGTGAGCAGGATACGCACGCCGCTGCGCCCGAGCCTTTCGAGTGTCTCCACGCGCTCACCGGCGACCTCGGCGTGGGGCTCGACTTCGCCGAACCCTTCGCGCGGCGGGTAGAGCGCCACGGGCACGTCGTCCACGAGCGACTGGAGGTCGGCGAGCCACCGTTCGGCGTCACCCACCTGATCGGTGATGACGACCACGAGCCGCTGGGGGATGGCGCGCGCGAGGGCGGCGACGAGGACAGCGTCGGAGGAGCCGGGAAGGCCCCCAACACGAAGAGACCCACCCGGACCGGGGAGGGTCTTGAGCACGCGATCGAAGGCCTGGAGGCCGGCGACCGCGTCGAGCAGACGTGGGAGTCCCATCTTTCCTTCTGGTTCTGACCTGAACGGCGGTCCTGCGGTGGCACTACTACCTGAGCGGGGTGAACGGCCGAGGTGGGCGTTCGGGTCCCGTTGGGGTGGAAGGTAGTGGGGGAGGCGCGGAGTGGGGGGAACCGCGGAAGCCCGCGGACACACACGGGAACGCGCGGATGTCCGTCACGACGGCGACCATCGGCTCGCGGGCAGCGCGGTCACCGCCCGCTGATCCACGCCTCCGCCAGCAGCGCCGCGAGGGCGAGGGCCACGAGGGGGAGGAGGAGCGCCTGCCCTGCCGCCCGAGAAAAGACCGCCTGCTGCCACGCGCTCGGCGTGGGCTCCACGTTCACATCCTTGCCGGTCACGAGTCGGGCGAGCAGCGCGTTTCCCGCGGCGGAATCGGCGGCGGTGCCGGTGCCCAGGCCGACCACGTCGGACTCGGAGGGTTCGCCGTTTACTACCAGCGCGCCCACGCGCGCGGTCTGGCGACGCAGGAAGTACACGCCGGCCTGACCGGGCACGGTGAGGCGGTCGGTGCTCACGGGGAGCACGGTGCCGTCGGGGCGTTCGAGGCCGGTCACGCCGCGCAGACCGTCGATGGTCTGGCCCGGCACTGACTCGATGTAGCGGCCGTCGTCGCCAAGCCGGCGCGCGAGCGCTTCCTGCAGCCAGGGCACAAACGCGGCGTCGAGCGGGAGGTCGGTGGCGTCGGGGTCGATGGGGGAGCCGATCAGCACGTAGCCGTCGCCGGCCACCACCCACGGGGCACCGCCGGCGGTGGCGATCGTGTCAGGGGCGCTCGCGGGCGTGGCGCCTGCGCCTGGCGAGTAGAGCAGCGGATACCGCAGCCGCACCGGCGTGCCGTCGAAGGCGCGGGCCGAGGGGGAGGTGGTGTCGACCGATGCGCCGCGCACGGTGGGCACGCGCGCGAGCACCTGCGCGCGCGCGATCGCGCCGAAGCGCCACGGGATGCCGAGGCGTTCGAGCTGCCGGTTGGCATCGCCCACGCGAAGAGGATCGCGCGGGGCGGTGAGCAGCACGGGGCCCTTGAGCGCCGGGGCATCGGCGCCGGCGACCGTGACCGCGCGCGGGTCACCTTCGCGGCCGCGGGCGAGGCGCTGTTCGTCCACGAGGGTGGCGAGCGCAGCGCCGAGGAACGGGCCGCCTTCAGGGCGCACGCTGACCATTGGCGGCGGCGCCACGCGCACGGCGAACCAGCGCGTGTCGTCGGCACGGAGCGCGTCGGCGTCGAGCTCCACGCTGCCGCGCACCCACCCGCTCGCAGTGCTCGCGAGCTTCTGCGTGATGCGCGTGGGCGCGTCGAGCGTGGCCGGGGCCGCGGTGCCGCGCGCGACGGTGCGGCCGTCGAGCGCGAGGCGCCAGGCGGCGCTGTCGGGCGACGTGACCGCGAGCGTGACGGCGCCGCCGGGGGTCCAGCGGACGGGATCGGCGCTCGCTTGCAGCACCGCGCGATTGCGCGTAAGCGATGCGCCGTGACGGAGCAGCAGTACGGGCACGTCGCCCGCCTTCACCACACTGTCGCTGCGGAAGGTGCTTTGCTGGCCGTCGCTCACGATCGCCACCACGGGGGTGCGCGGCGCGCCGCTGCGCGCGAGGCCGATCGCGCGTTGCGTGGCGATGGCGAGATCCCCGCGGCCGCCGAGGGGCGTGAGCGCGGTGAGCCCTGCCTCGAGGGTGGCCGGCGTGCCGCCGATCACGCGGCCGTCGGCGGTCACGATCCACGCGCGGTCGTCGCTGGTGAGTTCGCCGAGCAGGCGGCGCGTATCGGCGCGGAGGCTGTCGAATACCACGCGCCCGTCCTGCACCACGCCGCTGCTGAGCGAGTTGTCGAGCACCACCGCCACGGCGATGGGCGCGTGCCCCACGCCGATGAGGCGCATGATGGGGCGCGCGGCGGCGAGTGCGAGCGCAATGACCGCGAGCAGGCGAAGCAACAGCAGCAGCCGGTTGCGGAGCTTGAGATCCTTGCTGTGCTCCTGCTCCATGCGCTCGAGGTAGCGCACGGCAGGAAAGTCGATCGTGCGCGCCACTCGGCGGCGCAGCAGATGGACCAGCAACGGCACCCCCGCGAGGGCGGCGAGGGCGAGGAAGGCGGGGGCGAGGAACGCCATGCGTGCAGGGTAATCGGTGAACTAAGGACGACGTGTCGCGCGCGTACGCCTGCGAAGCGGGACGCCCGTCAAATCAATGCCCCGCGCCCGTTCGCCCCGATCAGGTGGCGCAGCGGCCGGCCGAACGGTTCGTCGGTGTACGCCAGCGCATAGCGGGCGCCGGCGCGGCCGAGGGCGCTCTTCCATTCTGCCAGCGCTTCCTGCACGGTCGTGCGGTAGGTGGCGCGCACGTCGCCGGGGCTGGCGGGCACTTCGTGCAGCGACTCGGGGTCGCGGTACAGCGCCTCGCCGGTCTCGGGAAAATCGCGCTCGGCGGGGTCCATCACGTGCAGCACCAGCACCTCGTGTCCACGCGCGCGCAGGGTTCGCGCGGCATCGGCAGCCGGCGCGGGATCGGTGAGCAGGTCGCTCAGCAACACCACGAAGCCGGGGCGGCGCACCAGCTTGCCCGCGGCCAGCAGCGCGTCGCCCACGTTGGACGCCGTGCCGCCACCGGGCTCGCTGAAGGCGGCCATGAGCCGGCGCCACTGGGTGCGCTGCGAACGGGGCGGCACTACGTCGCGAAGCCCCGCATCGAAGCGCACGAGCCCCACCGCATCACGCTGCCGGAGCAGGAGCAGCGCCATTGCACTCGCCAGCCGCTCGGCATAGGCGAGCTTGGTGAGCCGCGCGGGGTCGCCGGCCCACTGCATGGAGGCGGACACGTCGAGCACCAGCATGGCGCGGGCGTTGGTCTCCTCCTCGAACTGCTTGACCACCCAGCGGTCGGCGCGGCCGGCGATGCGCCAGTCGAGGTAGCGGAGGTCGTCGCCCGGCATGTACGGGCGGTGCTCGGCGAACTCCACGCTGAAGCCTTTGCGGGGGGAGCGGTGGAGGCCGGTGATGAAGCCGTCCACGACCCAGCGGGCGACGAGCTCGAGGTGGCCGAGTGCGGCGAGGACGGCGGGATCGAGTTGGTCGGCGCGGGGCTGGGACATGCCACAAGCTACGCGAACGGCGCGAATTTCGTTCTTCGTGTTGGGGCGGACGGGGTGGGTCGGGGTTCAGGGGTCGGGGTCGCGGTACTGCCACCACGGTCGGAGTACGGCCACGACGGTCTGGGCGCGGCCACCACAGTCGGGGTCTTCCTGCGGTCGGAGTCGCTGCCCGGGCTGGCGCGGCGCTTCGCTGGCGCGGTCGGGGTCGCAGTCGGGGGCGGGGGCGGAGGTGCTGGGTCGTGAGTCTCGCGTCATCGTCCGGCTGGCCGGGGGTGTCGCTGGTGGCGGATCGGGACGCGCACACGGTCGTCGTGGCGGTCACGCGCGGCCCCCGGCAGACGGCGATTCAGGTGTTGTCGCCGGGCGAACCCACGCGGGCGTCGGCCGTCCGGAAGGGCAAGCGGCTCCCGGTCCGCTCGCTCGCCGCGAACGCGCTGACGCACCGACTCCGACCCCGACGCGCCAGCGAAGCGGCGCGCCAGCCCACGCAGCGACTCCGACTGTGGGAAGACCCCGACCGTGGTGGCCGTGCCCAGACCGTCGTGGCCGTACCCCGACCGTGGTGGCAGTACCGCGACTACGACCCCGACCCTCGAGCCCCGACCCGCTTGGGCACCACCGACTGCCCTGCTATGTTCAGAGGTTATCCCCGTATCGGTACTCAAGAGGACGGCCCCGTTGCATCTCAGCCACATCCGCAATTTCTGCATCGTCGCGCACATCGATCACGGCAAGTCCACGCTGGCGGACCGCCTGATCGAGAAGACCGGCACCCTGCAGAAGCGGGAAATGAAGTCGCAGGTGCTCGACACGCTCGACCTCGAACGTGAGCGCGGCATCACCATCAAGTTGAACGCCGTCCGCATGAGCTACACCGCGGGCGACGGGCAGAACTACGAGCTCAACCTCATCGACACCCCCGGCCACGTGGACTTCACGTACGAGGTGTCGCGCTCGCTGGCCGCCTGTGAGGGCGCTATCCTCGTGGTCGATGCGTCGCAGGGCATTCAGGCGCAGACGCTGTCCAATCTCTTCCTCGCCATGGACGCCGGGCTCGAAATCATCCCGGTGCTCAACAAGATCGACCTGCCCGGCGCAGAGCCCGAGCGGCGCCGCCAGGAAGTGGTCGATCTCATTGGCTGCCTGCCGGAAGACGTGCTCTGTGTGAGCGGCAAGGAAGGCACCGGCGTCCCCGAGCTGCTCGAAGAGATCGTGAAGCGCGTACCGCCGCCGAAGGGTGAGCTCGACGGCCCGCTGCGCGCGCTCATCTTCGACTCGTACTACGACAAGTACCGCGGCGCCATTCCCAGCATTCGCGTGGTCGACGGCGAGATGCGCAAGGGAATGAAGATCACCTTCGGCGTCTCCGACAACGTCTACGAAGTGGCCGAAGTGGGGTATCTCCAGCTGCGACAGGTCCCCACCGACGTCCTGCGCGCCGGTGAAGTGGGCTACGTGCTCGCGGCTGTCCGCTCGGTGCGCGAAACGCGCGCCGGTGACACGATCTTCGATAAGGACAATCGCGCCGCCGAAGCCCTGCCCGGTTATCAGGAAGTGAAGTCGTTCGTGTTCGCGGGCATCTACCCCACCGACACGACGCAGTACGAGACGCTACGCGACGCGCTCGAGAAGATGAAGCTCAACGACGCGTCGCTGCAGTACGAGCCGGAAACCTCGACCGCGCTCGGCTTCGGGTTCCGTTGCGGCTTCCTCGGACTGCTGCACATGGAAATCGTGCAGGAGCGGTTGGAGCGCGAGTACGACCTCGATCTCGTCACCACCGTGCCGAGCGTGGAATACCACGTGACCAAGACGGACGGCACGGAGCTGCTGGTGGAGAACCCGGCGCTCATGCCGGCGGCGGTCGTGATCGACGACGTGCAGGAACCGTACGTGCGCGCGCGCATCATGTGCCCCGCCGAATACATCGGGCCCATCATGACGCTCGGCATGGAGCGTCGCGGCATCTACAAGAACACGCGCTTCCTCGACACCGTGCGCGTGGAGCTCGACTGGGAGTTTCCCCTCGGCGAAATTATTCTCGACTTCTTCGACAAGATGAAGACGGTGAGCCGCGGGTACGCCTCGCTCGACTACGAGATGCTCGAGTACCGCTCGAGTGATCTGGTGCGCCTCGACATGCTGATCAACGGGGACGCGATCGACGCGTTCTCGGTGATCGTGCACAAGGACAAGGCGTACGAGTGGGGCCGCAAGGTGGCGGAGAAGCTCAAGGAGCTCATTCCTCGCCAGCTGTTCGAGGTGGCCATTCAGGCCACGATCGGCCAGAAGGTCATCGCCCGCGAGACCGTGAAGCCGCTCCGCAAGGACGTGCTGGCCAAGTGCTACGGCGGCGACATCTCACGCAAGCGCAAGCTCTTGGAGAAGCAGAAGGAAGGCAAGAAGCGCATGAAGCAGGTCGGCAGCGTGGAAATTCCGCAGGAAGCGTTTCTCGCGGTGCTGCAGGTGGACTGACGGCGTGATCTCCGCCGTCCTCCAGACCAGCTTCTTGGGCGACATGGTCCTCACCACCCCGCTCCTCGAGCGGTTGGCTGGTGAGGGCCTTGTGCATGTGGTGGCCACGCCGGCGAATGCCGCGGTGCTGGCCAACCATCCGGCCGTGGCGAGCGTGATCGTGTTCGACAAGCGTGGGGCCGATCGCGGGATCGGCGGGCTGCGTCGCGTGGCTGCGCGCCTCGCCGCGACGGGCGCGCAGCGGGCGTTCCTGGCGCAGGGCTCGAGCCGCACCGCGGCGCTCGCCTGGCTGGCACGAATCCCCGAGCGCGTGACGTTCGACACGAGTGGCGGCCAGTGGCTCACGACCCGTCGCGTGCCGTACGACCGCACACAGCACCATGCCGTGCGGCTCTGGCAGCTCGCGAACGCGCCGGGCGACCGCACGGTCCCGACGGCGCTGCGGCCGTCGCTGTATCCCGGCGGCACAGAGAACGCCGCGGTGGATACGCTCCTCGCGGCACATGGCGTTTCGGAGCAGGAGCGACTCATCGCCCTCGCCCCTGGCAGCGTGTGGGCCACCAAGCGGTGGCCGTCGTACGCCGACCTCGCGGCGGCGCTGGTGCGCAGCCACACGTACGCCAGCACCCGTCTCGTGATCCTCGGCGCTGCCGGTGATGCGCCGCTCGCCGCGGCCATCGTGCAGGCTGCCACCGCCGCGCGCCCCGATGCGCCGCCGCCCATCGATGCGACGGGGAAGCTGTCGCTGCTCGGCTCGGCCGCGCTGCTCGCCCGCTGTGCCGTGCTCGTGACCAACGACTCCGCGCCGCTGCACCTCGCGAGCGCGATGAACACGCCCACGGTCGCGATCTTCGGCCCCACGATTCCGGCGTTTGGCTTCGGCCCCCTTGCGGAGCGCGCGAGGATATTGGGGCGCGAGACCCTGCCCTGCCGGCCATGCCATGCGCATGGTCCGATGCAGTGTCCCATGGGCCACTGGCGGTGCATGCGCGAGCTCACGGCGACGGACGTTGTCGCGGGGGTGGCGGGGGTGGTGGGGTAGTTCACGCTGTTACCTTTGTGGCATGGCCTCGCCCTCTCCGGAATCGCATTTCATCATCGGTGTCGACCTTGGCGGCACCAACATCGTCGTGGCGGCCATGGCCCGCGACGGCTCGCGGCTGTTCGGTTCCCAGACTGAACCCACGCTGGCGCTCGAGGGAGCCGACGCGGTTGTCGGCCGCATGGCGCGCATGGTGAACACGACCGTGGCGATCACGATGAAGGAAGCCGGCGTCCCGCGCAGCGCCTTCCTTGGCGTGGGAATTGGGGCCCCCGGCACGGTGGACCGCGGCGCGGGGCTCGTGCTCGCCGCCCCCAATCTCAAGTGGTACGACTTCCCGCTTGTTGCGCGCATGACCGAACTCACCGGCCTGCCGGTGACGCTCGACAACGACGCCAACTGCGCCACGTACGGCGAGTGGTGGCTCGGCGCCGCACGCGGCGGGCGCAACGTGATCGGTGTGACGATCGGCACCGGTGTCGGCGGCGGCATCATCGTGGACAAGCACGTCTACCATGGCTCGAGTGACGCCGCCGGCGAGATCGGGCACATCACGATCGATCTCCATGGCCGCCGCTGCGGCTGCGGCAACTACGGCTGCCTCGAAGCGTACGCGTCGGGCAGCGCCATTGCCGAACGCGCGCGCGAGGCGCTGCACAACGATGAATCGTCGATCCTGCCGTCGCTCGTGGGCGGCGATCTCGCGAAGATCACGGCCGCCAAGGTCTACGATGCCGCCGGTCAGGGTGATGCCCTCGCGCTCGAAATCGTGCGCGATACGGCCAAGTACCTTGGCGCTGGTCTCGCCAACTTGCTCAACGTGTTCAACCCCGACGTGGTGGTGATCGCGGGTGGGGTCACGCAGGCCGGTGAAGCCCTGTTCGCGCCGCTGCGCACGGAAGTCCGTCGGCGCGCCTTCAAGAGCGTGTCCGATGCCTGTCGCATCGTGCCGGGCACCCTTCCCGGCACCGCCGGCGTGGTCGGCGCCGTGGCCTCATTCATTTCGCAGACCACCGGCCACCCGCCGGCGTGAGCATGACGGCAACCACGGGCACGCCCCGCAAGCGCCGCGTGGGCGTGATCGGATCATTCGTGTGGGATGTGCTGCACGGCCGTGACGGCCGCAGCGTCCCCATCGAAGAGTGGGGCGGCATCACCTACTCATTGTCGGCGCTCGACGCCGCGCTCCCCGACGACTGGGAGATCGTGCCGCTCGCGATGGTTGGCCACGACCTCGTGGAGCGCGCGCAGCTGTACATCCACCGGTTGCGCCGTATGGCGCCCGATGCGCAGCTGATCGGCGTGCCGTACCCCAACAACCGCGTCGAGCTGCGCTATCTCGACGACGAACGGCGCACCGAGCATCTCACCGGTGGGGTGCCGGCCTGGACGTGGCTGGGACTCAAGCCGGTGCTGGAGGCCGCCCGGCTCGACGCCCTGTACATCAATCTGCTGAGTGGCTGGGAGATCGACCTCGAGACGGCGCAGCTCATTCGCGCGCACTTCCAGGGACCGATCTACTGCGACCTGCATATGCTGGTGATGGCCGTGCAGACCGACGGGCTGCGTACCCCCCGCCCACTCCCCAACGTGGCGGAGTGGTGTGCCTGCTTCGACGTGATGCAGGTGAACGAGGACGAGATGCGACTCATGGCCCCCGATGCCATGGCCCTCGCCGCCACAGCGATGGCCGCAGGCGTCTCGGTGCTGGGCGTGACGCTCGGCAAGCGCGGCGCGGCGTACTTCGCGGCGCCGGGGATCGAGCAACTGAGCGACCTCCCGTCCCGGCGAGGTCACAACGTTGCCCTGTCCACATCCCCCCGCGGCGGGGCCGGGGCCCTCGGCGCGGTGCGCACCGCGCTCGTGCCCGGCGTGGCGCCGCGCGTGGATGGCCCGGGTGATCCCACCGGCTGCGGCGATGTGTGGGGTGCGACCCATTTCTCCAGACTGCTCGCCGGTGATAAGTTGACGGACGCGATCGCTGCGGCGAATCGCGCGGCATCACGCAACGTCGAACATCGAGGGGCCGCCGGCCTCTCGAACCATCTCCGCGGAGAGCTCAGCACCACGTGACGACTGTCATCAGCGTGCCGCATTCGCTCGACGAGCATTCCTTCGAGCAGGTGATCGAGCAACTGGCCGCCGTGCCTGAAGGCTCGAAGATCCTGCTCGACGCGCGTCATGCGCGCTGGGCGTCGCCGTACGGGCTCACCGCGCTGCTCTGCGTGCCTCAGGCGCGCCCCGAGAAGCTCGCCTTTGCTGTGCCCGAACATCCGGACACGGTGTCGTACTGGTCGCGCGCAGGCTTCTTCCGGCATGCCGCCGAGCTCTACGAGCTGCACGGCAGCGTGCCGCGCGCTCGCGACGCGCACGAGAGCGACGTCCTGCTCGAGATCACGCCGATCACCAAGAGCGACGACGTGCACGGCGTGGTTGGGCGCATCCAGAGCAAGGCCGCGGATATCCTGCATGGTCAGCTCAATCTCGACACCGCGGTCACGGGCGTGTTCGGGATGACGTTGAGCGAAGCCTGCCAGAACATCGTTGAGCATGCCGGCCAAGGCGGCTGGGTGGCGGTGCAGACGTACAAGTACACGCGTCGCCTTGGGCGTCGCGTGGTGGTGATTGCTGTGTGCGACGCCGGCGTGGGCTTCCGCAAGTCACTCGAGAGCGCGCCCAATCATCGCAAGAGCGATCGCTGGGACGATGCCATGGCCCTCGAAGACGCCGTGCTGCGCGCCATCTCGCGCTTCCGTCACGGCGACGCCGGGCGCGGTCAGGGCCTCGCCGGCATCCGCCGCTTCGTGGGGCGATGGCACGGCAAACTCACCGTGCGGAGCGGCACCGCGCGCATTGCGATCACCCCCGAGTGGGACGAAGACGTCCCCATGACGGAGCAGCTGCCGTATTTTCCTGGCGCGCAGATGCAGATCATCATCCCCGAGCGCATCGGGGACGCTCCGGCGCGCCCGCGGGGCGCGGCTCCCGCGTCGCCGCGCTCACGGAGCCGGTTCTGATGCACATCGATGTGGGCACGGTCCTGCGCGGCACGGTGTGTGACTTGTATTCCAACCTGGTTACCCGCCCCACCGGGGCCGCCGTGCGCACCGCGATCGAGCAGCAGGTGCGCGATGTCGGCGCGCCGCTCCTGACCACGATCGACTTCTCGCAGGTCAACCTGCTCGACTTCTCCTGCGCCGACGAGATCGTCGCCAAGCTGCTGTTGCGCTACACCGCCGACGGCGGTCCGGACGGGTATCTCACCTTCCGCGGGATCCACGAGGGCCACATCGATCCCATCGAAACGGTCCTCGAGCGTCACGCGCTCGCGTTGGTCTCGTGGCACGAGGGCGAGGCGGAGCTGTTCGGCTACGTGGACGATGAGGAGCGCGCGCACTGGTGCATCGTGCGCGATCATGGGCCACTGCAGGCCGAGCAGGCGGCGGTGCTGCTGGGCGTGGCGGCGGCCGTTGCGGAGGGGCAGCTCGAGCGGCTCGTCCGCCGGCGCCTCGTGATGCGACGCGATGACGGCTATCTGGTCCCCGGCGTGGTCCATGGCCATCTCCCGGGGCCCGGCACGGGGGTGCAATGAGCGACGACAAGAAGCCGTTGGGGGGGCCCGGCGCGGGCACCCGCAAGCTCGGGATGTTCAGCGGGTTCGCCCCGCCGCTGCAGGTGGTGGGCTTCATTGCCACGCGAAAGGGGGATCCCGATCGGGGGCCCATGGTCCGCCTGCGCCCAGACGACGCCCTCGTCCGCCTCGTGACGGCGGGGGAACTGGTGCGTGTGGTATCGGAGCGCCGCTCGGAACTGGCGGTGCTCGAGGTGGACGAGAGCCTCCCACGGGGGGGCTGCGTGCTCCGTGACGTGGCGGGGGCCTCTCCCTCGGAGGTCATCCGGGTGCTCCGGGTGGACAGCCAGCCGCGTAAGCCCCAGGACCCTTCCCCCGCGCGCTGAGTGCCTGCCCTGCTCCATCGCCGCCTGGCCGATCTCGAAGGGGCCGAGTCGGCGCTGCTGCTCGCCAGCGGCCGCGCCGCCGTGGCCTGCACGTCGCTCGCCCTCCTGCGCCCGGGTGATCACCTCCTCGCGTGCAGCTGGCTGCGCGACGACACCCGTCGCTTCTTCGAGGAGGAGCTGCCGCTCCTCGGCGTGCAGGTCACCTTCGTGGACCCGCGTGAAACGCGCGGCTGGCGGCGCGGACTGACCCGCACCACGCGAGCGCTCTACGTGGAGTCGCCGGTCCTCGAATCGGGGCGCATCGTGGAGCTGCAGGCGCCACGCACGCTCGCACAGGAACTCGGATTGGCGCTCATCGTGGACGCCAGTGCCGCATCACCGGTTCGCTTCAGACCGATCGCGCACGGAGCCGACATCGTACTGCACGATACGGCGATCTTCCTCGACGGGCAGCCCGACGGCAGCGGCGGGGTGGTGGCGGGCACGGACGGGCTGGTCGAGGAGGTGCGCCGCAAGATGGAGCGGTGGGGCGGCGTGCCACACGTGCTGGCCAGCACGCAGCTCGAGCGCAGCCTCGCGACGCTGCAGGTGCGTGTGGAGCGCCAGACCGAAACGGCGGGACAGCTCGCCTGCTGGGCCCAGCAACATCCCGCCGTCCGTGCTGTCTCATACGCGGCCCTCCCCTCGCACCCGGACCACGACGTGCTGCCCGAATACATGACCGGCGCCGGCGCCATGTTGCAGTTACAGCTGGCCGGCGGTCACGACGACGTGCGCGTCGCCACCGTCGCGACCGCTCGCATGGCCGGCGCATCGCGCCTGAGCTCCATGGTCACGCAGGTCACGCCTGGCGCCGTGGCCGGGTGGGTGCGCGTGCATGTGGGGCTCGAACCCCTCGACGCCATCACGGCCGCCCTTTGCGCGGCCCTCCCTGCCACGGCCAACCCGACCGAGGCGTAATCGATGTCGGGCATTCTCCGGGTGTCGAACGTGTCGAAGGAGTATCCGCGGTCGGGGATGGCGCTCCGCGATGTCTCCTTCGAGATGCAGCAGGGTGAGTTCGTGTTTCTCGTGGGACATTCCGGTGCCGGCAAGAGCACGCTCCTCAAGCTGTTGACGATGGCCGAACGCCCCACGACCGGCGAAGTGCGCGTCTCGGGGTATTCGAGCCTGTCGATCAAGGCGCGGGACATTCCGCAGCTGCGTCGCCGTCTGGGGATCGTGTTCCAGGATTTCCGTTTGCTCCCCGACCGCACCGCCGAGCAGAATGTGGCCTTCGCCCTCGAAGTGACCGGCGTGCCGCCGTCAGCCATCGCCCCCAAGGTCGCGCGACTGCTCACCCAGGTGGGGCTTGCGTCGCGCGCCACCGCCTACCCGCACGAATTGAGCGGCGGCGAGCAGCAGCGGGTGGCGATCGCGCGGGCACTGGCCAACGATCCGTTCCTGCTCCTCGCCGACGAACCCACCGGGAACCTCGATGACCGCACCACCCACGCGATCTACCTGCTGCTTCGCGAGATCAATGCGCGGGGGACCGCGGTGCTCATGGCCACCCACGACGTGGCGATGATCCAACGTGCGCAACAGCGGTGCATCGAGCTCGATCACGGACAGGTGGTCTTCGATGGCACCGATGTCGGCATGCTGGTGGCCAACATGCGGGGGCGTCGCTGATGCGCCTGGCGTTTCGCGAGGTGGTCCTCGCCTACCGTCGTGCGCCCCTGCTGGGCATGCTCGGCGTGATCACGATCGCTTTTTCTCTCTTCGCGTTCGGCCTGTTTGGCCTCGTGGCGATCAACATCCGCGCGGCGCTGCGTGACGTGGAGGCCCGCGTGGAAATCCGGGCCTTCCTCGTGGAGGGTGCGCGCGATGCGCAGATCGACGACCTCATGCAGCGCGTGGAGCGCAATCCGGCGGTCGCCGCGGTGGGCTATGTGTCGCCCGACTCGGCGCTCGCCCGCGCACGCGCCGAACTCGATGAGTTCCGTGATGTGTTGAACGGCGCCTTCCTCCCTGCGTCGGTTGAACTGCGACTCAAGGAGGGGCAGCGCGACCCGGCCACCGTGGAGGAGATTTCCCAGAGCCTGCGCACCTATCCGATCGTGGAAGACGTCCGCTACGGTCGCGAGTGGGTGGAGAAGCTCTATCGCATCCGCAACATCGCGGCGCTCGCCGGCACCGTACTGGGTGGTGTGTTCGCGCTGATCGCCGTGATCATCATCGGCAGCACCATCCGCATGGCGATTCTGGCGCGCACGCGCGAGATCGAGATCATGCGCCTCGTCGGTGCCACCAACGGCTTCGTGCGCCTGCCGTATCTCCTCGATGGCCTACTCAAAGGGGTGGCCGGCGGAGCGCTGGCTCTGGCGATGGCCTGGGGCACCACCGCGCTGCTCACCGCGTCGCTGATGCGCACCCAATTCTTCACCACCGAGCAGATGCTGCTCGGCGTGGCCGCCGGCGGCGTGATCGGGCTGCTCGGGAGCTGGTTCTCCGTGGGGCGGCACCTGCGTCGGGTCTGGCGCGACTGACGCCGGGACAGCGCGTGCCCCGTACCCTGTCGATTGGCGCATGCCTTGCCGCGCTGAGTTTTGCGGCCCCCCTTGAGGTCGGCGAATGGTCGCCGGTGCCGGTGGCCGCCGCCCAGCAGCCGCCCACGTCGGCGCAGCGCCTGCGCCAGCAGCAGGATGAGCTGGACAAGATCCGCCGTGAGCGTAGTGACCTCGAAACACGCATGAGCGCGTTGCAGCGCACGGCACGCACGATCGCCGACGAAGTGAACAACCTCGAGGCGCAGCGCCGCACCACGAAGCGACTGGTGCAAGCCCTCGACCAGCAGCTCGAGACGATCAACGAGGAAGTCGTCACCGCCAGCGCAGAGCTCAGAAAAGCGGAGAATGAGCTCAAGAGCAAGCGTAACGCCCTGCAGCGGCGCATGGTCGAGATCTACAAGCGCGGGAGTCTCCGCGACGTGGAAGCGATGCTGTCGGCGCAGTCCTTCGCGGGCCTCATGGCACGCTACAAGTACCTGCACGAACTCGCGCTCAACGACCGCACGCTGGTCCGCCGCGTGGAAGGCCTGCGCGACCAGATCAACCGCCAACGCCTCCTGCTCGTGCGCCTGCAGGAAGAGGTGCAGCGCAACCGGCAGGAGAAGGATCGCGAGGCGCGTCGTCTCGCCGAATTGGAATCGCGGCGGCAGCAGAACCTCACGGCGGTGCAGCGGACGGCGCAGCGGACCCGCGAGCGGCTTAAGCAGCTCGTGCGCGACGAGTCACGCATCGCCAACGCCATCGCCACGCTCGAAGCCGCGCGCCGTCGTGCGGCGATGGCTCCCAACGCCCGGCCGGCGGCCCCCTCCACGATCCGCACGTCGGATCTCGGGAAGTTGAACTGGCCCGTGGACGGGACGATCCTCTACCGCTTCGGGCGCGTGGTGAACCCCAACAACACCACCACCCGCTGGAACGGCATCGGTATCGGCGCCACGGTGGGGACGGCCGTACGCGCCATCGCGGCGGGGGAGGTCGTCCTGGCCGACAACGTGGGGACCTACGGTCCCACCGTGATCGTGCAGCACGGTGGCGGCGACTATTCGGTGTATGGTTCGCTCCAGCGTATCGACGTGCGGCGCGGACAGCAGGTGACCAACAGTCAGGTGCTCGGCACCGTCGGCAACACCGACCCGGAGTTGCCGCCACACCTGCACTTCGAGATCCGCCCCAAGGGGCGTGCGATCGACCCACTCGAGTATCTGCGCGCAAAGCGCTGATCGCTCTCACTCCATCGTTCATGCCTGCCAAGAAGACCGCGCCCGCTGGCTCGACGTCGTCGGTGCCCACCGCTCCGGCCAAGACGCCGAAGCCGAGTACCCGCAAGGCCGCCTCGCCGCCGGCACCGTCGATCAGTGCCCCCATCACCGTGGATGCCGGCGACTGGACGGTCGATGTCGCGCCGCTCGGCGCGCATGTGTCGATCGCCGGTGGCACCTGGGAAGCCGCCGCGCGTGCCCGAGAGATCAGTGCCACGGCCGCGCAGCTATTCACCAAACAGGCCAACCGCTGGGCCGAGCGTGAGATCGAGGCGGAGGAAGCCACGCGTTTCCGCACGGCGATGGCGGAAACGAATGTGCGCTGGCTCTGCGCGCACGATTCGTATCTCATCAACCTCGCATCGCCCGATCCTGACCTACGCGCCCGCTCGATCGACAGCTTCCGTGCCGAATTGCGACGGTGCCACGCGCTGGGCCTCGATGCCGTGGTGTCACACCCTGGCAACTTCATGGACGACCGCGCGAGCGGGCTTGCGCGCAACGCCGACGGGATCGTCCAAGCCCTCGAACTGGAACAGGGCCCCACGCGGCTCCTCATGGAGCTCACCGCCGGTCAGGGGACGGTGCTGGGCTCCACGTTCGAAGAGATGGCCGACCTGCTGTCACGCATTCCGTCGCCCCTGCGCGCGCGCGTGGGCGTGTGCCTCGATACCGCCCACATCTGGGCTGCAGGCTATGATCTCGTGACCGATTACGACGGCGTGTGGCAGCGCTTCGGTGATGAGGTGGGCTTCGAGCACCTCGGCTGTCTCCATCTCAACGATTCCAAGGCCGCGCTCGGATCGCATCTCGATCGCCACGAACTGATTGGCGAGGGGACGATCGGCGGGGAGGCATTCCGGCGCATCATGACGGACGGGCGGCTGGCCCACGTTCCGCGCATCATCGAAACGCCCAAGGGCGACACACCGGCGGAGCTCGACGGCCGCATGCTGCGCACGCTACGTGGGTACCGCGCCGCCTGACCGGCGAACGGCGCCGGGTCAGAACAGCCGGCGGAGTACCACCGGAAGTGCGCCACCTCCCGTGCCGCGGTCGCGCCATGGCCCTGCCCGTACTCATATTGCGGCGGGCGCCACGTGTGGTGGCCCCTGCGGGAAACGCCGAGCCTCGGACCATCTACCCAATGCCCTGGCAGTCATGCTGGCGATCAGTCGGCCGGATGATGCAGTACGTGTCGCGCGGCCGGCGCTGGTCGCCGCCGCTCGTGCCCGTGGCGTTCGCGGTCTCCGGCCTGTTGCTTGCCGGCGGGTGTGACGCGCCGTCCACGGCGCCCACCAGCTTCGCCTACGACCCCACCGCGCTCACGGCGGGGCAGCGGTACCGGTGGAGCAATGGCCGCCGGGTCAACGTGTACGTGGTGCCGACCAGCACGGGCCCGTACGATCTGTCGGCGACCGTGAATGGCGCGATCGCCCGCTGGAACGCGGTACCAGACCGCGAGCGCTTCACGCTGCAGCGGACCACGAATATCGCGCAGGCTAACGTGATCGTGTTCGAGCGCGGGAGTGCCATGCCCGTCACGCCCCCCCCCGCCTGCCCCTACTCGACCACGGGGGCGTCGGGGTACACGTACCTCTGCCCGATCAACGGGAGAGCCGCCCTGCTGCCGCTCACGACCGACGGTCCGAGCGGCACGGCGACCGTCCTGATCCGGATCGATATGGGGCGCATCACCCTGGCACCGCTCTTCGACGCGGTCGTCACCCATGAACTCGGGCATGCGGTCGGTATCGGAGGACACAGCGACTCCGAAGCGGACGTGATGTTTGCCTCGCCGCGAACATCAGCCATCAGTGGCCGCGATACCCAGACCTTGCGGTGGCTGCTGGCGCAGACAGCCGACGTCTTGCTAGAGCGGATGTAACACCATGAAACAGCAGAGCTTCGTCTGATTCCCCAGCGCTTGAGACGAAGCCGCCACGGGTACATCTTGTTCTATTGGCGCGGCCGCAGCCGACTTTCGGCTCGGCCGCCTCTCCTTCGTTTGCTGTTCCGTTGCAGGGTGACCTCGCGCCTCGTGGGCGCCCGGGGTCCCCTGCTGAACGTTTATTTCATGAGGGTCGCACCATGGCGACACAGATCACTCCGTCGTCCCCTGCTCGTGAGAGCGCCGACGGTCTTGCTCCGCAGGGCATTGCCCCCAAGGGCAGGGTTCACTGGAACTATGTCGCCCCTGAGCTGATCGAGAGCGCCATCCGGCGTGGCGAAGGGACACTCGCCGACATGGGCCCGTTCGTCGCCGTCACCTCGCCGCACACCGGCCGCTCCCCCAACGACAAGTTCGTGGTGAAGGAGCCCGCCAGCGAAGCCGACGTGGATTGGGGTAAAGTCAACCAGCCCATCTCGCCTGAGCATTGGGCCACGCTCAAGGCCGATGTGCAGCAGTACCTCAACGGCCTCGACGACCTGTACGTGCAGGATCTCTACTGCGGTGCGGACCCGTCCACGCGCCTGAGCGTGCGCTACGTCCTGCCCAACGCGTGGCATGCGGCGTTCGTGCGCAACATGTTCATCCGCCCGGACATCGCCGAGCTCGCACAGTTCGCGCCGAACTTCACGGTGTATCACGCGCCGGAGATGCAGGCGGATCCCGCCAAGCATGGCACGCGTACGGGCACGTTCATCGTTTTGAACCTCGCCGAACGTGCCATCCTGATCGGCGGGACGCGCTATGCCGGTGAACTCAAGAAAGCGATGTTCACCGTCATGAATTACCTGCTGCCGAAGCAGGGTGTGCTCTCCATGCACTGCTCCGCCAACATCGGCGCGGACGGTGATACGGCCCTCTTCTTCGGTCTCTCCGGCACCGGCAAGACGACGCTGTCGGCCGACCCTGAGCGTGGCCTCATTGGCGACGACGAGCATGGCTGGAGCGCCGAGGGGACGTTCAACTTCGAAGGCGGCTGCTACGCGAAGGTCATCAACCTCTCGCCGGACAGTGAGCCCGACATCTTTGCGACGACGCAGATGTTCGGCACGATCCTCGAGAACGTGGTGCTGCACCAGCCGGCGCGCACCGTCGATTTCGGCAGCCAGAGCATTACCGAAAACACGCGCGCGTCGTACCCGCTGCCGTACATCAAGAACCATGTCCCGAGCGGCCGCGGCGGACACCCCAAGAACGTGGTGTTCCTCACCGCCGACGCCTTCGGCGTGCTCCCGCCGATCGCGCGTCTCACCCCCGAACAGGCGATGTACTACTTCCTGTCGGGCTACACGGCGAAGGTGGCCGGCACGGAGCGCGGGGTGACCGAGCCGCAGGCCACCTTCTCGGCGTGCTTCGGCGCCGTCTTCCTCGTGTGGCACCCCACCAAGTACGCCGAGATGCTCGGCGCGCTGCTGCGCGAGCACGGCTCGCAGGTGTGGCTGGTCAACACCGGTTGGAGCGGTGGCCCGTACGGCGTGGGTAAGCGCATGAAGTTGAGCTACACCCGTGCGATGGTGCGTGCGGCACTCGGTGGCGCAATTGATGGCACCGAGTACCAGGCCGATCCCGTGTTCGGCCTGCAGATCCCCCAGTGGATTCCCGACGTGCCCGGTGAAGTGCTCGACCCGCGCGGTACCTGGGCAAATCCCGGCGAGTACGACGTGCAGGCGCAGAAGCTCGCCGCGATGTTCCGCGAGAACATCAAGAAGTTCGGCGACGCGGTGTCGCCCAGCATCCTCGCGGCCGGCCCGCGGGGCTGACACCACGGCGACCGCATGAACGAGACGAGCCCCCTGAAGTGATTCAGGGGGCTCGTCTCGTTCCGGGATAGCGCCGCCGTTACTTGGCCTCAGCCAGCCTGACGGTTTCGAGATACATCTGCCGCCCCTCGCGAGCCGCGAGGAAGATCAGGCCGTTCGGGCCGAAGCCCACGAGCTGCCGGCCGCTGGGGAGCTTCACGCGCTCGCGGAGTGTGCCGTCGGGACCGATCACGTCGTACACCAACGGGGGCTGATTCATCATGGCGCCCATCATCGCCATCATGGCCGCCGGCGGCGGCCCTTGGCGCGTGCTGTCGCGCGCCGCGCCGCGCTGCCCCGGCTGGCCACCGGCTGCCCCGCCCATGACGCCTGGCGGCGGACCGCCGCGCCCGCCCATGCCGCCCATGCCGCCCATCATTGTCTGCGCGAGCTGCGAGGCAAGGTTCGAGGTGGAGGGCACCACCCAGAGGTTGCCGCTGCGATCAGCGATGCTCGAGCCCTGACGCACCGGCGGGTAGTAGTCGGGAAACTTGTCGGCCGCGATCGGTTCGAACGACATCCGGAAGCCGCCCCCACCACCCTGACCCGCCCGTTGGCTCGCCGCCTTGGCGAGCGTGGAGAGCGAGTCGACCAGCTTGGTCTTCTCATCGTCGGTGATGCGCTTCCAGTCGAACGGCAGCTTATCGGACGCGGCGTGGGTGCCATCCGGACGATAGAAGTCCACGTGGTAGTCCAGCACGCGCATCACCGCCACCGTGCCGTCGCTCAGGAGCGCCCAGTCATCGGCCTGCGGGAGGGGATTGATCTTGATGGTGAGACGGGTGCTCCCGTCCTCGCCACGCGTCATCTGCGACTCGCTCTTCGGCACCTTCACAAAAGTGACCGTGTCGGCCCTGCGGGTGTCGAAGTCCACTCGAACGATCGGTACCGAATCGGGCTGGTTGGCGGGATTGAATCCGCGACCGCCCGGGCCGCCGAACGGCTGACCACCCTGCCCGCCGCCGGCCGGCGGACCACCGAAGTCCCCACCGCCGCCGCGATTGTTGGGCTGCTGGCGGTTGTTGTTGCCGCCCTGGCCGCCGCCACGGTTGCCACCGCGATCGTTGCCGCCACCGAACATCATGGCCATGCCAGCGCCGCCAGGACCTCCCTGTCCCCCCTGCCCGCCCTGCCGATAGTACAGCCGGCCTTTCGCGTCGAACGCGTGCGAGCCGAGGTTCATGTTGCTCAGCGTATTGATGTCGTTCGGCCGCGGCGACGCCATCACGCGCACGATGCGTCCATCCTTGTCGAGTACCACCAGCGACAGCGTGGACGCATCCACCACGATCGTGGAGTCACCACCGCCCGGAATGAGTCCGATCGGACGCTGGCCGTACGGCATGAGCGCCCCGGGAGCCGTGTCGGCCACCACCGTCACATTCTTGAGCGAGGCATCGAACTTGAGCAATTGACGCCGCTGCACGTCGTTCACGAACACGGAGCCGTCGCTGAGCGGGCGCACCATATTCACCCCGGTTACTGGCTGCGCTGCACGCGCGACCACCGCCGTCACGTCGCGCAGCGGCACCGTGGCCACTGGCGACGTGGGTACGCCCTGTGCGAATGCCGTGGAGGCACTCAGCACCACGCCCGCCGCGCTCCAGCGCAGGGCCGACGCGATTGATCCACGCGATGTCTTGGTCATGCCTGCGGCCCCTCGGCCATCAGTGAAGGTCGGCTTCACGAGCGTTCGCATCGGAATCATGATCAGCGCCCCCGACCCATGCCCATGCCGCCGCCGAAGCGGTTGTCACCCTGCGTACCCGAGCGGATACCCTGCAGGTTCCGCTTGTCCATGAACGTGACCAGCGACGTCGGCAGAATGCGAATCTGTTCGGCCGTCAGCATGTCCTTCACGCCCGGGGCAATCCGGATGAGAATGTCGACTGTCTGTTCACGCGCTCGGCGATAGCGCTCGTAGGCCGCGTCGTGATTGAACTTGTCCGGCAGGTCCGCGAGGAAGCGCGCCACCGGCGTCCAGATGCTGTCGCTCTTGAGCACGTAGAGGCGGTTGAGCGTGGCGAGGCTGTCGGCCTGCTTACGCGTGAGTTTGAGCGTATCCGCCTGCTGGAGCAGCTGCTGCATGGGATTGATGAGGCCCACGTTGGCCGTCTGGCGGAGCTGCTGCAACGTGGGCTTGTTGCCCGGGCGAGACCGGCCACGATCGAGCTGCTGCAGGAGTTGCTGCTGCTCACGCGACGGCGCGAGATCCCAGCCCATCTGCAACGTGAAGGTGACCGGCGCCGAGCGCTGCGTCGTCTGACTCGGGCGCGTGCTACCGAAGCGTTCGTTCACCTCGTACTTGTAGCCGTTCGTAACCGGATCGAAGCCGCGCACGAAGAGGAGCGCGCCGTTGGACTGCGGGTTCACGAACGAGCCCCATCCCTTCAGGCCGCTCTCACCATTGAGCAGTCGATCGAAGCCGTTGAGGGGATTGGCGATCTGGAAGGAGATATTGGCGCGCTGCGGGAGCCCCAGTTTGAGCGAGTTGAACGACACGTTCAGGTTGCCCGAGAAGGTCCACGGCCCCTGGCAGCTGTTGCGACCGGCAAAGGCACCGAGCTGACTGCGCACGCAGGCCACCGCCTCACTCGTGCCGGTCGCCAGGAAGTTCTCGAGGCCCGCCTTGAGCGCGGGATCAGACACCGTCGCCGGATCGAAGATGAACGCGCGGTCGTTGCCGTAGCTGTCGCCGTTCACGTCCTGATTGATCGTTGGCGTGTAGTAGATGCCCGAGCGCACGTTGCCGAACCATGAGATGCGCACGGCGTCCCACGCGTTGTACGACAGCGAGTACTGGATCTGGTGACGGGAGAAGTTCCCGCCGCGCGACCACTCGCTCCCCACGGGCGAGCCCACGGTGCTGTTGAAGCCCAGGAACTCTTCACGCACGTCGGCCAGCACATAGGTGGTGTTCCAGAACCAGCGCGAGTTGAAGACCATGGGGCGGAGGCTCACCGAGACCTGCTTGCTCTCCGACTCGAGTTGTGACGTCTGCGCCGTCACGCGACCGTACGCATCCACCACGCGGGCCTGGCGCCACGCCACCTGACCGGTGGTCGGTACGATCGCCGAGGGCGTCACGAACATGGGGCGGCCCCCCTCGCTGGCCAGCGTGAAGCGCTGGAGGTCGGGGAAGTTGAGATCCACGCCACCCTGCTGCCGCTGGTTGCGCGACATCGTCGCATCGAACGAGAGGCTGAAGCGGTTCTTCAGCACCGGTCCCTGCCACCCGAGATTGCCGCGCAGGGAGCGCTGGGCGTAGTAGTCGGGGAGGAACAGGTTCACGTTGGGCGCACTGTTGGAGAACACCGTGCCGTTGGTGCCATCGACGCAGGTGCGCGGGATGTTGTTGGGATTGTTGGCGTACGACTGCCAATCCGGGAGCGGTGTGGCCGCGCCGAGGCAGGTGAGCTGCTGCAGACCGGTCGGGAGACCGGTGTTGTCGATCGCGCCAGAGATGAGCTGTGTGCCGGGGGTGTTCTGGAACACGCCCACACCGCCGCGGACCACGGCGCGCGGCGCGCGGATCATACCGGGGAGCAGGGCCATCTGGTCGGCCTGCCCGATCGTCCACGAGAAGCCCACGCGCGGGCTCACGTAGAGACGGTTCGGCACCTCGGCGTTGTCATGTCCAAACTTGGCTTGGACGTCGGGATTCTGGTTCGGCCCCATGCTGAAGTGGTTGCCATCTACCCGTACGCCGTACTGGACCTGCAGGTCATTGGTGGGACGCCACGCGTCACCGAGCGACACCGCGCCCACGATCTGGCTGCCCTTGCGCGTGCGCGGTGAGAGCAGCCGCGTGAAGGACGCCGGGCGATTGCCCTCGAGATCGGCAAGCGTATTGTACGAATACGATCCGAACTCGTTGAAGTTGAAGAGCGACGTGAACTCGTCGCGCCGCAGTTCACTGGTGAGCTTCACGCGATGGCGATTATCGCTCGAGAACCAGGACAGGGTGTTGTTGGCGGCGAGCGACGCATTGGAGTTGGCGTTGTTGAGCGCCGTGCTGCCGGCGAACTGCAAGTTGGCCACCGAGGCGCCGCCGGTGGCGAATTGCGAATTCACGCGCACGCTCCCCGAGGGGAGGATCGTGAGCGGATCGCCTTCGCTGCGGTTGGTGCTGTAGCCGATCGTGGTTTCGGTGAAGACGCCCTTGAAGCCCAACAGGCCACTGTGGCGCGCCTGGGCGGCACCGCCCCAATTGGTGCGCGAGCCGTCACGCGAGGGCGTAATGAGACTGGTGCCACCGCCGCCGAACCCACCGAAGCCACCAAACCCGCCGCCACCACCAACGGGCGAGGTCCGATTGAAGTTGCCCGACAGCGTGAAGGTGTACGTGCTCCCGCGCGACGAATTCTGCGGCACCCAGTCGAAGCTGTTGAGCGTGTTGAAGCTCGTGCGAATGCGCTGCGGATCGTAGCCGGCAACCGTGAAGGGGATCTGGTCGGAACCAAGAATGTCGAGCAGGCGCGCCACGGAATCGGCCGACACACCGGCCGCCTCGAAGCCCGAGGCATCGCTGTTGATGAGCGTCTGCAGGTCCTGCAGTCGCCGGTCGAATTGAAACGACGTGTTGTAGAACATCTGATCGGGCTTGATCGGGCCGGAAGCCGATCCCCCCATCGACATGTTCGTGTACTGCTGGCCGGTGGCGATACCGATGCGGTCCACCCACTGCAGCTGCGGTGACACGAAGTTGCCACTGAAGCGACGGCTCAGAAAATTCGAGCCCGAGCGCGTACGCACCTGCAGCTGCCCACCGGAGAAGCCGCCCCGTGATACGTCGTAGGGGGAGGTGGACAGCGACGACATCACGTTGGCGTCACGCGGCAGCTGCGAGTCGCCGAAGTTGAGGCCATTGAGCTGGGTGCTGTTCTGATCGCCGCCAAGCCCGAACACCGAAAACGCATCGGCGGCGCCATCAGCGCCAAGGAGGAGCTGCACGCCGGGGATCGCCGACGCCATGGCCGCGAGGTCGCCCATCTGCTCCGCGGAGAGGAATCCCGCCGTTTCGTCACCCACCGACTTTTCCGTGCCCGACACGTCGGAGACGGTGTCCGTGCGGGACGCGGCCACCCGCTCGGTCACATTCACGGCGTCGAGAGTGATCGCCGCCGGCGACATGCGAGCGTCGGCAATCAGGATTTCCTGATCGGCAGTACGCTTGACCTGATAGCGGCGCGGCGCGAGCCCGATCCCGGAAAAGGTCACCCAATAGTCACCTTCGCCACCCGGGAAGGAGATGGTATACCGACCATTTTTGTCGGTGCGCTGGGTGCGACTCACATTGCCGGTGAGCGTGGTGGCCGTCACCAGCACATTGGGGATGGGAAGCGAATCCGTGCCGACGACACGTCCACGGATGATATCCACCTGCTGCGCCATGGCCGACGACGCACTGGCCACGATCGCCAGGCACATCGTAAGCGCGCACGCGAGGCGGCGAAACACGGGCGATGAAATAGTCACGACGATTGAGACGAGTGTACGCCGGCATTCGTTAAGTCGGGCGCCGACGGCGACCGTGCCGGCCCGTGCTGCGGGCCGCATTGCCTGTGCTCTTTATGCGGCGTGGGCGTGTTTCGTTGTGATCGCCCGGGATGCGAGCCCGTCCGTAGTTGCGGGCCAGCCCCGTCACGCCCATTCCGCCCCCCTCAGCCCCTCCAGGCGGCCACTCGGCGCTCCGCGACGGCGTGTCGACGGGGATGCGGCTGATGGAGCAACAACCGAGGCAGTGCATATGTTTCAGCATGGAAATTCTGCGCGATCCGCTCTGGAACAACATCCGCCTCGACCCCCTGGCGCTGTCGCTCCTCGAAACGCCCGTGATGCAGCGCCTGCGGTATGTGCGGCAGCTGGGGCTGGCCTTTCTCGTCTATCCCGGCGCCACGCATTCGCGGTTCGAACACGCGCTCGGGGCTTGGCATCTGGCGGGGATGGCACTCCGGCTGCTCGATGAGCGCGGAGCGCTGACCGGTGTACCGCTCCGCGAGCAGCAGATCGTCCGGGCCGCCGCACTGCTCCACGATGTGGGACACTACCCCTTCTCCCATGCGCTTGAGGAGATTGGCGTTACCGACCACGAGGAGGTCGCCCGCCCACTCATCACGGCGGGGGAGATCGGCCACTGCCTGCGCGCCCAGCTCGGCGACACGGCCCCCGATGAGGTGTTCGCGCTCATCACGGGCCGGAGCACGCATCCGCTACAGGGGCTGATCTCCGGCTCCATCGATCTCGACAAGATCGAGTACCTCAAGCGCGACGCCACTATGTGCGGCGTGCCGTACGGCGAGATCGATGTGGACCGGCTGCTCAATTCACTCGTCGTGGTCACGCTGCCCGAGCATGGCCCGGCGGTTGGCGTGCACGAAAAGGGACTCTCGGCACTCGAGTCGCTGCTCTTTGCCAAGTACCAGATGTACCGCAACGTGTACTGGCATCATGCCGTGCGCAGTGCCACGGCGATGTACAAGCGGCTGGTTGCCGTAGCGCTCGATACGGGAGCCGTGGCCGCCGACCGCGTGGCCCGCTTCACCGACGAAGGGCTGCTGGTGCACCTCGATACCCCCACGCTCGTCCCCGAGGCGCGCGCGCTCCTCGACGCCATCCGCGTGCGACGGCTGCACAAGCGCGCATACGAATGCCCGGCCGCCATCCTTGGCGACAACGTGGGAGAGTGGATCGCGAGCGACTACGCGCTCACGCGCCGCGTGGAGAACGCCTTCGCCGAGGAGCTTGGGCTAGCGGAGGGGGCCGTGCTGCTCGACTATCCGGCCAAGACGCAGATGCTCGGGGTCGATATTCCGCTCCAGCGCCGCGACGGGCGTGTGGTGCACCTGACCGCCGAAGGGTGGGAGGGCGCGATCAACCTTCCACGGCTCAGCGACGAGCTGTATCGCAGCGCCAGGCGGTTGCGCGTCTTCACCGCGAATCGCGCGCCGGTGCCCTCGGCGGCGGTGCTGCACACGCTACGCCTGGAAGCTGATGCGGTGCGCGACCGGCTGGACCGCGGGGCGCCCCTTCTGCGCTGAGCGCGGACGGTTACTTGGCCACGCCGCGGTCGCACATCGTGCGCCCGGCCAGAGCGGCCTCCAGTAGCTCCACGACTTCGAGGGCCATCGAGGCACCCTGGTCTTTGGCATAGAAGGCCCGGATACCGGCGTGGACCGAGTCGAGCGAGGCCCGGCTCCGCTCCGCCGACGACCACTCCCGGAGCGCGCGGGGCTGTTCCACGAGACATCCACGTTCAGCGCCGGATGGGTCGAGCAGCACGTAGGTCGGGGTGGCCGTTCGGCCGTCGAGCGAGCGGTGCGCCTCCTGCACCGCTCGTCCCTCGCGGGGGTGCACAATGCGAAGCGATACGCCTGCCAGAGCGGCCACCTTGGCGGCGTACGGGACCGTGTTCATCGAATCGCCGCAGGAGTCCACCGCCACCACGAGGAGGCGCCAAGCACCGGCCCCGGCTGATGCCAGCGCCCGCGCCCGTGTCGCGAGCGCATCGGAGACCACGGCACTGTCGGCAAGGCGAAGCCACCCCTCGCGGCGTGCCTTGGCGGCCGCCACGAAGTCGGGGAAGCTCATCCCTGAGGCGTGCAGCGCCGACAGCGTGCTGTCGGGGGCCGCCGCACAGCGCCCCCCGCGGGGCACCACTGGGTCGGGCGTCGCGGCGTGGGCCGGGGCAGCGCCAACCAGCGCGAGCAATACCACGAGCGAACGAAGGCGAGCGGTCATCTCTGGAGTCCCGGATCGGGGTCGGTGGACGGCGGCGACCCGGCGGCCGCGCGGTCGCGGTCGCGGTCTCGATCGCGGCCACGTGCGTCGGCCAGTTTACGCCCGATCCCCCGGTAAAAGGCGGCGTCGAGCGGCTTCCCTTCGGCGTCGAGCGACAGCGCACACCGCTCCAGCGCGTACAGCAGGTTGCCCAGATACAACTCGGCCACCGGGCCGACCGATTCATCCGCCATGTGTCACCTCATCAGAGTGCGGACGGGACAACGCTGACCTGCCGCGCACGGCCGCTCAGGGTGCGAGAATCGCCGGCATTTCACCGGTCGCCACGCCGGTCACCTTCACGACCTGCACCACGATCGCGGTGATGTTGTCGAGCCCGCCCCGCCGGTTCGCTTCGGTGATCATCGTGTCCACCATGCGCCCGGGCGTCTGCTTCGACTCGAGGATCTTCTTGAGCTGGGGATCTTCCACCATGCCCGTGAGACCGTCCGAGGCCACAAGGTACAGGTCACCTGCCTGCAGCTCACCGGTCAGCACGTCGGCCTCGACGGCCGCGTTGGCTCCCACGCAGCGGGTGATCACGTTGCTGTAGGGGTGATAGCGCGCCTGCTCCGGCGTCAGGAAGCCGGCGTCGACCTGCTCCTGCACATAGGAGTGGTCCTTGGTGATCTGGCTGAAGATGCCGTCGCGCAGGCGGTATACCCGCGAGTCGCCGATGTGGCCGATGACGTAGCACCCCTGTCCCATGAGCAGGCACGAGGCCGTGGTGCCCATCCCCTGCTTGTCCGCTTCCTGGATCGTGCGCTCGTAGATCGCGCGATTGGCGGATTTGAGCGCCTCCGCCATGCGCTGACGGGCGCTGGTCGTTGCCGGTTCGCGCACGTCGGTGAGTTCACGCGCGACGATCTGCACCGCCATCTCGCTCGCCACTTCACCGGCGGCGTGTCCACCCATGCCGTCCGCTACGATAAAGAGCCCGCGCTCCTGATCGGCGTCCGCATAGAGACTGTCCTCGTTGCCTGCCCGAATGCGTCCGACGTCGGTACCGGCGGCGACAGATAGCTGCACGTGGGTGGGTTTCGTCTCAGGGGAAACGCAGGGAACTTCAAGGCGTACTTCAGAGTGTTGCGAAGCTACCCGACCGTTACGTCGCTTGGCAAGCGCGTCGCGGCGGCCGAAGACTGGTCCTCAAGCCCCACCCCCCCAGCCTGAAGGCGGAAGAGCCGTTCGTACATCCCCCCTGCGGCGGCAAGCACGCGATGCGTACCGCGCTCAATCACCTCGCCGTGGTGGAGGACGAGAATCTCATTGGCCCCCACGATCGTGCTCAGCCGGTGCGCAATGGCAATGCTGGTACGTCCCGCCATCAAAGTGGACAGTGCCTGCTGGATCTCCGCCTCGATCTGCGAATCCACCGCGCTGGTGGCTTCGTCGAGCACCAGCAGGGCAGGATTAGCCGCAATGGCTCGGGCAAACGCGAGCAGCTGGCGCTCCCCGATGCTGACCCCACCGCCACGCTCCCCGAGCACATGCTGCCAGCCCCCGGGTAACCGGCGCACCACCCGGTCGGCGCCAACGCGCGCCGCAGCGGTCGCGAGCCCCTCGTCCGAGAGCGGAGCGGACAACCGCACGTTGGCCGCGACGTCCCCGGCGAACAAGAAGATGTCCTGCTGGACGTAGCCGACCACCGCCCGCAGCACGTCCAGGGGGATCTCGCGGATGTCCGTCCCATTCACCAAAATCCGGCCGCGCTGGGGTTCGTAGAAGCGCAGGAGCAGATTCACGACGGTGCTCTTTCCCGCCCCGGTAGGCCCCACGAGGGCCACCGACTGCCCGGGCGCCACCCGGAAGGAGATGTCCCTGAGCACCCACCGAGACGGCGACGGTTCCTCGTCGTTTGCCCCACGGGTCGTCTCGTAGGCGAACCAGACCCCCTGAAACTCCACCGTCACCCCCACGCGTCGCAGCGCAGCCACGCGCGCCTCACGATCGGGCGTGGGCGTTACACCGGGAGCCGCCGGCGTATCCAGCAGGTCGAAGATGCGTTCGGCCGCCGCCATCGCCGCCTGCAAGATGTTGTACTTCTCCGACAGGTCCTGGAGCGGCTGGAAGAAGCGACGCACCAGCTGGAGAAACGCGGCCACCGTTCCCACCGAGCGCGCGCCGCCCATCGCCTCGCCCCCCGCCGTGACGAGGAGGCTGGCCAACGCGAGGGTCGTCAGCAGCTCGATGACGGGGAAATACAGGGCGTAGACCGTGATCGAGCGCAGCTGAGACTCGAGATGGGCCTCGTTGAGGCGGGCAAAGTGTGCCGCCTCGCGGTGCTGCTGGCCGAACAGCTGCACGATGCGCATGCCGGCGAGCCGTTCGCCAACGAACGCATTGAGTCGAGCGAGCCGGGTGCGAATGTCGCGATACGACGAGCGCACGCGCCGCTGGAACACCCGCGACGCGAGGAAGACGAAGGGGATCACCGCGAACGCGGCCAGTGCGAGCCGCCAGTCGATGAGCACCATCGCCACGCCAATCGCCACGAGCGTGAAGAGATCACCCAGTCCCGATACGACCCCGGAGGTAAAGAGCTCATTCAGCGCTTCCACGTCGCTCGTCACGCGCGTTACGAGGCGCCCCACGGGCGTACGGTCGAACCACGCAATGGGTAGCTGCTGCAACCGGACGAACAGCTCGTGCCGGAGATCGCGCATCACGCGCTGGCCGAGCAGCGAGGTGAGCATCGTTTCGCCGTAGGAGGCACCGAACTGGGCCAACAGCAGCGCGGCGTAGCCCAGCGCCGCCCGCACAACCAGCGCCGGGTCACGGGTCGGGAGCGCTTGGTCGATCACCCAGCGGGTGAGCAGCGGCCCGGCGAGTTGCATGCCGGCAGCCACGGCGATGCAGGCGAGCGCCGCCCCCACGAGCGCGGCGTAGGGACGCACGTACGCGAGCAGGCGCCGCACGAGGCGGGCGTCGTAGGCTTTCCCGAGGGCGTCGTCTTCGGGCGGGGCGGATGCTGCGGGAGCGACCATGCCCCGGGAAATCTAAGAGCGGACTCCACTTGGCGGTCCCGATAGTTTTCCCAAGATGAAGGACAAGATCCGCATCCTGGGTGCCCGACAGCACAACCTGAAGGGGTTCGACCTCGAACTGCCGCGCCGGGCGATAACGGTGGTAACCGGGGTGTCTGGCTCGGGCAAATCCTCGCTCGCCTTCGACACCCTGTATGCCGAGGGGCAGCGCCGGTACGTGGAGTCGCTGTCGGCCTATGCCCGGCAGTTCCTCGAGCGCATGGAGAAGCCCGCCGTCGACGCCGTGGAAGGGATGTCGCCGGCGGTCGCCATTGAGCAGAAGAACCCCACACGCACCTCGCGGTCCACGGTCGGCACGGCCACCGAGATCTACGATTACCTGCGTTTGCTGTGGGCCCGCGTGGGCCGCACGTCCTGCCGCCTGTGCGGTCGGGAACTGCGCCCCGACACGGTGCAGTCGGTCACCGACGTGGCGCTTGCCCTCCCGGAGGGTACGCGGTTCATGGTGGCCTGCCCGCTGGTGCGCTCCAGCGAGGTCACGCATGCGGTGATCGCCGAGAACCTGCGGGCCCGCGGGTTCGTACGGGTGGCCGTTGGTGATGCGGTGCATCACCTCGACGACGTCAGCGACGAGACGCTCGACCTTGCCAAGACCCCCGACGTGTTCATCGTGGTGGATCGGCTGCGGGTGGACGCAGCAGGACGTGGGCGCATCGCCGACGCCGTGCAGACGGCCTTCACCGAAGGCGACGGCGATGCCACGCTGCTCTTCCCCGAGCCGGTGGTACCGCCGCCCCGGCTGTCTGCTGGGCCCGACGGCATGCCGGTCACGCGCCTGGCATTTACCGAGCGCTTCGAGTGTCCCAACGACGGCACCCGCGCCCCCACGCCGTCCCCACAGCTCTTCTCGTTCAACAACCCCCGTGGCGCCTGCGCCACCTGCAACGGGTTCGGCGCCACACTCGACTACGACGAAGCGCTGATCGTCCCCAACCCGGATCGCTCGGTGCGTGACGGAGCCATCGATCCGTGGACGGCCCCCCGCTACGAGAAGCAGCGCCGGCTCGTGGTGGATCAGGCCCGTGCCCTTGGCGTGTCCCCCGACGCGCCATGGAAGAAGCTCCCTGCGAAGGCGCGCCGCGACCTGCTACACGCCCGCACACGACAGTACACGGGGATCTATCCGTTCCTGCAGGCGCTCGAGGAGAAGCGGTACAAGCAGTACATCCGCATCTTCCTGCGCAAATACCAGAGCGCGCAACCTTGCCGTGACTGCGGCGGCAGCAAATTGCAGCCGGACGCGCTGCAGGTGCGGATTGCGGGTCGCACGATCGCCGAGGTGGCGCAGCTGCCGGTGCGCGATCTGCGCACGTGGCTCGACCAGCTCGCCCTCGCGGGCAGCGAAGCGCAGATCGCCGACACCGTGTTGCGAGAGGCACGGGCACGTACCCGCTTTCTCGCCGATGTAGGGCTCACCTATCTCACGCTCGATCGCGCCACGCGAACGCTGAGCGGCGGCGAAGCGCAGCGCATCACCCTCGCCAATGCCCTTGGCGCCGCGCTCGTCGATGCCACCTACGTGCTCGACGAGCCGAGCATCGGGTTACATCCGCGCGACCTCGATCGCCTGCTGTCGCTCCTCGTGCGACTGCGCGATCTGGGGAACACCGTGGTCATGGTGGAGCACGACCTCGAAGCGATGCGCATTGCCGACTTCATGGTGGAAATGGGACCGGCGGCCGGGGAGCACGGCGGCCAGGTGGTGTTTGCCGGGCCGATGCGCGATGTAGAGCAGAGCCCGCTCACCGGCCAGTACCTCACCGGCGCGAAGCGCATTGCGGTGCCCGCGACACGAAGGCCGCTCGGCTCGCGTTGGCTCGAGCTGCGCGGTGCACGCGCGCACAACGTGCAGGGGGTGGACCTTCGCATCCCGCTGGGGGCCATGACCGTCGTCACGGGCGTCTCCGGCTCTGGCAAGTCCACCGTGGTGCACGATGTGCTGTTCCATGCACTCGAGGCCCGCCTGCACGGCGAGCACTCCGCCAAGGAGCATCTCGGCGAAACGGTGGGCGATTTCACGTCGCTCACCGGCGACGAGCATCTCGACGACGTGGTGCTGGTGGACCAGAGCCCGATCGGCAAATCACCGCGCTCGAACCCGGTCACCTATGTGAAGGCCTACGACGAGATCCGACGGCTGTTCAGCGAGGTGCCGCTGGCGCGGACACGCGGGTACGGCGCGGGGCATTTTTCGTTCAACGTGGCCGGGGGACGCTGCGAGCATTGCGAAGGCGCCGGGGCACTTGAAGTCGAGATGGTGTTCATGGCCGACGTCTTCGTGCCCTGTGATGCGTGCGGCGGCAAGCGCTTCAAGCCCGAGGTGCTCGAAGTACGCCTCAAGGGCCGCAACATCGCCGACGTCCTCGCGCTCACGGTGGACGAGGCCATCAAGTTCTTCCCGCGCGAGGACAAACTGGCGCAGGCACTCTGGCACGTGCAGCAGGTAGGGCTCGGGTACCTCAGGCTTGGGCAGCCCGCCACCACGCTGTCGGGGGGCGAAGCGCAGCGCCTGAAGATTGCGCGCGAACTCGCGCTCACAGCGCGCGGCGGCGCCCGCAAGCTGTATGTGCTCGATGAGCCCACGACGGGGCTGCATCTGGAGGACATCCGAAAGCTGGCGCAGGTGTTCGATCGGCTGCTCGACCAGGGGCATACCCTGCTGCTCATCGAGCACCATCTCGATGTGATCAAGCTGGCCGACTGGATCGTGGACATGGGGCCAGACGGCGGCGACGGCGGCGGCCACATCGTGGCCATGGGGCGTCCTGAGGAGATCGTGCGCGAACCGGCCTCGCATACCGGCCGGTGGCTACGGACGGTACTCACACCGGCGTGAGGCGCCGCACGGTTGCGCGACGAGCGGCCCCCGCTTGACGGGGAGGCATCAGCCGGCGATTATATGAGGCTCTGGCGCGCCCGTTGTTTGGTCGGCCGGAGCGATGTACCCGAGTATTCCCGGGTAGCTCAGGTGGTAGAGCAGGTGACTGTTAATCACCCTGTCGGGGGTTCGAGTCCCTCCCCGGGAGCTATACAGAAAGCCGTCGGCGCAACCTTCCCGGTTGCCCCGACGGCTTTTCTGTGTGCGGCAGACCGGGCGGATGCGCCGTATGCTCAGCGCGCCGCAGCTCGGCAATCCTCATGCGGACGACGCAACGGCGCTGGCCAGCGCCAGTCGGCCAGTAGAAATGCCGCTGGCATGGAGGGCATTCTTCGGTGTGCCCGATTCCATGCCCGCATCGCTGCGCATCATCCAGCGAGCCAATCGTACCCTCGGTCGTGTTGCGCCCCGCACCGTGGCGCGGCTCAACCAGCGGCTCTTCGCGAGCCCACGGCGATTCGCGCCGCGGGAGTGGGAGCTGGCGTTTGAATCGATCGGCACGCGAAGCCGGCTGCCGAACGGGGCGTCGGTACTCACCGTCGGCGCGGGTGCGCGCACGGTGGCGCTCATCCACGGCTGGGAGGGGCGCGCCACGCAGTTCGCCGCCTTTGTGCCACCCCTGCTGGCGCACGGCTTCCGGGTCATTGGTATCGACGGTCCTGCGCACGGCCACAGCCGCGGCGCGCAGGCAGATCCCTACCGCTTCGCCGAGACCCTGCACGAGGCGAGCGCGCGATTCGGTCCGTTGCACGGCGTGATCGGGCACTCGATGGGGGGAGGGAGCGCGGTGATCGCCCTCGCCGCAGGCCTCGATGCCGCGCGAGCAGTAATCATCGCCAGCCCGGCGTCGCTGCACGAGGTACTCCATCGCTTCGCCACGGCGATGCACCTGCCCCCCGGCGCCACGACCCATTTCGTCGAACGGATGCGCGCCCAGGTGCTCGCGCGCGGCCATCGCGATGTGGACGTGCTGGCGCTGCTGCGCGAACTACGTACCAGCGCCCTCGTGGTGCACGCCCGCGATGATCGTGACGTGCCGTTCGGCGACGGCCAACGCATTGCAGAGACGTGGACGGGCGCCCGGCTGCTTCCCGTGGATGGGGTGGGGCATCGCCGCATCCTGCGCGACCCGAGCGTGATCGAGCAGGTCGTCGCCTTCCTCGCCTGACCGGCGGTCCTGCGGCCGTCCGTGCGCGACCGCGGCCTCAGGCTTTGGTCGCGTGCACCTGCACCGCATCCCCTACGCGAATCACCCCCTTGCGGGCATGCGTGGCGTTGACCCCGAACACCACGCCATCAGCGGTGCGGCGATAGGCGTTGAAGCTCCGCAGCGGCTCGGGGCCCTGTTCTAGCGAATTCGGATCGACCGTGGTGAGCACACAGCGCGTGCAGAGCGAACCCACCCCCAATGGCACCTCGCCGATCGTGACAGCTGCCCACCGGTCCTCTTCGTGCGGCATGAGGCGATCCAGCCAGACATTGGCACGGAACCGGCGACGATCCATCGTCTCGGCGTGCCCCTGCTCTACCAGGCGCGCATTGAGCGCATCGACACTCGGGTAGCCGAGGAGCAGCAACGGCGCGCCATCGGTGAACGCCACCCGCCGCGCAGCATGGGGCAGCGGCCCCGCGTACTTGGCGCGCAGCGGGCGCTGCGACGCGTCGCTGAGGTATACCAGTCGGCACGCGCGACCGATCGCATCACTGCACCAGGCGGCGGCCTCGTCACCGGTATCGAGGGCCGCCACGGCATCGTCCCACACCTGGACGTGGCGCTGCGGCGCATCGGCACCAGGCACCACCGCCGTGAACGTGGGACGGTGCGGGGCGTCGAGCCGCAGCGCTCCGTTCCGGTCCGCGGTCGCGAAGCGCGGCACCACATGCAACAGCGCGTGACAGGTACGCGCGGTGATGGCCACGCCCTCGCCGTCGACGAGCAGCCACCGCCGATCACCCATGGCGCCGCGATCATCGAGCGTGAGCTGCTCGACCGCGATGCCAGCCGCCGACTTGAGCGGATATACCGTCAGTGCCGCCACCCGCGGCAGGTCGTGCCCGAGTGTCTCCGAATGCTCCGTCATCCGCCGTGCCTCGCCATCTCCCCGCCTCCAGAACGCCGACGCGCATGCCAATACCGATAGACCGGGACACCAAGCAGCAGCAACCCGGCACCGCGTGCCGCGTTGCCCGGATTGGACACGATGGAACCGATCACCACATACACGGCGGCCATCACGAACAGGACCGTCCCCGCGGGATGCAGGGGCGAGCGCACCGGCGCGTGCACCCCCATGGCATCGTCGCGCCGCCGCAGCACGAACAGCGATGCCGCGGTGGAGCCGAAGAATATCCAGTCCGCGAACACCACGTAGTCCAGCAATTGGCCGTACGTACCCGTGAGCAGCAGCAGCAGCGCCACGCCCCCCTGCGCCAGGAGTGCCGCCACCGGCGTGCGGGTCCGCGGATGCAGCGCCGCCATGCTCCGAAAGAACAGACCGTCGGCCGCCATCGCCTGATACACGCGCGCCGACATGAGGATGACCATGCTCAAGAAGCCCACCGTACTCGTCACGATGCCGGCGGTGATCAGCGTCCGTCCACTGGCGCCGAGATACACATACATCGTGTCCGCCGCCGGGGCTCGGCTGGCCGCCAGCCCCTCGAGCCCCAAGGCGCGGAGGTAAGCGACGTTCACCAGGAGATAGGTAGCGGCCACGATCAGCACGCCGAAGACCAGCGCCCGCGGCAGCGTGCGCTGCGGGTTCACGAGTTCCTCGGCCACGGCATTGGTCTGCTGCCACCCGCCGAAGGAAAAGAGCACCGGGACGAGCGCCGCCCCCATGGCCATCACGGTGTCCGTCAGCCCAACCGGCGGCGAAAGCGGCAGCGCCAACACCGGGGTCGGCGCGGGATACTGCGGCGTAAGCACCAGCGCCGCGCTCACCAGCGTCCCGATCGCCGAAAGCTTGAGGACCGTGAGGATGTTGCCCGTAGTCGCCCCGATCCGCACCCCCAGCACATTCAGCACCGTGAGCACGACGATCAGTGCGATCGCCAGCGCACGCCCCGCCCCGGCCCCGAGCTGCAGCAGGTCCGCCAGATAGTTGGCGCCGGTCATCGCCACGGCCGCAATGGCACCGGTGGCCATGATGAGGAACAGGGCCCAGCCGTACAGGAAGGCGGGGAACGTGCCAAACGCGTCACGTAGGTACACATAGGTGCCCCCCGCGTGCGGCCGCCTGGCCCCGAGTTCGGCGTACACGAAGCCGCCGATGACCGCCACGACGGCGCCGAGCCCCCACGCCGCCAGGGTGAGTGCCGATGTCCCCACCCGCTGTGCCACGACCGACGGTGACAGAAAGATGCCGGCGCCGATGATGCCGCCCACCACCAGCATGGTGCCGGAAAAGGTGCCCAGGCTGGCGGCGTACCCTACCGGTCCCGGTCGCCCGTGGTGTCCCGATTCGTGTGCCATGCGCCAAACTGCCCCGTGTACATTTCGTTCGCTACCCGTGGTGCCTCATTGTGCTTCTCTCCCGCGAACCATGAGTCTCAATTTCCGTCGCGTGGCGCTGGCCCTACTGGCCGGTGCCGTTCCGCTCACGGCGCAGAAAGCGCCGACCATCCCGCACGAGAAGTACACGCTGCCCAATGGGCTCGAAGTCATTCTTCATGTGGATCGATCGGTGCCCATCGTCACCGTCGAGAACTTCTACAAGGTGGGATCCGGCGACGAAAAGCCGGGGCGCACCGGCTTCGCGCATCTGTTCGAGCACGTGATGTTCATGGGCTCGCAGAACGTGCCGGTCGGCAAGTTCGACGAATGGCTCGAAGCGGCGGGCGCCAGCAACAACGGCTCCACCAACTTCGATCGCACCAACTACTACGAAACCGGCCCGTCCAACGCCCTGCCCCTCATGCTCTGGCTCGACGCCGACCGCATGGGATGGCTGTTGCCCACCATGGACAAGGCGAAGCTGGACCTGCAGCGCGATGTGGTGAAGAACGAGCGCCGGCAGGGCGTCGACAACGCGCCGTACGGCATCGCCGATGAGCTCATCCTTCCCACGCTCTTCCCCAAGGGACATCCGTATTCCTGGGATGTGATCGGCAGCATGGATGATCTCAGTGCCGCCGCGGTGGACGACGTGAAGGACTTCTTCCGCCGCTATTACGCGCCCAACAACGCCACCATCACGATCGCCGGCGACTTCGAACCCGATTCGGCAAAGGCGTGGATCCGGAAGTACTTCGGCCACATTCCGCGTGGCACCAGCGAGATCACCCGCCCCTCCGCTCCCGCCATCACCCTTCTGCGTGACACCCTGCTCACCGCGGAGGATCGCGTGCAGCTTCCGCGCGTGTACTACACGTGGCCCGGGGTGAAGGCGTTCTCTCCCGACGATGCGGCGCTCGACGCGCTCGCCGAGATCGTGGCCGGGGGCAAGAGTTCACGACTCTACCGCACGCTCGTGTACGACAAGCAGCTCGCTCAGGACGTGCGCATGAGCAACCAGTCGCAGAAGCTTGACGGCATGATCCAACTCGTGAGCACGGCGCGCCCCGGTGTGGCGCTGCGCGATCTCGATGCGGAAATCACGCGCATCTTCTCCGACATCGCGACAAACGGTGTGACCGAGCGCGAACTCACGCGCGTGAAGAACGGCATGCGGGCATCGATGACCGACCGCCTGTCGAGTGTATCGGGCAAGGCATTCCAACTGAGCTACTACAACTACTTCACCGGCAATCCCGATTATATGGCGCAGGATCTTGCGCGCTACGAGCAGCTGACCCCGGCCCTCGTGCAGCAGGCGGCGCGCCGCTATCTGGCGGGCACACCACGCGTGGTACTGAGCATCGTACCCACCGGCAAGAAGGAGCTGGCGCTCACGACCACGACGCTCGGAGGGATCCGCTGATGCGTCACGCCCTGACGAATCGCTGGCGCATCCTGTGCGCCATGGCTTTCCTCCCTGCGCCGGCCATCGGCGCCCAGCAGGCCCCGCAGGCTGCCAGCGCTACCCCCCCCAAGCTCGGCGCTCCCACACCGCTCACGCTGCCCCGCGTGGTACAGCGCACCCTGCCCAACGGACTCACGCTGCAGATCGTGGAGCAGCGCGAACTGCCCGTCGTGGACGCCGTGCTGGTGGTACGCACCGGCAGCGAGGCCGACCCTGCGGGCAAGGCGGGACTGGCCACGCTCGTGGCCAACATGCTCGACGAAGGCGCCGGCTCGCGCGACGCGCTCTCCCTTGCTGAGGAGATCGGCTACCTCGCGGTACGACTCGGCACCAGCGCGTCACTGGAGCAGAGTAGCGCCGTCCTCCATACCACGCGCGCCACGCTCGACAGCGGCATGGCGCTCATGGCCGACGTGGTCCTGCGCCCGACGTTTCCCGAGAAGGAATTCGCGCGCCTCAAGAGCGAGCGCCTCACCGGACTGCTGCAGGAGCAGGACCGCGGACCCGCCATGGCCGACCGCGCCTTTGCGGCGCTGCTGTACGGCGAGTCGCACCCGTATGGGCGCAGCGCAAGCGGTGCCCGGGAAAGCGTAGACGCCATCACACTCGACGACGTGAGGACGTTCTGGCGCAGCTGGTACCGTCCCAACAACGCCACGTTGGTGCTGGTTGGCGATCTCACGGTGGCCGACGCCGAGGCCCTCGCCTTGCGCGCCTTCGGCCGCTGGGAACGGGGCCCGATCGCGCCACCCGCGTATCCCACGGTGGCCACCCAGCGCGCCGGCACCGCCATTCACATCGTGGACAAGCCCAAGGCGGCGCAATCGAGCTTCCGCATCGGCAGCATCGGTGTCCCCCGCAGCACGGCGGACTACTACCCCCTCATGGTCATGAACACCGCGCTCGGCGGCTCGTTCACCTCGCGGCTCAACAACACCCTGCGTGAAGTGAAGGGGTACACGTACGGTGCCGGGTCGGGCTTCAGTATGCGCCGTGCCGCCGGTCCGTTCACGGCCCGCGCCGAAGTGGTGAGCGCCAAGACCGATTCCGCACTCATCGAGTTCATGAATGAGCTGCGCAGCATCCGGAAGCCGATGCCCGCTGAGGAGCTCGCGAAGGTGAAGCGCTACCTGCGGCTCGGCTACGCCGACGGCTTCGAGAGCACGAGCGATATCGCCTCGCAGATTGCCAACCTCGTGCCCTACAACCTGCCGGCCAGCACCCTCAGCGCCTTCGATGCCGGTATTGGCAAAGTCACCGCCGCCGATGTGCAGCGCGTGGCTATGAAGTATCTCGACCCCTCGAAGCTCACGATCGTCATCGCCGGCGACCGTGCCAGCATCGAGACGCCGCTCAAGGCCACGAAGATCGCGCCGGTCGATGTGCGCGACATGCGTGGCCGTCCCGTCATCGTCCCGTGACCCGGAGACCCACCATGCTCAGCCTGATCGCTTCCGCACGACCGTTCGCGGTTGCCGCGAGCGCCCTGCTCCTTGCCTCCCCCCTCGCCTGTCGCAGTCTGTCGGGCGCGTCGTCGGCCGGTGCCCCAGCTACTGCGCCAGCCACGGCCGCTCCCAATGCGCGCAGTGCCAGCGCGGCACCGATGCTCGTCTCCACGGCGTGGGTCGCCGAGCATCGTGCCGATCGCGACCTCGTGATCCTGCACGTGGGCACGAAGGCGCAGTATGACAGCGGCCACGTGGACGGCAGCCGGATCGTCTCGCTCGAGGACATTGCCCTGCCGCAGCAGCAGGGGCAGCTGACGCTGCAGATGGCGGGCGCCGAGCAGCTCACGGCATGGGCCGTGCGCAACGGGATCGGTGACCGCACGCGCGTGATCGTGGTGCCGCACGACTTCAACCTGCAGTCTGCCACGCGCGTGTACTTCACACTTGCGTACCTCGGTGCCGGTGACCGCGCCTCGCTGATGGACGGCGGGTATCAAGCGTGGAAGAAGGAGGCGAGGGCCGTGAGTACGGCCATGCCCGCTCCCGCCGCGGCCGTCACGTTTACGCCGCGCATCCGGCCGGAACTGATCGCGCTCATGTCGCAGGTCGCCACCGCCACCCAGGACGCGTCGCGGCACATCGTGGATGCGCGCCTTACGCGCTTCTACAATGGCGATGGTGGTGGGTATCCGCGCGCAGGCCACATTCCCACGGCGGTGAATATCCCCATCTCCGCGGTGAGCCAGAACGGCTATTTCCTCCCCAGCAACAACCTCGCGGAGCTCTTTGCCGCGCAGCAGGTGGGCAAGAGCAAGCCGGTCATCACGTACTGCCACATCGGGCAGCAGGCGACCCTCCTCTGGTTCGTGGCGACGATGCTCGGCCATGACGCGCGCATGTTCGACGGCTCCTTCCAGGAATGGAGTGGCAGCACCAACCCCGTGGTGGGGCCCGGCGACAAAAAGTAGGTAGATTCCCTCGAACCCCTCTCCCGGAGTTGCCGTGACCGCAGCTGCTGCCACGCCCCTCGTTGGTGTGGTCATGGGCAGCGCGAGCGATTTCGATACGCTTGCGCCGGCCTGTGAGATTCTCGCCGAATTGGGCATCCCCTACGAGGCGCGCGTGGTATCGGCGCATCGCACGCCGGATTGGCTGTTTGACTACGCCGAGCAGGCACAGGGGCGTGGTCTGCGCGCCATCATCGCCGGTGCCGGCGGTGCGGCGCACCTGCCGGGTATGCTCGCCGCCAAGACGCTCGTACCGGTCCTCGGTGTGCCCGTCGTAGCCACCCCGCTCAACGGTATGGATGCGCTGCTCAGCATCGTGCAGATGCCCGCGGGCGTTCCGGTCGCCACGTTTGCGATCGGTAAGCCGGGCGCGGCCAACGCGGCACTGTATGCGGCCCAGTTGCTCGCCGCACACGACCCTGCCTTGCTGGACCGCCTTGCCGACCGCCGCGTGACCAAGGCGGCCGAAGCGCTGGCGCGGCCACTCCCTGCGCCGAACGCCATCGCCCCCACTGCGTAACACCGCCACCTCGTGACCAACCCGACCTCTCCCTCACCCATCCTGCCGGGCGCGACCATCGGCTTCCTCGGTGGTGGCCAGCTGGGGCGCATGACGGCCTTCGCGGCGCGCTCAATGGGCTACGATATCCATGTGCTCGACCCTGAGGCGGCCTGCGCCACCCGCGCCGTAGCGTCCCGCACCATCACGGCGCGCTTCGACGACGTGAAGGCCGCGATCGATCTGGCCTCCCAGTGCGACGTGGTGACGCTCGAGATCGAGCAGATCCACCCCGACGTGCTCGACGCCGTTGCGGCTCGTACGCAGCTGCGCCCGGGACGCGCGCCGGTGTATATCATCCAGGATCGCATCCGGCAGAAGCAGTGGCTCAAGGCGCAGGGGTTTCCATTGGGACCCTTCGTGGCGGCCCAGCAGGCCAGCGACATCGCCGACGCCGTGCGAGCGCATGGCCCCTGCATCGCCAAGAGCACGCACGGTGGCTACGACGGCCGCGGGCAGGTGCGCCTCTCCGAGCCGTCGCAGGGCGTTGATGCGTGGACCGCGTTGGGGTCACGCGAGTGCCTCGTGGAGAAGAAGGTCAGTATCCACTACGAGCTGTCAGTGCTGGTGGCGCGCACGCCCAGTGGCAAGGTCGCCGTGTATCCGCCGTCGCGGAATCACCACACGAGCGGTGTGCTCACATGGGCTGTTGTCCCCGCGGTGATCAGCGACGCCATGACGCAGCGCGCCGAAACGCTCGCGCGGGACATCGCCGAGCGCATCGGCATCGCGGGGCTGCTGGCGGTGGAGTGCTTCGTGACCACCGACGGTGAGCTGCTGGTGAACGAGCTCGCGCCCCGTCCGCACAACACCTATCACCACAGCGAGCGCGGGCTGGCGACCAGCCAGTTCGAACAGCTCGTGCGCGCGATCTGCGACCTCCCGCTCGGCGCCACCGATGTATTTGCCCCGTCGGCGATCGCCAATCTCCTCGGCGATGTGTGGCTGCAAGAGCAGCCGCCGCACACCTCGCACGCCCTCGACGTACCGGGCACCCGCCTACACCTCTACGGCAAAGCCGGGGCGCGCGCCGGCCGCAAGATGGGCCATCTCTCCGCCATCGGCACCGACCCGCAAGACGCTTTGGGCAAGGTACTCGAGTGCTATCGCCGCCTCTCGCCCGGCACGGTGGCCAGCTTCGACGTGGACGAGCCGGTGCTCTCCCACATCACGTCCTGAAACAGATCTCTCCCGACCGATCCGTTATGTTTCCACGCGACTTCTACGAAATTCTGCACATCATTGGGATTGCGATGCTGTTTCTCGCGATCGGCGGCGTGGCAACGCATGCCGCGAACGGTGGCACGAAGGCATCAAGCCAGACGCGCGGCCTCATGAGTTCCGTGCATGGCGTGGGCGCCCTCTTGATCCTCGTGGGTGGCTTCGGCATGCTGGCGCGCATCGGCTTCGCACATGGCACCAACTTTCCCGGGTGGTTGTGGGTGAAGCTCATCGTATGGGTGCTCCTCAGCGCCATCGTACTCCTGCCGTACCGCAAACCCGCGCTCGCCAAGCCGTTCATCTTCCTCCTGCCGCTGCTGGCGGGACTTGCCGTGTACATGGCGCTCTACAAGCCCTTCTAACCGGCAGCGCGCCGTGAACATCCTCGTCCTCAACGTCGGCTCGGCCACCCTCAAGTTCCAGGTGGTCGCGACCGACGGCGAGCGTATCGCGGGCGACCAGGATGCCAAACTGCTGCGTGGCCAGATCGAACGTATCGGTGGTGAGTCGGTGATCACCATCCGTCACGCCGATGGCAGCACGCGCACACGCACGGCCTCGCTGCGCGACATGCGGGCGGCGGTAGACTGGCTGGTGGACCACATCACCTCGCCAGAGAGCGGGACGGGGCTGACGGCACGGGCCGACATTCATGCGGTCGGGCATCGCGTGGTGCACGGCGGGGAGCAGTTCCGCAGCAGTGTGCTGGTGGATGACACCGTGTTGCAGGGGATCGAGGACAACGTGGAACTCGCCCCCCTGCATAACCCGCACAACCTCCGGGGCATCGAAGCCACTCGCAAGGCGCTCGGCACCGGCGTGCCGCAGGTGGCGGTCTTCGACACGGCGTTCCACCATACGCTCCCCGAGCACGCGTACATCTACGCCATACCGTATCCGCTGTACCGGCGACACAGGATCCGCCGCTACGGTTTTCATGGCACGTCGCATCGCTCTATCGCCTACCGCTTCCGCAAGATCACGGGACGCGAGCGTGGCGAGGTGCGCATCGTGACGCTCCACCTCGGCAACGGGTGCTCGGCCTGCGGCATACGCGACGGCGTGTCCATTGACACCAGCATGGGCTTCACGCCACTCGAAGGGCTGGTGATGGGCACGCGCTCCGGCGATATCGATGCGGCGCTGCTCGATTACATCGCGGCCAAGGAGGGGCTCTCCCTGTCGCAAGTGGAAGCGATGCTCAACAGCCAGTCGGGGCTGCTCGGCATTTCGGGGCTCACCAACGACATGCGTGACCTGCTGGCCGAAGCGAACGAACTCAATGATCGTCGCGCGCGACTCGCGATCGACATCTTCTGCTATCGTGCCCGCAAGTACATCGGCGCCTATCTCGCCGCGCTTGGCGGGGCAGAGGCGATCGTGTTTGCCGGCGGTGTGGGCGAGAACAGTCCCCAGATCCGTGCCCGCATCTGCGAGGGGATGGAATGGGCGGGACTGCACGTGGATGGCACAGCCAACGCGGCGCTGGTCGACGGTCGTGAGGGGCGCTTTTCGACCGACGGCTCGTCGCTCCACGCATGGGTGGTACCCACCGACGAGGAATTGCTGATCGCGCGTGATACCTACCGCGTCGTGAGCGGTGTGCCCCTGCCGGGGTAGCGCGGAACGCGTGGGCAGAGCCCCTTGGCTTGATTTCCCGCCCCGTTCTTACGATACTTCGGTGTGCGCGGCGATTTTCCCGATTTGACGGGCCGTGTACTCAGCGCCAGCGGCGCTGACCATCCGTCTAAGTCGCGGCCCTGACGGCCCTCGACGATGCAATCGGCGAGGGCCGTCAGTGTTTTCGGCTCCTGCACACGGGAATCGCCGCCTCGACAACCGAAGTGTTTGCACCCTACCGGTGCCGTGGTGATTTGCCGCCGATTGCCGCCACGCAAAACAAGGAGCTAAACAGCGAGTGCGCCCGACGGTCTGCCGTCTCCGCGCCCATCGTGTTGTCCGGCGGCACTCACGCAGTCTGGAGAGTGCCCACGATGTCCAACGTTATCGAGCGCGCGGAATGAGCACGCTCCCCCCGTCCCTGCTCACGCCGCGTACGCCCCTACGTGCGGGCTCCCGACCGTCCGGTGCGCGATCCGCATCCGTTGGGGTGGCCGCAACCGTCCCGGCGGCCCCTGTGTGGCCAGTGCGCGACGACACCGTCACGTTGCCGCGTGTGGCGCTCGCGAACGGCGAGGTGTTGGACCATGTGGACGTTCACTACCGGCTCGAAGGCAGTATCAACGCCGCGCGTGACAACGTGATACTGGTGGTGCACGCCCTCACCGGTACGGTAGAGGCAAGTTCGTGGTGGAAGGGGGTCATCGGCGACGGCGCGGCGCTCGATCCTACACGGCATGCGATCCTGACCGCCAACCTGCTGGGGGGCTGCGATGGTACGACCGGACCCACCAACGCAGATCCCGGCGCACTGCCACCGATCTCCACCCGCGATCAAGCCGCCGTGCTGGCTCGTCTGCTGGACCACCTCGGCGTAGCGGCACCGCTGCTCGTCTGCGGCGGTTCACTCGGAGGGATGGTCACTTTGGAATTCGCCGCGAGCTATCCTGATCGTGTGCGCGGCGCCGTGTGTCTCGCGGCGCCGGCCGCGCAGACGACCCAGGGACTCGCGTGGAATGCCATCATGCGCCGCGCCATCGCCCTCGGGGGCGTGCGCGACGGACTCGCCCTCGCGCGCATGGTCGGCATGTTGAGCTATCGCACCGCAGAAGGACTGGAGCGCCGATTCGGACGAGCCACCAGTGCGTCCGGCGAATTCCAGATCAACGAATGGCTCGACATGCATGGCGAGAAGCTCGTGGCGCGTTTCGACGCCACGAGCTACGGTGCCCTCATTGACGCGATGGACCGGCACGATGTGGGTCGTGGCCGCGGCGGTGTTGGCGCCGCGCTCGCCGCGATTGGCGACCGACTGACCGGCGTAGGCATCCCTGGCGACCTACTCTATCCGGATCACTGTGTGCGAGAGTGGGCCGAGGCTGCCCGCGCCACCTACGTGGAACTGCCGTCGGTGCACGGCCACGACGCCTTCCTGCTCGAAACGGAGCGGGTGGCGCGCATCGTGGCGCAGGCCGTGGCCCGCGCGGAATCGGTGGTCCCTTCGGCACCGCAAGAACTGCCGTCAGTGGTGAGCGGGCGCGTGGGGCACTCCAACCTGGCCACGCAGCGCGTGAAGGAACTGCGCGTGAAGCCGCTGCGCGTGGCCCTCGCCGGATGCGGTCATGTCGGAGGCAGTCTGCTCGATCTGTTTGGTGAGCGTGCCATGCAGTATCCCGATGAGCGCCCGATCCGCGTGGAGCGCGTGCTGGTTCGTGATCCTGACCGGCCACGTCCGGCATTGGCGCAGGCAATCGACCGTGGCGTGGCGGCGCCCGATGCCTGCATCACCGACGCAATGAACCTGCTCGACGACGACATCGATGTACTGGTGGAGGCGATCGGCGGGACCACTACGGCGCGCACGCTGGTGGAAGTCGCATTGCGGCGGGGCATCCGTGTCGTGACCGCCAACAAGGCGTTGCTGGGGGCACGCGGTGCCGCGCTGCAGCAACTCGCACGCACCACCGGCATGCGGCTCGATTTCGAGGGCGCCGTGTGTGGGGCCATTCCGATCGTGCGCTGTGTGCGGACCGGCGCCGCGGGAGTGGGGATCACCCAGGTGAGTGGCATCCTCAATGGCACGAGCAACTTCGTGCTCGACAAGGTGGCCGAAGGGCAGTCATTGGCCGACGCCATCGCGACGGCTCAACGGCTTGGCTACGCCGAAGCCGACCCCACGCGGGATCTCGATGGACAGGATGCCGAAGACAAGCTTCGTATCCTCGCCTGGCTGGCCTTCGGCGTGGAGCCCGGCTCCCTCGCCGTTACGCGGCGCGGCATCGATGCGGAGACGGCGGCGTGGGCCACCCGAGTGGCGGCCGAGGGAGACCGCGTGAAGCTGCTCGCCAGCTGTGCGCGTGAAGGCCATGCACTCGTCGCGCGCATCATCCCTACGCGCGTGAAAGGTGACGAGGCCTGGGCACAGGTGTCGGGTCCGCTCAATCGCGTCGTGATTGAAAGCACGTCAGCTGGTGCGCTGGTCTTTCAGGGGCCTGGTGCGGGTGGACTCGCCACGGCGGGTGCGATGCTGGCCGACCTGTTGGCCTGACAGGACGGTGGGCTAGGCCCCGGGATTCAGCGGGAGGTGCCGATACCGCGAGCGCGCAGCAACGGCCGTACCGAGTCGACCGGGAGCGGCCGCACCGTTCCTGCGCGGCTGGATACGGGCGTAGCCATCAGCAAAGCGTTGTAGAGGGCTTCTTCGGTGGCCTCAGTGACTGCCTGAAAGAGCGCTGACATGGCGTCGTTCCCAAGTTCCTCGCTCGCGGCCAGCGCGGCGTCGGGGTTGCGGCGTACGCGTGCCGCCGTGGAGAACGCCAGCACGTAGTCGCCGGAGCCGTTGGAGGCACTCGAGCCGGTACGGGCGAGGCCCATGATCGCGCGCGCGCCGAGCCGCTCGAGGTTGCGCGCCAGCATGGGCGCGTCGGTGGCGATCACGATCATGCACGATCCGTCGCCGTGCTCGGCCTGCGCGTCACCAGGACCGGAGGGACGACCGAAGTCGGGGGCGACGTCACGCTGAAACGCATAACGCCCTAGCAGCTGACCGATCGGTACCCCGGCCATCTGCAGCACGCCGCCGTAATTGCCCTGCACCAGTATGCCGACGGTGTAGCCACCAAGTCTGGCCGGCAAACGGCGCGAGGCCGTACCGATCCCCCCCTTCCAGCCGAACATCACGGTACCATGACCGGCACCCACGCTCCCTTCGGCCACGACGCCCGTGTCGGCCGTGCTCAGTGCCTCTACGACCGCGTGTCCGATCCCGGCACGGGAGCGCGTGGCGTTGAGCGCGCCATCGTTGGTCTCCCCCACGATCGGGTTGATCGAGCGAACCGCTGCATTCTCGGGCTTGGCGAGCATCCACTGCGCCAGCGCGTCGCCCGCCGGCCAGATACACAGGGTACAGGTGAGCAGGATGGGGGTTTCGATCTCCCCGAGTTCACGCACCTGCGTGACCCCGAGCAGCTTGCCGAAACCGTTCCCCACATGGAGCGCGGCCGGCACGCGGTCCCGGAAGAGGTCGCCCCCATGCGGGACGATCGCCGTTACCCCCGTGCGAATCGAGTCGCCGTCGCTGACGGTAGCGTGCCCCACACGCACCCCGGCCACGTCCGTGATGGCATTGCGGGGGCCGGGGGCAAATACCCCCGGCGCAAGCCCGAGGGCCCGGGCCCGAACCTGGGCGGGCAGTGAGACCGGGATCGCGAGGGCGAGGCAGGCGAGGCGTCGGCGCATACCCGAAGTTCGGCTGAGGCGAAGGGGCGCGCAATACGCCCTCCCACCCGCGGCCGGAGTCCCGCGGTTTTCCCCCTCCCCGTTCACCGGATAGATTGTGTCATGTCCCTGCGTCCCCTCTTCGGCCACCATCCCATTCGCGCCCGGTTGTCGGCGGCGGCAGCAGATGGTCGCCTCCCGGCGAGCCTTCTCTTGCAGGGGCGGCGCGGTGTGGGTAAGCAGCGCTTAGCGCTTTGGCTGGGGCAGCTGCTGCTGTGCGAGCGGGCCACACGCGACCGGCTTGGCGAGCCCTGCGGGCAGTGCCAGCACTGCCGCTACAGTGAACGGGGCATGCACCCGGACCTGCACTGGTTCTTTCCGCGTCCACGGCTCAAGGACGGCGCCCCTTCCATCGCTGATGTGAAGGCGGACCTCGCCGAAGCGATCGCCGAGCGTATGGAGGCGGAAGGGCTGTGGGCGCCGCCGCCGGGAACCGAGGGGCTGTACACCGACAACATCCGCGCGCTCGTGAACATGGCCCAGGTGCGCCCGGCGATGGCCGCCCACACGGTATTCGTGGTGGGTGATGCGGAGCGCATGGTGAGCCAAGAGGGCGCCGACCGAGCGGCCAATGCGTTCCTCAAGCTGCTCGAAGAGCCCCCCCACGGCGTCACGCTGATCCTCACCACCAGCGAGCCCGGGGCGCTGCTCGCCACGATTCGGTCGCGTGTGGTGTCCGTGCGGGTGCCGTCGCTGGGGCGCGCAGATCTGGAAGCCTTCCTCGCCGACCCCGTGGTGGAGCGGAAGCTGTCGCGTGTACCCCACGAGGAGGTCCTGGCGCGCGCCAACGGTGCCCCCGGCGACCTCTTTGCCGGCGACTCCATGGGGGCGGCGTTCGCCAATGCCCGGCACCTGCTCGAGGCCGCGCTGCAACCGTCCACCCCCGACGGGACCGCCGCCCGCATCAAGGCGGCCGCCAAGCAGGGGGTGGCAGGGGCCCGCGGGGCCTTCAGTGATTCGCTCGACGCGCTCACCCACCTGCTCCATGCCCGGATGCGGCACCTCGTGGCGGGAGGGCATGACATCGACGCGCGCCGCACGGCGAGCGTGCTGCCGTTGGTGGAGCACGCCAAGGGCAAGGCGCAGAACAACGTGAGCCCCAACCTGCTGACGGCATCGCTGCTGGCCGCGATGCATCGCCAGTTGCGGTAAGGGCGAACGGCCAGTGCCCGTACGTCGTCCACACCTCGATCCCCGCCCGTGATGTCTTCCCCCTCGTCTGCCGACGCCGGTACGCCGGTGCCCGATCCCTCTCCCGCGAGCGCGTTGTCGCACGTTGACCGAGCGGGGCGGTTTCACATGGTGGATGTTGGCGACAAGCCGATCAGCGTTCGCACCGCCGTCGCGCGCGGGGCAATTTCGATGGCGCTGGAAACATTTAAGTTATTGCAGGGCAATAACTTGAAAAAGGGCGACGTGATCCCAGTGGCACGACTGGCCGGAATTCAGGCAGCCAAGCGTACCGCCGACCTCATCCCGCTCTGTCATCCCCTCCCGTTGTCGGGGATCGAGGTTCGGGTTAGCCTAGATGAGTCTCTTCCCGGCTGCCGGGTCGAGGGGCTCGTAAAAACCACCTCGCAAACAGGGGTGGAGATGGAAGCGTTGACTGCCGTGTCTGTGGCGTTACTCACGATTTACGACATGGCCAAGGCGGTCGACCGGACGATGGTGATCTCCGACATCGTACTGCGCGAGAAGCGCGGTGGGACGACGGGGGACTTCATCGGTCGTCCGTGAGTGACTTGCTGAACGTGGGGGTCCATGCACGATCCAACTGAAAAGAGTCCGCGACCCGACGCGGCGGCCCGTCGCCGGGGGATGTATCGCCGGCGCGCCGCGCGTCGCCTGTCGCAGCTGGTCATCGCATCCGTTCCCGTGGTCATCCTGGCGACCATCCTCCGCTCGGACGCGCCGGCGAGCACGGCGGTGACGGTCAGTGCCGACAGTGCGTCGGCGGACGCGCCGAGATCGCTCCGGCTCCGCCCTGCCCCCAACAAGCTGTCCC
>NZ_JBIJCN010000013.1:0-60712 GCF_044344655.1 Gemmatimonas sp.
CAACCTCGTGATGAACGGTTCGTACGAGAAGGGCGACTTCACGTTCACCCTGCGCGGTCAGCGCTTCGGGGCCGTGACGGGCCGTCAGGCCACGGCGGCCGCTGGCGCCCGCCAGGTGCCCGACCTCCAGCTCAGCCCGAAGTTCATCACCGATGTGAGCGCCTCGTACAAGCTCTTCAAGCGCACGCAGGTCACGATGGGTGCTGACAATGTGTTCGACGTGTACCCGGATCGCATCACGGACCTCGGTGACGTGGCCACGGGCTACAGCGGCCAGGGCACGTTCGGCGTCTACCGCTTCTCGGGCCTGTCGCCGTTCGGCTTCAATGGCCGGTTCCTGTATCTGCGCATGGGGTACTCGCTCTAAGTTCCTCGCGCTGACGGGCACCACGCCTGACGCAACACGGCCCGCGTCCGGAAATTCCGGACGCGGGCCGTGTTGTGTCAGGGCCGACCGTCAGCGGTCGGGCCTCGGTCAGTGTTGGATGCGACTGTCCACCATCGCGGCGTACACCATCGTCTGCAGTCGTGCGACCACGTCACTGCTGTTGGGGAGTTGGTTCATCATCACCACGATCACCAGCCCCTCGGCGGGGTCCACCTTGTAGTTCGAGCCGTAGGCTCCGCCCCACCCGAACGTCCCCTGCGACGCGAGGTTCGAGGCCCCGTACTGCTCGACGGTCTCAAAGCCGAGCCCAAAGCCGAGCCCCGGCCCGTACAGGCCGCCGATTTGGTGCGACGTCATGAGCCCCACCGTGTGCGGTGAGAGGAAGCGGCGCCCAGCCCATTCCCCCCGGTGGGCGATCATTTGCAGGAACCGCGCGTAGTCGCGAGCGGTCGACACCAGTCCTGCACCGCCGGCGAAGCTCACACGTGGGCCGTCGACGTAGTGCCCCTGCCCTCGCGCCCCGTCTTCGGCGCGTGCCGTGCGACCGGAATCGCTCCGGTACACCGTGACCAGGCGGGCCCGATCACGTGTTGGAAGAAAGAAATGCGTGTCGTTCATCCCGAGCGGGCCGGTGATCCGCGTCCGAATGAACTCGTCGAGCGGTCGCCCGCTGGCGCGCTCCACGATGCATCCCAGGACGTCGGTATTGTAGCCGTACACGAACCGCTCGCCGGGGTGCGCCACGAACGGCAAGGTGCCAAGCGTGTCCATGCTCACGCACACAGGCACCGTCTTGTCGGCGGTGTACCATCCGAAGCCGGCCGCCGGGCCGAGCCCCTTGGCGCGGTACCGATCCGCCACGATGGCATCCGTGCCGTACGAAATGCCGGCGGTGTGCGTGAGAAGGTCCTTGATGGTGATCGGCCGGCGCGCCGGGACGATTCCCACGCCCGTGTCGGTGCGCTGTGCGACGGTGGTGCGCGCGAAGGTTGGCATGAAGCGACTGGCCGGCGTGCCAAGGGCGAGGCGCCCCTCCTCCATGAGCATCAGCACCGCGGCGCTGGTCAGGGCCTTCGTCTGCGACGCGATCCGGAAGATCGCGTCGGTGGTCATTGGCACGCGCTGTTCGCGATCACGCCATCCCGCGGCGCGCTCGTACACGACCGCATCGTCACGCAACACGAGTGCGACGAGTCCGCCGATCTCTTCCCGCCGGACAGCCTCGGCGAGCATGGTGTCGATGCGCGCCAGTCGGTCGACGGCGAAACCGTGACGCACCGTGATGGGGCGCGCCGGATTCGGCGCGCGCACGACCTGCGCCTGGCCAGGGGTGGCGGAGAACAGCAGCGCGATGGCGGCGCACAGGCCGCGCCTGATGGCGGTGGGAGGGATCATGCCGCGAAGTTATCGCGCCGCCGCCCATGGTGCACGACGGCCCCCGCAACGGAGCGCGGAGGCCGTCGATTTCGTCAGCATGACCGAGGGCGGGTTAGAAGCTGGTCGCCGCTTCGATCACGAAGCCACGCCATTTGCCGCCGTTGCGGATATCCAGTGCGTTGAAACCCTTGTACTCCTGCGTCACGAGCTCGCCCTTGAGCAGCAGCGTCGGCAGGATGAACCAGCCGCCGCCGGCGTTGAGACGGGTCACGTCCACGTCGGGGTTGCTCACCGTGACGGCCGCGCCGGTGATCGGGGTCACGCGATAGGAGCCGAGGTTGCCGGTGACGGTGTTGTAGCGAGCCGAGAGGTAGAGCCTGTCGCCCTTGAGGAAGCGGACGGTTGCCTCACCCATGAGTTGCCTCACTTCACGCGTATCGGTTTCCGATGCCGAGCGGCCCTTGCCACGCTCCCAGAGGCCGAAGAGTTCCACGCCCCGCACTTTGATGAACGGGTTCACCATCACGGCGTTGTTCTTGTCGGTAAAGCCCGGGTTGATCATGCCCGAGGTGAAGTTCGCGGCCTCGGTGGAGGCGACATTTTCCATCACGTAGTAGTAGCGCGAGCCTGCACGGTCGCCGCTGTAGAGCGTACCGTTGGCCGCCGAGCCCTGATTGCGGAACGACGCGGTGAGACGGGCGCGCACGTCGGGGGTGAGCTGCTTGTCGAAGCCGACCTTGCCCATGAAGGCGGGTGAGCGATCGGAGGCGCGCAGCGTCTGCCCCCGCACTTCTCCGTTCGTGAGCGCCAGCACGCCGAGGAAGCCGCTCTTCTGCACGATCGCTTCGGCACCGACCTCCGTCGTAAAGGCATCGAGGATCAGGTTGCCGACGAGTGGGTTGTAGAGCACCTGCCCATTATCGGAACGCTTGAAGTGGAAGTCACCATAATTCACTTCGAAGTGCCCGATCTTCACTGTTGTGAACTTCATGATGTCATGCAGTATCGGTACATCAATCGGCGATGCATCGATCTGGATGAAGCCGTCCTTGACCCAGGTTTCGTTATGGTGACGCGCCGAGAGGTAGCTCGTGAGCTGGATGCGAATGCCCTTGGCGAGCTGCGCATGCAGGTAGGCGTTGGCAACGGCGTTGTTGAAGCCGTTGCCCATACTCTGCAGCTGATTCCGATTGGCCACCGATGCGGCCCCCGCGTTTCCGGGGCTCGGATTGCCCGCAGCCTGCGACAGCGGTTGCGCGGTGTTCTCGTGCGTGAGCCCCTGAAATTGCTGCGCGAAAGCGGCGCCCCACTGAATCCTGAAGCCATCATACGCCACACCCGCCACCTTCGGCGTTTCGAACATATTGATGCCGCGCTGATCCTGCGGACGAACGTACTGGATATCGAGCGTGCGCTGCGCGGTGCCGACGCTGTCGGTCACGGACTGCGCACCCATCGGGGTGACGGCGCTCAGGAGGCCGGTAGCGATCCATAGGAGGCGGGTACGATTCATTGTGGGGCTCCGAGAGTGATTGGAGGGGCGTTGCCAATGTGGTTACTGCGCGGCCACCGCTCTTCCCTGCTGCAATTGCAGGTCGAAGTTCACCGTGACGACTGGGCCGACCCTGATGGTGCCCATCATCAGCGTGGGGGGCTTCACGTCCCAGTCGGTCATCTGCACCGGCACCTTCCCGGTGACGCGCAGGCCACCGTCTGCCGCGGCACCGAACGTGACCGGGACAGAGATCGGGAGCGTCTTCCCGGAGAGCTGCAGCGTGCCGTGGAGCGTGCCGGAGACGGCACTGCCCTTCGTGAGCTCGTAGGAATGCATCGTGAAGCGGATGGTCGTAAACGCAGTGGCCTTGAGCGCCTTGGCCATGTGCTCGTTCATCGTGCCGTTCTTGCATTCGAGCGTGGCCACGGGAAAGTCCACCTGAACGGTACCGGCGACCTTCTTCCCCTCGAGCGTGTTGGCGATGACCGCGCTGTCGGGTGAGTGGAGCGTGGCGTCGATCTTGTCGGCGGTGCAGCGCCAGGCGCGGATCGTAGACGTGCCGTCGAACCACAGCCGGCTCCCGTCCCGCAGGCTGAGCGAACCGCTCTCCATTGGGGTGGCGGCGATGCAGACGAGGGTGGCGGCCACGGCAAGATGCGACAGCGGGGAGCGCATCATGGGAACTCCGGCACGGGCAGTTGGTGGTCTGGAACGCGTGACCGTCTTCTCATGGCTCGCAGCGGTGACCGGGGTGCGTTCGCCCCACGAGCGTGAGCGTGGTGGTGCCCACGATCGGCATGCGACTCGTGATGCGCACCGGAAGACGGCACGCCGACGTATCGATATTCAGCTTGATGAGCCCCACACCCTTGTAGTGCTTGGGGTCCCGGACGTGCATGATCACCACCCGCGTGGTGAAGGATCCGAGCGGCGTGTCGACGACTTCCTCGCCGCCCACGCTCACCATGGTCGGGTTGCGCGCGTCGTCGAAGTGGCGATGGAAGTGGTACGTGCCGTCCTTGCCGATCGGCAGCGTGCGGAGGAAGTACAGGAACGACAGTTCGTCGAGTGGCAGGGTGGAGCCCAAGGCGCGCGGCGCCCCCTTCGCGTCACGGTACGTCCCTGCCGCGGCGTCGATCTCCACGCGCTCCTCGGCGTTCGACAGCGGATGGCGCTCGATCTTCTCGAAGCGTGTACTCGCAAAGCGCACGGGATCGAGCCATGACACCGTCCGATCCGTGGCCTTCACGAAGGCGCGCTTGGCGTTCATTTCCGAGACGAGCCGCCACGTCACCACCCCGCGCTCCGTCACCGGTCCTTCCACGCGCATCTGGCCCTGTCCGATGGTGCCCCCGAGCGAGACGCGCACTTGATAATCGAGCACTTCGCCCACGGGAAACGGCAAATCGGGGCCCACGGTGGAGTCCCGCACCAAAAGCTGCGACATAGGCTGCGCCATAGGCTGCGCCATAGGCTGCGCCCGCGCACGCACGGGTGCGATCAGCAGCAGTGGCCCACACAGGGCGAGCACGCACACGCGAACGACGGGCAGCATGTACCCCTAGTCTGCACATTGGTCGCGCCCGTGATCAGCGGCGAAAACCTCCCATCGCGTGAGGATTACCCCGACATCGATGACGCTGCCACGAGGCCGAGCGCAGCGTTCCTGTCCATCGAGCACGCACAACGGGCATGAACGCCGACATCACATCACCGTGACGTCGCGTTCATGCCCGCGTTCGACGTGGGCTCTGCTCAGCGCCGCAGTCAGGCCATCAGGCTGGGCGACACGCGGAAGACCGGCACCGAAGGGAGCCACATCGTAGCCAGTCGCTTTCGGCCGTTGGCGACGGTCACACGCACGTAGCGGCCGGTATGGAGCGGCATGTTGCTGTCCGGCCGCGCTCCGTCATCGATCAGTCCCACCACACCCGCGATGCTCAGGTAGAGCTCATGCACATGCACGTTCACCCGGTCGTCGTCATGCACATTCTTCGGCAGCGTCAACCCTGACTGCAGCTGCAGGGCGCGCAGGAGCTGCTCGGCCGTGCCTTCGAGCAGCAGCAGCGACGCCGCCCACTCATGCGCCAGGCGTACGGTCTTGGGAAGCACCTCGCGCAACAGGCGACGGGCTTCGGGAAGAAGATCACTGACGTCCGATGAGACGAACGCGTTCTCGGATCGAGACTCGTGTCCAATGTCATCCTGGGTGTGCAACTGCGCTCCGGTGGGTGGTCCCTGCGCACATGCGCTGCACGCAGATAAGCGGTTCGGTGATACGGATGGGGAGGTCCGAAACCGCATGCTAATGCATGGACCAACGCTTTGCACAAGTGCGACTTATCACGTGACAAGCCGTTGTATTTTGTACACGACGACCACTGCACTTGAACCAGTGAGTCCTAATCCCGATATGACTCGTGGAGCAGGTTCGGACTCTCGAAATCAACCGTGGGGGTCGGGCACGCCACGCGCCGTCACCGAGCCCGTCAACATCGGGCAATGAAAAAGCCCGGTGCGACATCGTCGCACCGGGCTGCTCGATCTCACGCCACGCCCGCATTACGGGCGGGCAGGACCCATGATGTTCTTCGAGTAGATCGCAATCACCGCGGCGATGATGGCGATCTGGCCGATCGGGCCCACCGCGAGGATCACCTTGAAGATCGACGAGATCAGCAGCAGCGGAATCTTGACGATCGGGAGGAGAAAATCGGCGTTGGCCGGATAATCGAAGAACGGCATGAATTGGCCTCGTTAGGGTTCGCTCGAATGCTAGCAAGTCCGGGCGTTGGCTGGAAGTCTGTCCCGGCCACCCCAGGGAGCCGTTCCTCGGCCTCCGGCAGCGTCCGTCAGCGGCCGCGTGCCGCCAACTCGGCCACCGCATCCCTGGCGATGACGCCGAAGTCGTCTTGTCCGTGCCCCTGGGCGATCACCGCGTCCATCCGGGCCGCGATCCCCGGGATGGTGGCCAGCGGCCGAGCCCCCGCCGTCTCCAACATCAGACGGATATCCTTGCGCGCCATGACCAGTTCGAAGCTCGCCGCAAAGTCGCCATCGCTCATCTTGCGACCGCGGTTCTGCAGGATGGTGCCGGGGTTGAAGAACTCGAGCAGCTTGAGCGCGTCGGGGGCACTCACGTCGCTCCCCGCGGCGATCGTGAACACGTCGCTGATCAGCGCGCCGAGGCCGATAATGAAGGCGTTACCCATGAGCTTGTAGGCAGCGGCCAGGTCGGTGCGATCCCCCCAGTACACGACCTTCTGCGCCTGCTGCTCGAGCGCCGCCTGCACACGCGCATAGACCGGCTGCGGGCCGCTCACCATGATGATCCCCTGCGCCTGCCGCGCCGCGGCGGGCCCGATGAACACGGGGCAATGCAGGTAGTGCACGCCCTCGGCCGCGAGCCGGGCTGCGCGTTCCGCCGTGAGCGCCGGCTGGGTGGTGGTATGGTCGCAGATGATCGCGTCGGGCGCGAGGCCGGGGCGCAGGGCGGCGATGATCTCCTCCACCACGGCGTCGTCCTTGAGCACGAGATGCACGCGCTCCGCTCCCCGCACGGCGGCGGCGGGTGTATCGGCCACGGTTGCCCCGAACGGGGCGAGCGCGGTGGCCTTGTCACGGGTGCGGTTCCACACCGTGACGCTGTCGCCGCGCGAGAGCGCGGCCTCCACGAAGCCGCTGCCGAGCAGCCCCGTGCCGAGATAGGCGATGGCAGTCATGCAGGGGAAGATACTCGGGGAAGCCCAGAACCTGCCCGGATTCATGGCCGGCCGGCGGACCGGAGTGCAATTTCGTGAGCGAGCCACCGTCCGGCTCCGTTCCCGGTCGCCCCCTCCCACCTTCAGCCGTCTCTGCCCATGCGTCGATTGCTCGCTCTTTCCGCAGTGCTCGTGCTCGCTGCCTGTCGCACCGGTGGTGCCGGTGCCAACGGCGCCGGCGGTGGTGCCGCCGCCAAGGTCGCCACTCCCCCCGAAGTGACGCCCGCCGCCGTCGCACTCGGCGACTCGCTGTTCAACAATGGCGGATGCATGCGCTGCCATGGCGCCAAGGGAGTCGGGGCCGCCAACGGTCCGGCGCTCAACGACAGCCAGTGGGACCAGCTCGCCTCCGGCAGCTATGCTGAAATTCGTGCGCTCATCGTAAGCGGCGTGCCGAAGGAAAAGATCAAGGTCACCACCCGCCCCAACGCCATGGGCGCACGCGGCGGGCGCATGAACCTCAATGACGATCAGATCTCAGCGGTGGCGGCCTACGTCTGGACACTGTCGCACACGAAGTAATCCGCTAGCCGGGCCCCGCACGACCAAGCATGAGCGCCGGCATGACCAGCAGCACGCCCAACGTTCCCGCGATGGTGCCGCCGGCCGTGGCGAGAGCGACGGAGCCGAACAGCGTGTCGGTGGGTGTACCCACGCTGAGGGGCACGAGGCTCGCGAGTGCGGCGAGGGTGACGGTGGTGATCATGCCCGCACGGTCCAACGCCGCGCGCGCCACGTGCCACCCCGAGAGCCGCCACGCGCGGCGGCGGCTCTCGAGGGCGGCGTCGACCAGCAGGATGGCCTGATTCACCGCCAACCCCACCACGAGAATCCCCCCAACGGCGGCTTCGCGTGTGAAAGCGGTGCCGGTAAGGGCAAACGCGGCCAGCACCCCGGTGAGCGCGAGCGGCAGCGACAGCAGCACCATGAAGGCGCCCCACACACTGTCGAACACCAGTGCCACACTCAACACCACGAGCGCCACGCCGAGCGCGAACACCAACCACAGCCCGCGCTCGCTGCCGTCGTTGCCGAAGTCGGAACCCTCGCTGAGATCGGTGAAGAGGTAGCCCGCCGGCGCGGCGAGTGATTGCATGAGCGATGCGTGGGTGCGACGAGCAAGGCGTGCCGGCCCGCGGAACTCGTAGCGCACCTCGCGCAGGTACTGCTGGTCCTCCCGCACCACGCTTCCCGGCGCGTCACGCTCGGCCACCATGCTCACGTGGCCCACGCGCACGGTGGAGGCACTCGACGGAATGAGCGCCTGCTGCAGCTCGCCCAGCGTGCGCGCGTTGGCACCGATGCCCTTCACGGTCACGGGGAGCTCTTCCCCACCGATCTCGATCCGCTGCCGCCCCACCGGTCCGCGCACCTCGCGCGCCACGGCGGCCACGTAGTGCGCGGCGGTGAGCCCGTGCCGCGCCAGCGCGGCGCGATCGGGCTCCAGCACGACCTGCGACGTGCGCTCGCGGCCGAACCAGCCACCGCTGGTGATCCGCACCTCGCGCACGCGCGGCATGCGCTCGAGACGCTTCGCGACGTCGGCCGCAAGCCGCGCCACGCGATCGTACGCGAACCCTTTCACCTGCAGGCGGAAGGTGCTGACCGACGCATTCCCCCCGCCGTTCGAGAAGGCGGGGCCGTCGCCACTCACGTACACACTCGCGCCTCCCACCAGCACCGCGCGTTGCGTGAGCAATGCCTGCAACACCAGGGGATCGCGACCGGTACCCCCGCTGCGCGTGAAGCGCACGTGCATCTGCGCGCTACTGCCACCGCCGCTGCTGCGCACCTCCTCCACGCCGCGGCGCCCCACGGCGATCTGCTCGAAGGCCCGCATGGTGGCATCGAGGGTGGCAGGATCGGAGCCGCTCGGGAAGGTGAGGCCTACGCTCAACGTGCTGCGACGATCGCCCCAGCGGCCGAAGCTGTTTCGCGGCACCGTGGCCACGAACAGCCACGTGACGCCGACGACGAGTGCGAGAGCGGCCGATCGCGTAACGTGCCGCCAGCGGAGTGTGGCGATGACGGTGCGCGCGTATACACGGCGCCCGGAGGCACGGAGCGCGGCGGAGCCCCGGAGGGGATCGCGTATAGGCTGGACGGGGGTCGAGTGGCCCGCGGTGCCGACACCTCGGGCCAGTGCGGGAAGCATCACCAGTGCCGTGAATACGCTCCACGCCAGCGCAATCACGAACGCCATGGCGAACGGCGCGAAGGCCGCACGGGCGTTGCCCTGCAGATAGAGAAACGGCAGAAGCACCACAGCGGTGGTGAGCGTGCTCCCCAGCACGGCGGGGGCGATGCGGCGGGCGGCGGTCGCGCGCGCATCGGCCGCGTTGCGCGACACCATCAGCCGCTCCGCCACCACGATGGCGTTCTGCACGAGAATGCCCACGCCCATGCCCAGTCCCGCGAGGGAGAGCAGGGTGACGGGAATGTGCAGCAGGTAGAGGGTGAGTGCGGTACCGCCGATCGCCACCACGGTGGTCCCCATCACCAGCACCACGGCGCGCGCGTTTCGCAGCAGCAGCGCGAGAACCACCAGCACCGCACCGAACGCGACCACGCCGCGTTCCGCGAAGTCGCGGAGATCACGCGACAGCCCCTCGCTCTCGTCGGCCGTTATGCGCAGCTGCACCCCGACGGGCAGTACCGACTGCACACGCGAGACTTCGCGGCGCAGCGCCGCGGCCGTTGAGATCGCGTCGGCGCCGGGATGGCGTGTGATGTCGAGCGCCACTGCCGACCGACCGTTGATCCGGTAGAACCGCCCGCGCGTGTCCTCCTCGGCGCGTACCGTGGCCAGTTCCCCCAACCAAAATCGCTGGCCGCCAGCGCCCATAACCGGCAGGTACGCGAGCGAATCGAGCGCCGCCGGCTGGTCACGCAGCACCACCGCGCGCACGGTACCGACGCCATGCAGCGCGCCGAGTGACTGGACCAGGCGCGCACTGCCCACTGCCTGCGCCAGCCGCTCGGGGGGAATGCCCAGCTGCCGCAGTCGATTGGCAGCGTAGCTGATCGTCACCCCCGGTGCCGCGCCACCGATCCCGCGCACGCCGGCCACACCGGCTACGCTCGCGAGACGCGGCTGCACGCGCTCCACCAGCAGCCGCTGCAACGTGCCCTGGGTGTACGACCCCGACACCGCAAGCGACAGCAGCGGTGCCTCCTCCATGCCGTCGGGTACGTAGGTGGCCACCTGCGGCGCGTCCGCACCGGGAGGGAGTGCGGTGCGCAGCAGTGCCAGCCGTTCGAGCATCGCGAGCCGCGTGAGTTGCCCGTCGGCACGTGGCTCAAGATGCACCTCCAGCATGGCGAGATCGTCCACGCTGGTACTGTTCACACGCTTCACACCGCGCACGCCTTGCACCGCACGTTCGATCGGTGCAGTGAGGTAGGTTTCGATCACGTCCGGTGATGCGCCGGGCCAGTAGGCGCTCACCGCGAGGCGCGGGAGCTCCACGGTGGTGCGCGTGGCGAGCGGCACGCGCATACAGGCGATCCCGCCGGCGAGCAGCAGGGCCACGGCCAGCGCCCACATGACCGCGGGCCGGTGCACCGCAGCGCGGATGACGGCGCGGATCACGCAGGGGCGGAGCCGGGGGGTACGGCCACGCGCGCCGTGCGCCCTTCCAGCACGGCGTAGGCCGTGGGCAACAGGAAGAACGTGACGAGCAGCGCGGAGATGCTGCCGCCGATGATCCCGGCCGCGAGTGGCTGGTACAGTGCGCCGCCGCTCCCCACGCCAATAAGCAGCGGCAGCACCCCGGTGATGGTGGTGATGCTGGTCATGGCGATGGCGCGCAGCCGGCGCGCGCCGCCCTGCAGGATGGCGTCGTGCAGCGGCACGCCCTGGTCACGTAGCGTGCGGATGGCGTCGAGCTTGACCACCGCTTCGTTGTCGGCCATCCCGATCATCACCACGATGCCGATGAGGCTCACGGCGTTGAGCGACTGCCCCGTGAGCCACAGAAAGCACACGGCTCCGGCGCCCGCGAGCGGCACGGTGAGCATGACCACCAGCGGCACTGTGAAGCTCGCGAACTCCGCCGCCAGCACGAGAAACACCAGCGCCGCCGCGAGCACCAGCACCAGCGTGAGCGCACGCGTGGTGCGCGCGCGTTCGGTATCGGCGCCAGCCACACGCCACGTGATGCCGGGGGGCAGCGTGGCCTTCGCCATGCGCTCATGTACGGCCTGCGTGGCGCGGGCGGTGCCCCCCTCTTCCACCAGCGCGTCCACGAGGTGCACGGGCCGTTGATCCACGCGCACCACCTCGAGCGGTGCGCGCACCTCGCGCACGGCCACCAGCTGCGCCAGCGGCACCCCACGTATCGGCGTGCGCAGCGCCGCGTCGAGGTTCTCGTTGGCGAGCCCCGCATAGCGCACGGCAATCGGCGTGCGGCGGTCCGTTTCGCGCAGCTCTGTGGCCGGCACACCACCCAGTGCCCCTGCCAGCGCCCCGATCACCTGCTGCGGCACCAGACCGCGATCGGCCAGTCGAGCGCGGCGCAGCGACAGCTCGGTCACCGGCTGCGTGGCCGCGTACGCCTCGCGCACGTCGGCCAGTCCCGGCACCCCACGCAACCACAGGCGCACCGAGTCGCTCCACCGCTGCGACGCCGCGAGCGATGGTGCCGACAGCTCCACCCGCACCGTACGTCCCTCGCGCCCGATCAGCGCGCCGAACTCCGATGGCCCGGCAAGGTCGATCGCTAGCGCCCCCTGCGCCAGGTCCGGGAGCGCGGTCCGTACGCGCTGCGCGGCATCACTCGCCGACATGGTGCGCGGCACCCGCACGATGAGCTGCGCCCGCGCACTCGATCCCGGGTCCGTGCCCGCCAGTATCTCTTCGTCGGTCGCCTTGCCCACGCGCGTGTAGACATCCCGCGCGCCAAGCGCCCGCGCCGCCCGCTCGATGCGCATCGCCTGCGCGGTGGTCACGTCGAGCGTCGTACCCTCGGAAAGCGACAGCTGCGCCACCAGGACGCCTTCGTCCACACGCGGCAGAATCTCCTTGGGGAGCTGCCACACGAGCAGCCCCGAAGCCAGCGCGGCCCCACCCGCGATGGTGAAGACATGGCGAGGATGCCCCAATGACCACACCACCCCGCGTTCATACCGATGCGCCAGCGAGGCCCCGACCCGCTCCAGCCGCGTCTCACCGTGGCGCCCCCGTGCTGGCGCCGTCACCACTGGCGTATAGGCGCTGTTCCCGCCCACACGCGGCTTCCGCCCCACGATCATCACTGGCATCAACGTCAACGCCACCAGCAGGCTCGCCGCCGTGGTCGCTACGACACTCAAGGACAGATCGCGAAAGAGCGCCGCCGCCAGCCCCTCCACGAACACCACGGGCCCGAACACCAGCACCGTGGTGAGCGTGCCCGCGAAGAGCGGCGCCGCCACATCGTTCGTGCCCGTGACGGCGGCCTCGGGAAGCGGCATCCCCTCCTCGCGGCGACGGCCCACCGCTTCGGCCACCACAATCGCCGTGTCGACCAGCAGCCCCGTGCCCAGCGCCAGTCCCCCCAGCGAGAGTACGTTGATCGACACCTCGAGCGCCTGCAGCGCCACCAGCGCCATGAGCACCGACAACGGTACCGTGAGCCCGATCGCGAGCGACAGCCGCCAATCGCGCAGAAAGAGCAGGATCACCAGCAGCGACAGTGCGCCGCCCACCACGATCTCCTGCCCCAAATTGGAGAGCGCATCCACCACGAAATCCGCCTGCGCGGCCACCACCGTGAGCGCGAGCCCCGGGTGTTCGCGCTCGAGCTGCGCGATCTGCGCAGTGAGGCGCGCGGTCACCGCCACGGTGTTGCTGCCCGCGTCTTTGTATACCACCAGCCCGATGGCATCGGCACCATCCAGCCGTGTGCGAGTCTCGGGCTCGGCCAGCGCCAGCTCCACCGCGCCCACGTCGCGGAGCAGCACGCCGCGGCCGGGGGAACCGATGGGTGTGGGCAGCAGTTCGCTCGCGGTGCGGAACTCGGTGAGCGCACGCACCGCAAAGCGGAACTGCCCACGGCGGATGGTGCCGCCGGCGCCGGTCACGTTCTGCTGTACGATGGCATCGGCCACATCGGCGGTGGTGAGCCCCAGCGCGCGGAGCCGATCGGGATGGACCGAGACGCGCACGGCGTCGTACGGCGCCCCAGCCACCGCCACACTCGCCACGCCGTCGATCTGCTCCAACCGCCGCGCATGCACCTCGGCGGCCGTGCGCGCAAGCGTGCGGAGGTCGGGGGTGGTGGTGGTAGCGGGGTGACCGGTCGCCCGCGCCGTAAGCGCCACCACCGCGATCGGGCGCGCCCCCGGATCGCTGGTGAGCAGCGTGGGACGCTCGGCTTTCTCCGGCAGCGCACTGCGCGACGCATCGAGCCGTTCGCGCACCGCCAGCACGGTGGTGCGCATGTCGGTGCCCCATGCGAAGCGCGCCGTGGTAGTGGCCTCGCCGTTGCGGCTCACGCTCCGCAGCTCCACCAGCCCTGGCGTGGCTCCGATAGCCTGTTCAATGGGCTCCGCCACGAACCGCGACACCTCGGGAGCGGCAGCGCCGGGGTACGCGGTGCGCACCGTGAGCACGGGCAGCGCCACGTCGGGGAGCAGCGACACCGGTAGGCGTGTGAGGGACACCGCCCCCAGAAGGAGTACGGTGAGTAGCGCCGCCACGGTCGCCACCGGGCGGCGAACGGCAGCGGCAGCGAGACTCACGGACGGGCTCGGCGGGCCGACGACGATACGGCCTGAACGGCCTTCACCGGCGCATCGTGCGTGATCGTGAGGTGGCCGTCCACGATCACCGCATCGCCCGCGCGCACGGGGATCTCGCCGGTACTGCTGTCGGGGAGCACCTCCGTATCGATCCCGTTGCTGCGCCCCGGCACGATGTACGTCCATTGCGCGCGACCGTCCTTCACCACGAACACCAGCGGGCGACCGTCGCGCTCGATCACGGCGCGGGCAGGCACGAGGCGCCGGTGGCGGAGGCGGGTGGCCTCGAGCTGCACGTCGGCGTACATGCCGGGGCGCAGCGTACCGACGTGGGTGAGGCGCACGATGGCCCGCCCCGCGCGGGTGAGGCTGTCCACCATCGGCAGCAGTGCGTCGATACGCCCACGCAGGGGCCGCCCGGGGTCACCCGCGCTCGTGACCAGCGCATCGCCGCCGGCGCGCACCAGCGGCAAATCGTGCTCGAGCACCTGCGCCTCCACGCGCAGACGGCGTGTGTCGACCACCGTGGCGATTGCTTGACCGGGGGCGAGCTTCTCGCCGTCCGCCACAGCGACCGCCTGCACCACGCCGCTCAGGGGGCTGCGCACGGTCGCGCGCGCGCGCTCGTAGCGGGCGCGCTCCAGTTGCAGGCGGGCGCCGGTAAGTCCGGCCCTGATCAGGAGCGCGCGCCGCTGTTCCGGCGACGGCCCCCGCCCCGTCACGAGCGACTCCGGCATGAAGCCCTCGCGGTAGCGCTGCTCTGCCTCGTCGGCGCGCACCTGCGCCTCGCGCTCCGCGAGGTCGAACGGGTAGGGATCGAGCGACACGAGCACGGCCCCTACCGCAACGCGCTGTCCCGGCTGCACCGCCACCTGCTGCACCGTGCCCGCCACCTCGGCACGCAACGGCACCAGGGCCTCCGGATGCACCTGCCCGGTGGTGATCACGTGCAGCACCAGATCTCCATCGCGCACATGGCCGATCGACACGGGAAGCGCGATGCGACCCGCCGAATCACCGACACTCGCCGGCGGACCATCGGCCGACGCATCCGACGGCGCCCGCGACCGATCGGCTGTGCGACAGCCACCCGCGGCCACCAGCACGGCCACAACGACGCCGACCAGAGCCGACCACAGGGTGCGTTCGTAGGAGAGAGAGATCATGACGCGGGAGAATCGAGGACCGGCGCCGCGGGGAAGCCCGCAACCATGCACTCGCCACCTTAGCAGTGCCCCTCGCAGGGTGTGTCATCGTTTGTACGCAGCGACGCAATACCCGCTCGCCCACACACCGTCACCGTGCCCACAGCCATATGGTCCGTTTCCTTGCCGCCCCACCCCCTGCCCGGTTAGGTTCCCCGGTCTGACGCACTCGGGCGGCTTTGTGGCCCGAGCGCCTCTCGGGCGGTTTGCCGCCGGCAGGGTATCGCTGGCGCTGGTGGCCGCATTGCGCGCGTAGCTCAGTTGGATAGAGCGTCGGCCTCCGGAGCCGAAGGTCGCAGGTTCGAGTCCTGCCGCGCGCATGGCGGTGGCCCACGCGGTTTCCGGGGTCACGGCCCCGCTCCCCTCGTTTTCTTCGCCACGTGCACGTTTCCGAGTTGAAGCGGAAGTCGGTTCCTGAACTCCTCGCATTCGCCGGGTCGCTGCAGCTCTCGAGCGTCACAGGGCTGCGCAAACAGGAGCTCATCTTCCGTATCGAGCAGGCCCTGCTCGAAACCGAAACCACGCTCTACGGCGAAGGGGTGCTCGAAGTCCTCCCCGAAGGCTACGGCTTCCTCCGGGCTCAGGACTTCAACTACCTGCACGGCCCCGACGACATCTACGTCTCCCCGTCCCAGGTGAAGCGCTTCGACCTCCGCACCGGTGACACGGTGATGGGGGAAGTCCGCCCGCCCAAGGAATGGGAACGGTACCTCGCGCTCCTCAAAGTGGAGCGCATCAACGGTGGTGACCCCGAGCAGTCCAAATTGCGAAGCGCCTTCGACAACCTGACCGCCAAGTATCCCGACGAGCGCATCCACCTCGAACGGAAGAACGGTGAAGTCGCGACCCGCATCTGCGACATCATCGCGCCCCTCGGCAAGGGCCAGCGCGCCCTCATCGTGGCCCCGCCCAAGGGCGGCAAAACGATCCTCATGCAGCAACTGGCCAATGCCATTGCGGAGAACCATCCGGAAATCACGCTCATCGTCCTGCTGATCGACGAGCGCCCGGAAGAGGTCACCGACATGCAGGCCAGCTGTCCCGGCGCTGAGGTGATCTGCTCCACCTTCGACGAGACCGCCGAACGCCACGTGCAGGTGGCCGGTATGGTCCTCGAGAAGGCCAAGCGCCTCGTGGAGAGCGGCAAGGACGTGGTGATCCTGCTCGACTCCATCACCCGCCTCGCCCGCGCCCACAATGCCGTGGCGCCGCAGGGCGGCAAACTGATGTCGGGCGGCATGGAAGCCACCGCCATGCAGAAGCCCAAGGCGTTCTTCGGCGCCGCGCGCAACCTCACCGAAGGCGGCTCGCTCACGATCGTCGCCACCGCGCTCATCGAAACCAACTCGCGCATGGACGAGCTGATCTTCGAAGAGTTCAAGGGCACGGGCAACATGGAGCTGGTGCTCGATCGCAAGCTCGCGGAAAAGCGCATCTTCCCCGCGATCGACATCAACAAGAGCGGCACGCGCCGCGAAGAGCTGCTCCTCTCCCAGAAGGAGCAGCAACGCATCTTCCTGCTGCGCACCTTCCTCGCCGACATGCCAAGCGACGACGCCATGCTGTTTCTGCTCAAGCGCATGGAGCGCGCGCAGAACAACCAGGAGTTCTTCGAACAGATGGCGGAGGCCTGATGGCGCTGGCCGTGATGGCCAACGCCGGGCGGCTGTTCGCCGTCGACTGGGGCGATAAGCGGATCGGCCTCGCCATCAGCGACGAACTGGGGATGCTCGCCTCACCCGTGGGGATCCTCACCCGCCGCGTCGGCAAGCGCCCCCCGCTGGCGGAACTCATGCGGCAGGCCGAGGCGCTCGGCGCCACGGGCTATGTGTTCGGGCTCCCACTCGACCCCGCCGGCGCCGAGACGGACCGCACGCGGGAAGTTCGCGAGATCGCGGCGAAGCTTGCGGCGCGCCAGCCGCTTCCCATCCGCCTGGTGGACGAACGGTTCACGACCTCTTCGGCGCTGCGCAGCATCCGCGAACAGGGCGGCTCCACGCGCGGCCGCAAAGGCGACGTGGATGCCATGGCGGCGTGCGTGTTGCTGGAAAGCGTGCTCCGCGCGGCGTCGCAGGGCGTAGCGCTCGGCGAGGCCGTTGTGGCAGCCTCGGAGTGAGTCTGACCACGCGCCCCGACGAGCTGTTCCCCCCACCGAACCGCCCCCATGCCCCGTAAGCGCTCCAAACCCAACCGCATCATTTCCCTCGGCGTGACCGCCGTGGCGATCGTGCTGTTCGCATGGATTTGGCGCGAAGTGAACGGCGCGAGCAGCCCCACCGGACAGCCGGCGCGGGTGGTGGTGCCCAAGGGGGCGAGCCTGCGGGTGGCGGCGGACTCACTGGAAGCCAGCGGCGTGATCGGCGCACCGCGCCTGTTCCGTCTCTTTGCCCGCCTCACCGGTGCGGAGACGGCCATCAAGCCGGGGACGTATCAGTTTGCCGCCGATGCAGGGTACCGCGACGTGCTCGATGCACTCGTGACCGGGCGCGGGCTCGTGACGTACGTCGTCATTCCGGAGGGGTTCGACCTGCGCGACATCGTGCCGGTGCTGTCCAAGGCCCTCGATGTGCCCGCCGATTCCGTGCGGGCAGCCATGGCCGATACGGCCTGGATGCGTGCGCTCGACATCCCCGTGCCATCGCTCGAAGGATATCTCTTCCCCGCGACGTATGCCTTCCCCGACGGGACGTCGGCGCGTGCGGCGGTGAACGCGATGATCGAACGGTTCCTCGACGTCTGGCAGCCCGCGTGGGATGCGCGCCTGAAGGCCATGGCCATTTCGCGTCACGACGCCATCACCATGGCGAGCATCGTGGAGAAGGAAGCGCGCAAGCCGGAGGAACGACCGCTGATCAGCGCGGTGTACTGGAACCGCGTGAAGAAGCGCATGTTGTTGCAGGCCGATCCCACGGTGCAGTACGCGCTGCCGCAGCATGTGGCGCGAGTGCTGTACAAGGATCTCGCCGTGGAGTCGAAGTACAACACCTACAAGTACCCCGGCCTCCCCCCCGGCCCCATCGCGAACCCGGGCGAAGCGAGCATCGCGGCTGCGCTGGCGCCGGCCGAGGTGCCGTATCTGTTCTTCGTGGCGCGCCCCGACGGGAGCCATCAGTTCACCGAAACGTTCGCCCAGCACACGAAGGCGATCGCCGAGATCAGGGCAGCGCGGCGGACCGCGCGGTGACCTCGCCGCCGGTATCGTTAGTTATTGCCACCTACAACTGGCCCTCGGCGCTTGCCGTGGTGCTGCGCAGCGTGCGAGCACAGCGTACCCTGCCAGACGAGGTGGTGATCGCCGACGATGGCTCCCGCGACGAGACGCGCGAACTCGTGGCGCGCGAAGCGGCCACCTTTCCCGTGCCGCTCGTGCATGTGTGGCACGCGGACACGGGATTTCGGTTGGCGGCCATCCGGAATCGGGCCATCGCGCAGGCCCGTGGCGACTACGTGGTGCAGATCGACGGCGACATCGTGTTGCACCCGAAGTTCGTGGCCGCCCACGCGGCGTTCGCGGCGCGCGGCACGTGGGTGCAAGGATCCCGCTGCCTCCTCTCGCAGGCGACGACGCAGCGGATGCTCGACGGTGAACCGGTCAGACTGTCGCCAGTCCTCCGCGGCCTGGGCAACCGGCAGAACGCGCTCTACCTGCCGTTCCTGTCCCGTCTCGTGCGCGGACCCACCGACGGCCTGCGCCGCGTGCGCGGCGCACACATGGCCTTCTGGCGCGACGACCTGCTGCGCGCGAACGGGTACGACGAACACATCGAAGGCTGGGGACGCGAGGACAGTGAACTCGCCACGCGCCTGCTCAACGCGGGCGTGACGCGTCGCAACGTCAAGTTTGCCGCCATCTGCTATCACCTGTGGCACCAACAGGCCAATGTCGACAGCATCGGCCGCAACCACGAGATCCTGCTTCGCACGGTGCGCGACGGGCGCACGCGCTGCGAGCGCGGTATCGACCAGTACCTGCCGCCGTCGGCGCAGGTTTCGTAAGCCTTCTCTCACTCCGTACGTCGAGCGTTCCACATGAATCGTCCGCAGCGCCCATCGCGCGGAGACCGCGCTGGCGATCGCGCCGGTGGCCGCCCACGCGGCCACCGGCCCGCCCGTTCGCTTTCCCAGGAAGGACCGCGGGTGCACGGGGACACCGCCCTTGTGAACCGACGTGGCGCGCAGCGCCTGCGTGGCGGGCATCCGTGGGTGTTTCGCTCCGACGTGGTGCAGGCGCCGGCGCTTCCAGCTGGCGTGGTGCGGGTGGAGGAAGAGAATGGCACCCCACTCGGCTGGGCCCTCTGGAGCCCGCGCTCGGAGATCTCGCTCCGTCGCCTCGAGGTTGATCCCTCGCAGACGATCGATGCCTCATGGTGGCATACGGCACTCGCGCGCAGCATCGCGCGGCGTGCGCCGTTGGCCAACGTGGCCAATGCCTACCGCCTCGTGCACGGCGAGGGGGATGGCCTGCCGAGCCTGGTGGTGGACCGCTACGACGACTCCCTCGTCATCCAGTTGCTGTCGGCCGGCATGGACGCGTGGACCGATACGATCGTGGAGAGCCTGCGCGAGCTGACCGGGTGCACAGGCATTCTTGCGCGGAACGATCCCGCGGCGCGTGATCGAGAAGGCTTGCCGCGTGAGGTCCGCTTGTTGTACGGCGATGTGCCGCGCACGATCGAGGTGAACGAGCATGGCGTGCGCTACCTGGCCGCGCCGTGGGATGGCCAGAAGACCGGCGCCTTTCTCGATCAGCGCGAGAACCGGGTAATGATCGGCGCCTTGGCACGCGGGCGCGCGCTCGACTGCTTCGCCTACCACGGCAGCTTTGCCCTGCACCTCGCGCGCCACGCTACGCAGGTGAGCGCCGTGGACATCTCGGCGCCGGCGCTCGCGCGCGTGAACGAACACGCGGAGCGCAACGGCTTGCGCAACATTGAACCCGTCCAGGGCGATGCGTTCGAGGTGCTGCGCGCGTGGCACCGGGACGGGCAGCAGTTCGACACCATCGTGGTGGACCCGCCGGCCTTCGCCAAGACGCGCGGGGCGCTCGACGGCGCCATACGTGGCTACAAGGACATCAATCTGCAGGCCATGAAGCTGCTGGCGCCGGGTGGATTGCTGTTCACGGCGAGCTGCAGCTTCCATCTGTCCCGTGGGCTGTTCTTCGACATGCTCAGCGACGCCGTGGCCGACAGCGGGCGCCGGTTCGCGCTGCGCAGCATCACAGGGCAGCCGCTCGATCATCCCGAATTGATCAATGTGCCGGAAACGGGATATCTCAAGGGCGCGCTGCTGGAGGCGATGGAATAGGTCCGGGGCGCACCGCGGTGCAGACCGCAGTGCGCCCGGTTCAGTAGCGCTGACAGCGCTTGCAGTAAAAGGTGCTGCGCCCGGCCTGCTCGAGACGCGCGATCATCGAGCCACAGCGCTGGCACGGCTCGCCCTCCTTGCCGTACACGCGCCAGATCGCGCGCTCACGCTCCGCCGTGCGCGCGTAGTAGCGCCCACGTGGCGCCGTGTCGAGTACGAGGCGCACCGCGTCGCGCAGTCGAGCCACGCGCCGTGGTGAGAGACGATTGGCGGGGGTGGCGGGGTGGATCTTCGCTTCCCAGCAGGCTTCACTCGCATAGATGTTCCCCACCCCTGCCACGAGTTTCTGATCGAGCAAGGTGGGTTTGATGGGTCCCGAGCGGCGCGCGAGCGACGCGGCAAACCCGTCGACCGTGAAGTCATCGGTGAGCGGTTCGGGGCCGGCATCGATACCGGGAAACGCGCCTGGCGCGTGCAACGTGACGACGCAGAACGCGCGCCCATCGACGAGGCTTACGCGCGTCCCTTCACGCGTTTGGAAACGCACGCGCTCGAAGCGCGGCGGGGCGTCGTGCACCGCGGTGAACTCCCAGTCACCCGTCATGCGAAAGTGCACTTCGAGCACCGCACCGTTGGCGAGGTGCAGGAGCTGCACCTTGGCGCGTCGTTCGATGCGTGCGATGCGCTGTCCTGTTACGGCCTGCTGCGCTGCGGGCGGAAATCCGCGCGCCTGACTGGGGTGGTAGGTGCTGGCGCTGGCGATGGTGTGTCCGAGCACGGCATCACGGAGCCGCTGGGCCGCGTGTTCGACTTCGGGGAGTTCGGGCATGTAGGCGTGAACGGCGGGGGGTGGGCGCCGGATCCCGATCGACCATAGGCCGGCCCCCCGGAACGCGCCCCCCGCAGTCCTGTACGAGGCGTCCCGCGGCGCCGGCGCCGCGGGATTATCGGTTTGTTGCGTGCCGGTTTCTGGTGGCTTTGTGATCCCCGGGTCGACGCCGGCGGCATTGCCGTGGACGATGCCGTGGACGATGCCGTGGGCGATGCCGTGGGCGATGCGCTGAACAGTTGACAGAACATCCACTTACGACCGGATCGATCACAAAACTTTCCCTTGCGCAATCACAAAACGTTTGTATCTTATCCACATTCCTTCCACACCCCGAGGGGTAGCGTTATCAGTTCGCCCCGGTCCCTCAAATACGAGTACGAGCTCTACGTCGAGCGCGAGATCGAGGACTACAAGGACTCGGTGTCGCGTAGCGCGCTCCTGAAGATCGGTGATGAGGCGGTCGAGGCGTTGCGCACGGCCGACCAGATCGCGCTCACCGAGATCCTCGTGTGGCAGGAAGTGGACCGGATCATTGCGCGTCGCCTGCGGCTGGCCACGTACGCCACGTGGAAGCGTCGCCGGCTGAAGATGCTCGAGGAGTACCGCAAGCCGGAGCACTGGGGGATCGATCCCAACGCGGTGCTGGTGCGCGAGCTGGCCGACTCGAGCGACCTCCACGTGCTGGTGGCGGGCGCAGAGCGGGAGGGCCCGGCGCTGTATCTGGCAGCACGCGGTGCTGCCGTGACGGCCGTCGAGCCGGAGGAAGACGCCGTGGAGCGCGTGGTGAAGGCGGCCCATGCCGCGGGGCTCACCGAGCGCGTTCGGGGCTACTGCGCGGGGCTGGGCGGCTGGGCCCCGGACATCGCCCTGCATGCCGTGGTGTGCACGCCGAGCGCCTTTGCCGGGCTGGATGTGGCCGACCGGGCGCGGGTCATTGAGGTGCTGCAGAGCGCCACGGTCGACGGTGGCGTGCATCTCGTGGAAACGATTGCTGCCGGCGCCGACAGCCTGGCGGAGGCGCTCCCGATCGAGGAGCTGGCGCACCGCTATCGCGGGTGGACCATCTCGGTGGAGCGCAGTGCGGGCCGCCGGGAAACGTTCATGGCGCGCAAGGACGCCGTAGCGTAGGGCACGCTGCGTATCGAAACGACACGGGCGCGCCAGTCGTGACGTGTCAGGGGGACACCCCGCAGCGGCCCCAAGGGCGGCGATTCCCACGCAAGCCCTTCGCGAACAATGACTTACTGAGAACTGCCCGCGTGGCATCCGCCCTGCAGTAGTGGCGGGGCGGCACCGCAGGTTGCGGTGATTCCCAATGGCGCCACCGTCACCGGCGCACGTCATCATCCGGGTGGAGGATCACCCACTATGCGTCTCAAGAATTTGCTGCCCCCTGCCACCTCCAACGAGCCGGTGGGCATCGTCATCGCCGACGGCGGCCGCGGCGATCGGCCGACGCGCTTTTCCGCGTTCGTCTGGGGCCCCGTGCCCGACGACCTTGAGCAGGTCGACGAACCGAAGGCGCTGGTCGCCGCGCACGCGTAAGGGCGAGACATGCGCGCCTGGCGGCGCAGGTGGCCGCCGGCAGGAAACGTGAAAGGCGCCGGCAGACAAGCCGGCGCCTTTCGCGTGTAGAGGTGCTGCAGCGTCGCCTGAAGGCGAATTACGCCGCGGCCGGAGCCGGAGCAGCCGGCGCCTTCTTGGCGCGCTTGGCCGGCTTGCGGGCCGCCTTCTTGGCCGTCTTCTTGGCCGTCTTCTTCGCGGCCTTCTTCACGGTCTTCTTGGCGGTCTTCTTGGCCGTCTTCTTGGCGCCCTTCTTGGCAGCCTTCTTCACGGCCTTCTTCACGACCTTCTTCGCGCCCTTCTTGGCCGCCTTCTTGGCAACCTTCTTCGCGCCCTTCTTCGCGGCCTTCTTGGCCGCCTTCTTCACCGGCTTACGCGCGGACTTCTTCGCAACCTTCTTCGCACCCTTCTTCGCCGCCTTCTTGGCGGCCTTCTTGGCAGGAGCCATTTGAACAACCCTCTCACGAGAGGTGGAATGCTCACTTTCCCCCGGTGGAAAGGTGAGCGCACAACACGGGCGGCGCATGCACCGCGTCGCGTTGTACTACGCGGCCTCCAGGAGGCACGCGTAGTGGGGTGCTTGCACAACCGCGAAACGCGGCGTTGCAAGGCAGGCCAACCGTGTCACTGCCCGGACGTCGGCAGCAATCACGCAAATCTGGACGTGGGAAGACGTGGCACCCGCCGCGACAGCAGCCACCGGGGCGGGGACGCTCGGACGCTGTGCCGTGGCGACAGCGGAGCGAGCCGTCGGTCCGCGCAAGGGCGCGATCAACGACGGCGAAGCGGAAGCCGCCACCGAACCGGGGCTGGCCTCAAACGAGGGGGTCGCCGAGGCGACGTCAGACTGCGGGTGGAACTCGTGCCGTTTTATCGCCACGCGTTGCCGATGAGGACTGCGCGTCCCGAATCGATGTGAACTGCGTCGACCCAGAAAGTCGGATGTGGAAAGCGCGCGCAAGTCGTTGAATTACCGCGAATATACGCGTGGATAATTCAAACGCGCAATAGTGCGTATAAAGAACGCGCGCGACTACATCACCGGAGGCCCGGTTCGTCCCGCGTCGGCGCGGGCGATCGGGGGCGCCGATTGCCCGCGCAGATCGGCCGCGCGATCACCTTCCACCGCCCTCGACACCATGCGAGTTTTGTCGTTCCGCCCATTGTCTTTCCTCCGGCGGCCGCCGCTACTCGCCACACGGCAAGACCGCCGCGGCGCCGGATTTTTCTTCGGAGTCCCATGAAAGCGCTCGTGAAGCAGTCCGCGGACCGCGGCCTCACGCTCACGGAAGTCCCGGAACCGACCATCCGCGACGATGAAGTGCTCATTCGCGTACGCAGCGCCGGCGTGTGCGGCACCGACGTCCACATCTACGAATGGGACGCCTGGGCCTCGGGTCGCTGCAAGCCACCGTTCATCTGCGGGCACGAGTTCGCCGGTGACGTCGTCGCCGTGGGCCAGCTCGTGCAGAGCGTGGCGGTCGGCGACCGCGTCACCGCCGAGGGGCACATCGTCGACGACCGCTCGCTCTTCAGCCGCACTGGCAACGCCCACGTGGACCCGTCCACCAAGATCATCGGCGTGGACCGCGACGGCTGCTTCGCCGAGTACATCGCCATGCCCGCCTCCAACGTGTGGCACCTCGACCCGGCGATCAGCTACGACATCGGCGGCATCCACGACCCGATGGGCAACGCCTTCCACACCGCCCTCACCGCCGACATCCCGGGCAGTGTCGTGCTGATCACCGGCTGCGGCCCGATCGGCGCCTTTGCCGTGGGGATCTGCAAGGCAGCGGGCGCGGCGCACATCATCGCCACCGACGTGAACCCGAAGCGGCTCGCGCTCGCGCGTACGATGGGCGCCCACTCGGCCGTCCACCCGGACGAGGCGCGCGCGGCCGTGATGGCCGCCAGCGACGGCCACGGCGCCGACGTCGTGCTCGAGATGAGCGGCGTACCCAGCGCGGTGCATCAGGCATTCGCGCTGGCGCGCCCAGCGGGACGGGTGAACATGCTCGGCATTCCCTCCCGCACGATCGACATCGACTTCGCGACCGAGATCATCTTCAAGGGACTCACGATCTACGGCGTAGTGGGACGGCGCATGTACGACACGTGGCATCAAATGTCGCGCTTCGTGCGGTCGGGGATGTTCGATCCGACCCCGGTCATTACGCATCGGCTGCCGCTCGAAGCGGTGGACGAAGCGATGCACCTGATCAAGTCGGGAGAGGCGGGGAAGATCATTTTCTCGATCGCCTGAGGATCGGGGTCGGGGTCGGGGTCGCGGCACTGCCACCACGGCCTTGGCACTGCCACCACGGTCTGAGCACTGCAACAACGGTCGGAGTCGTCCGACGGTCGGAGTCGCTGCTCGGGGTGGCGCGGCGCTTTGCTGGCGCGTCGTAGTCGGGGTCGGGGTCGGGGGTGGCGCTAAAGGTCTGGGCTCAAACGCAGACCACGACGACGACTTCGACGACGACCGGCCAGCGCAGCGCCGCCCCTCGACCTCACCTCGACCGTGGGCGACCCCGACCCGAGCAGCGACTCCGACGGTGGGAAGACCCCGACCGTCGTTGCAGTGCGCAGACCGTAGTGGCTGTACCACGACCGTTTTTGCCGTACCACGACTACGACCAAGACCACGACCCATGTCGCTCTCCACCGAACTCCAGCAGGAACTCGACGCGCTCAAAGAGGCCGGGACCTACAAGCGCCTCAACCACATCGAGGGGCCGCAGGGTGCGCGCGTGCACATGGAGGGGCGCGGCGAAGTCATCGTGCTCTCGTCCAACAACTATCTCGGGCTCGCCAACGAGCCGAGTGTGGTGCAGGCCGGCGTGGATGCCCTCCACACGTTCGGTGCCGGCACCGCCAGCGTGCGCTTCATCTGCGGCACCTTCACCGTGCACCGCGAGCTGGAGGCTGCCCTCGCGCGGTTTGTCGGCACCGAAGCCAGCATGAGCTACGTGTCGGCGTGGAACGCCAACGAGGCCCTCACCCCCACCATTGCGCGCGAAGGCGACTTCGTCATCTCCGACGCCCTCAACCACGCGTCGATCATCGACTCCGTGCGCCTCGCCAAGGCCATCACCAAATGCACGACGGCGGTCTACAAGCACGCCGACATGGACGACCTACGCGAGAAGCTCCGCGCCAACAAGAGTGCGCCGCGCAAGATCATCTGGACCGACGGCGTGTTTTCCATGGAAGGCGCCATCGCCAAGCTCCCCGACATTCTGCAGATCGCCCGCGACGAAGGTGCGATCGTCGTCATGGACGATTCGCACGCCACGGGCGTGCTTGGCACGACGGGACGCGGTACCGCTGAACACTTCGGCGTGCTCGGTGAGGTGGACATCATCACCTCCACCCTCGGCAAGGCGCTCGGCGGGGCGGCCGGTGGCTTCATCGCGGGGCCCGCATCGCTGTGCGACATCATGACACAGCGCTCGCGGCCCCAGCTCTTCTCCAACGCGCTGCCGCCCACCGTGGCGGCGAGCGCGCTCGCCGCCGTGCAGTACACCGAGGCCCATCCGGAGCTGGTCACGCGCCTCCACGAAAACGCCCGCTACTTCCGCGGCGCCATCCAGGAGGCCGGCTTCAAGCCGCTCCCCGGCGAAACACCCATCGTCCCCATCATCGTGGGAGAAACGGCGCTGGCCATCCGCATGAGCGACCTGCTGCTCGAGCGCGGCGTGTTCGTGACCGGCTTCGGCTTCCCCGTGGTCCCCAAGGGCGAGGCGCGCGTGCGCTGTCAGGTGAGCGCCGCCCACACCAAGGACGACCTCGACGCCGTGGTGGCGGCGTTCAAGGACGCGGGCAAGGTGGCCGGATTGCTCTGAGGACCCGCCCTGCGGGAAATGAAAAGGGGAGGCCAGAGCACTCTGGCCTCCCCTTCTCACGCCGATCTCTGGCTCAGCGCTTCTTGGCTGCCTTCTTCGCCGGCGCCTTCTTGGCCGGCGCAGCCGCCTTCTTGGCTGGTGCAGGGGCCTTCTTGGCCGGGGCAGCGGCCTTCTTGGCCGGGGCAGCGGCCTTCTTGGCCGGGGCAGCGGCCTTCTTGGCCGGCGCCTTGACCGCGGCCTTCTTCGCCGCCGGCGCGGCCTTCTTGGCCGCCGGCGCCGTCTTCTTGACCGCCGGCGCGGCCTTCTTCGCCGGGGCCTTGGCGCCCGTCTTCGCCGCCGGGGCGGCCGTGTCCCGCACCTCGGCCGCGACCGGCGCCGCGACCGGCGCCGCCGGCTTAGCCGCACCCACAACACCCACCATCAGGAGACCCGGCGGCGGTGCGCCTGGCCCCTTGCCACGACCGCCGATACCACGCGCGCCCATGCCGCGCGGCGCAGCGGGAAGCAGAGCGGCGGCCGCCTTCGCTTCGGCCTTCTGCGCCTCATCGACCGTCTTGAGCTGCTCCACGATGCTCGCCGCATCCGCCGCGCGCGCTACTTCCCAGTCGTTCCCGCGACGGCGCAGGTCGATCATGTTCGCGTCGTGCGCATCCTGGAGAATGCGCTCGAACATGCGCGACGCCAGCGACTCGCTGTCGCGACCCAGCAGCTCGAACGCACGCTGACGTGTGGCGCTCGCCGTTGTGCAGGCGTCGCCTTCCACCAGCGCCTCGACCGCACGCCGCACGAGGTCGAAGGCATCGCCGCGCGTGAGCCGCTCGCCGCTGCGGCCGATCTCGTCCGACACCTCGGTGCTCTGGAACGCCGGCGCCACGTCGGGGCGCGCCTCCTCGCGACGCAACGCCACCGCCGGGGCATCCCCCTCGGCACCCGCGCGCTCCCCTTCACGGCGATCGCGGAAGCGGTCACGCCCACGACCGCGGCCACGACGACGGCCGCGATCGTCGCGCTCCTCACGTGTGCCTTCCTCGCCCGGCAGCGGACGGATTCCTTCCGGCTCGATCACCGCACCCGTCGCGTCGAACACGGGCGTGGGGATCTCCGCCGTCACCTCGAGCGCCGCGTCGACCGCGTCGCCCGGAGCGGCCGGCTCGGCGCCATCCATCGCGGCGGCATCGCCCTCACGCGGCTCCCGGTCGCGGTCGAAACGATCACGTCCACGGCCGCGACGGCCACGACGGCCACGACGATCGCGATCTTCTCGCGCCTCACGGGTTTCACGCGACTCGCCGTCGGCGGGCACCTCGGCCGCGGCAGGCGGGGTCACCGGCGGCAGGCCACCTTCCGGCACGTCGATCTCGAGCTGTCCGCTCTCGAGCTTCGTGACCGTGAGCAATCCGCGCTGCTGGGCTTCCTGCACGAACCGCGAGAACTTCGGGTGGCCGAGGTTCTTCTCGTCGAACGACGCGTCGATCTCCTGCATCACCTGCTTGAGGCGGTCGGAGCGCATCACGTCGCCGTTGCGCTTCATGCGCCCAACCGCTTCGGTGACAAGCGCCCACGGATCCCAGCGGGTGGACTCGTCTTCGCCGCTGCGCACCAACCCCGCGAGCGCATTGTACGAGTAGTACTCGTCGCAGTTCATCACCAGCAGGTCGCTCGATGACTCGCGGATACCGACGCCGATCACGTACTTGCCGTACTCCTTGAGCTTGATGACCATGCTCGAGAAGTCGGAGTCGCCGCTGAGCAGCACGAACGTCCCGATCTCGGGGCGCGTGAACACGAGTTCGAGCGCGTCGATCGCGAGGCGGATGTCGGTGGCGTTCTTTTTCGACGACCCGTAGGCCGGCGCGAAAATGAGGTCGATGCTCGCTTCGGTGAGCGGCACGATGTACTGCGGATAGCGGCGCCAGTCCGCGTAGGCGCGGCGCACCGCAACCTTCCCCTTGATGATGTCCGACGAGAGGAGATTCTTCAGCTCCTCCTGCAGGTCGGAACGGATGCCCATCGTGACGTTGTCGAAGTCGATGAGCAGCGCCGCGTTCGGCGCGTGCGCCGGCGGGGTGACGTTGGGCTGGGCCACCGGCGCGATCGGCGCCACGGAGGCGGGGCCGCGATGAAACGGCGCGATGGAACGGGTCGGGGCATTGCCCGACCGGGATGGATTACGACTCATGCTGAACTAGCCTGGATACGAAACTGGGTGATCGAGCGCGTTCGCGTGGAGCGCCATGGCGCTCATGGAGTTCGCACTCAGCGCGATCGCACGCGCGAGTTCTCGCCGACGCACCTTGCCGCTCCCCGTCATGGGGAACGCGTCGAGGAAGCGGACGAGGTCGGGGACCTTGTCGGCCGACATCATGTCCCGGGCGAAACGCTTGATTTCGTCGCCCGTGATGACGGCCCCTTCCACTGCCACGATGCACGCGCAGACCAGTTCCCCCAGCACATCATGGGGAACGCCGATCACGCAGACATCGTCCACGGCTGGATGTGCGCGCAGGCGATCTTCGAGTTCGCGCGGATAGAGCTGGGTGCCCCCGCGCGTGATCGTTTCCTGGCGACGTCCGAGAATCCTCACGGTGCCGTCCTCGTCGATGATCCCAAGATCACCGGTGAGGAAGAAGCCGTCCGGCGAGTGGACCTTGGCAGTCTCGGCCGGCATGCGGAGATAGCCCCGCATGAGGTTGGACCCGCGGACGGCGATCTCGCCGACCGCCTCGGGTCCGTGCAGCTGGCCCGTCATGATGTCCATGGCCATCACCTCCACCCCGGGCAACGCGGCACCGACCGTCTCGCGGCGGGTCACGTCTCCATCGGTGAAGCGGGTCATGGTCACCACGCCGCCGGTCTCGGTGAGCCCGTACGCCACCAGCACGTCGCACCAGCGACGTACCTTGCGTACGAGCGCCTCGCTCACCGCACTGCCGGACAGCAATCCGGTGCGCAGCGATGACAGGCGTGACGGGTGAAACGCCTCCTCACGCATGAGGAGGTGGTACTGCGTGGGCACGCCGTGCAGCACCGTGACCTTCGCGTCGGCGATCAGTGCGAGCGCACCCGCCGCGTCGAAGGTGGGCTGCAGCACGAGCGTGGCCCCCGTGGCCATGGCCCCCAGCATCGCGCTGAAGCCAAACACGGCCGAAAACGGAATCGCCGTCAGCACTCGGTCCTCGGAAGACAATGCGAGGAGCTGCGAGGTGCGGACGGCGTTCTCGACGAGGGCACGGTGCGACAGTTGCACCCCTTTCGGTTTGCCCATCGTTCCCGACGTATAGACGACAGCCAGATCGCCGTCGTCGTTGGAGACATCGGGGCGCGGGGCCGCCTTGGCCGCCCCGCTCGACACCAGATCCTCGAAGGCGAAGATCCGGTCGTCGTACCAGAGGTCCTCCTCTCCCACCGTCACCACGTACTGCAGGTCGGGCAGGTCCCCCAGCAACTCCTCGAAGCGCTGCAGAAAGTCCACGCCGTTCCATCGCTCGATGGTGACCACGGCACTCACTTCCGCATGGCGCAGTTGATAGCGCAGATCGTGCACGCCCAACTGCGGACTCACCGGCACCAGCACGGCGCCCAGCTTGGCCGCGGCCAGTGTGGCGATGATCCACTCGACGCCGTTCGGCAGATTCACGGCGAGACGATCGCCAGCACCCAACCCCAGTTCAGAGAAGGCAGCAGCCAGGGCGGACGCGTTGGCATCCACCTGCTTGAACGTCCATGTTTTCTCGCCGTCGGTCGCGAGCACACAATTGGGATCGTCGTGCGCGCGCTGTTCGACCAGGGGAGCCAAGGACCACGAGGCTGCCACCGGCAATGCCATCTCACTCCGTGAAAACGGGTCCGGGATTCGGTATAGCCACGTAAATTACCGAATATGAACGAGATGCGGAAGCTGACGGTGGGGAAAACCGGATCGCGCGCGCCATTCCGCACGCGCCTGTTTGCCATGCTGTTGCTCTTCGCCGTCATTCCCACCGTGACGGTCACGCTCCTCTGGACCGGCGTCGCCGCCCGGACGCTGTCGCTGTTCTCCGCCCGGTCGGCGTGGGAGCGGATCGCCGAGAGCGGAGAACAGACGGTGCGCATCGTGGGGACCGCCCCGCTCACGCCGGAGCAGGCATCCGCACTGTCGCGGCACCAGGCGGAGCTCCGCGAGTCGGTGCAGCTGGCCCGGCGCTTCGACTTCGTGACCGGCCGCTCCATGCGCCTCGTCCTCATCGGCGCCCTGCTGGTGGTCGCGCTGGTCGCCCTCGGCGCCTCCCGGGTGGCCGGCCACCTCAGTCGCCAGCTGAGCCGGCCCCTCGACGAACTGGTGGGATGGACGGGGCTCATCCGCCTGGGCCGCCCCATTCCGGCCCACGCGCAGCGGCGCGGCGCCCCCGAGTTCGAGGTGCTGCGCACCGGCATGCGCACCATGGCCGCCGAACTCGAAAGCGGGCGTCAGCAGGCCCTCGAGGCCGAACGCGCCGAAGCGTTCCGCGAGTCCGCCCGCCGCTTCGCCCACGAGCTCAAGAACCCGCTCACCCCCATCCGCTTCGCGGTCGACCGCCTGCGACGCTCCGCCCCCGAGGAGCTCCGCGATACCGTCGAAGTCCTGGCCGAGGAGGCCGCCCGCCTCGAAACGATGGCCAAGAGCTTTGCCCAGTTCGGCCGTCTGCCCGATGGTCCCGCCGCCGAGATCGATGTGGCGGAGCTCGTAACGCGGGTGGCCCGCCATACCGTCCCCGAACGGCTGACCCTCGAGCTCCGCTGCCAACCAGGGCTGCCGCTGGTGACCGGCTACCACGAACCGCTCGTGCGGGCGGTCACCAACGTGCTCCTCAACGCCGTCGACGCGACGCCAACCGGGGGGACGATCGCGGTCACCGTGGGGACCCCGGAAAATTCCCCGCCCGATGCTGACACCAACCAGGTGGTCATCGCCGTACGGGATAGCGGGTGTGGCATCGCCCCCGACGCGCTCGAGCACATCTTCGATCCCTACGTGACCACCAAGCCGGGCGGGACCGGCTTGGGACTCGCGATCGCCCTGCAGACGCTGCAGGCGCATCGGGGCACGATCGAGGTGCAAAGCAACGTCGGACGCGGCACCACGATGACATTACGACTGCCGGTCACGGCATGACGGGAGAGACGATGCAGCAGCAAGAAGCGACCATGCAGATCCAGCCGCGGGCCGACGGAGGCAAGTCGATCCTGATCCGGAAGAGCGATGGTACCGAGCAGCGCATCGAGCTCTCGGAGGCCGGCGACGTGATCACGTCGACGGCACAGGGCGCAACGGCCACGCTGGTGCCGCCGCCGATCCCAGCCCCCGTGCGCCGCAAGCAGCTCCCCGACGGCCTCGTCGACATGATGGGCATCATCTTCGGCGCCGTCACCGTGATGTCGCTCGGCACACCCCTCGTGAAGGCGTGGGCCCGCCGGTTCGAGCGCCGATACGAGGTGCAGCAGAACGCACAGATCGAACAGCGCCTCGCCGCCATCGAGCAGGCCATCGAAACGGTCGCGGTGGAAGTGGAGCGCATCAGCGAGGGACAGCGGTTCACCACCAAGCTGCTGGCCGACCGTGCGCCGGCGGAGATGGAGCAGGTACGATGAGCCAGAACGCCGAGCAGGCGCGTACCAACGCCGACCGCATCATCGAGACCGCCATGCAGGACGCAGAGCGGGCCGTGGGGCCGGCGCGCGCGGGAGGCAATGCGCCGATTGTCTTCACCACAGACAACGGCCAACCGGTCACGATCGACTTCCGCGACGGCAATCTGATCATCACGCAGGATGGCACCACCAAGCAGATCCCATGGGATCGGGTGGTGCCGAGTGGCGCCGTCGACGTGGCGCAGGCCGTGGCCGCCTCGATCTTCTTCCTCGTGGTAGGGTGGCCCATTGCGCGTGCCATTGCCCGCTGGATCGATCGCAGGGCGCAGATCGGCCGCAGCACCAACGCGCTCGGGCAGCAGGTCGAGGACCGCTTCGCCGCGATGGAGCGCAATATCGACACCGTCGCCATCGAGGTCGAGAAGCTCTCCGAGGCACAGCGCTTCACCACGAAACTGCTCGCCGAGCGCGCCGACCGCGTGCCCGTGAACGTGCAGCAGCACTAGCCGTCACCGAGCCAACCGCGCCATGCCCAGCGTCCTCATCGTCGACGACGAACCCAACATCCGCCGCATGGTCGGCGCGCTGCTCAGCGCCGAAGGCTACGACGTGCGCGATGCTGCTGACGGCAGGACCGGCCTGGCGCTCGCCGAAACGATCGAACCCGACGTGGCGCTCGTGGACCTCATGATGCCCGGTGACCTCGATGGCCTCGGGCTGCTCGAAAAGCTGCGCGAGCGCCGCCCCGACGTCCCGGTGGTGATGATGAGCGGCCGCGCCGCACTCACCGATGCCGTGCGCGCCACCAAGCTCGGCGCCTTCACCTTTCTCGAAAAGCCGCTCACCCCCGAAGGGGTGTTGCTGGCGCTCGCGTCGGCGTTCGAGCTACGCCAGGCACGCCGCACCGCCGCCACGCTGCGCGAAGACCTCGGCATCTCCGGTGAAATGGTGGGCGACTCGCCCGTCCTGCGCGACGTGCGCGCGCTCATCGCCCGCGTGGGCCCCAGCGACGCGCGCGTGCTCATCACCGGCGAATCGGGCACCGGCAAGGAACTCGTGGCCGCCGCGCTACACGAGGCCAGTCCGCGCCGCGACAAGCCATTCGTGCGCGTGAACTGCGCCGCCATTCCGCGCGATCTCGTGGAGAGCGAGATGTTTGGGCACGAGCGCGGGGCATTCACCGGCGCCACCGATCGCCGACTCGGGCGCTTCGAACTCGCGCATACCGGCACGCTCCTCCTCGACGAAGTCGGCGACCTTGGCGCCGAGGCGCAGGCCAAGCTGCTGCGCGCCATCGAGGCGCGCGAGATCGAACGGGTCGGCGGGGGCAAACCAATCAAGATCGACGTGCGCATCCTCGCGGCCACCAACAAGGATCTCACCAAGGCCGTAGCCGACGGGTCGTTCCGCGAAGATCTGTTCTTCCGGCTCAACGTGATTCCCATGCAGCTGCCTCCACTGCGTGATCGCCCCGGTGATCTGCCGGCACTCGTGCGGCACTTTTCGGCGCGTCACCGCTCACGCACGGGACGACCGCTCGTGTCGTGGCACGCCGATGCGCTCGCAGCCCTCGCCCTCTATCGCTGGCCCGGCAATGTCCGGGAACTCGCCAATGTCGTGGAGCGGCTGGCCATCCTGCACGCCGGCAGTGAAGTCACGCGCGTCGAGGTGCTGCAGGTCCTCCCCGCCGCCACCCTTGGGGGGTTGCCATCCGTCACCCCCGAGACCGGGAGCCACGGCACCGCCGATCCCGGCGACGCGCGACCGCTCAGCGATGCGCTCGATGCCTACGAGCGGCGCCTCATCGCGGCGGCGCTGGCCCTGAGCGACGGCAACGTGGCGGAGGCGGCTCGCCGCCTGCAGACCGACCGCCCCAACCTCTACCGCCGCATGCGCCGGCTCGGACTGGCCGCGAATGGTGACGGGTGACTACGCGTGTGACGTGACCTGCCCTCCCGGGGCGCGAACTTCAGCAGGAGTCTCCAGATGAAGGCACCCATGACCGCGCGCGGTCATGTGACACTCGGCACAGCGGCGCGGCGCGCCATGGCAGCGATCGGGCTGGCCATGCTCGCGGCGGGACCCGTGCAGGAAGCCGGCGCACAACGCGACCAGAACCGCCGCGTGGGCGGTGTGCCTCGCGAGGTCTCGCTCGACGTCACGCGCCTCTTCAATGCCGCCGGCACGCGGCGCGTGCGCGGAGATTTTGCGCTCGCCGCCACCGACACCGTCAAGGGTGACCTCGCCGTCCTGAACGGCAACGTACGACTGGCCGGCGTGGTCAACGGCGAGGTGGTCGTACTCAATGGTGACGCCTTCCTCGCAGACGGCGCCCGCGTGGAGCGCAACCTCACTGTCCTGGGTGGCACACTCGAAGCGCCCGATCGTCCGGTCGTGATTGGCGAGATCCGCGTCTGGAGTGCGCGCTACCACTACCGCGAGGAGAGCGATACGCTCGTTGCCGAGACGGACCTCCGCACGCGCTTCGCCCAGTGGGTGCGCGACGACGACAGGGGGAATTCACTGAGCCAGCTCTTCGTGACCACGGCCCATACCTACAACCGGGTGGAAGGGCTGCCGATCTTCATCGGCCCGCGCTTTCGCGCCCGCAGCGGCGACACGCGCGTCTACACCGAGCTGTTCGGCATCTTCCGGACCGGCGACGGGCTCACGTGGCGCGACGAGAACCTTGGGCATCGTGCCCTCATCGAAGTCCGCCATGGCAACAGCCGGGGCGTTGTGGTGGGTGCCCGCCACTTCGACGAAGTGGACGCGGTGGAGAAGTGGCAGCTGACCGACGCCGAAGTGGGGCTCAACACCTTCCTGTTCTCGCGTGATTACCGCGACTACTGGGAGCGGCACGGGGCGATGGGATACGTGTCACTCTTCGCAGGGCGCGGCAGTGAACTGCGCGCTTCCTTCGGCGAGGAACGGTGGAATGCCCGCCGTGCGCGCGATGTGTGGCGCCTCAACGACGACATCACACTGCGCAACAACCCGCTGGGCGATGAAGGGGTTGTGCGCCTGTTCACGCTGAGCGGCACCTTTGATACGCGCACCAACGTGAAGCATCCGCGTTCGGGGTGGTATCTGCGCGGTGAGTACGAGCGGGGCAGCAGTAACGAGTTCTCCCCCACGGGCTCCCTGACCCTCGGCGCCCGCCCCGTGCCCGTGACCACCAACAGCCTCGCGGAGCTTTCGCTGGCGTATGGCCGCGCGCTCTTCGACCTGCGCCGCTACAACCGCCTCGGCCCCAACGCCCAGCTCAACTTCCGCGTGGTGACTGGCGGCTGGGTCCACGGGGATCCGTTGCCCGCGCAGCGGCGTCTCGCCGTGAGCGGCATCGATGCGCTTCCGGGGTTCGATTTCCGGCGGTCACTCGCGGCCAACGATGTGGGGACGTGCGCCACGGGCGACGCCGCCGCATACGTGGCGCTGGGCCGCCCCGCCCAGTGCGAACGCATGGCGCTGCTGCAGGTGGAGTGGAAGGGCGATTTCCGCATCAATCTTTTCGGCAACGACGACGGCGATGATGATCGTCGCTGGCGGCTCGGCCGCGACAACGCCGACGGCACGTGGGTGGTGTTCGCCAATTCCGGTCGTGGCTGGCTGATGGAACATCCGCCGCGCTTTACAGGCCCGCGGTCCGCCGAAGTGATATCCGCAGATCCGCTGCGGTTCGGGCGCAACCGCGTCCCCGACCTCAATACGTGGCGCACCGACATCGGCGGGGGCTTCGACTTCGGTGACTTCGGCGTGTACGTGGCACAGGCCGTCTCGCAACGCGGGCTCAAGCCCAACGTCTACGTGCGCCTCGGCCGTCGCTTCTGACCCGGCGTCCCGCCATGCCACGCCGCCGTCTGATCGCCTGGTGCATCGCGCTGCCGCTCATCATGAGCGGCGGCCGCGTCGCCTGGGCACAGACGCCGGTGCAGACGCAAACGCAGCCACAAACACCGGCGTCGGCGCGACCGGAAATCGATATCCGCGTGACCGCGCAGTCGTACCCGCCGTTGGTGGCCGTGCGCAACGTGCTGCTGGAGCGCGAATTCGACGAGCTGCTGCGCAACGGCTTCCCGGCGCGCCTGCATGTGCGCGCCGAGCTCTGGACGGTGGGCCGCTACTTCGACGACATTCGTGGCCGTGCCGAGTGGGACGTGATCGTGCAGTACAACGTGCTCGAGAAGAGCTACGACGTGGCGCGCCTCGTGGGGGACCGCGTGACGCCGCTCGGGAGCTACCTGCGCTTCGCCGATGCACGGGCGGCGAGCGAATTGCCATTCCTCCCCGTGTTGCCCACCCCGCGTCGCGGCCAGAAGGGGTACGTGCTGGTGCAGGCCGAGCTGCAGACGCTCGAGGTGAGCGATCTGGATGAAGTGGCGCGCTGGCTCCGTGGCGAAGCGCAACCCGCCGTGCGTGGCAAGCGCAGTCCCGCCAGTGCCCTCACCCGCGGCGTCCGCACGCTCGCGTCGAGAATCCTGGGAGGGGAAGTGCGGCAGCTCGAGGCGCGGAGTGGGACGATGGTGTTCTAGCGTCAGTTCTTGACGCCACTACTCTCGATCTTCTCCAGCTCCCGCAGCGTGTCCTCACCGTAGAACGTGCGGATGTACTGCGCTTGGATGGGGGTGAGGCGGCGCACCGCCCACGAGAGGTGCACGAAGTGCGGTTCCACGGGTGCATGCAGCGGTTGCATCCCGATTTCGCTGGGCATGCGGTTCGCTTTGCGCGTGTTGCACGAGCTGCAGGCCGTCACCACATTGGACCATTCGTTGGTGCCCCCGCGCGACATGGGAATGAGGTGATCGCGCGTGAGCGACTCACGCGGCTTGAGCTCATTCGCCTTGCGCCCGCAGTACTGGCACTGATAGTCGTCGCGCGCGAACAGGAAGGTGTTGGTCACCTGGCGCCGGAAGCGCCGCGGCACATGCACATAGCGCGTCAGGCGGATCACCGCCGGCCGCGGAAACGCCTGGCGCTCGGAGCGCACCGGCGCGTGCCGATCGGCCTCGACGATCTCCGCCTTGCCGTCGATGACCAGACGCAGGGCGCGCCGCAGCGGCACCATGGTAAGGGGTTCGTACGACGCATTCAGTGCGAGACATCCGGCAATCACGCCCTACCCTCCGCTGAATCGTGAAAGACCAAACGGGACCGTGGTACGTTCGTGCTACCCCTGACGGCAAACAAAATCCCCGCTGATGCGCCGACGCGAGGTCGGTCTGCATGCAGCGGGGAAGTTGTCGACGTCACATGCGCTGGGTCCTGGAGACGACGGCAGGCCGCCCGCTCACCCTGCGGGATCTGCAACTCCTGAAGACGGCCAACTCATCACGGGTGCGCATATCGAAGCATATCATGAGTGACCTCGTCGCCGCCACTCCCTCAAGCGGGCGCCGGTCACACCGATTCGTTCGTGCCAGAGCGGGTCGTCGCACAGGACCACGCCGTTCCGCACCAGCACCCGCCCCGCCACCGCGACCAGCACGGCCCGCGCCCGCCCGGCGAGCGCGTGGACCAGCGCGACGGCCGGATCGTGGACCGGTTGCGCATCGGCCCCCCCCAGCGGAAACGCCGCTAGATCGGCCGCCTTTCCCGGCTCGAGTGTGCCGGTCGTGCCCAACAGACCGAGACTCGCCGCGCCTCCCCGGGTGGCCAGGCACAGCGCGTCGTGTGCGGTCAATGAATCCGGGATGCCGGAACGAATGGCGTGAAAGAGCGTGGCCTGACGCGCTTCGTCGAGCAAATGCATTCGATCGTTGCTCGCGACCGAGTCGCTGCCGAGCCCCACGGCAATGCCGTGCGCCAGCATGCGGTCCAGCGACGCGATCCCCTGCCCCAGCTTGGCGTTGCTGATGGGGCAATGCACGATCGTCGCGCCATGGTCGGCGATCCGCGCAAAGTCGTCCTCATCGGCGCGAATCACGTGCACGAGGAGCGGGTGCGCCGCGAGCACGCCGGCCTCCTCGAGCAGCGCAATGGGCGAGCGGGCCTGCGCGGCCACCGCAATGCCGCGGGCACGCAGGCGCTCGGCAAACGGCCCTCCCGCGTCGCAGACGAAGGCCGTCTCCGCCGCACTCTCCGCCACGTGCACCGCCATGGGCAACTGCTCGGCGCGCGCATAGTCGGCCGTGGCGCGGAAGAGCGGTGCGGACACGGTGTATGGCGCGTGCGGCGAGACGCCGGTCGTCACCAGCTCGGTGTCTTCGGCGCGGCAGGCCGTCACCCGCGCCTGCAGACCGGCCAGCGAGTCGCGGCACTGCGCCGGATCAGGGCCGAATACTTCCACGTAGCCGATGCCGCGAACCCCCAACTCGCGCATGGCGGCGATTGGCAGGGTGGAATCGGTACAATCGGCGTAGGTGGTGATGCCATGCCGCAGCCCCTCCACGATGCCGAGGCGCGCACTATCGAGCAGGTCCTGCTCCGAGAGCAGGTCACGCCGCACGACCGTGAGTGTGCGCAGCCAGCTGCCGAACTCCAGCCCCTCGAGGAAGCCGCGCATCACCGTGAGCTCGAGATGCGAGTGGGCATTCACGAGCCCGGGCATGAGCGCCGCACACCCCAGCGCCTCCGTCCGCAGGGACGCGTCTGCGTGGACCGGGGCGTCGGTCGGGAAGTCCACCGCGCGCCCCACCCAGACAATGCGATCGCCCTCCACCAGCACCGCACCGTACTCGATCGGCGCGCCACTCATGGGCAGCACCCAGTCTGCCGTATACAGCGTACGCGGAGCGTGGAGGGGCACGAGGCGAGCGGGCCGGTCGGTGGACGCCTTACTGCGGCGGCAGACGGAAGGGATTGGCCGTGTCGCGCTTCACCATCGCGCGCGCACTATCCAACCCAAACGGCGAGGGGCCCGGCGCATCGGTACACGTCTTCGTGGGTTCGTACCCCTGCACGAAGAACTCCGTGGCGATGTTGCCCATGCAGCTGCTGTTGGCGAGGCGACCGGTGGCGAGATCGATTTCGCGCACCACCACCCCGTCGGGGCGTGGCCAATCTGGCGGCTGCGGCTTCCGCCGGTAGACCTCGGTCATGAACGCGGCCCATGCGGGCACGGCGAGTTCACCCCCCTGCGCGTTGGCTTTGATCTTTTGCGGTTTGTCGAACCCCATCCACACGCCGGCCACGAGGTCGGCGGTGTACCCGATAAACCACACGTCGGCGCCGTCGTTGGTGGTGCCGGTCTTGCCGCCGGCAGGCACGCGGAACCCGCTGCTCCACACGCGCGCGCCGGTGCCACGAATCACCACGTCCTTCATCATGTTCACCATCAGCCACGACTCTTCGGGCGAGAGCACCGCTTCGCGCACGAGCTCTGGTTGCCACACCACTTTCCCCTGCGCGTTTTCCACCTTGCTGATGCTGTGCGGCGTGGTGCGCAGTCCGAGGTTGGCGAAGACCGAGTAGGCCCCGATCATCTGCACCGGGTAGGTGTCGGCCGACCCGATGAAGATCGACGGATACGGCGGGATGGGCGTGGTGATGCCGAAACGGCGCGCCATCGCGATCACCGCGTCGCTGCCCACGGCGAGGCCGGTCCGGATGGCCGCAAGATTGCGGGACTGATAGAGCGCTTTCCGCATGGGCATCGCGCCCTGGAACTTCATGTCGTAGTTCTGCGGGGTCCACGATTCGCCGCTCACCTGATCGAGCGAGATCGGCGAGTCATCCACCACCTGCGCCGGGCCGAAGCCTTCGTGCACCGCGGCCGCGTAGACGATCGGCTTGAAGGTGCTGCCCGGCTGGCGCATCGCTTGGGTGGCGCGGTTGAATTTGCTGTCCCCGTAGTCGCGCCCCCCGACCATCGCCCGGACGGCACCGGTGCGGGGGTCCAGCGCCACGAACGCGCCCTGCAGATATGGGGTGTTGGCCGCCCCGGTCTCGCCCCCTTCGGCGCTGCGCGCCAGATACGCCTCGTATGTGAGGTGCTTGAAGACACCATGCCGGCCAGCCTCGATCGCCTGCAGTTGGTTCTCCAGCGAACGCTCGGCCGCCGTCTGCATGTCGACATCGAGCGTCGTGTACACCTTGAGCCCTTCGTCGTAGAGCCGCTTCCCGAAGTGCTGCTCGAGCTCCTGCCGCACCCACTCCACGAAGTACGGTGCCACGTCGCCCGACTCGGTGCGCTCGGCGAGCTGCAGCGGGTAGGCCTTGGCGAGCGAGGCGTCGGCGTTGGTGATGACCCCGCCGCGGCGCATGAGCTCCAGGACGGTGTTGCGACGCAGAATGGCGCGGTCGGCGAAACGGCGCGGGTTGTACCGCTCCGGGCCCTTCAGCAGCCCCGCCAGGACGGCGGCCTCCGCCACGGTCACGTCACGGACCGACTTGCCGAAATAGCGTTGCGACGCCGTCTCCACGCCGTACGCACCGTTGCCGAGGTAGACCTGATTGAGGTACAGCTCGAGGATCTTGTCCTTGCTGTAGCGACGCTCGATGGCCCGGGCGACGCGCGCTTCCTTGATCTTGCGCAGCAGCGTCTTCTCGCGCGAAATGCGGTCGGAGAACACGTTGCGGGCGAGCTGCATGGTGATCGTGCTGAAACCCTGCACGTAGCTCCCCGCCTTCACGTTGCGGGCCAGCGCGCCGAAGATGCGGAAGTAGTCGATCCCGTCGTGCGAGTAGAAGCGCTTGTCTTCGGTGATGATCACCGCGTCGCGCACGTGCTTGGGGATGTCGGAAAGCTTGGTGAGCGTCCGGCGCTCGAGCCCAAGCTCGGTCAGGAAGCGGCCATCGGCCGCGTAGACCTTGCTGGTCTGCCGCGGCACGTAGGCCTCGAGCGAGGCGATCGACGGGCAGCGACCGTCGCGACAGATGACGGCCCAGGCCCCCACGAGGGTGCCGGCACCCAGCGCGCCGCCGAAAATCCCGAGAATCAGAAGCCACCCCACCCAGGGGCGGCGCATCAGGCCGGAAAGGAATGCCATAACCTGTGCAAGCTACACCTCAGGCGAGGGATCGGTACCGGTCGCCGGTCCGTGTATCTTGCAGGTATGTCCGAGCTCACCAATCCCCCCGCGCCACTCGCGGAGCTCGCCTGGCGCGAGCTCCTCAACCAGCACACCGAAGGGCTGCCTGCGGCGTTTCTGGCCGGTCAGGTCACCGCGTACGTGGGGTTTGACCCCACCGCGTCGAGCCTGCACGTGGGCAACCTCATTCCCATCATGGGATTGGTGCACCTGCAGCGCGCCGGCCATCGTCCCATCGCGCTGGTGGGCGGCGGGACCGGCATGATCGGCGACCCCAGCGGCCGCAGCAGCGAGCGCAACCTGCAGGACCTCGACACCATCCGCGTCAACGCGGAAGCCATCCGCCGTCAACTCGCCAAGTTCCTCGATTTCGAAGGTCCGAACGCGGCCAAACTGGTCGACAACGCCGACTGGCTGTGCGCGGTGTCGCTGATCGACTTCTTGCGCGACACGGGGAAGTACTTCTCCGTGAACTACATGATGGCAAAGGACTCGGTGAAGAGCCGTCTCGAGAACGGCATTTCGTACACCGAGTTCACGTACATGCTGCTGCAGGCATACGACTACCTCGAACTGCACAAGCGCGAGGGCGTCACGCTGCAAATGGGTGGTAGCGACCAGTGGGGCAACATCACCGCCGGTCTCGAGCTCATTCGCAAGGCCTCGGGCACGGAGGCGCATGCGCTCACCTTTCCGCTCATCACCAATGCCGACGGCACGAAGTTCGGCAAGAGCACCGGCGGTGGGTCAGTGTGGCTCGACCCCGAGCGCACCTCGCCGTACAAGTTCTACCAGTTCTGGATGGGGGCCGACGACCGGGACGTGTCGCGCTACCTGCGCTTCTACACGCTGCTGTCGCCGGAAGAAATCACGGCGCTCGACGAGGCGGTGCGCACCGATCCCGGAAAGCGCGCCGCGCAACGCGCGCTCGCCCACGACGTGACGACCCGCGTGCACAGCGCCGAGGCTGCCCGTGTGGCACAGGAAGTGTCGGCGCTGCTGTTCGAGAAGGGAGACCCACAGCAGCTCTCCGAGGCCGCGCTCGCCGCGTTGCGCGCCGAGATCCCGTTCGCCGACTACGTCCCGCCAGCCGAGCAGGCCCCGGAGTCGGGGATCGACGTGTACGAGTGCCTCACCCTGTTGGGGATTGCCGCCTCACGGGGGGCGGCGAAGCGCCTGCTGGAGCAGGGTGGCGTGAGCGTCAACGGCGCTAAGTTGACCGCAGCCGATCGCGTAATCAGCGAAGAACGGCTGCTGCGAGGGCGGCACCTGCTGGTGAAGAAAGGCCAGCGCGAATTCGGGCTGGTGCGGGTGCCGTGAGCTCTGAGATCTGAGCCGTTCAGAGCGGCGCGAACTGGAGCGGCATCGTCAGGTTCCGCGTCACGTTCACGAACCCCGCGGCTCTCGCCAGCGCTCTCGCTCCCAGATCCATGGCGGCCATGCGCGCGTATGGCAGCAGGCCGTCACGCAGCAGCTGCTGTACTACCCGGTGCAGCACGAGGTGCCCGAATCCCTTCTGCCGGAAGGTGGGGGTCACGAGCACGCGCACGCGTGACAGACACCCCTCAGCGCGATCGGCGGTGGCCAGCGCCACAAGTACACCACCGCGCATGGCGCCCACGTGGCGATCACCGCCCGTGGCGTACTGGGCCCACTCCTCGTGGCTCACATCGAAGCGCATCATGTCGAGCAGCATGGCGGCCGGCTCGTGGACCAGCATGGCGCGGGCGAGTGGGGTCGCGGTGAGCGTACGCTCGTCCGCCATCACGATCAACTGGCCGTCGTCAGACTCCCGTGGCAGCGGTGCCGGCGCGTGGCCATGCCCATCACGGGGGGCCTGGCGCGCAAAGAACCGCAGCGCTTCCGCCACGGTGCGCTCGGCCAGGGCCATCGGGTGGCGATCCTTCGGGAGTCGGCTCATGAGCGGGGGAAGAGGAACACGTCCGCTCCTTAATCATGCAAGATCCGGCCGCCAGAACCAGTGCCGCCGCACGATTGCCCCGGTCCGCCCTGCTTCCGGTCAGGCGTCGAGACGGGCCAGCACGGCGTCGATCTCCTCGACCGTGTTGTACAGGTGCGGCGACAGCCGAATGGCGCCCTCGCGCACCGTGTGACTCACGCGAGCCGCCTGCAGGCGCGCGGCCATGGCATCGAGTGTCGTCGAGGTGAACGACACCACACCCGCCCGGCGCGACGGGTCCGCCGGGGTGACCAATCGCACGTCACGACGGGAAGCGATCCAGTCCACGATGCGAGTACCCAGGGCCTCGATATGAGCGGCGACATTGGTCACCCCCGTGTCGAGCAGCATCTTCGTCGATGCGTTGGCCACCGCGAAGTCGTGGTACGCCAACGTCACCACCTCGAAGCGGCGGGCGTCGTCAAAGAAATCGAATTCGTACTCGGTGAGGCGGGTGTAGTCGGTCGTGCTCTTCATGCACGCCCATCCCACGTCGTGCGGGTCGAGCGCGGTCACCAGACCCTTGCGCACGTACACGAAGCCGGTCCCCCACGGTGCAAGCTGCCACTTCTGCGCACCGCTCGCGAAAATGTCCACCGGGAGCGTCGGCAGGTCGATCGGGCGGATACCGCACGACTGGATACCGTCCACGATAAAGAACGCCCCGCGCGCCCAGCAGGCGCGGCCGATGCGCTCGAGATCCGCCACAAACCCCGTGGCGAACTGCGTCCAGCTCACGACCACGGCCACCACGTCGGTCCGTCGTTCGATCGCCTGCACCAGCCCGTCTTCATCGGGGAGTCCGTTTACGCGCGGGATGAGCTCAAGCTCTACCCCACGCGAACCCAGCGCCTGAAACGGGTAGACGCAGCTCGGGAACTCGCCGTCGAACGAGAGGATCACGCCGGGGCGCAGTGGCAGCGCGCGCGCCGCGAGGTTCAGCCCGTACGTGGTGTTGGGCATGAGCGCGATCTCCGTCGCCTCTGCCCCCACGAGCGCGGCAAACTGCGCGCGTGCCGTGGCCGCCGCATCGAGCAGCGCCTGGAACGGAATGCGATCCGGCTGCGCGCGCAGGGCACTCCAACGGTTCGCCACCTCGACCGCCGACTGCGGCATGGGGCCCACCGACGCGGCATTCAGATAAATGCCAGAATCGGCGACCAGCCCGGGAAACTCACGGGTGCGGAGCTCGGCGACGTGACGCATGGAAACGGCCCGGAAATCAGAGTCGGACGGCAAAGGGCGAAGAACCGACGCACAGGGACGGTCGGCGATCACGGTCCGATACCCGAAACCGCACCCTGACTGTCCGACGTCACGAGGAACTTACCGGAGCGCACGCCGCATGGGAGCGCGCGGGACATCAGGCGCGCTGCCGCACCGCCTTCAGCCCCGTGGGTCGAGCGCGTCGCGCAACGCGTCGCCCAACAGATTGAAACCCAGGACCGCACCGCCGATCGCCAGCCCGGGCGCGAGCGACGTCCAGGGGGCATTGCGCAGCTGCGACAGGTCGCGGCCGTCGGCGATCATCGCGCCCCAGCTGGGCGTCGGGGGCTGCACGCCAAGTCCGAGAAATGACAGCGCCGCTTCGGCCATGATGGCGCCGGCAATGCCAAGGGTCGCGGCGATCACGACCGGCGCCACCACGTTGGGCAGGACGTGCCGCAGCAGGATGCGCACATCACGCGCCCCGAGCGCGCGCATCGCCTGCACGTACTCGAGCTCACGCACCACCAGCACCTGCCCGCGCACGAGACGGGCCATCCCCGCCCATCCAACGACGCCGATCACCACGCACACCACGGTGAGCGAGGGCTCGAAGGCCGCCGCCATCGCGATCAGCAGCAGCAGCGACGGGAAGGCCAGCGTGACATCGGCCAGGCGCATGACCGCGTCGTCGGTCCACTTACCGCGATAGCCCGCCACGAGCCCCAGTGCCACGCCGATCAGGAGCGCAATCCCCTGCGAGGCCACACCCACCAGCAGCGACACGCGCGCACCATACACGAGGCGCGCCCACACGTCGCGGCCCTGCGCGTCGGTGCCAAGCCAGTGACGCACACTCGGCGCCTCGAGCGCGTGGCGCAGGTCGATCGCTGACGGCTCGTACCGCGTGACCAGCGGTGCGGCCAGCGCCAGCAGCATCATGACCGCCACCACCCCCAGCCCGACCCAACTCCGACCGTCACGGCGGAGCCGCGACCAGCCGTCCTTCGCCGTCGGAGCGGGAGCGGGAGCGGGCGAGGCGGCAGCAAGCGACGGCATCATCAGCTGGGCGAGCCCGTGGGTTCGGCGTCAACTGCCGGCGCGGCTTCGTCGGCGCCGCGAGGGTCGAACTGCAGCGCATGCAGGCGCGCATAGACGGCGCCGCTCGTGAGCAACGCCGCATGCGTCCCCTCCTCCACCAGCCGCCCACCGTCCAGCACGAGGATCCGATCCGCGTGCTGAATGGTCGCCAATCGGTGAGCGATGACGAAGACGGTGCGACCCACCAGCAGACGGTCGATCGCTTCCTGCACGAGCCGCTCACTCTCCACGTCGAGCGCACTGGTGGCTTCGTCGAGGATGAGAATGGGTGGATCGCTTACGAGTGCACGCGCGATCGCGAGGCGCTGACGCTGCCCGCCGGAGAGTCGGGTGCCGCGCTCGCCAAGGTTGGTGTCCCACCCCTGCGGCAGCGCCTCGATGAAGCCCAGCGCATTGGCGGCGCGCGCCGCAGCGTCGAGCTGCGAACGCGTGGCGTCGGGCCGACCGAACGCCACGTTGGCGCGCACGGTGTCGTTGAAGAGTACCGTGTCCTGACTCACGATCCCCGTGAGCGACCGGAGTGCCTCGAGACGGATCTCGCGGAGGTCCACGCCATCCACCAGCACGCGTCCCCCCGTGGGGTCGAGGAAGCGTGGGATGAGATCGACGAGTGTGCTCTTGCCCGCGCCGCTCGCCCCCACCAGCGCCACCACTTCGCCCTTCTTTGCGACGAAGGAGATCTCCGACAGTGCGGTGGCATCGGCATCGTAGGCGAACGTGACCCGATCGAACACCAGCTCGCGCTCAAAGCGCACGTCGGTGCGGGTGCCGCGGTCGGTGTCCGTTTCGGTGCCGGCGTCGAGAATCTCGAACAGCCGTTCGGCGCTGGCGAGTGACTGCTGCGCCGCTGCCGGCGCCTGCGAGAGCTGCTTGAGCGGCTGCAGCAGGCGCATGACCTGCACGAGGAATACCAGCAGTTCCGCGCCCGTCAGCGTGCCCTGCACCAACACCAGCTGCGCCCCGTAAAAGAGGATCGCCACGGCCGTGAAGGTGCCGAGTGTTTCCGTCACGGGGCCCGAGAGCAGCGCCAGGCGCCCCACCTTGACGAACCCGCGCGCGAACGCGCCGTTGCGCTCGTGGAACTTCTGCTCCTCGCGCGCCTCGGCGCGGTACGACTTCACGAGCCGCACCCCACTCACCACTTCCTGGACGAGACTCGTCATCTCGCCCTGTTCGTCGCCGAGGCGGCGGTACCCCCGGCGCAGCTTGCGCAGTACTGGCTGGATCGCGCCGATCGTGACCGGCGCGATCACCAGCGCGGCCAGCGAGAGCCGCCAACTCGTGGTGAACATCGCCACCAGCGTGGCGATCACCTGAGCGCCGCTCCACATCGTGCGCGTGACGAGCTCCGTCACCACCGTCTTGGCCGTCGCCGTATCGGACAGCACGCGGGAAATGACCTGTCCCACCTTGTTGCGGGTGAACCACGGCAGTGGCAGGCGCAGCAGGTGCGAGTACACCGCGTTGCGCAGGTCGCGCACCACGTACTCCTGCAGCTGCACGCCGACTTGCCCGCTGAGCCAGATCAGCGTGTTCTTGAGGGTGACGGCGCCGATCACGATCAGCATCACGTTGCGCAACGAGCCCATGCGGTCCTGCTCGTTCAGCAGGAAGCCGATGGTGGCGTCGAGCACGCGGCCGATGGTGCCACTCGCGGGGAGCAGCTGGTCCGCCTTGAAGAAGGCGTTGAAGAACGGCACCAGCAGCGCGAAGGAGAAGACGTCGGCGAAGGCGGCGGCCGCGTTGAGCAGCACGACCACCACCAGTTTCCCCGTATGCGGTCCGACGAAGCGCCACAGCCGCCGCCACAGTACGGAGGCCGGTGCGCGATGGGTTCCGGTAGGCGACACGCTCGCGCTCAGCGCCGCGGGGTGAGCAGCGACACCGGAAGGATGCACTCCTCCGGCGTCACGCCCCCGTGCAGGAACGAGCCACGATAGCGCCCCTGATACTCCCGCAACTTGGTGGGATACACGAAAAACGTGTCACCCGCCGCCATCAGCGTGTTGCTGCCCGGCCCCCGGTGCGGCAACCGGAGGTCATCGGGATTGCTGAACAGCAACGCCTGCTCGCTCCGCTCGGCGCGGATGTCCTCGCCAAACTTGTACCGCAGGTTGGCCGTGGCATCGCGCTTGGCAAACACCGTGGCCGGTGTGTTGCAGTGCAGGGCGCCATGGTCGCTGGTCACCACCACGCTCACGTGGCGTCGCGACGCCTCCTTGAGCAACGACAGCAGCGACGACCGCTCGAACCACTGCCGCGTGAGCGCACGCAGCGCGATCTCGTCGCGCGCGACTTCATACAGGACCATCGACTCCGATCGGCCATGCGTGAGCATGTCCACGAAATTGAACACGAAGGCATGCACGCCGTCGCCGGCGATCGCCGCGGGGAGATGCCGTTCGAGATCATCGGCGTCGGCGGTCGTGGTGATCTTCTGGTAGCGCACCGGCGCCTGGACCTGCAGCTCCTCCAGCTGGGCCACCAACAGATCCTTCTCGTGCGCGTTGAGCGATTCGTCGTCGCGCTCGCCCCACCAATCGGGGAAGCGCGCCGCGATCTCTCCCGGAAAGAGTCCGCTGAACAACGCGTTGCGGGCGTACGGCGTGGCGGTGGGGAGGATCGAGTAGTAGTGCGTGGTCTCCACGTCGAACAGCGGCGCGAGCAGCGGCTCGAGCACCCGCCACTGATCGAGGCGCAGGCAATCGATCACCACGAAGATCACCTTGCGCTCCCGCCCCAGCACCGGCAACACGAACTCCTGGAAGACATCGACCGACAACGGCGGCCGGTCCCCATCGAGCTCACGTAACCAGCGCGGATACCCGGTGCGCATGAATTCGGCGAAGGCGCGGTGCATGTCGGGGTAGAGCCCGCGCAGGGATTCGTGCAGGCCCAGCTCCCCCGCTTCGGCGAGATCTACGTCCCACTGCATCAGCTCCGCGAACCGGTCGATCCAGCCGCGCCAGTCGAGCGCGGCGTACCGCTCGCTCTCGATGGCCCGAAAGCGCTCCACGAAGGCGCGCGCCATGGCCTGCGAGCGGATGAGGGGGCCATCGAGAATCTTCGTGATGACCGACAGCACCTGCCGCGGTGTGACCGGCTTCACCAGGTAGTCGCGGATGTTGGCGCCGATCGCCTCCTTCAGCGTGGCGTCCTCCTCGCTCTTGGTGACCATGACCACGGGCAGCGTGGGCCACAGCTCCCGGATGTCCTTGTAGGCGTCAAGCCCGCGGGTGCCCGGCATCTGCTCGTCGAGCAGCACCAGATCGTACGGATGCCGGCGCAACAACTCCAGCGCATCGTCGGCGTTCGTGGCGGTCTGCACCACATACCCCTTGTCCCCCAGCAGGAGCCGATGCGGCTCGAGGAGCTCGGCCTCGTCGTCTACCCACAGGATGGTCTTTGCCGGTTGCGCCATATCCCGGGAAGATACACGATTTCGAGAGGGCCCGTTCGGTGATAGTTTTCACCCGTGCTGAGCGATCCCCTCCCCTACGCTGTGGAATCCCTCCGGTTCCCATTCCCTGCCCTGGCGACCCTCGCCGGGCGTCTGCCTTTGGGCGGTGGCCGCGAAGTGGCGCTGGCCGCGCTGCTCGTGGCCCGTCTGTCGCAGGGCGTGGCGAGTGGCGAGGCGCTGCCTCCCGCCGACCGGGCCACCCGCGCCACGGCAGCCAAGGTGTGGCTCGCCTCGCTGGCGCTGCCGGCCGCCACGCGCGTGCCCTTTGCGCGGTGCGTGGAGGCCACCACCGGCACCACGTTGCAGGTGGCCGGCGCCCTGCGCGCCCTCGTGGCCGCCGCCGGCGCCCACCTCGACGGCCCGTCCGTTCAGGAGCTCGAGAAACTCGCCCGGCAGCTCGCAGGGACCTGATCCGCCGCACCCTGCAGCCCACCTCCCGGTCCAGTTATTTTTCCCGCCGGACCACGACCCTGAGGCAAGCGATGGCAGGCCATAGTAAATGGAAGACGATCAAGCGCGCCAAGGCGGCGACTGACAAGAAGCGCAGCTCGCTCTTCACGCGGCTCATTCGCGAAATCACCATGGCCGCCAAACTTGGCGGCGGTGATCCGGGCGGCAATCCGCGCCTTCGCACCGCCATCGACAACGCCAAGGCGGTGTCGATGCCCAAGGACAACATCGAACGCGCCATCAAGAAGGGCACCGGCGAGCTTGAAGGCGCCGACTACACCGAGGTGCTGTACGAGGCGTACGGACCCGGCGGCGTGGCGATCATGATTCAGGCGGTCACCGACAACCCCACGCGGACCGTTGCCGACGTGCGCCACAAGCTCTCGCGCAACAACGGCAACATGGGCACCAGCAACTCGGTGGCGTTCATGTTCGACCGGAAGGGGCAGATGACCGTGCCGGCGGACGGTGTCAACGAAGACACGCTCATCGAGGCCGCCCTCGAGGCGGGCGCCGACGACGTCGCGAATGAAGGCGACGTGTTCGTCATCACGACCGAACCCGCCTCGCTCCACGCCGTGAAGGAAGGGCTGGAGTCGAAGCAATACAAGATCGACGACGCGGAACTGGCGTGGGTTCCCAAGAGCAGCGTGAAAGTGGAAGGCGACAACGCCGTCAACCTCCTCAAGCTGCTCGAGGCGCTCGAAGAGCTCGACGACGTGCAAAAGGTCGATGCGAACTTCGAGATGGATGAAGACGCGATGGCCGGCGCGTGAGGCACCTACCGTGAGGCTGGTGCTCGGCATCGACCCGGGCACGGCCGTCACGGGCTTCGGGGTGGTGGCCTTCGATGGACGCGCCACCTCCCTCGTCGAGTGCGGCGTCATCCGCACCACGGCGCGCGATCCGCTGCCGCAGCGCCTGCACGACGTACACGAGGGGATCACCGAGTTGATCGCCCGCCACCGGCCCGATACGCTCAGCATCGAGGACGTGTTCTACGCCAAGAACGTGCGCACCACCGTCGTGCTCGGGCATGCGCGCGGCGTGATCCTCCTCGCGGCGCAGCAGGCGGCGCTCACGATCCACGAGTACCCGCCCTCGGAGATCAAGAAGGCCATCACCGGACGCGGTGGCGCCAGCAAGGAGCAGGTGCAGTTCATGGTGACGCGGCTGTTGCGGCTCAAGGCCGCCCCCGAGCCGGCCGATGCGGCCGACGGGGTGGCCGCTGCCCTCTGCGCCTGTCTCTCCGCGTCGCTCCCCACGCTCCCGCACTTCACACTGCCCACGCTCGCCGATGTCCGTGGCAGGAACGCCTTGCGCACCCCGAAGCCCCGCCCATGATCGCCCAGGTGTCCGGCACGATCGTTTCGAAAGCCCTCGACCGCGTGGAAATCATGACCGCGGGCGGACTGGCCTACGAATGCCTCATTCCCCTCTCCGTATTCGAGGCGCTTCCCGCCGAGGGGGAGAAGGTCACGCTACACACGCATCTCTCGGTACGCGAAGATGCGTGGCACCTCTACGGCTTCTCACACGGCTACGAACGCGCGGTCTTCCAGAAGCTGCTCAATGCCAAGGGCGTGGGCCCCGCGCTCGCCCTCGGCATTCTCTCGGCCCTCACCCCCGAGCGCGTCGTGAAGGCCCTGCGCGAGAAGGACGTGACCACCCTGATGCGTGTCCCCCGCGTGGGGCGAAAGAAGGCGGAGCAGATCATCCTCGATCTCGCCGACAAGGTCGACAGCGTGGGCAGCGGACCTGCCACCAGCGGCACGAGCAGCCCGGTGGCCGATGATGCGATCCGCGCACTCATCGCCCTTGGCTACAACCAGGCCGAGGCCGATCGCGCCGTACGTGCCGTGCTCGAGAGTGGCGGCGGAGACGTGAGCGTGGTGGTGAGGGCAGCGCTGGGGAAGCTGACGGGACGGTGAACGGCCGTCGGCACGGACCACTCACCCCTGTCATTGAAGACAGAAAACTCCCCGCAGTGCGCAGGGAGTTTTCTGTTTTCCGTACACGTTGTCAGTACGCAGTGCAGACGGTTACCGCCGGTACCCCGTCGACTCCCGCTGCGGCTTGCCGCAGCTCGGGATCGTAATTGGCTGGCCGTTCGGGCCGTTCGGCAGCGGGGTCATGAGCGTGCGTGAGCTGGGCTGCGGATCTTCGCTCGCGAGATACGCGAACATCGCCGTGAGCGTGGCGTTGTGCTTGAGATCATCGAGCACGACCTTGTCGTACGAATCACGATTGGTGTGCCACGTGCTATTGCTGTAGTCCCACGAGAGCGCCCCGAGGCTGGCGGCGGGCGCGCCGTAGCAGAGGAAGCTGGCGTGATCACTGCCACCGCCAATGCCACTGGGGCCGCCGAGGCGGATGTACTGCGTGAGCTGCGACGGCATCTGCGCCATGTACTGCGCGAGACGCGGTCCGTTTTCCGGCAGGATGCTCGGCCCGGTGCTCACGATACGGCCAGTCCCGTTGTCCTGATTGAAGGCGAACTGCAGTCCCTTCACGACCTCGGGATGATCCGCGGCGAAGGCGCCGGAGCCGTTGAGCCCCTGCTCTTCACCACTCCAGTGCCCCACGAGAATGGTGCGCGACGGATTGGGGAGCACGCTCTTGAGCAGTCGCAGCGCTTCGAGCATGGTGACGGTACCCGTGGCGTTATCGGTGGCGCCGCTGTGGCCTTCCCAGCTGTCGAAGTGCGCCGACAGAATCACGTACTCATCGGGCTTCTTCGACCCCTTGATCTCGGCGATCACGTTGAACACCGGCTGCTCGCCAAGGAACTCGCTCTCCGCCATCAGGCGCACCTGTGGGCCCTGCTTGTTCTGCGCCAGACGGAACAGCATGCCGTAGTCTTCGCAGCCGATGTCGAACGTGGGGAGTGCACTGTTGCGCGGCGATCCGAAGATCTTGTCGACCCCGGGATACTGCGACCAGTTCGATTCGAACACCGCCACGGCACCCGCCGCCTTGAGATCGGCGTAGAAGGTGGAGACACGCTGTGTGAGCCCCTGGTATGTGGCCGTGAGGTCGCGCTGGGCCGAATCAAGCGCTGCGGCCGTGGCCGGTGTGGCAAACTCCGCGACCTGCTGCGCCATGCGGCACGACAGCCTCGGCGCACTGGCCAGCACCACCTTCCCCTTCACACTGGGCAGCCAGGCCTTGAACTCGTCCGGCGTGCGGTACGGCTCGAGGGTGACCACGGCGCCGTCCACCCACTTGCCCGCCGTATTGCCACTCCACGAGAGCATCGTGACCTCGAGCGGCTTCACGCGGGGCGCGGTGAGCTGCGCGAATGCCGCGCCACGCTTCCACGAGTTCCACGTGCCATACTGTTCCTTGCGTGCCCTCACGCCCAGCTGCTTGTATGTAGCCAGCAACCAGTCCTGCCCACGGTTCATGTTGGGCGAGCCGGTGAGTCGCGGCCCGATCGAGTCGAGCAGCGCCTGCGCGAAGCGCGGCGCCTGTGATCGCTGCATCCCCTCCTCGAACAGCGTGACGATGTTCGGATCGGTGGGCGCCGACGTGCGTACGTACTCGGGTGCGAGCGACACTGGGAGCCCCTGCGGATTGGGGGCCGACGGCGGACGCTGGGGACCACCCGGGCGCTGGGCGTTGGCCGTGGAGGCAGACGCCGAGGCCGCGAGCAGGGAGAGGGTAAGAAGGGAGAGGCGGGCCATGGGGGAGTGTCGGGTGTCGGGTGACGGGTTTCGAGTGAGGGACTGCTGGCGTCGGCGCTCCATCTCACGCCCGCGGCGACAACCCATCCACGAGGCTGGTCCGGTACGCCTTCCACGCGGGCACGAAGCCGATCAGCATGCCGGCGGCCATCACCATCGCGAGGTACGCATATTCGGTCTCGCCGAGAGCGCGAAAGGCGAGGTGAATGCCGAAACGCTGTTCAATCGGCGACTGCGCGATCGCCAGCCCGCCGTACACGATCACGACGCCGATCACGCAGCCAAGGAACGCGAGCAACGTGCTTTCCAGCACGAGCAGCGAGAGAATCGTGCGCGGGCCGGCGCCGATCGCACGCAGAATCGCCATTTCGCGGCGGCGTGCCTCGAGCGACGAATAGAGCGCCACGAGCATACCAGTGATGCTGATCGCCACGGCGAAGATGGCAATCACACGCAGCCCCACTTCGGCGCTGCCGATATTCTGCCACAGCTCACCGAGTGCCACGCCGGGAATGATCGCGGTGAGCGGCTCTACGAGGTCGGTGTTCATCTCGCGCTGCAGCATCAGCGCTTCGAAGCGATTCTTGGTCCCCACGAAGAACGCCGTGATCTGGTCGTCGCCGTGGTCGTGCTCCACCTCGGCGTCGTCGGGAACGGGCGGCGCCTCGGGTGGCGCCTCGGGCGGCGCAATCGGCGGCGGTGACGGCGCCACGGCGGGCGGCGGGGAGGCCCCCGGCATGACCAGTGGTGTGCCCGGCGGCGGCGCAGCTCCCGGCATCACCGTGGGTGTCCCCGGCGGCGGTTCTGCCCCCGGCATCGCCATTGGCACACCTGCCGGCGGCGCCGTGGGAATCGCCGCCGCGCGCCGCCTGTTGGCCGCAATGATCGCGTCGTTCCTGCCACGTGCTGCCTGCTTCCCGGTCCCTGCGCCCTGAACGCCGCCCGCCGGGGCGACGCCCAGCTCTCCCTCCTCGTGCATCGCCTCGATCCCCTCCAGCGTCACGTACACCGATCGATCGATCGGGGTGAACGTGCGCGCGAGGATCCCGACCACACGGAACGGATGCGCGTCGTGGTTGCTGGTGCCGATGTCACGCAAGCCGTGCGTGACCACCACCGGCGTCCCCACCGCGTACATGAGACGCTCGGCCACTTCGCTCCCCACCACGACCTCGCTGTCGGCCTGCGCGGCACGGCCGGCCGCGAAGGTGATGCGACCGTCCTTGCGGAACCGGTAGCGCTCGTAGAACTCGGTGCTGGTACCCACCACACGGAAGCCGCGATGGCTGTCGCCAAGTGAATACGGCACAACCCACTTCACCGCCGGGTGCTGCTGCCAGCGCTGCATGGTGCGCCGCTGCACCGACCCGGAGGGACTGCCGATGCCGAACACGCTGCTGAGGAGCACTTGCAGCGTCCCGCCGCGCGCGCCCACGATCAGGTCCACACCGCGAATGGTGCCGGCAAAGCTGTCGCGCACACCGGCACGCACCGTTTCAATGCCCACCAACAGCGTGACCGACAGTGCGATGCTCGCGACCGTAAGCGCCGTGGTGAGCTTGCGGCTTCGGAGTGAGGCGAGGGCGAGACGCAGGATGAGCATCAGTCGCGCCCCCCGCGCGCCGCGTGCGACGCCGTGGGGCGACGCCACCGCTCCGCCGCCGTATTGATCTCCGCCAGCTCCACGATACGCGAAAAAAGCGGCATGAGCGTGTGGTCGTGGCTCACGAACACCAGCGTGGCGCGGGCCTTCTCGCACGAGCGGAACAGCAGTTCGAGAAACTGTTCGCGCCGGTCGGTATCGAGTGCACTCGTGGGCTCATCGGCAATCACCACGTCGGGGCTGCCGATCAGGGCGCGCGCGGCCGCCACACGTTGCTGCTGCCCCACGCTCAACTCGCCGATCGGCGTGGCGAGATAGCGCTCGATGTCGAGCTGCGACGCCACGTCACGCACAGCGTCGTCGAACGAACGGCCCTGCAGCCGCTCGCGGCGCGCCGCCTCGAGGCGGATGGGGAGCAGGATGTTCTCCTGCACCGAGAGATACGGGATGAGATTGAACATCTGGAACACGTAGCCCAGGTGGCGGGCGCGGAAGGCATCACGCGCGCCGCTCGACATACGGGCGAAATCCTCGCCCAGCACCTTCACCTGCCCCGACGTGGCCGGCAGCACCCCGGCAAGAAGGCCGAGCAGCGTGGTCTTGCCACTGCCGCTCGGCCCGTGCAGGAACACCGTTTCCCCTCGGCCGATCGCGAGTGCCTCGATCGCCAGCACGTCATGCCCGGTGCGGTAGGCGAAACGAACCTTGGACAGCTCGACGGCCAGCGCCGTCGACGATGTGACCATGCGCCCTTACTTGGAGGAGTACGGTTCGACCTTCAGCCCTTCGAGTGTGTAGCCCACGGTCCCGTACGGGCTCTCCACACTCGCGATCTTGAGCTTGCCCGACATCCACACCGCGTCGAACAGGTTCAGCTTGACCGCCTTCTTCCCGGTCATCTCGACCATCACGATCTGGTTCGGCGGCGGCGGCGGCGTGTGCACGCAGGCACCGTAGTACGGCACCAGCAGGAACTCCGCCCCTTCCTCCTGGAAGTCGTCGAGCGGCACCACGAACCCCGGAATGCGCACCGTCTTCCCCTCGAGCTTCTTGAGGGTATCGGTGGCTTTCCCGTTGGTGTAATCGAGCCCGGCGAGCACGCGCCAATCGATGTTCGACGGCGCCTGCGACACCCCCGCCTCCGCCGTGGCCGACGTGGCCGGCGTCGTGACCCTGACCACCCGCGGCAGCGGCTTGCCCGGCGACGTGAACGCCGACCCCACCACCACGAGGGTGGCCAGACCGGCAATGGACCACAGCGAATTGGAACGACGCGTCATGAAAGCTCTCGGTTGGGACGGGATACCTAAAGATACGCCCGGGGTGCCCAAATGTTGCTAGGTGGGCGCTCACAGAAAACGGGTGTCATCGGAGCATTCGGTTCTTCGGGATATATTGGGTCATGTCCCGCGCCGAAATCACCACGCCCGAAGCCCTGGCCGAGGAGGGCCTCGTTGAGCTCTCGCTGCGCCCCCAGCGGCTCGCCGAGTTCATCGGACAGAAGAAGGTCAAGGAAAGCCTCGCCATCGCCATCGACGCGGCGCGGGCGCGGCGTGAGCCGCTCGACCACATTCTCTTCTTCGGCCCCCCGGGGCTGGGCAAGACGACGCTCGCCGACCTCATCGCGCGGGAACTGGGAGTGAACCTCACCACCACCTCCGGCCCCGCTCTCGAAAAGCCCGGCGATCTGGTGGGCCCGCTCACCAACCTGCGCGAAGGCGACGTGCTGTTCATCGACGAAATCCATCGCCTGCGCCCGGTGATCGAGGAGTTCCTCTATCCCGCGATGGAGGACTACAAGATCGACATCCGCCTCTCGGAAGGGCCGAAGGCGCAAACGGTCACCATGAACATCGAGAAGTTCACACTGGTGGGCGCGACCACGCGGCTCGGCATGCTGACCGCCCCCATGCGGGCGCGCTTTGGGCTCGTGCACCAGCTGGCGTTCTACCCGGTCGAGGAACTCGAAGTCATTGTGCGCCGCACCGGTGACGTGCTGCGCGTGGAGATGGACGCCGCAGGGGCACACGAGATCGCGAAGCGGTCGCGGGGCACGCCGCGCGTGGCGAACCGCCTGCTGAGACGTGTCCGCGACTACGCCCAGGTGCGCGCCAACGGTCGGATCACGCTCGACGTCGCGCAGGCGGCACTGGCCCTCCTCGACGTGGACCACTTCGGGCTCGATGACATGGATACGCGGCTGCTCAAGGCAATCATCGAAAAGTTCGACGGTGGACCGGTGGGCCTCGGCACCATCGCTGCGGCCATCGGCGAGGATCCCGGGACCATCGAAGAGGTATATGAACCGTTCCTCGTTCAGCACGGCTTTCTCCAGCGCACTCCGCGAGGGCGCGTGGCCACGGCGCACGCCTATCGGCACCTTGGCTTCGTTCCGCCGATCGGTGCCGCCGAGCAACCAGGACTGTTCTAGCCGCATCCCCTTCTTTCAATGCCGGCGAATGACCGGCGCTTTTCGAGCGTCACCGTGAGCATTGCCCGCCGTTTTCCCCGATTGGCCGTGGTCGTTGGCAGCATCATCGTCGGCCTGCCCGGCGCCGTGCAGGCGCAGATGGTCAGCCAGGTCACTCCCATTGGCGCGGCGTCGGGGTCCGTGGCTGCCCGCGCCGACTCGATCGCGGGTCAGGGTGACACCACGCAGGCGCTCGCGCTGCTCGAGGACGCGGTCCGCCGCAATCCGCGCGACGCCGTGTCGTGGTACTACCTCGGTTCCCTGCTCTGGAACCAGACCGGCGTGGGGATGCGTCCCGGGCGCTACAAGGACCAGAAGCTGGTGCGCCGCGTGGCGGCCGCCGATTCGTCCCTCCGGCTCGCCGCACAGTATGCGCCCGACAGCGCGCGCTACCTGCTCACCCTCGCCGCGTTCAACCTGCGCAGCGGGTATGCCTCCGTCATGGCGTCGGCCCGCGGGCAGTTCGACGATGCCCTGAAGGCGGCGACCACCACCCGTGACACCCGGCTCCTCGCACAGGCAGCCGACGCCATCGGCGATGCCGCCTGGCGCGACTACGAAGGCACCGCCAATCGGGCGCTGACCACGGACAACCAGCGCATCCAGCTCACGAACAACAACGCGTTCCAGCGCAAGGATGCGCTGGCGTACGTCCAGAGCTTCGCGCGGCGCATCGAGCCGCCGACCGGTGGCGCCGCCTACAACAAGGCGCTCGAGTATTTCCGCATGGCGATCGAGGCCGACTCATCGAACCTGCGGTACAGCCGCCATCTGTTCATGGCGCTCGCGGAGCGGAAGGACTGGACCGGATTGCGCGACGTGGCCAAGCGCCGCGCCGTGCAGTTTCCCCTCGACTACCAGTCACGACTCGCGCTCGGCCTCGCCTATCATCGCCTCGAGAAGTACCCCGAGGCGCGCGCGGCCTTCGACAGCGCGACGTCGATGATGGACGAAGGCGAAGCGGCCTACTACTCCCGCTTCACCCGCATCCTCCGCCCGCGCCCCTCGGCCGACAAGCAGAATGCCGGCGGCGATTCGCTGAGCTACGCCAAGCTGCCGGCGGAGCAGAAGCGCGGACTCGAGGCGATGTACTGGCTCATGAACGATCCGCTCGCCCTCACGTCGGAAAACGAGTACCGCCTCGAGTTCCTCGCGCGCGTGGTGTACGCCGAGTTCCGGTTCAGCAGTGACGACCTGGGGATCCGCGGCGCCGAAACCGATCGGGGCGACACGTACATCCGCTACGGCCCGCCAGACTACGAGGTCGCCACTGTTGGCAGTTCGTTCATTCAGGGGCTGGCGCAGGACAACGGCATCACGATCACCTGGGCGTACAATCAGGGGCTCACGTTCTTCTTCGACCTCTCGCGCGCCTTCGGGGCAGCGCGGCACGCCGTGGCCGATCGCGATTTCGTGGAAAAGGCGCGCGACGCCGTGCCGGTGTCGTTCGCGAATATGCCCACGTCACGCCTCATCGATTCCATTCCGGTGCGGGTGGCGCGCTTCCGGGGGACCGGCGACACCACCGATCTGGTGTTGGCCGCACGCGTGTCGCTCGATTCCCTCACCCGCGGTGCGACGCTGGCCGAGGTGCCGGTGGACTTCGACTTCCGCGTATTCGACCAATTTGTGCGCGTGCAGGGGGTGGAGTCGTCACAGGCGCGGTTCGCCGCCGATTCCACGAACGCCTACGCGCGGCGTACGTACACCCGGAAGCTCGGCCCGGGGATCAACGTCGTGCGTCTCGAAGCCTTCCAGGCAGACACCCGGCGGGCGGCGCGGGCGATGGTGCGTCTCGATCCGGTCGTCACGCGGGGCTTCGGCATGAGTGACGTGCTGCTGGGCTCCAAGCCGAGCGCACGCGGTAACGCGGCGCCCACGCGGTGGCGCGACGTGGAGATTACCCCCACCGAGGGCAGCATCACCCGTGGCGCGTCGCTCGGGTTGCTCTGGGAGGTGTACGACCTGTCCGCGAAGGACGGTACCGGCCGGTATCGCGTGGCCATCGCGGTGGAACGCACCGAGCGAGGCGGCCCGCTGGGGTTCGCCGTACGGGCCATGGACGGCCTCGGACGCGCGGTGGGGCGCACGCAGGCGTCGCGGGACAAGTTCACCATCACCTTCGATCGCAGCGCACCGGCCGCCCCCACGCTGGTGGAGTTCCTCTCGCTCGACATGAGCGATGCACCGGCCGGCCGTTACACGTTGCGCGTGGAAATTTCGGACCTGGGGTCCGGCAAGAAGGTTTTCCGGGACACGGAGTTCTCTCTCCGGTAACGGCGGAGTGACGATCGTACGCCACGGCGGGACGAAATCACGGAGAGCCGTTGCGCTCGCCGCCCGTTTCGATTGTCTTTCGCTCCTTCTATGACCGTCTCGTCTGATTCCGTGCAGGTGGCGAGCCCCGAGGGGAGTCCCAAGGGGTCCCGTACCTCCGACTACGACTACGAGCTTCCGGAAGCCCGCATCGCGCAGCATCCGGTCGAGCCGCGCGATGCGAGCCGTCTGCTCGTCGTCGATCGGCGATCGGGCACGCTGACGCATCGCACGTTTCGCGATGTGCTCTCGTTGATCCCCGACGGCGACGCGCTGGTGCTCAACACCACCAAGGTGTTCCGCGCCCGCTTGCTGGGGCACCGTGAGAGTGGCGGGCCGGCGGAGATCCTGCTGCTCCGTCCCGTCGAACACGGGGCGCCAGGGACGTACTACGAAGCGATGATCCACCCGGGCGGCAAGCTGCGTCCGGGACGTACGGTCACGATCGCCGATGGCTTCACGGTGGAGATTATGGACACCACGCCGCGCCGCACGCGCATCGTGAAGCTCCACACCACGGGCCATCCGCTTGAGGCGATCGAAACGCACGGGCATGTGCCGCTGCCGCCGTACATCGAGCGCGCGGACGAAGCGGGCGACGAGTCCCGCTACCAGACGGTCTACGCCGACCAGGCAGGAAGTGTGGCGGCACCGACGGCCGGGCTGCACTTCACCGACGAGCTGATCGCCGCGCTCGACGCGAAGGGGGTGGAGCGGGTGCCGGTGCTGCTGCACGTGGGCGCGGGCACGTTCCGACCGGTCAGCGACGACGATCCGTCGCTGCACGTGATGCACGAGGAGTGGTGCGAGGTCACGGAAGAGAGCGCGCACCGCCTCAACGCGGTACGGGCGCGCGGCAACAAGATCTGGGTCGTCGGCACAACGGGAGTACGCACACTCGAAACGGCGACGGGCGAGGACGGGATCGTGCGCGCGTTCCGCGGCGAAACGAACATCTTCCTGCGGCCGCTATACACCTTCCGCGGCGTGGATCACCTGATCACGAACTTCCACCTGCCGAAGTCGACGCTCGTCATGTTGGTGGCGGCATTTGCAGGCTACGACCTCACGATGTCGACCTACAGAACGGCGGTCGAGATGGATTACCGCTTCTACTCGTACGGCGACGCGATGGCGATCATCTGACGCCACCGCGACATGTGGACCGCCGCCCCCCGATCACGACCCGAACTGCGGTCGGGGTCGGGGTTTTGGTTTCTGCCCGGGTCGGAGTCGAGGCACGGCCACTACGGTTTAGGCACTGCCACTACGGTGTGGGCACTGCCACCACGGTCGTAGTCTTCCAACGGTCGGCGTCGCTGCTCGGGTCGGGGGCGCACGGCAGTCGTAGTCGGGGTGGGGGGCGCGGCGCGGGGCGGTGGGCG
>NZ_JBIJCN010000014.1:0-59412 GCF_044344655.1 Gemmatimonas sp.
CGCGCGATCGAATCCTTCTGCCACACGTTGGCCCAGATCTCGCCTTTCACCCATTCCAGCTCGTTGAGCTGCGACACCGGATTGCCCCGCTCGGTCACCGTCACCGCACGCTGTGCCGCGAAGGTCTTGGGATCGCGATAAATCAGCGTATTGCTGCCATTGCTCATGATGAGCGACGTGCCATCGGTGGTGAGCCCCCAGCCTTCCCCGTCGTAGCGGAATTCACCCGTGCGGCTGAACGTCTTCCAGTCGTACGTGAACGCCTTCCCGCTCTGCCAGGTGATCTGATACAGCGTGGGACCGATGATCACGATCCCCTCGCCGAAGTGCGGCTCCTCGAGATCCTGCTGGCGGACCACCTTCCCCGACGCGAGGGTGACCTCGCGGATGTTCGAGGTGCCCACCTGACCGGTGCTCTCGAACAGACGCCCCTCGTGCCAGAGCAGCCCCTGCGTGAACGCGCCCGCATCGTGGGGATACTCGGCCACCACCTCGAAGGTGAAGCCCGGGGTGCGCGGTGCGCCGGTGCCGGCCGTCGCGGCGCTCGCCGTGTCGGATGTAGCCGGCGGCTCGCCGTCGCTGCAGGCGCCGAACGCCCCCGCCGATCCCACCAGGCCAATCGTGGAGAACGCGATCATCGCGGCCGTGGCGCGCGAACGGCGAAACGTGGAGAGCATGACCGGAACGGTGAAGGAGAGAAGGTCGACCACGGAAGCTACGGCCGTGACCGGCGGCGGACTACGTCCAGCGGACTACGCCCAGCGGACTACGCCGCGTCCACCCACGTGCGCAATTCGGTCAGGAGCCGCACGAGATCGGGCAGCTGATGGTTGGCATTGAGCCCGCTCGGACTGGGCAGCGCCCAGAGTCGGCTCTGCTCCAGCCACTCCGGCTGCAACCCGAGCGGCGCCCCGGGTCGGCCAAAGGCACTGCGATAGGCGCCAATACCGAGAAAGGCCACGACCCGCGGGGTGTAGCGCTGCACGAGTCGGGTGAGTCGCTGGCCGCCCGCCACGTACTCCTCGGGGGCCAGCTCCGACGCCGCCGCCGTCGTGCGCTCCACCATGTTGGTGATACCGTACCCCAGCTCCAACAGTTCGTGCTCGTCCCATGGCTTGAAGAGCCGCGGTGTGAACCCGGCGCCGTGCAACGCCGGCCAGAACCGATTGCCGGGGCGACCGAAATGGTGACCGATCGCCGCGGTGTAGAGCCCCGGATTGATGCCGCAGAACAGCACCTTGAGATTCGGCGCCACCAGATCGGGGACGATCTTGTGAACGGCAGCGGCGAGGTCGGCCTTGGAGGGCTTGGGCGGGGGAACCGTCACACAAGACGCGTGCGTCACACTCACGTGGACTGGGCGCCCTTCTTGAGGGCCGCGAGCGTGGTGAGTGCCTCGAGCGGCGTCATGTGGTCGGTATCGAGCGCCGACACCGCCGCCTTGAGGCGCGACGCGGCCTCATCCACCGGCGCAGACGGGCCCTCCCCGAAAAAGCCCAGCTGATCGACGTGCAGCTGATACTTGAGCCGCGGACCGCGACGACGGGTGCTGCTCGGCGCCTGCATCCCCTCGGCGGTAAGCCGCGCCGCCATCTGCTCCCCTTCGCCCTCCAGCAGTGCCAACACCTCCTTGGCACGCGCAATCACCGGCGCCGGTAATCCGGCAAGGCGCCCCACCTCGATCCCGTACGAGCGATCAGCGCCACCGGGGATGAGCTTGTGGAGGAACAGGACCTGATCCCCGACTTCGCGCACCGCCACCGTGAAGTTCTTCACCCCGCTCAACTCGTTCGCGAGCTGCGTGAGTTCGTGATAGTGCGTGGCGAACACCGTCTTGCAGCCGATCGCGTCGTGCAGATGCTCGCTCACGCTCCACGCGATGCTCACGCCATCATACGTGCTGGTGCCACGCCCGATTTCGTCGAGCAACACCAGCGAACGGTTCGTGGCGGTGTGGAGAATGGCGCTCGTTTCGCTCATCTCCACCATGAAGGTGGACTGGCCGCGCACGAGATTGTCGCTCGCACCCACACGCGTGAACAGCCGATCCACGATCGGCAGCCGTGCGCGGCGCGCCGGCACGTAGCCCCCCCCCTGCGCCAGCAGCTGGATCAGTCCCACCTGGCGCAGGATCGTACTCTTGCCCGCCATGTTGGGGCCGGTGAGCACGATCAGCTGCGCATCGCTCGTCAGCAACAGATCGTTGGGGATGAACTTCTCGCGCGCCATCATGCGCTCCACGACCGGATGCCGACCCGCCACGATTTCCATGTCGAAGTCGTCATGCAGCTCAGGGCGCACGTACTGCTCGCGCTCCGCCACCTCGGCAAAGCTCGACAGCACGTCGATCGTGGCCACACGACGCGCCACCACCTGCCAACGCGCGATCGCCGCGCCGACCTCGCGACGCAGTCCCTCAAAGAGTTCCCGCTCGCGCGTTTCAATGCGCTCGGCGGCGCTCAGCACCTTCTCTTCGTACTCCTTGAGCGCCGGGGTCACGTAGCGCTCTGCCCCGGTGAGCGTCTGCCGGCGCTGGTAATCGTCGGGCACCAGATGCTTGTTGGCGTTCGAGATCTCGAGGAAGTACCCGAACACCTTGTTGTAGCCCACCTTGAGCGACGAAATACCGGTGCGCGCGCGCTCCTGCTGCTGGATCGTTGCGATGGCATCCTTGCCACCGTCGCGCAACGCCCGCAGTTCGTCGAGATCCGGGTCGACCCCCGGCGCGATGGTGTCCTCCTCGCCGATCATCAGCGGCGGACGGGCCACCAACAGATGCGTGATCTTCGACGCGCAGTCGGTGCCGTCGTCCCACTCGTGGAGCATGGCCGAGAGCGCGCCCCCCTGTGCGCCACCCTGATTGGCGTGCGACAGCACCTCGCGCACCGCCTTCGCCACCTGCGGCAACCGCGCGAGCGAATCGCCAAGCGCGCGCAGTTCGCGTGGCGTGGCCCGTCCCGCCGCGGCCTTGCTGGCCAAGCGCTCCACGTCACGCACCCCGTCGAGTGCCTCGCGCAGCGCCGCGCGCCCCACGGGGTCGCGCACGAGGACCGTCACCGCATCGAGCCGCCGTTCGATGGCGTCGCGCTCGAGCAGCGGCGCCAGGAGCCATTGGCGCAGCAGCCGCTGCCCCATGGGGGTGGTAGTACGGTCGAGCACCGAGAGCAACGTGCCCGCGAGCTCCCCGCCGCGCAGCGACTCGACCAGTTCGAGATTGCGGCGCGTCATCTCGTCGAGCGGCATCACCCCGCCCGGACGCTCCACGATCGGACGGGCAAGATGCGGCAACCCGCCCGGCTGCAGTTCGCGCAGGTAGCGCAGCAGCGCACCAGCCGCGCCCACGGCCGCAGCATCATCGGCACCAAGGCCGAACCCTTCCAGACTCGCCACCACAAACTGCCGGGTGAGCTCGTCGGCGGCGAGCTGCGCGTCGAACTCCCATCCTTCCCGCTCGGTGACCAGTACATGGTCCACCACCCGCAGCGCCGGATCGAGCTCGGGGTGCGCGCTATTCCGCACCAGCAGCATCTCGCGCGGGGCCAGGCGCGCCAGCACCGCTGGCGCATCGGCTGGCGACACCACGAACAGTCGCATCTCTCCCGTGGACAGATCCGCTGCGGCCACCCCGATCTGCTCGCGTACCGCGCCGTCTCGCACGGCCTGCTTGCCGATCGTGTCGCGCCCCATGGCCACGGCGCACACGTAATTTGCACGCGCACCGTCCAGTAGATCATCGGCAAACACGGCACCGGGCGTGATCGTTTCGATCACTTCGCGCTTCACGATCCCCTTGGCGAGCTTCGGGTCTTCCACCTGCTCGCAGATCGCCACGCGATGCCCCTGCCCCACCAGCCGGCGCAGATACTCCGCCGCGGCCTTCACCGGAATGCCGGCCAGCGGCACCTCGGCGGCCCCGCCGTTGTTGCGCGACGTGAGCGTGAGCCCGATCGCGCGCGACGCCACCTCGGCGTCCTCGTAGAACATTTCGTAGAAGTCGCCCATGCGGAAGAACAGGATTGCGTCTTGATGACGCGCCTTGATCTCCCGGTACTGCTGCATCAACGGGGTGGCACTCCCACTCACTTCGCGATCTCCACGAGGAAGCCCGTCTGTCCGGCGCGCTTGAACTTCGCGAGCGCCGCGGTCGCATCGTCGCGCGTGGGGTAATAGCCGGTTCGCACGCGATACGGCTTCGCCTCGCCATCCACGCGCGTGTCGATCCCGCGCTTCGTGAAGCGCGCCACCGCCGCGTCGGCCTCCGCCCGCGTGTCGTAGGCGGCCAGCTGCACACTGAAACGGGCGTTAGGAGGCATCGTGCTCGCGCTATTGGCCGCCGACACCTTCGTGAGCGCCTTCGGGTCCACCGTCGCGCAGCGTCGCCCCATCTCCTCCGCCTGCAGACGCAGCTCGCCGTCCGGCACGCCGTTCGGCACGCCGTTCGGCACACCGGCTGCCGACACCGCCAGCAAGGCCACACAGGCGCGCGGCAGATCCTGCTGCGCTACCCAACTCTTCACGATCCCCATCTGGCTCTTCGCGCGGGCCGGCCCCGTGGGGTACTCGCGCACCACGCGCTCATAGTGGGCGCGCGCGGCCGCGGGGCGGCCACGCAGCATCTCCAGTTCACCCAGACGCACCATCGCATCGGAGGCACGCGGCGAGAGCGGCGCATCGATGATGAGCCGCTTCCAGTCACGCTCCGCCTCACTCACGCGCTCCGACAGCGTCGCGCGCCAATAGAGCGCCTCGGCGAAATCGTTGCTCCCCACGGCGGTGGCGCGAACCAGCGAATCGAGCAGGGCGCGGGCCTCCACGCCCTCGCCTTCGTCGAGCAACGCGCGCGCGCGCGTCCTCGCACGGTCAAGCGCCGGTGAGACGGCCGGCGACACGGCCGGTGGGACGGTCGGCGCACCCTGCGCGGCAATGGGCGGCGCCACGGACACGCCTGCCACCGCCAGCACGGCCATGGGCCACATGAGGCGCGGCGTCATGCCGCCTTCCGCGTGCGAAGCGCGCACAATCCCAGAACCAGCGACATCAAAATCTGCTCCGCATTGGAGACGGTGGTGTCTTTGAGCGCCATATCGGCTTCCAGCAGCAGGGTGAGTGCCCGCTGACAGGCGTCGGCGCTCCATTGATCGGTGACCTTCGTCCACGCCGACGCCGCCTCACCCCACGGGCGACCGGGATAGCCGCCGGTTTCCTTGAGAAAGGCGAAGAACTCCTGGGGCAGCCGACTCGTGGGAATCCCCGCGTCGCGGCGCGCGCGCCCGAACGACAGCGCGAACGCCTGCGTGCTGAGCATCATCACCACTTGCACCGCGGTGACTTTCGGCTGTCCCAGCACATGGCCCACGAGCGCCACCGCAATCTTCGCATCGTGACGGGCCACGGCGTCGAGCAGGTCGGTCACGGTTTCGCCGCGACGCACCCCCACCACCGCCGACACGGCATCCACGTCGATCCGTGCGCGACCCTCCGCCGAGGTGCCGCTGGCATCGTGCACGCCCAGCACGTAGCTCGCGCACTTGTCGATCTCGGCCGCCAGCAGGTGCAGGTCGTTGCCCACCGCCTGCTGCAGCAACTGCGTGGCATCGTCGGCAATGTCCACCTGCAACGCGGTCGTGGCGTGGTGCGTGATCCACTTGCGCACACGCTCCGGCGTGAGTGGTGCGAAATCGAGCGAGACGCTGGCGTTGGCCAGCGCGGTGTCGGCCTTCGTGCCCGCAGGACTTACCAGCAGCACGAGCGTGTCCGATGCGGGCTGCCGGAGATAGCGATCGAGCTGTGTGCGCGCGGCTTTCTTCAGCGCCGTCACATCTCGCAGCACCACGGCACGACGCTCGGCGAGCATCGGCGGCGTTGTCAGCAAACTCGCGAGCGCTTCCGCATCGAGATCATTGGCGCGTCGCGTTTCCAGATTGAAATCACGCGTGCTCGGATCGATCGCGGCCGCGAGCAGATCGCGGATCGCACTGTCTTTCAGGAAGTCGTCGTCACCGTGCAGGTAATACACGGGGGCGAATTGCCGTGCCTGAACGGCGGCCTGCACCACGCGGAGCGGCGAGGCTTCCTTGGCGGGTGTGGCGGCAGGCTTCGGAGGCATGTCGAAAAATAACGACTCCGATGCCTCGCATTACCCTTCGCGCTTATCGCAGATCCGCGAACGAGTACTCGGCGTTCACGAACCCCGCCGGCGCCTCTTCCATCATCATGGCCGCGGGCCACATGGGATTGCCGGTCGACATTACCTGGACCAGCGCCGGCGTGAGGTACGGCGCGGTCGATATCGGCGCCGACGGTGACGTGATCACCGGGCGCACAGCCAGCTCAGGGACCGGCGTCTCGCTCAACGACTGCCAGGCCAGTGCGCCCAGCATCGCACCGGCCGCGACCACCATGGCGGCACGCGCCGAGCCGCCGCGCGCTGCCCGCGCGCGCGGTGCGCGCTCACCTGCAGACTCCTCACGACAGGCCGCCAGGCGTGCCCGCAGCCGAGACTGGAACTCCGCGCTGGGCTCGATGGTGGGCATGCTCCGCGCGACCATGAGCGAGCGCCGAACCAGTGTGTCGTGGGCCGCGCAGCCGTCACAGAGGAGAATGTGTCGTTGTGCCGGGGCCATCAGATCACCGGGGAGCGTATCGTCGAGATACGCCAGGTGATGCTTACGGAAGTGCTTGCAGTCCATCGGTGCCAAACGGGAAGCCTTCAGGGAATCGTTCAGGGCAACGTACCCACCGGGACAACGGCGGTTCCCGGGGCGATCCCCGACCAGCAGTCCAGGTCGCTGTCCCGAATCTGGCGGGGGGGGGGGGTTGGGCATGGGCCAAACGTGACGGGCGCGCCGAGGGGCGCCCCCTTCTCGTTGACGTGGATGGAGCGCCCCCCCTTACCGGACCAGAGGCGCAATGATGTCCGCAAACGCCGTCCGCGCCCGGTTCAACCGCGACTTCACGGTGCCCAGGTTCACGCCGGTGATCTCGGCGATCTCTTCGTACGACTTCCCCTCCAGCTCGCGCAGCACGAACACCTCGCGGTGGTGCGCCGGGAGCTGCCCCACGCTCTGCTCCACCATTTCCCGCAGGTGACGCTTCCGGAACAGGTCGTCCGGGCGGGTGTGCGCGTCTTCGAACTGGAGCGGACGCTCCTCGTCCTCGAATTTTGCCTTGATGGTTTGGAACAGAACCAATGGGTTACGCGACCGATTGCGCAGCTCGTTCTTCGCCAGGTTGCTGGCAATCGTGTAGATCCACGTGCTGAACTTCTTCGAGCGGTCGAAACGCCCGATATGGCGGTACACGCGGATGAACACTTCCTGCACCAGATCCTCGGCGCGGTCGCGATCACCGATCGTGCGGTACACGAAGTTCAGGAGCCGGCCCTGGTAGCGGTCCACCAGCTCCTCGAAAGCCCGTTCCTCGCCAGCGAGGAACGCGGAGACCACATCCCCATCCTCGAGCGTGCGCAGATGCTCGCGCACCGACACCGCAGGGGTGGCGTGGGCGGTCAGTTTCGTGCGAGCCAGTTCGGCCATGCGTCGAGCCCTCCTCACAGCGGTGACGTGGGGTTTTCTCCACGGCGCACCAGCCAGATGTGGCCGGACGATCCGGCAGACCATGCTGGCGCGCTCACTCCCTACCTGTGCAGATGCCGTGCCGGATGGAACCATGTGGAACCTTCCGTCGCAACTTCATACAGAACAACACGTTGCCGTTCTGTCGTCTCTGTCACCGTGGAGAGATTGTCCGCTCAGGCGTCTCTTTTCCGATCATGAGTGTCCAGAAAAATGGACACATCGGAGTCACTTCGGCTCAGCCAATGTGGAATCCTGCCGCGTACAGCAGCGCGAGCGCCGTTTTGGCGTCCGTGATGTCCCCCTGCTGCACCATGGCCAGCGCCCGTGACAGCCGCGTGGGCACCAGCTCCATGAACTCGTCGGCCTCCCGCATCGCCTCTCCTGCCACGAGTCCCGTGGCCAGGAAGAGGTGAATCTTCTCGTCCGTAAAGCCCGGGGTCGTGTACATGGTGAACAGCGGTTCGACACGCTCGGCCGTGTATCCGGTTTCCTCGTGCAGCTCGCGACGGGCACATTCGACCGGTGTTTCCCCTGGATCGAGACGCCCCGCCGGGATTTCGTACAGGAAGCCGTCCGCAGCATATCGGTACTGTCGGATTAACAGCACCTCGGGATCGTCATCCTCGCCCAGCAGCGGCACCACGGCGCTCGCGCCCGGGTGCCGGATCATTTCCAGCGTGCCGACCGACCCATCCGGAAAGCGAACCTGATCGCGATCCACCGAGATGATGCGCCCGTGGTAGACCCGCTCGCCATCAACCTTGCCCAAACCAGGCGAGCCGTCGCGGTCGGCGCCACCGACGCTCACCGTGTCGCCCCGTTCGCCGCCTTCTTGGCGCGCGACGGCTTGGCGGGCTTCCGGACGTCGTTCCCCGCCAGCCACGCGCGGACCGTCTCCTTGAGGTAGCGGGGCACCATGATGATCGAACCGCGGCACTTCGTCGATCCGCAGCGGCACGCATAGTAGCGCACATCCTCCGGACCGTACCCGTCCTGCCAGTCGAAGCGATAGTCGTACACCAGCTCCTCACCGGCCGCGATCGGCTTGATCGCCTTGATGTAGATGTGGCCGCGCACGATCTCCGTTTCGCAATTCGGATCGCACGAATGGTTGATAAACCGCGCATCGTTGCCACCGAAGCGCGCATCGAGCACCACATCCTCGTCGAGCACAAAGAGAAACGTGTGGTGTCGCCCCTCATCCTTGTCGTAGCGGCGATCCGCCTCGGCGTGGGAGATGCGCTGCCCCCAGTACTCGTCGATGCGCTGCCCCTTCCGGATGTTCGTCACCGCGAACGCCCCGCGCCCCTGAATGCGCGAGCGGCGCACGTCGTAGAGCGCGGACTTCGGCGGACCCGCCAGCTTCGTGGCTCTCGCCGACAACGGCTTCGCCGGCTTCGCGACCGTGTTCGACGACGGGCTGGCCTTCGTGGACGACTTGCGGGACGACTTCTTGGCTGGAGTCACGTCGGAGAGATGAAAGGGGGCGGCGTCACGGGACACACAACGATAATGCCGCCGGCAACAACGTGCCGACGGCATGCGTCCCGCTGCAGCTGCAGCCGGAGCACCGCGAGCGGTCAGGCGAGGTCGTCGTCGAGGGGATCGTACACGCTGATCGCACCAAGCCCCAGAGCCGAGATCGGCGCCCGGATCGCGTCGGCATTGCCCACCACCACCACCTGCAACCGCGTCGGATCGAGATGTGTACGCGCCACGCGCAGCACATCGTCCACCGTCACCGCCGCCACGCGCGTCCGGTAGGTATCGAAGTACGTGCTCGGCAGGCGGAAGATCTCCACGTTGGCCAGACCGCCGGCCACCTCGGCCGTCGTCTCGAAGCGGATGGGAAACACGCCCACCAGGTAGGAGACGGCCAGCGACAGCTCCGCCTCCGACACCGGCGCTTCGCGGATGCGCGTGAACTCGTGCACGATCTCACGGAGGGCATCGGCCGTGACGGCCGTCTCGACCGCGGTACTCACCTCGAACGGACTGGCGGCACGGCGCCAGTCGAACGTGGAGTGCGCCCCGTAGGTGTACGCGTGCTGCTCGCGCAGGTTGAGATTGAGGCGCGAGGAGAAGAGGCCGCCAAGGATCGCGTTCATCACCACCACCGCGAAGTAATCCTCGTGCAGTCGCGGGATAGCCACGTGGCCCACGCGCACTTCACTCTGCGGCGCATCGGCCTTGTGCACGAGATGCACGCGGGGCTCGAGATGACGCTGGGCCGCAGAAGGTTCCGTCACCGGCGGCGCCTTCCCCTCCCAGGAACCGAAGTGCGCGCTCGCCATCTTGATCGCATGCTCGATGTCGATGTCCCCCACCATCATCAGCGCCGTCGCGTCCGGCCGGAAATAGGTGGCGTGGTACGATACGACCTGCTCACGCGAGAGCTTTTCGATACTGCGCTCGTCACCACCGGCGAGGCGCGCGAAACGCGACGACGGCTCGTAGAGCAGTCGGGTGAAGAACACATCGCTCAGTCCACGCGGCTCCGCCCGCAGCTGCGCCAGGTCGGCGCGGCGTTCGGCGCGCAGGCGTTCCAGCTCGTGTTCCGGGAAGGACGGATGCTGCAGCACCTCGGCCAGCACCGCGAGTGCATCGTCCACGCGCGACGACAGGGCGGTGAGCTGCACGATCGCCGAGTCCCAGTCGGCGCCGGTGTCGAGGGTGGTACCCAACATCTCGAGGCGCGTGGTGAGCTCGAGCGCATTCATGTGACGCGTGCCTTCGGTCAGCGAGCGCGTGACCAGCTGCGCGAGCCCCTCGAAGTCGCGCGGATCACGCGCGGCACCGGCTTCGATTACCGCGAGGGTGGTGACCACCGGAATGGCGGGCATGCGGGCCACCATGATGCGCAGCCCGTTCGAAAGGATGCGCGTTTCGAAGGCCGGGAATCGGTACGGACGTGGCGCGCCTGAAGCAGGGCGGGGCGGGGCCCCGTGTGTGGAAGCCTTCACGGCAGCTGCCTCGGCAGGTCCCGCATTAGTCGCCGTCGCGGTCATGCCGTGGCCTCCTCGAGTTCGTGCGCTATCTCAGCGGGCGGCTCGTCAGCGGGCACGAACAGCAGCAGCACGCGATTGTCGGGGCCGAGGAATGTGCGCGCAAAGGCCGACACATCCGCCGCCGTGGTGGCGTTATAGCGGTCCACCTGCGTGTTCACGAGGCTCGGGTCCCCAAAGTACGTGGCGAAGCGCGACAGCTGATCGGCGCGCTCGGCCGCCGACTGAAGACTCATCGTGAAGCTGGTCTCGATGAGCGCGCGGGCGCGCGTGACCTCATCCTCCGTCACGCCGTGCTGCGCCAGCACCTCGAGTTCCGCCAGCACCGCCGCTTCGAGCTGGTCCGGGGTCACCCCGGGGTGCGCGGTCGCATCGATCACCAGCAGGTCGCTGCCCTTCGCCAGATCATACGTGAATGCACTCGCCTGTGACGCCACCCGCTGCCGGCGCACCAGCGACTGCTCCAGACGGCATCCGGTACGCAGCCCCAGCACCGCCGCGGCGAGGCTGGCTGCATAGTAGGCATCGGTGCCGAATACCGGCGTGCGGCACGCCACGAACAGGCGAGGGAGCACCACGGCATCGGGGACCACCTCCTTTCGCGTGGTGCCGAAGGTGGGTGGGAGCTGCATGTCGCGCAGCGGCGGGCGTCCACTGCCGCGCGGAATGGGGCCGAAGTACGCCTCGATCAGACGGACCGTCTCCGTCCGCTCGAAATCACCCGCGACCGTCAGCACCGCATTGTCCGGGGTGTAGTAGATCCGGAAGAACTCCGCCACGTCATCCAGCGACGCGTCGGTCAGATGCTCCATGGAGCCAATCAGCGAGTGGTTGAACGGATGCCCCTCCGGAAATGCCAGCGAGGGCAGGCGCTCCCACCACGTGCCATACGGCTGATTATCGACCGACCAGCGGCGCTCGTTCTTCACCACATCACGTTGCGTGTCCAGCTTCTGTTGCGTCATTGCCGGCAGCATGCGTCCCATGCGATCGGCTTCCAACCACAGCGCCAGCGCCAGCTGGTGCGACGGCATCGTCTCGTAATAGTTGGTGCGGTCCAGCCACGTGGAGCCGTTCAGGGTTCCACCGGCGCGCTGCACCAGCTCGAAGTGCTCATTGGCTTCGACGTTGGCCGATCCCTGAAAGAGCATGTGTTCGAACAGGTGGGCAAAGCCGGTACGATCCAGCCGCTCGTTCGCCGAGCCGACATGGTACCACAGATTCACCGCCACGATCGGGGCCGTATGGTCCTCGGAGAGCACCACGTGCAGGCCGTTCGGGAGGTGGTAACTCTCGACAGGGATGTGCATCGGTCAATGTTGGGGCGTGTACCAGCAACCCGAAACCCCGGCGTGCGGCATTGGTGTTCATTTATTGCCGTACTCGGGTGCATCCTACATGTGTCCCGTGTCATCTGCTCTCTCTTGCGCCCGCATCGTTATGTCCGGTCGGTCCTATCTCGCTCGCGCAGCCCGTGCGGCAACGATCTGCCTGCTCTCAGTGATCGCAGCGTGTGGTGACGATCCACAGGTACCGACCACCGCCGCGGCCATCGCCGGCAGCAGCTTCTCCGGAACGGTCGGCACCGTGCTGCAGGCGCCGCCTTCGGTGCGGGTGACCGACCAAAAAGGGCGCGCCGTGAAGGGGCTGCTGGTGCGCTTTCGGGTGGTCACCGGCGGCGGTCGCGTCTCCAGCGACACCGTCCGCACCGACGCCACCGGTCAGGCGTCCTCCGGCGGCTGGGTGCTCGGCACCACGGCCGGTACCCAGACGCTCGAAGCCGCGGCGGGGGCACTGACCACCACCTTCACAGCAACCGCGTTGCCGGGCCCGGCGGCTCGTCTCAGTCGTTTGAGTGCGAACGATCAGACAGCACCCGTCGCCACACCGGTTGGAGCGGCGCCCTCTGCGCGCGCGGAAGACCAGTACGGCAACGCCGTGCCGGGCGTGGGTGTGCTGTTCACGGTGGTGCAGGGTACCGGCAGCGTGGACGGCAGTCAGCAGACCACGAATGCTCAAGGCGTCGCGACCGTCCAGTCGTGGACGCTCGGTACGCAGTCCGGCCCGCAGACCCTGCGTGCCAGCGCCACCGGTGCCACCCCGGTCGACTTCGCCGCCGTCGCCCAGCCCGGCGCCGCGGTGAACCTCGTGAAGATCGCCGGCGATAATCAGATCGGCGCCTTCAGTACGGTGATCCCAGTTGCCCCCGGTGTGCGGGTCGTCGACCAGTTCGGGAACGGCGTCGGCAACATCCCCGTCAGCTTCATGACTGGCGCCAACTCGGGCACCATCACCAGTCCCCTCGTTTCTTCCGATCCCGCGAACGGTACCGCTTTCGTCGGCAGCTGGATCCTGGGTCCCACGGCGACCACGCAAACGCTGACGGCGTCCAGCGCATCGGTTCCGGGAAGAGCGGTCACCTTCACAGCCTCCGCGTCGGCCTCCGCCTTCGACATCGACGTGCGCTTCGTGGGACCGGCTCCGCGCCCCGCGGTCCAACAGGCCTTTGCCGTGGCCGCCGCCCGTTGGAAATCGGCCATCGTCGCGGATCTGCATCGCACCATCGTCAGGAGCGCAGCCGGCGGCTGCGGGGCGAGCTGGCTCCCGGCCATCAACGAAACGATCAACGATGTCGTGATCTATGCCCGCATCGACTCGATCGACCATCGCGGAGACAGCACAGGCAACATCCTCGGGCAGGCGTCACCCTGTGCCGTCAACGTGTCGACCCGCCTCACGGCCTACGGGCTGATGCAGTTCGATAGCCTCGACATCGGCGACCTGGTGGCCGACGGGTCCATCACCAATGTCATCGTGCATGAGATGGGGCATGTACTTGGCATCGGCACGTTGTGGAACTTCCAGCGCTCCCTACTCACCGGCGCCGGAACCAACGACCCGTACTTTTCCGGTCCCACGGCCCGCGCGCAGTTCGCCGCCCTCAACACGGTCACCTACAGCGGCATGGCGGTGCCGGTGGAAAACCAGTTCGGAGCCGGTACGCGCGACTCGCATTGGCGCGAATCGATCCTCCGCAACGAGCTCATGACCGGGTTCCTCAATCGCGGATCGAACCCGCTCAGCCGCATTTCCCTCGGGTCGCTCCAGGACCTCGGTTACACCGTCAACCTAGGCGCCGCCGACACCTACTCGCTCACCGCGCAACTGCGCTATGCCTTCCCGTTCCAGGACGATGGATCGCTTCGCCGCATGCACAACGACGTGCGACGCGGCGAGATCGACATCATCGGTACTGACGGACGCGTGGTGGGGCGGCTGAAGTACTGAAGGCCGTGCCGCGCTGCGGTCGCGATCAGTCCGACGTCTGCTCGCCGTCGATGGTGCGCCCGGTCATCGTGAGCCACACCATGAGCGCGATGTCGGTGGGGAGTGCCACCGACTCGCGCAGCATGTATTCGAGCACGGCGCGATTGGCCGAAATGGGACTGGTACGCGTGGGGGAGGGCAGGGGCGTGAGCCCGTTCATCCGCGCGAGCACGTCGAGCCGCAGCATGTGAAAGGGATCACTCACCAGCAGCACCCGCGGTCGCGGGCGTTCCCCGCTCTCGGTGGGGCCGTTCGCCATGGTGCCGCCCCGGGCGCGGCTTGCGGTCAGGAGCTCCGCGGCGCCACGTATCGACGCGAGCGATGTGCGCCCCGCCGGCTCCAGCATCATCGAATCGTTGGGAATGCCCCGACGTACCAGATAGCGGCGACCGGCGGCGGCTTCGCTGATCAGATCCCCCGGACGGCGACCGCCGGTGAGCACCACGTGGGGCGCGCGATCAGCCTCCCAGAGCTCCAGTGCGTGGTCCAGCCGCGACTTGAGCACCGGTGACGGCCGGCCACCGTACTGCGCCGCCCCGAGGACCACAATCGCATCCGCCGTTTCCGATGAGGAACGGCGCGACCAGCCGGCAATGCCGAGCAGGCTCACGAACCACCCGGCAGCCAACACGACGACCGTGCGGCGCATCACGCGAACAAAGTGGGGGCGGGGGACGCCTGGGGCCGATCGAGCCATAGCACCGCCAAACTACGCCATCACGCGCCCCTGCGGCACCGGAGCGCCCCCGGCAAATACCGTCCGGACAGGCGTCACAGCGTGACCCGCGTGCCGGGGGCGGGGATCTGCACCGCAAAGCCATCACCACGAAGCTGCCCGGCAAAGGCATCCTGTGCCTCGGCTTCACCATGCACGAGATAGACCGTCGGGGTGCCACGCCCTTCGGCTACCCCCCCGGTCCGAACGCGGCGTAACCACTCATGCAGCTCGGTCCGGTCGGCATGGGCACTGTAGCCATTCAGCACCTCCACGTGCGCCGCCAACGGCACCTCCTCGCCGAAGATGCGCAACCGTGACTGACGCTCCACGATACGCCGCCCCAGCGTGTGTTCCGCCTGGAAGCCCACGATGAGAATCGTGTTGCGCGGATCGGTCGCGCCGGAGCGCAGGTGGTGCAGGATACGCCCCGACTCCACCATCCCCGAAGCCGCGATGATGATCATCGGCCCGTGCATGCTGTTGAGCCGCTTCGACTCCGTCACATCACGGGTGAACTGCACCATCGGGAAGTCGAAGAGGTTCGGCGTGTGGCGTACCAGCGCTTCGTTGTGATCGTACGCCTCCGGATGCATCGCGAAGACCGCCGTGGCATTCGTGGCCAGCGGTGAATCGATGTAGATCGGAATGTCCGGGATCTTTCCGTCGCGCCGCAGCAAGTGCAAGTCGTACACCAGCTCCTGTGTACGCCCGACCGCAAAGGCCGGAATGAGCACGCGCCCGCCACGCGACGCCGTTTCGCGCACCACCCGCGCCAGTTGGTCGCGCGCGCCCTCGACCGACTCATGATCCCGATTACCGTAGGTGCTTTCGCACAGGATCACATGCGCCCCGAGCGGCGGGGGCTGCGGGTCGCGAATGATGGGCAGGCCGTTGCGCCCCACATCACCGGAAAACACCACGCGCCGGAAGTGACCCTCCTCGCGCAGCTCCAGGACCACCGAGGCACTGCCGAGGATGTGCCCCGCCTCGGTAAACATGGCATCCACCCCGTCGGTCACCTTGAACCACGTGTGGAATGGCATGCCGATCATGTGCTCGAGCGTACGCGTGGCATCCTCCATGCGGTACAGCGGTTCGATCTGTTCCCCGCGATGCCTGGCCAGATGCTCCGCGTCTTTCTCCTGGATATGCGCGCTGTCGGCGAGCATGATGGCGCACAAGTCGCGCGTGGCCGAGGTGGCCCACATGCTCCCCGTGTACCCCTGGGCCACGAGATAGGGTAAACGCCCCGCGTGGTCGATGTGCGCATGGGACAGCACGATGGCATCGATCTCATCGATCGGTACCGGCAGCTTCCGGTTCTTCTCGCGCGACTCGCTGCGCCGACCCTGAAACATGCCGCAGTCGAGCAGCACGGTGCGCTTGCCGACACGGAGGATGTGGCATGAGCCGGTGACTTCCTGTGCGGCGCCGGAGAATTCAATGTGCATGAACATTCCCGCAAGAGAGAATCAATGACCTACGCCTGAACCCTGATCGGCAGCGGTGTGCGACGCCTGTCAGCGGCAGTGATGCCACCGCGCTCCCCGCGGCTCTCTATATCTCGCGCACGATCTCACCATTCCGCAGATCACGACGCGCGAGCAGCTTCTGCAGCGACTGCCGGTGCAACCCCAGGGCCCGCGCGGTGCGCGCAATGTTGCCACCGTGGCGAGCGAGGGCAGCCCCGAGAAAGGCCCGATCGAAGTCGCGCAGCGCGCGTTCGCGGGCTTCCACGAACGGCACATCCCCTACGCGCTCGATGGTCAACGGCTCGAGGAGGGACGGAGAGCGGGTCATGCTGAGCGTCCGGTGGGTGAGGATCGCAGGGAGGTCGCACACGTCAATCTCCCCCCCGTCGCACATCACCAGCGCCCCCTCGATCACATTGCGCAGTTCGCGCACATTGCCCGGCCAATCGTACGCCACGAGAAGGGCCCGTGCTTCGGCGGACAGGGCGCGGACAGGCAACGCATGACGCGCGGAGACAACGCGCAGGAAGTGGCTGGCCAGCAGGGGAATGTCCGTCGGGCGGTCGCGCAGCGGCGGGAGCGCGAGCGAGATCACCTTCAGGCGATACAGCAGATCCTCACGGAATCGCCCATCGGCCACCATCGCGTCGAGCGGACGGTTCGTTGCCGCGATCACACGAACATCCACCCGGGTGGCCCGGGTGCCCCCCACGCGCATCACCTCGCCGCTCTCCAACGCCCGCAGCACCTTGGCCTGCGCCAGCGGACCAAGATCACCGATCTCATCGAGAAACAGGGTGCCGCCGTTGGCCGCCTCGAACAGGCCACCATGGTCCTTCACCGCCCCCGTGAAGGCGCCGCGGGTATGGCCAAACAGCTCACTTTCCACCAGCTCTGAGGGCAGCGCCGAACAGTTGAGCGCCACGAATGGTTTGTTGCGCCGCGGACTCTCGTCGTGCAGCGCCCGCGCGACCAACTCTTTGCCAGTGCCACTTTCGCCGGTCACGAGCACCGTCACCTGCGTGCGGCCTACGCGCGAGATCATCCTGAACACGTCGTGCATGATCGTCGTGTTGCCGTACATGCCACGGAATGCCGAGGACGGCGCCGCACCCTCCACGTCGACTGCGGCATGCTCACGGGCGACCATCGCCTCGGCGCGCTGGAGAAACGCCGATGCCTCGTCGAGGGCAAGGGGCGTGGCGAGCAGCGCCGTCATCACCGCTGGGTATGCGTCGCGCAGCGCGTCGCGCAGCGTGCAGGCGCCATTGTCGGTCAATTGCGGATCAATGACCACCAGGTCCACTTCGGCGCGGAGGATCATGTCCACCACACCGAACGGCGTGCCGGCGCACAAGACCTCACGCCCCAGGCGCTCGAAGGTTTCGCGATGCGCGTGTTGTGCGTCTACATCGGGTGAAACCACGAGGATGCGCGTGAGGGCACGGCGGGAGGCAGTGGCCAGAGTGGGTGGCGACGCCATGGGGAGATGGCGATCGCGTCCCGACGCGGAGCGGGGGCGAATGGAGGCACCGCGCTGAGACGCGAAGGGCGTCGGGATCTCGTGGCCATACACTGCGACATTGCTCATGGTTGCGTCCGGGATGACACCGCCGGCGGCGGCGTGTGGGGATAGGTGCTGGACCACCAGAGGGCAAACAAAAAAGCGCGAAGCCGCACTCGTTCTGAGTGGGCATCGCGCCTTCGACTGACCGGGACCTCTGTCCCGTCCGTCAAGGTTGGATCGTTCGAGCGATCCGAATTTTCGTGCTGCTTTACGGTTGAGTCTGCTGCGAGCGCCGGCGTTTATTGGTCCGCGCGTCGCGATCTGATTCTTCGTAGATGATTAGGGCTCGTCACTGAGGCGCGCAACCCCCTTCATGAAGAAACCACCATAAACATTACGCGCCCGTGCGGGCAGGTGAGTCATTTCGCACCATATGCTCCGCTTTTTGAACGAGCGTCACACGTGCCATTGCAGCAACTCGAGTTTTTGGCGGAGATCGCCCAACGTCTTGGACTTGAACGCGCCCTTTGTTTCCTCGAGTACGACAATCGTTTCGTCGATCGCCGCCTGAAGCTGGGTACCGCGCGGGCAATTCATGAGCTGACACGGATGTGCCGACGGTATCGGTTGCCCCGTCAACGCGCGCCCGAGCTGCTCGAGATCGGTGAGTGACCCCATCACGTTGCGTAAGGTAAGCGTCAGAAACAGATCCACCGGAGTGCCCGCGTCTGGCGACGCGACCGCATGGGGTGGCGTGACCGGCGCGAGCGCCAGCCGACTCTCCGCCTGCTCGCGGTATTCGCGGAGACGATGCTCGGTCCGCTGCATCGTCTGATACGAGCGGAAGCGCGCCACTGCGCTCGACACCCGCTGGAGCAGCTCGGGAAAGTGCACCGGCTTCACGAGATAGGCCGCCACCGGCAGCTCGATCGATGCTACCGCTGAGCGCACCGACGGGAATCCGGTGATGATGATGATCGGCAATCCGCCGCTCACATGGGCCACCTGCCGCACGAGGTCGAGATCGGCGTTGCCGGGCATCTCGAGGTCGGTGATCATCAGGTCGTACGGCGCCGTGGTGATCGCCTTCAGCGCCCCCTCGCCGTTCCCGACCGTGTCTACCGTGAATCCCTCGCCTCGCAACAGCTCGGCGGTGGAGCTGAGGAACGTGGGCTCGTCATCAGCAATCAGTATGCGGCCGCGACTCATCGCAGGACTCCGGTTTCCAGAGGGGTCATGGGGAGATGCACCTCGAACTCGGTACCACCCTCGGGTCGGTCGTGTGCGCCGATCCAGCCACCCACGGCGAGGACCGACTGACGAACGAGCGCCAGGCCAATTCCCATACCGCCGGTGCGGACGGTTCGATCCTTCGTGGTAAAGAAGGGATCGAAGATGCGTTCCCGAATCGCGTACGGAATCCCGGGCCCTTCGTCCGCCACCCGCAGCACACAGCGGTCGCCGTCCTGCAGGGCACTCACGGTGATCGTGCCGTGCAGCGGCGACGCATCGAGCGCGTTCTGCACGAGGTTGTACAGGGTCTGACGCAACAGCGCATCCGGTACCGGCACCATTGACGGCGCGCGCGACAGGTCCGTCACGATACGGACCTCCCGACTGCGATTCACCTGCTCGAGAAAGCTCACCGCATCGCTGACCGCCAATACCACGGACGCGTGCGTGGCCATCAGCTGGTCGGGGCGATACGTCTCGTACAGCTGTCGTGTCACCGAAGCAATGCGGATAATCTCTCGCTCGATCGCCCCCACAAAGCGATAGTGCGGATGCTCCGTGGGGATACTCCCGCGAATCAGCAGAAAGGCGTTCTGGATACCAGCCAGGGGATTGTTGATCTCGTGCGCCACCCGCGCGGCCAACTGGCCCATGGTCGTGAGCGTACTAATCTCGCGCAGCGACTCCTCCGCGCGCTTACGGAGGGTAAGGTCACGCCCCTCGGTGAGTACTTGCAGGACCTGCCCGTCGTTCCCGACGATCGGCGTAAGGGAAAACTCCACGGTGATCGGCGGCGTGGGGTCTCGCGTGACCCCCAGTTCGAAGCTCTGGGTGTCCCCCTGCAGCGCCTTCGCGAATCGTGCCTGGACCCCCTCGGCGGTCGCCGCATCGGCGGACCACCATGGCAGCTGCCAGAACACCGCCCCCTGCAGCGACTGCGGCGAGAGCCCCGCCAGTTCACCGGCTGCCTGATTGGCCTCGAGGATCGTCCCGTCGAGATCGAGCAGCAACTGGATCTGATTCGCCGTGTCAAACATCGCCCGGAAGCGACGCTCACTCTCCTCGCGCGCCGCGCGGGCGAGGTTGCGCTCGGTCACATCGGCAGAGATGCCCAGCAGGCGAAGCGGAGCGCCATCGGGAGCGCGCTCCACCACGCGACCACGGTCCACGATCGTGTGCCACGTTCCATTGCCGGCGCGCAATCGGTATTCGCACTCGAATGCCGAGGCGTTGCCTTGCAGGTACTGGCCGAGTGCCTGCGACAGGCGGATTGCATCGTCGGGGTGAATGCGGGCCACCCACGCCGCGTGGCTGCCATCGAGCGGCAACGGCTCGAGCTCCAGGGACTGGAGCAGCGCCCGACTGCGGTACATGCGCCCCTCCGGTACATCCAGTTCCCACACGCCGTCGGTCGCACTCTCGAGTGCCGTCTGGATCCGCGATCTCCCCTCGGTACTGGCGTGATGCCACAGGCGGCGCTGCAACTCGATGACAACGGTGAGCAGCACCGTCACCAGAAGCCCGAGCACCAGTACCATGTCGGGCAGCGGCGACGTCGAGGCGCCCCGGTGGGGCTCAACGATCAGACGAAGGCGGCGCGCTCCGATCTGCACGATCGTGTCGGACCGCGACACCTTCGACGTATGTCGCTGCGCGGGTTCGTTCGCCAGCCGGAGCGAGCGCGACGCCAGCACCTGCACCTGCTGTGCGGTATCCAGTACCCGCACGGCGTAGTCCTGATTCACATCGTTGACGTGCTCGCGCACGAGCGCCACGTCGTCCGCGAGCGCAACCAGAACCGTGGTGCCCATCGTGGGAGTGGGTACCGGCGTCCACAGCAGCAGCCGTGCAGGGCCGTCGCTGGGTGCCATGCTGCGAAGCGCCGGCCGGCCCGTGTGGTCGCCGTTGCTCGCGGCGGGCTGCTGCGCCAACAGCTGCGGCAGGCGATTGCGCAGCGCGTGTATCACGCTGTCGGGAAGGGGATGGTTCGACGCGGCGCGCAGCAGTGTGCCGGTAGAGTCGAACCAGAGCAGATGTTGCACCCCCGGTGTGCTCATCAGGAGCCCCGGCATCGACGCCAGCCATTCATCCCCGGGCTTGGAGGTCATCGTCGACAAATGGGAGGCACTGTACCGTATCCCGTCGGCCACCGTCGCATACTGCTGCTGGATAGCGAGGGCGAGGGAACGCGCGACGAGGGCCGACCGGTCGCGAACCTGTACTTCATCGCGCAGGGTCAGCGCGTGCCACATCACGAGCACCACCGTCGCCGTGCCCACCGCGGCCAGCGGCGACAGCCACCGTGGAGGCGCCGTCACGAAGGGTGCGCGTACGGTGAGCCGTTGCAGGAGGGCTATCCCGAGTAGCAGTGCCGCCAGCAGGGGCTGGAGCGGCGCACGCAGCGCCTGAGCCGCGGGTGCCTCCAGTACGCCGGCAAGGTGTGCAACAATGAGCACACCAGCACTCACCACCTGAAAGCTCGATACCGCCCCGGCCGCGAGGAGTGTACGCTCGCTGATACGCCGCCCGGTGAGCAGCAACAGGCTGGCGGCGTTGGCCACGAAGAGGACACCGATCGGCAGCGGGATGGTGGGGGTTTGCGGTGCAAGCCCCCCACCCACCCGATGCGCCCCCCACTCGTCGAGCGGCAGCGAGAGGCCAAGCAGCGCCACGACCAGCCCCAGCAGTGGCACGAGCCCGCTCAGCAGCGCCAGCGAACGGGCGACGCCACGGCGCCCGCTACACTTGGCCATCAAGGCCACGCCCGCTGCGGGAATCATGATCATGCTCCCCACGCGGGGCGGCGAGAAGGTGGCCAGCGGCTGAACCAGCCAAGGCACCCTGAACAACCACCCGAGCACGGCCGTCAGCGACAGCAGGATCGAGGCCAGTGCGAGCCCGCACGCAAGCCTCGACTCTCGCGGTACACCCGTCATGGTTCCGTTCGCTCGATTTGCATTCATTGGTCAGCTATTCTCAGCAATCCCCGTCCGCTACGCCAGATGCAGCCCGGGGGCTGCACTCCCCCCGACGGTCAGCTCTCCCCGGGGCGAAGCCAGCGGCGAACGTGCGGTGGCGTAAACGCGTGTAGCTGCGCGAGCAGCAGCGCTGGGTCGTCAGACCGCACGAGCCAATCGCGCGGCGTGCCCCGAAGGAACTGCGCCTGCTCGAGACGATCGAGCATCGTGAACAGCGGGTCCCAGAACCCCTGGACATCGAGCACGCCCACGGGCTTCTGGTGGACACCGAGCTGCGCCCACGTCCATGTCTCGAAGAACTCCTCAAGCGTACCGATCCCACCGGGCATCATGATGAACGCGTCGGCCATCTCCGCGATGCGCGCCTTGCGATCGTGCATCGAATCCACGATCTGCAGGGAGCTGATGCCATGGTGCGCCACTTCCCGCTGTACGAGACCGTGGGGCATCACGCCGATCACGTCGCCACCGGCCGCCAGCGCACTGTCAGCCAGAGCACCCATCAGCCCGGTACGGCCCCCACCGTACACGACCGTCACGCCCCGCTCGGCGAGCAGCGTACCCAGCGCACGGGCCGTGGCGACGAAGCCCGGATGCGCACCATCGTTGGAGGCACAATAGACCGCAATGCGGGAGAACGTCGGCTGGCTCATGTGTCGCAATCTACCGGGTAGAGCCAGCGACGGCGCCCCCGTGAGCCGCTCGCTGTTGCCGAAAACACCAACGCGCACGCGTGCATCGACTCGCCGGCGAGGATAGCTTCCGGCATGGCCTCCTCGCACCACGGTACAGACCATCCCACGCTGCGCATCGTCGACCACCCGCTGGTGCGTCACAAGCTCACGCTGCTGCGCGATCGCGCCACGCCCACCAAGCAGTTCAAGGAACTGGTGGACGAGATTGCCATGCTCATGGCCTACGAAGCCACCCGCGATCTGGTGCTCGAACCCGCGTCAGTCGACACACCGCTCGAAACCACCACCGGCTGGGCCGTGCGCGGCAAGAAACTCACGCTCGTCCCCATCCTGCGCGCCGGACTCGGTATGGTCGAAGGGATCCTGCGCCTCATGCCGTCCGCGCGCGTTGGGCACATTGGTCTCTACCGCGATCACGACACGCTCGAACCGGTCGACTACTACTTCAAGGTCCCCGGTGATGTGAGCGAACGCGATTTCCTGCTGCTCGATCCGATGCTCGCCACTGGTGGTAGCGCCTCGGCCGCCGTGGCGTCCCTCAAGCGGGCCGGCGCCTCGCGGATCCGCTTCCTCTGCCTCGTGGCCGCACCCGAAGGGGTCTCACGGATGGCCAAGGATCATCCGGACGTGCCGATTCTCAGTGCCTCGCTGGATCGGGAGCTCAACGAGTACGGCTACATCCTGCCCGGGCTGGGTGATGCGGGCGACCGGTTGTTCGGGACCCGGTAATGGAACGGGGGAGACAGAGCGCTCAGGTGAACCACTCCCGCGGTTCGACCTTCTGCTGCTCGGCCACCGCGAGCACCCACCGCTGGGCGGATGGCTCGGTGACTTCCTCGACCACCATGTCGAACCAGCGTTGCGCCTGATCGTGGTCGCCGATCCGGCGCCACAACTCGCCCACCAAATACGTAATCACGGCCCGTTCCTCGGGGGGCACACCGCCGTAGACGGCCAGCGCGTCGGCGAACCGCCACGCCGCCTTGCGCCGGAAATAGCGCTCGGCCTCGGTGTCCCCCTCGTCCACGCAGCACCAGGCGGCCCGCAGGAACAGGTCCGCCAGATAGCGCGGCTCGCTCCCCTGCCACTCCGCCACCTTCGCGGCATGTTCGTACTTGAGCGATCCGGAGGGGAGCGCGTGGCGAAGCGCCCGCGCCAGCTCGCCCCAGACCTGTGCCTTCAGCAGGTCGCTGGGGGCGACCTCGGCCCCGAAGTCGCTGGTACCCCCCGCATAGCCACAGGTCCTGCACAAGTGCACGAAGTACGGAAGCGGCTGCATACCGGCGGCGCACTCGTGAAAATCGGTGCGCTTCCCCCCAAAGCCGTTGGTGGCCACGACCGTGTGGGAGCGGAATGCGCTCGTGCACACGGGGCAGGTCAGGTCGATGCGATGCAGCGTGGTCATGGTCACGTCGGGACACGGAGTTGCCGACGAGTCTCGGCACGGCGCATCACGGAGTTGAACCGGGCGACACGCTGTGCGGGGCGACTTCTCCACATCGCCCCCGTTTCTGCCTTGTTGTGCCATTGCCGCGAGGATAACTTGCCGCGTCTCACTTATCGCGTGCTTCGCGCACTTCGTTCGGCGAGCGATACGTGTCATCCGGGTCGGGCGAGACGCCTGTGGGTTGCCCGGCAGACACGCTATCACGATCGCGCCGGCTTCCCGACTCCGGGTCGTTGATGTTGATCAATCTCGTTCCAGATTTTCTCGCCGTACTCGACGCCGATGATCGTTTTGCGGCGTACCTCGACTACTTCGAGCGTCACCGTGACCTGCTGACTGCCTACTGGGACAATTACGTCCTCGAGCCGTCGGGGCCGCACTTCGAAGACGTGATCCGCTCCACGGTGGCGGCCGACCGCAGCGACCTCAGGGCGCTGCTGGCGAGCACGGATCTCGTGAGCCTCGCGCGTCAGACGGAAGACAAGGTCCGCATGCTCCTCGATGTGGATGTTCCGTACGATGTGGTGATCATGGTGGGGGTGGGTGCCGCCAACGCCGGTGAGCTGGTCGTCAACGGACGAGGGGTGGCGTTCATCTGCCTCGAGCACTTCACGGGTGTGGCCAATCCCGACACCCAGGGCCTCGGGCTCGATCCGGAGCTCATCCCGCTCTGGCTGTCGCACGAGATCACGCATGTGATCCGCTACACGTCCCCCACGAGCCGCAGCAGCATGCGCGACCTCGTGCTCGACGCCGGTGGCTACTACTCCTATTGGGATACCGGGCGGCAGGCCACACTGCGCGAACTGCTCGTGAACGAGGGGCTCGCCGTTCAGGTCTCGCGCGCGGTCAGCCCGGGACACGCGGCGTGGGAGTACTTCGGCTTCGCCCGCCGTCAGTACGCGCGCATTCGCGAGATCGAGCCCCTTCTCGCCCGCGCCGCCGGCACCGACCTCGATCGTTCTGCCCTCGGGCTCCGGTTGCGCTACCTGTCGGGTGGCATGAGCGATGAGGCCCGCACGGTGGATCGCACCGTACTCCCCGAGCGCGCCGGCTACTTTCTCGGTGCCCGCATGGTGGAGGCAGCTATCGGTGCCCGCGGCTTCGCCTGGTCAGTACGCGCCAGCGATTTCGAGCTCGCCGCCGCCGCCGATCCGGTCACCGAACGTCCGCGCCTCACCGTGGTGAGCTGACGCCTACCGCATCGGGACTACTTCCCGATGCAGAAGTCGCGGAACACCCGATCCAGCACGTCCTCCGTATCGACCGTGCCGATCAACTCGGCGATGGCCTCGCGTGCCGTAAACAGGTGCACCGCGGCCACGGGCGCCGGCAGTGCCCCGATCGACCAAGCCGACAGGAACGCGTCCAGTTCGTCGCGCGCGATCGCGAGCCCCGCGCGGTGCCGCTCGCGCGTAATCACCAGATCGTCGTGAACCGGTGCGCCCAGTTGGGCCGCGCGATCGATGGACTCGAGCAGGACATCCATGCCGTCACCCCGTTCAGCACTGACCATGATGGTGTCGTGCGGGAGCTGTTCGTCATGGGATGGCACGCAATCACACTTGGTGCGCACGGAAATGACCGTGGCACGGGTAGACTGCGACACCACGTGCACGGTGTGGCGCACATCGGCGGCCGACGCCCCGCAGGCAAGCACCACCTGGGCCTGCGCGAGATAGCGGCCGCTCACTTCGATCCCGAGCCGTTCCACCTCGTCGTCGGTTTCGCGGAGCCCGGCGGTGTCGACCAGCCGCAAGGGTAGCGGCGTGCGATCGAGCAGCGCCTCGATCGCGTCGCGTGTCGTACCGGGGATGGGCGTGACGATCGCGCGCGATTGACCGAGGAGGGCGTTGAAGAGACTCGACTTCCCGGCATTCGGCGGGCCGGCAATCACCACCAGCACGCCATCGCGGACCATGGCCCCTTGCGGGGCGGTACGTAGCAGTGCCTCGAGTGCCGTGTGGAGCGCCTGCGCCGCGGTAGCAATCCGCGCCGGCGCGATCGGGCCATCGTCTTCCTCGGGGAAGTCGATGTCATAGGCCAGCAGCGCCTCGAGGTGAATGACCTCGTCGCGCAGCGCGAGCAATCGGCGTGAAAGACCGCCATCGAGCTGCTGCAACGCCTGCTGCTGCATGGCACGTGTGCGGGCATCGATCAGATCAGCCACCGCTTCGGCCTGCAGCAGGTCCATGCGACCGTTGAGCACCGCGCGCCGGGTGAACTCTCCGGGCAACGCCTCGCGCGCGCCAGCGGCCACGCAGGCGGCCATCACGATCACCGGCGAGACGAGCCCGCCGTGCGTGGCCAGCTCCACCACGTCTTCGCCCGTATACGATCGTGGCGCGGGAAAGACCGTCACCAGCGCCTGATCGAGTGTGGTGCCATCGGGATGGTGCAATGTGCACAGGTGCTGCAGGCGCGCGACGGGCGGCGCTCCACACGCGCCGCCGAATGCGCCAAGGGCGCGCGCGATCGTGATCGCGCGCGCCCCCGACATCCGGATCAACGCCACGGCGCCGCGCCCCGGGGCAGTGGCCGCTGCGACGATCGTGTCGTCGTCACCGGGCAGCAGCCGTGCGCCGTGCGCCGTCACCTCATCCCCGCACGATGGGCGCGGCCTTCGTACGTTCCTGCGAGATCAACCACTGCTGCGGCAGCGATGCGAGGTTCTGGATGAAGTAGTACAGGTTGAGTCCCGACGCCATGCTGAAGAAGAACACGAGCATCATGGCTGGCATGAGATACATCATCATCTTCTGCTGCTCGTTGGCCTTCATGCCGCGCATGCCGATCCACGACATGAGCAGCGTGGTGACCGCCACGAGGATCGGGATGATGTAATACGGGTCCTTCACCGAGATGTCGGGGAACCAGAGGAACGGCACACCGCGGAACTCGATGGTGTTCTGGAACACGAAGAACAGCGCGAAGAACACCGGCAGTGGGATCAGCATGGGCAAACAGCCGCTCAGTGAGCTGAAGGGGCTCATGCCGTGCTCCTTGTACACCTGCATCATCGCCTGCTGCAGCTTCTGCGGGTCGTTCTTGTAGCGCGTCTGGATCGCCTGCAACTCCGGCTGGATGCGCTGCATCATCATGGAGCTGCGCATCGCCTTCTGGTTGAGCGGCCACAGGATGATGCGGATGGCCACGCCGAAGATCACGAGGATCCAGCCGTACGACAGGCCGAGGGTGGCCTTCATCCAGAGCAGCAGGCGGATCACGATCGTCGCGAACGGCTGCACGATCCCCTGAATCCACCCGCCATACGGGTTGGACGTCTCGAACTCACGACCCAGCGCCACCAGCCGCTTGAACTCCTGCGGCCCCACGTAGAGTTCGAAGGCGGCGTTGCCGGCCTTGAGTGGCGTGACGAGCGTGGCCTGTCCGCGCGTGGCGTTCTTCCCGATGCGCGGGCCGCCCGTCACGTTGACCTCGGCAAAGCCCGGTGCGCCCTTGGGTGCGAGCACGCCCAGAATGAAGTACTTGTTCTTGGCGACAGCCCACGTGATGGGGCCTGCTTCGATTTCGCGCTCCCCTGGATCGAGCGAGCTGAACTTGATTCCTTCCGCCGCCGACAGCTCCGGCTTGTAGGCGTAGGCGAGGTGATTGAAGTCTTCGGTGGAGTCCGCTTCTGACGTGCGGAAGCCTGGCGGCAGATCCACGAGCAGGTAGCTGTTCTCGGCCACGCCCGCCACCGTCGCCGACACATTCACGCGGTAGCTGTCGGGGAGGAACGAGTAGCGGATCGAAACGGCGCGGCCCTGAATGGCGGCGTCATACGTTACGACCGTGTTGCCGTTCGCTTCCGACTGCGCACTGGTGAAGGTCTGCTTCGCCAGATCGATCGTGTCCCCGGGCACCACGAGACGGAAGCCGAGGAGTTTGTCGTTCGGAAGCGCGAGCTCGACCGTGCCACTGCGGGTGCGGCCACCGTTGGAGAGCGCCTGATACTGGGTGAGGCTCGCGCCGATCAGCGCCGCCCCCTTGTTGGTGGTGCGGAAGTCCGCCGTCTTGGTCCTGATCGTCGCCGTGTCGATCGGGGTCACGACGGGCGGCTGGGCGGCCGCCGAGTCCGGGAGCGCGCCCACCGTGCCGCTGCCCGCGGTCGGCAAGGCCGCGCCGGGCGCGGCAGGAGTGGCGGGCGCCGCGGCGGCGTCCCGAGACCGCGAGCCGGTGGCGACCGGCGTCGATCCCGGGAGCGGTGTCGGCGTCGGGAAGATGTACGGCGTCAGGATCAAGACCGCCGCCATCAGGACGACGGCGAGGACGATGCGACGTGGTTCCATGAGTCAGTAGGAGATACGACGGGCCAGGCACTGTGCCTGGCCGGTGGTGCGCGGAATGGCTTCGTGGCTACGGGACCGGGTCGAACCCGCCGGGGCGGAACGGGTGACAGCGCCCGATGCGCCGGATCGCCATCCATCCCCCCCGCCACGCGCCGTGCTTCTCGAGCGCCTCGATGGCATAGGCGGAACAGGAAGGATAATAGCGGCATGCCCCGCCGAAGATGGGCGAGAGCACGAGTTGGTACGCGCGAACCCCAAGGATGAGCAGCGTCCGCACGTGTCAGATCAGCCGCTTCAACGCCTGCAGCAACTCCGTGCGCAGCGCGTCGAAGTCCCGGTCGTAGGCCGAGGGGAAGGCGCGGATCACCACGTCGAGCGGTGGGCGCGCCTGGAGCGGTTCGAGCATGTGGAGTCGTACGAGGTCACGCAGGCGCCGTTTCACGGTGTTGCGGTCTACGGCGGAGTGCTTGTACCGCGGGACCACGAAACCCACCCGCGGAAACGCGTGAAGGGAAGCGGTGGCGCGCACGTCTAACGACGCGGTGCGCACTCGCTTCCCTTCGTGACGGACCCGTTCGAGCTCGGTTCCGCGCGTCAGGCGCTGCTGACGCGGGAACGCTCGGGAATCAGGCGCCCGCGTACTTCGACGGGAGCTGCACGGTGAGACGCTTGCGCCCCTTCTTGCGGCGGCGAGCGAGAACTTCACGGCCCCACTTCGTCTCCATGCGCGCACGGAAGCCGTGCTTGCGGATGCGACGCGTGTTGCGCGGACGATAGGTGGGCTTGCCCATGGCGAACTCTTATCGAAGCGAAAGGAATATCGTAGAAGCCAGCGGTGACCGCGGGAATACACAGACGGCGACATAACGCCCCGTGCGCCATTCCCAGGCGAACCCACCAGCGGCTGCCGATGACAGCGAGCCTCAAAATGTACCCGACACGACCCCGTGGGTCAAGGGGAACCCGCCGAGCCGGCCTCTGTCCAAAGTGGTTCCACACAACGAGTTGCCCGCTGCGGTTTCGACTTGCTTGGGAACACGTATGCCCCCCCTTCGCCGCCCCCGACTCACACGCAGTTGACCAATTGACTTATCCACAGTCGCGCGGGTACGTTCGCTGCCTCCCGTCCGCTCCCGCCGCCACCGCTCACATCGCCAATGTCGCTTTCGCCTGCCGAGATCTGGGACCGCCTGCGCCAGCGCGCGCGGCAGGTGCTCCCCGAGCAGACGTACCGGACCTGGCTCGAGCCCACCGACGCCATCGTCGTGGAAGGCGACACCCTCATGGTCGGCGCCCCCGATCAGTTCTCGGCGGACTGGAACGAGTCCAAGCACGCGGACCTGCTGGCCACCTTCGCCCCCGTGGCCCTGGGGCACCCCATGAAGGTGCGCTTCAAGGTCAACGAGGAGCGGGCCGGTCGGGTGCAGATGGACATGTTCGTGGCCCCGCCTCCTGCGATGATTGTGGCGCCACCTGTGCAGCAGCAATCGCGCATATCAACGCCACTGAACCCGCGCTACACCTTCGAGCAGTTCGTCATCGGGAAATCCAATGACGTGGCCGCCGCCGCCTCCCAGGCCGCCGCGCAGGCCCCGGGAAAGGTGTACAACCCGCTCTTCATCTATGGCGAGACGGGGCTGGGAAAGACCCACCTCATGCAGGGTATCGCCCACGAACTGCTGCGCCGCACCCCCGCCCTCCGCATCGCCTACGTGGGGACCGAGCAGTTCACCAACGAGTTCATCGGCGCGATCCAGACGGGACAGATGGGCGACTTCCGTCGCCGGTTCCGTGAGATCGACCTGCTGCTCGTCGACGATGTCCAGTTCCTGAAGGGGAAGGAGTCCACCCAGGAGGAGTTCTTCCACACCTTCAACGCCATCTATGAGGCGGGGCGCCAGATCGTCCTGACCTCCGATCGCCCCCCCAAGGACATCCCGGGGCTCGAGTCGCGACTCGTGTCCCGCTTCGAGTGGGGCATGGTGGCCAATGTGGACTCGCCCGACCTCGAACACCGCATCGCCATCCTCAAGAAAAAGGCGAGCCTCGATCACCTCGAACTCACCATCCCCGACGAGGTCATCGAGTTCATCGCCCAGCACGTGAAATCGTCGGTGCGCGAACTCGAGGGGTCGATCATCAAGCTGCTCGCCTACGCCTCGCTCAAGCACCGCGACATTTCCGTCGACCTGGCCCGCGAAGCGCTGCGTGACAAGTTGCGGGGTGCCAGTACCTCGGATTTCCCCGATGTCCCACCCACCACCATCACGGTCGCCACCATTCAGCAGGTCGTGGCGCGCGAGTGGGGCGTCACCCCCGACGGCCTGCGCTCCAAGACCCGCACCAAACAGCTTACCGTGCCGCGGCAGGTCGCCATGTCCCTCTGCCGCGAACTCCTGGCGCTGCAGCTCGTGGAAATCGGCAACGCCTTCGGTGGCCGCGATCACTCCACGGTGATCCACTCTCTGGAGCGCGTCGCCGAAGACATGGCCGAAGACGGGGGGTTTGCCGAGCGGGTGCTCAAGGTCCGGGGGATGTTGGAAACTCTGCGGACAACCGGGCAACTCGGCGGCTGAATCCCCGCTGCTCCACAGGTCCCCACATTCTTCGCCACCCCTCCTGTGCACCGCCGGGGAGAGAATCGAGACTCCCACAGGCAGTTCACATGAAGGGACATGGCGAAAGCCGTTCGGAAGTCGTAGGTTGCAGTGTTTGTAAACATGTTCACACCCCCTGCTGCTACTACTGTTTTTATATCTAAGTCTGTTGTTAAACAGCAGGCTTCAGCAGTTCTTCCACAACACCGCGCATGAAGTTCACGATCTCGCGTGAGAAGCTGCAGGAAGGCCTCCAGGCCGTGACCGCGGCCGTACCGGCCAAGACGACATTGCCGGTGCTCGCCAATCTCCTCGTGGAGACCACCGATCGCGGCATCCGGTTCTCCGCGACCGACCTCGATATCGCTGTCAGCACCGAAGTCAGTGCCGATGTCGAATCGCCTGGCGCGATCACCATTCCCGCCAAGAAGCTCAGCGAGATTGCGCGAGAGCTCCCGCCCTCGCCTGTGAAGATCTCCGCCAGCGGGGAACAGCGCGTCACCCTCGAATGCGGACGCTCCAAGTTCAAGCTGCTCGGGTTACCGCGGGATGAGTTCCCCACCTTCCCGAGCGTGCGCTTCAACGACTCGTGGCGCGTGAAATCGGGTGAGCTGCAGAAGCTCATCTCGCACACGGCCTTCGCCGCCAGCACCGAAGAGTCCCGCCCGATCCTCAACGGCGTCCTCTGGGAGCTGCGCGAAGAGCGCATGCGCATGGTCGCCACCAATGGGCATCGTCTTGCCAAGATGGAGCTGCTGGTCGACTCGAGCAGCGCGCCACCGGGTGATCTGATCGTGCCCCCCAAGGCACTCGAACAGATCCGCCGCCTCTTCCCGGCAGAAGAGGAGCTCGAGATCGCCCGCGGTGACAACCACCTCGGCTTCCGCTCGCCGTTCACCTCGGTCTTCACGCGTCTCGTTGAAGGCCCGTATCCGAACTACGAGCAGGTCATTCCGAAGGACAACGATCGCTACGCCCTCGCCGACAAGGCGGCGCTCATGAGCGCGCTCAAGCGCATGAGTGTCATCGCAAGTGATCAGACACACCGCATCAAAATGTCCTTCAACACGGGCATGCTGAAGTTCAGTGTCACCACGCCCGACCTCGGCGAAGCGAGCGACGAACTCCCCGTCACCTACACGGGCGATCAGCTTGATATCGGCTTTAACGCCACGTATCTGCTCGAGATCCTGCGCTTCATGCCCACCGAGCAAGTGCGGCTCACGTTCAAAGCCCCCGAGCGCGCCGCCACGATCGAACCCGAGGCATGGGACGATCCGGCCAAGTATCTCTGCCTGGTGATGCCGCTGCGGCTGATGGATTGAGCAGGAGCCACGGTCGCCAACCGGCCACGTGAGCGGACGCCCGAACACTCGACCGACGAAGGGCACACGCGCCGGGAGATCACGTGATCTCCCGGCGCGTTTTTCGTTGGTCGTTGTCCGTTCCTGTCGCCGGTCTTCCGTTCGGGCTACGGTCGCTCCGCCCGGATGTCCACCCGCTGCGTCACCAGCTGCACCCGCGCCGGCGAGCCGGGAAGCCGCTCCGTTGCCTGTAGCGAGAGGGTCGACGTGCCCTCCAGACGCTCCACGGTGCCCCGTGACGGGCTGATCTCCACGCGCTGCGACCCCTGACCTGTTCCAGACAGTTCGAGGGCCCTGAAGGCCGAGCCACCCGTACCGCGAAGGGTCGATCGGATTTCACGCTCGACGACCAGACGCTCGCCGTCTATTCGGCCAAGGGTAGAAACGGTAACTGTTTGTATCACCAACGGAACACCAGAGCGACAAACAAGGGACACTGTGCTGTCTTTCCACTGTTGTCCGCGTCGAACGCCATCGGGGATACGCACAAGCAGTTCCCGGGCGAGTGCCGCGGCGGCAGCCTCCGGGCGGTCGCATTCGTTCACCAGCGGCGGGCGTGTCGTAACGCGCGCCACCCCACTGTCCACGACTGCGTCGAGCAAGAGCAGCGCGGGCATGGCGGGCATAGCCGGCACGATGGACGGCGTGGTCGCATCGAAGCTGGTACGCACCGAAAACGAATCCACTTGCCCAGCACCCTTCAGCGCGCCCGAGGGCTGACGGTCGAAACGCCACGACACCACGCCAGACGATTCCACTCGCTGCTCACTGGAGGAGGCGCCGGGCCCGCGGATGGCGATGGTCGCGAGCGATCGCACGCGCCAGGTGGTACTCACGAGACGGGTCGGGAGTGAGACCGGACGCTCAGCACGGGGCGTCTCCGCCGAGCGCGGAAGCGGGAGTGGTGCAGGGGCTGGAGCCGAGCGCCGTGCCGGCGTGCAGGCGCCGACAAACACGGTCAGCCCGGTGAGCACGAGGGCCGCGGCTGCACAGGATCGAGTCATCGGACGGAGAGGAGAAGGCGAAGCAACGGATGTCGCCGGCCTATAAGCCGGGTTCTGTCGGCACACCGAGGTGCACCGGACGGTCATTCCTCTCGGCGTGCCGTCACCGGCACGCTCTAGCAGCCTACCCGCGGTTCGCCGTGTTCACCCGAAGGTGTAACGACGTGGTCGAGACGGGCCGTCTCTCACCGCCTATTTGGCCTTGCTCCGACCGGGGTTTACCGTGCCACGCCTGTTACCAGACGTGCGGTGGGCTCTTACCCCACCCTTTCACCCTTACCGCCTTCTCGCGAAGACGGCGGTTTGCTTTCTGTTGCACTATCCGTCGCACGAAGCTCACGCCGCGTGCGCCCAGGCGTTACCTGGCGATCTGCCCTGTGGAGCCCGGACTTTCCTCGGAACCGGGGCGTGACCATGACGGTCCGTCCCCCGGCTTCGCGACCGTCCGGCCGGCGACATCCGTTCCCAGCAATCTACACGCACGCGATACGGCGGTGGGCCCCGTGCGGCAATCTCACGCGCCCGCATCCGTGGACGCCCCGCACCAGTGCCACCCGATGCGCAACACATCGAACAGGCGCGGCGACGACCATCCCGACGCGACGTGGTGACAGACGACTGACGGACAAAAAGTAGGGTGGCCTCCGATCCAGCACCACACGTACGTCGGAGCCACGGAGAGCTGATGTCCACGAGCAGTCGCGCGCCGAAAGCAGTGCTCACGTTCGTCACGCCGGCCGAACGGTTACGCGTGGATGCCGTGACGACCGGTGTCGCGAATGGTCGCTACTGCACCGTGCATCGCGAAACGCTCGAGGAGCTCATCGTCGACCTGCGTACGCGACACGTCTCGGCCGTGATTGTGTCCGTGTCGCGCTATCAGCACCAGTATGCACCGGCAATGGCACGCCTCGTACGCGAGTTTCCGGGCGTGCCGGCCGTCGCGTTGCTCACCGCCAACGAAGTGCGCTCGTCGTCCGCGTTGTTGTCGCTAGGCGAACACGGTGTGCGACAGCTCGTGGACGCTCGGGATCCCGCGGGATGGCGTGAGTTGCGCGCGATTGTTTGTAGCGAACACTCGGGAGACATCGACACGCGCGCCATTCATGCGTTGCGCCAGGACCTCGAGGGCGCGAGCGAGCCGGCCGTGCGCTTCTTCGATACGCTGTTCAGCATACCGCGGACGCTCACCACCGTGCGGCAGCTGGCGCGTCATGTGGGGATTACACCGACCACGTTCATGAGCCGCTTCTTTCGCCAACAGCTGCCACCGGCCAAACGGTACTTGGCCATGGCGCGGCTCGTGCGTACGGCACACCTGCTGGAAAGTCCCGGCTACTCCATCACGCAGGTCGCGTTTCTCATGGAGTACTCCTCACCCCAGAGTTTTTCCCGTCATCTCGCGACAACGCTGCACATGGGTGCGGCGGAATTCCGGCGGAGGCACAGCGGCGAAAGCATGCTGGCGCACTTCCGCGAGGAGCTGGTGCGCCCCCATCTCCCACGGCTCCGGCGCTTCGATCCGTTCCATTCGCCACCGTCGTGGATGACCGAGCGGTATCGAAAGACGATGGAGGTCGGCTGAGGGGGCGCCATCGCCGCCGCCATCGCCGCCGCCCGCCGCCCGCCTGTCGCCCGTCCGGCGCGGGTCAGGCAGGGATGAGCGGCAGCAGGTCGGCGGCGGTCACGAGGCTCATGACCTCGAGGCCGGTGGCCTCAATCGCCTCGCGCCCCCCTTCCTGGCGGTCCACGAGCGCGAGCACTCCCACGATGTTCCCCCCCGCGGCTCGGATTGCATCGATCGCCTTGAGCGCCGACCCGCCGGTGGTGATCACGTCTTCTACGACCACCACCCGGTCGCCGCTCTCAAAGGGCCCCTCGATCAGCTTGCCGGTGCCGTGCTGTTTGGCCTCTTTCCGAACAGTAAAGGCCCGAACCATCGCGCCATCCCCGCGCTCAGCGGCGAGGGCGCTCGCATGGGCAATGGCGTAGGCGATCGGATCAGCCCCCAGGGTCAGGCCTCCCACCGAATCGAGGGGCCATCCCTTGGCGCGGAGCGCCGCGAGACCCACGCGGCCGATCAGGAGTTGGCCTTCGGGGTGCATCGCCGTCAGTCGGCAATCCACGTAGAGAGTGGACCGCCGGCCGGAGGCCAGCACAAAATCACCCCGCTTGGCCGATTTGCTGGCCAGCAGGGTGGTCAGGCGGGTGGTGTTGGTATCGGTCAACGTCCGAACAGCCCCATCATCTTGTCGAAGAGTCCGCCCTCTTTCCTACCGGTCTCACCACGCCCCGCCGACACGGCCGCCGACGCGGCCGCCGACGCGACCGCGTCGGGTGCCGTGTTCGTCGAGGCCTCGGAGAGCGCCGCGGAGAATGCCATGACCGACGGATACCGCTCGGCCGGGGCCTTGGAGAGGGCTTTCATGACCACCGCTTCTACGGTGGTCGGGAATGTGAGTCCCGCCTTGGCTTCGTTCAGGGCCACGGGCGGCTGGGTGAGCAGCTGCGAGAACAGCTCGCGCGGCGACTTGCCCGTGTACGGCAAAGCCCCGGAGAGCAGGTAATACGCGATGGTGGCCAGCGAGTACTGGTCGGCAGCAGGCCCGACGAGTTCACCGGAGAGCGCCTCAGGGGCCACGTACATCAGCGTGCCCACGAAAAAGCCGGCACGCGTGAGGCGCTGATCGGGCGCGGCCTCGGTGTCAGCGGCAATGCCGAAGTCGAGGAGCTTGATCTGCTTGTCCGCCGGATCATACATGATGTTCTCCGGCTTCAGATCGCGGTGCACGATGCCCTCCTGGTGGGCAGCCTGAACCGCCCCGCAGATCTGGGACATAATCGCGGCAACGTCCGTGCACGGCAGCGGACCGCTCTTTTCCGCGTACCGGTCGAGGATCTCACCACCAGCCCACTCGATCGCCAGATAGTAGCGGTCGGTGTCCGACTGTCCGTAGTCTAGGGTGCGTACGATGTTGGGGTGTTCCACCCGTGCACCGAACTGCGCCTCGCGCAGGAACCGGGCAACCGCGGTCTTGTCGTGTTGGAGCTTGTCGCGCAGCACCTTCAAGGCGACGGTACCATGCGTGGGATGGTCGGCGCGGAAGACGGTGGCCGTACCCCCTTCGCCAACCTTCCCGCGGACCGTGTACCCGGCCAATGTCGTCCCGACTAGCGTCTCGATAGCCACGGGGCGAACGTAACGCCGACCAGCAGTCGCAGCAAGACGAACAGCAGGAACGTGTCGTACCCTCTGGACTATCAGTAATTCATGATGCGGAAACTGCTCCTGTGTCCCACGCTCGGGACAACGCTTCTTCCGGCGGCTGTCGCTGCCCTGTCGCTCTCCGGGTGTGCGGGCTCGCGTCCCACCGGAGCGGGCCCATCCGTAGGCGGCGCACCCACCACGCAGGCGGGTGCTGCGGTCGTTCCCGGCGCCCCCGCGGAAATGCAGCGGCTCTATCGCGCCATGGGGCTCGTTGCCGGCGCCGGCACCATTCCCTTCGCCGCGTCCGTGTCGTTTCTGCGCGCGCCGTCCACCGACAGCACGCTCACGCTCGTTGCCCTCTCCATTCCGTCGCGCGCGCTCGGCTTCACGCGCGAAGGCGAACGCTACGCGGCCGGCTACGTCGCGCGGCTGCAGCTCAGACAGGGCGCCACGATCGTGCGGACCATCGAGGCCACCGAGCGGGTTCGCGTACCCACCTTCCGCGAAACGTCGCGCACCGACGAAAGCATCATCTGGCAGCAGTTCCTGCGCCTCGCCCCCGGCCGCTACACGCTCACCCTGAGCATCAAGGATGAGTCGAGCATTCGCAACTCGTCCGAGGAGGTCACGCTCGACGTGCCCGCTCTGGCGACCGACGGACTCACATCGCCGGTGCCAGTGTACGAGGCCATTCCACGGCAATCCGCCGATTCGCTGCCGCGCATGCTCGCACGTCCTCGCGCGACGGTCGTGTACGGCGTGGACTCGCTGCTGCCGATCTACATCGATGCCGTGGGAACCACGTCGCCGTCCGCTGTCCGGGTGCGTGTGGTGGGTGACGCCGACATCGTCTCGCTCGACACCCTCGTGTCGCTGCCCCAGCGCGGCGCCTCACGCAGTACCACGATCGGCCTGCCGACCGACCGTCTCGCGATCGGCATCAACACGGTGCAGATCACCGCGGAGGGCCGCGCTGACACTGCGCGGGCGCGTGTGCTGGTGAGCCTCGGCGAGGACGTGCCCATCGGCACCTTCGACGATATGCTCACCTACCTGCGCTGGTTCACCACGCCCGAGCGTCTGCGTGCCTTGCGGGATGCCGAGGTGGGGGAGCGGGCCGCGGCGTGGACCAGGTTCCTGCAGGAAACCGACCCGGTGCCCGGCACAGCGGAACATGAAGGCCTTCGTGATTACTTTGGACGCATCCGCACCGCCAACATCCGCTTCCGTGATGATGGGCCGGTGGGGTGGCAGTCGGATCGCGGCACCGCCTTCGTTGCGCTCGGCGATCCGGACAACATCATCGACACCGGGTTGATCGATCCCAATGCGCGCGTTCGCCAGCAGATCTGGGAATACCGCGAGCTGCGAGTGCAGCTGGCCTTCACCGACCAGACGGGCTTCGGCCGCTGGCGCCTCAACGCGCAGAGCCGCGGTGACCTCGATCTCGCCATCCGGCGCAAACTGCAGCGGTAACCCCTGCTCGATGGCGGGGCTGCACCATGGCTGACGTCACCCGCCCGCACGCTCCGCGGCTGTTTCTCGTCGATGGGTACGCGCTGATCTATCGCGCATTCTTTGCGCTCATGCAGCGTCCTCTCAGTACGAGCCGCGGCGAGAACAGTTCGATCGCCTGGGGAATCGCGAACTTCCTCAAGCGCCTGCTCACCACCCATCAACCCGAGCTGCTGGGGTGGGTGCACGACAGTGGGGCCACGTTCCGTGATGAGCTGTATCCGGACTACAAGGCCACGCGCGAGCGGCTCACCGACGACCTTCAGGCGGACTTCGATCAAGGGCTGGAGCGGGTACTGCAGCTGCTCGCCGCCTACGACATCCCCGTGCTCACCGCCGAAGGCTTTGAAGCCGACGACGTGATCGGCACCATGGCGAAGAAGGGGGTGGATGCCGGCTACAACGTGGTGATCGTTTCGGGTGACAAGGATTTTCAGCAGCTCGTGCGCCCGGGCATCTGGTTGCTCAATCCAGGACGCGGCGGCCCGGCCAGCGTGGAAGAGAGCTGGGTGGGGACGGAAAATGCGAGTGACCGGCTCGGCGTGCCGCCGGAGCGCGTCATCGACTATCTCGCGCTTGTCGGCGACAGCTCCGACAACGTGCCGGGCGTGAAGGGGATCGGCGAGAAGGGGGCCATCGAGCTGATCACCCAGTTCGGCCCGCTTGAGAACATCATCGCGCACGCGAACGAGATCACCAAGAAGCGTCCGCGTGAGGCCCTGCTGCAGTACGAAGCCGATGCGCGCCTGTCCAAGCAGCTCGTCACGATTCACTGCGACGTACCGATCGAGCTCGACACCGACACACTTCGCGTCAATGCCCCCAACACCGATGCGCTGCGCGCGCTCTATCTCGACCTCGAGTTCACGAGTCTCCTGAAGGACGTGGGGGGCGGCCCCATATCAGGCGGTCCTGCCGCCGTGCCGCGCCCAGTGACAGACGCGCCGGGTGTACCGACGACGCCTCGCTCCTCGTCGTCGTCGGTACGTCCTGCCCCGCTCGGCGTGGTGGAAAGCACGAGCGGTGTGCCGGTACTGGCCGATGCCCGCTACACCACCGTGGGCACGCTCGATGCGCTGACCACCCTGTTGCAGCGCGTGCGCGAGGTACCGTACATCGCCATCGACACCGAGACGGTCTGCGATCCGGCGTCACCCAATCCGGTCGATCCGATGCGTGCCACCCTCGTGGGGCTCTCGATCGCCGTGCTACCGGGTGAGGCGTACTACCTGCCGTTCCGTCACCGCCTCGACGACGGCGGCGGGAATCTCGCGCTGCTCTCTGGTGACGCCGGAATCGCCGGGCGTCGCATCAACGCCGGTGTGCCGGAGCCGGTCAATTTGCCGCCCTTCGAAAGCGAGGCGTGCGCGCCGCTGCGCGCGATGCTCGAGGACGCGGCCGTGAAGAAGATCGCCCAGAACGCCAAGTACGATGTGCTCGTGCTGCGCGGAGCTGGCGTGCACCTGGCAGGCTTGTCGTTCGACACAATGCTGGCGAGCTACCTGCTCGATCCCGGTCGCCGATCGCACGGACTCGACTTGCTGGCGCTCGAGTTCCTCGGTCACACGATGACGGCATACGAACAGTTGTGTGGCAAGGGGAAGAATCAGCTGGGGTTTGATGTGGTGCCGGTGGATGCGGCGCGCGACTACTCGTGCGAGGATGTCGACGTGACGATGCGCGTGCGCACGCAGCTCGAGCCGTTGCTGGTGAGCCACGCCATGCTGCCGCTGCTCACCGAGATGGAGGTGCCGCTCGTGTCGGTGCTCGCCGATATGGAGTACGACGGCATCGCCATCAACCTCGCGTGGTTCGAAAGCCTCAAGACGCGGTTCAGGGCGGAGCGCGAGAAGGTGGAGCAGGCGATTTACGTCGAGGCGGGGGAAGAGTTCAACATCAACTCCAATCCGCAGCTTCGCGTGATTCTCTTCGAGAAGCTCGGGTTGCCGGTGAAGAAAAAGACCGCGACGGGCCCGAGCACCGACGCGAGCGTACTGCAGGAGCTTGCAGAGGAGGGGCACACGCTCCCGACGCTCCTCATGGAGTACCGCGAGATCTTCAAGCTCGAAGGCACGTACATCGACGCGTTGCCGCGACTCGTCCATCCGCGCGATCATCGGCTGCACACGTCGTACAATCAGACGGTTGCGGCGACGGGACGGCTGTCGAGCTCCGATCCCAACCTGCAGAACATCCCGAGTCGTCGTGAGCTGGGGCGCGAAATCCGTCGGGGGTTCGTCCCGCGGTCGGGATGGCGGCTGTTGAGCGCCGACTATTCACAGATCGAGCTGCGTCTGCTGGCACACTTGAGCGCTGATCCGGCGTTCGTGAGCGCCTTCAGAGCCGGTGGCGATATCCACAAGCAGACGGCGGCGATCATCTTCGGTGTGCCACTGCCCGACGTGACGAGCGAGATGCGCGCGAGGGCGAAGACGATCAACTTCGCCACCATTTATGGCCAGGGGGCGCACGCGCTGTCACGGCAGCTGCGTATTACGCACGCCGAAGCCAAGGAGTTCATTGACACCTACTTCGAGCGCTTCGCTGGCGTGAAGGCATTCCTCGATCGGTGCGTGCTAGAGGCCCGGCAGAAGGGATACGTCGAGACGTTGTTCAAGCGCCGCCGCTACATCCCCGAGCTCAAGGAGCGGAACTTCAACATCCGTGCGTTCGGTGAGCGGGTGGCCGCCAACGCGCCGATCCAGGGGTCGGCGGCCGATCTCATCAAGATCGCGATGATCCGGGTGCATACCGCGCTCGCAACGGAGAAGCTCGCATCGCGCATGTTGCTGCAGGTGCACGATGAACTGGTGTTCGAACTGCCGCCTGAGGAAGAAGGGGTGTTGGCCACCTTGGTGAAGCGGGAGATGGAGGGTGCGGCCACGCTCGATGTCCCGCTGCTGGTAGAGATGGGCATCGGCACCGATTGGGTCACCGCGAAGTCCTGATACGGCTCGTTGCATCCCGCGGCGTTCTGCGGAGGCTGCGAGGGTGGCGCGTGGGTCCGGAACCAGATTGAGTCTGTTAAGCGCTTGCAATACATACAGTTGCATCTGATCCACCGGGCGGCATCAGGATTGCGGTATGGCCGAGGGTACGCGAGGGATGCCCCCTCGCTCCGTGTCCGTCCATCCGGCGTCGTGCCGCGCTTCGTATTGGGGAGTGTCATGCCACGCATCCCACAGGGCTTCACCCTCATCGAGCTGCTGATCGTGGTCGTGGTCATCGGCATCCTTGCGGCGATCGCCATTCCGAAGTTCCAGACCACCAAGGGCAAGGCCTACGCGTCGACCATCAAGAGCGACCTCAAGAACCTCTCGTCGCGCCAGGAAGACTACTTCTACTCCAACGAGACGTACGCGAACAACACGGGGCAGCTCAACTTCGCTGGTACTGATGGCGTGACCATCACAATCGCCGAGGCCGATGGGCGGGGCTGGTCGGCCACGGCCACCCACCCGAACGCCTTTCCGCTAACTTGCGCCGTGTTCTACGGTGAGGCCGTGCCGCTGGCGCCCGCCGTCAACGAAGGAGTCATCGAGTGCCGGTAACGCCTTGAGCGAACTGCCCCCGATCGTGAAGGATCCCGACTCCCGCCGGCGCACCATGCGCCTGCGGGAGCTCTGCTTTGCGAGCGGGTGTGTGGAGTTTCCCGATCAGCGTCGAGACGGGATGATCCACGCCATGGAAGGGGGGCTCTGGTTACACCGCCACCTCTGGAAGGGTGAACCGCTGGTGCACTTGGTCAGTACCGATCGCGCGCGCCTGTTGGTATTCGGCTCGGCAGTGGGGCTGTCCGCAGTCCGCCTACAGTACAAGCCGCTCAAGGATCCGCGCACGGGGCAGCGCCGCGAAGCGTGGCACTGGGACCTGGGGGGACCGGTCTACCCGCCGCACGATTCGGCTCTGCTGGCCGTGACACAGTCAGGCAGTGTGCAGGTTCGCGTCAGCCTCGCGCGCGGCGCGCTCACCTTCGCCGACGTTCACGCGCATGAGCATGGCCCCGCCTACCACGAAGAACGCAATCACCCAGAGGATGGCGCTGCGCGAACTGCCGGTGCTGCTCACCGCAATGCCGAATACCGCCGGACCGAGAATACCGCCGAACTTCTCGAACACGCTGTAGAACCCGAAAAACTCACCGCTCTTGTGCTTGGGGACCATGCTGGCGAAGAGTGAGCGGCTGAGCGCCTGCGTGCCGCCCTGCACCATCGCCACCATGCCGGCCAGCACGTAGAACTCGGTCACCGTGTGGATCCGGTACGCGTAGATGCAGATGCCCGTGTAGACCGCGAGGCCAAGCATGATCGATCCTTTGGTGCCCAGCTTCGAAGCGAGCGCGCCGAAAAGGAAAGCGAACGGGATGCCCACGAACTGTACGATCAGGATCGCGGTAATGAGATCGGAGCGCGGGAGCCCCAGCTCCTCGCCAAAGACCGTGGCCATGCGCACGATCGTCTGGATGCCGTCGTTGTAGATCGTAAACGCCAGCATGGTGAGAAATGCCTGGCGGTAGAGACGCATCTCCCCGAGTGTTTCGCGCAGGCGCGAGAAGCCGACCTTGAACGGACTCTCGGTGGGTGCCTCGTCGGCCTCGATCAACCGCGCCGGCTCGGGCACACCTCGCAGCATGGGTATGCTGAAGAGCAACCACCACACGCCCACCGACACGAACGCGAGACGTGCCGGCAACGTAGACTGCTCGGCGGTGAGGTGATCACCGGTGGGGAGGCCGATCAGCGCTGGATTGCTGATCCATGCGAGGTTGATCGCCAGCAGCAGTCCGCCCCCGATGTAGCCCATGGCGTACGCGCCGGTGCTCACGCGATCGATCTCGTCTTTGCGCGCGATATGCGGCAACAGTGACTCGTAGAACGTAAGGCTCCCCGTGGCACCGGCGAGCGACAGCACGAACAACGTGCACGCCAGCAACAGGTCGCCCTGCATGATGAAGTACATCCCCATTGTGCTGAACACGCCAAGCAGCATGAACACACTCAAGAAGCGCTTTTTGGCCGATCGGTAGTCAGCCACGGCGCCGAGGATCGGCGACAGCACCGCGATGAGGATCGCGCCGGCCGTGTTGGCCCACGAGTACCATGCGGTGGCCTCCGGCTTCGACATCTCAGCCCCGGCGACCGAGATGAAATAGATCGGAAACACGGCCGTGGTGATGACCGTTTGCATCGACGACACCGCCCAATCGTACATGGCCCACGCACGGAGCTCGGGGCGGTGCAGCCCGAGGGCATGCAGCAGGCGGTTGGGACGGGCGGTCATGGCAATCTCGGGCATGCACGGTCCGGGACGTGGGTGGTCCGAGCCGAGGGGAGCGGGGTAGCACCTCGACCACAGGTAGCGTAATGGTCAGGATTCGTCATGTCGCTGTCCAGTACGTCATGTGACATACTTCTAGGCATGCAGACACATTGGCGACGGCTTCTTCGGGCGGTGCGGTGGATACCGGTTTGCGCGGCGCCGGTGCTGCTACTGGCGGGGTGCGATCGCACCGGATCGGGTGAGTCGGGTGATTCGTCGGTGGCGGCGCGCACTCCGAGCCGTTCCGACAGCATGGCCACCACGGTGAGCAGCAGCGGATGGGATGTTTCGGCCGGCCCCTTTGTGGTGCTCCCCACCGTGGACGGTGGCATGGTCGCGGGCTCGCTGCTCCTGCCGGAGGCATCCGATACAACCGTTGGCGATACGGTGGGGGTCGGTGCGCTGCTTGGCGACGGCCGGCTCGATCTGTTCTCGCGCGGTGGGCGCGTGGGTGGGGCACGACTCACGGTGGAGGCCTCCGAGGTGGCCGATCCGGCCTGTTCGGCGTGGCCGGTGGCGCGTCTCGCCGTCGACGCCGGGGTCGCGCTCCCCCCGTGGACGGCGGCGTTCGCGAGCGGTCGCATCACCGCGGTACCACTCGACTCGATCGAAGGGATGGCCCCACGTGATTCGGCCAGGCTCGCCGCCGATCTCACACGGCTCGCGTCGAAGCTCCCCGATGACACGAGCGCCACGTTTCGCGCGCTGCCCTTCGTGGTGCTCCGCGCATGGCAAAGCCGTGGGCTCGACAGTGGGGTCGTGGTCGCCACGCTGGCTCGCCGGGTGAATCAGGAAGATGACCCCAAGGAGGAGCGTCTCGTGCTCGTGGTGGAGGCGCCGACCGACAAGGGCTCCACGTGGACGGTGGGGTGGCATGAGCGTGCCGCAGGACATGAAGAGGAGCTGGTGGTGGCTGAACCACTGCTGGCGTTCCGTGCCGTGGGCGCGCGTGATGTGCGCCTGCTCTTTGGCCGCGATGATGGCGTGGCGCTCGGTGCGGCGGTGTTGTCGCGACAGGGTGGCGTGTGGCGCGTGCTGTGGGAGAGCGCGATCGCCGGGTGCAACTGACTGGTACGGCACAGGTCATCCGCGGCGAGTGATCGGCCGCGTCTTCCGCAAGGCCTCCAATTTGCCACCCCTCGCGCGTACTATCCGCGCTTATGACTGCTCCTACCCTCGATCTCGTTGCCCCCGCCCTCGTGGCGCGCGTGGCGACGGAAATGTCGCTCAACCCGCAGCAGGTTCAGCGCACGCTCGCCCTTTTCGCCGAGGGCGCCACGCTTCCCTTCATTGCCCGTTACCGCAAGGAAATGACGGGTGGCCTCGACGAGGTGCAGCTCCGCGATGTGCGTGAGCGCGCCGAGTATCTCAAGGAAATGGAGGACCGTCGCGCCGCGATCCTCAAGAGCATCGACGAACAGGGCAAGCTCGACGCAGCGCTCAAGGCATCGATCCTCGCCGCCGACACCAAGCAGGCGCTCGAGGATCTCTATCTCCCGTTCAAGCCTAAGCGCCGCACCCGCGCCATGATTGCGCGTGAGCGTGGCCTGGCCCCGCTGGCGGAATCGCTGTGGGATGGTACGCTCGACGACGCGGCGGCGCTCGCCACGGCGGCGGCGTTCATCCTCCCGGAGCTGGACGGCAAGCCCAGTGAAGTGCCTACGGCGGAGGCGGCGCTGCAGGGTGCCCGCGACATTCTCTCCGAGCAGATCGCCGAAGACGCCGTGGTTCGCGGCTGGGTGCGTGAAGTCACGCGCGCCAAGGGCGTGGTGAAGAGCAGTGTGATCGCCGAAAAGAAGAGCGACGACAGCAAGTTCAAGGATTACTTCGAATTCTCCGAGTCGCTGGGCACCATCCCCAGCCATCGCATGCTCGCCATTCGCCGTGGGGAGACCGAAGGCGAATTGCTCTGGCGCATCGAGGCGCCGGTGGAGGAGATCAACGCGCGCCTCGTGGGTGAAGTGAGCCAGGCGAAGAAGGCGCTGCAGCAGTTCACGCTCGTGTGCGCCGATGCGTACAAGCGACTGCTGTCGCCGGCGATCGAAGTGGAACTGCGGGTGGAGCTCAAGACGCGCGCCGATGACGAGGCCATTACCATCTTCGGCCGGAACCTCGAGCAGCTGCTGCTGGCGAGCCCCGCGGGTGAGAAGAAGGTGATCGGGCTCGACCCAGGCTTCCGCACCGGCGTGAAGGTGGCGGTGGTGAGTGCCACCGGCGCGCTTGTGCACACCGACACGCTGTATCTCCACCAGGAAGACCGCTTCGCCGGTGCCGTGCGCGCCATGGTGACGCGCTTCACCCCCGAACTCATTGCGATCGGCAACGGGACCGCCAGTCGCGAAACGGAAACGCTCACCAAGGCGGCGCTGCGTGAAATGGACGCCCCGCGCCCGCAGGTGGTCGTGGTGAACGAAGCCGGCGCGTCCGTGTACAGCGCGAGTGATCTGGCGCGCGCCGAATTCCCGGAGCTCGACGTGTCGTTGCGCGGCGCCGTGAGCATCGCCCGCCGCTTGCAGGATCCGCTCGCGGAGCTCGTGAAGATCGATCCCAAGAGCATCGGTGTGGGGCAGTACCAGCACGACGTGAATCAGACCAAGCTTAAGCAGCGCCTCGACGACACCGTCGAAAGCGCCGTGAATCGCGTGGGCGTGGAGCTCAACACCGCGTCGGCGGCGCTGCTGGGCTACGTGGCCGGCATCGGCCCCAGCCTCGCGCAGGCGATCGTCACGCTGCGCGACAGCAAGGGCGGCTTTACCTCGCGCGGGGACCTCAAGGATGTCCCGCGACTTGGTGCCAAGGCGTTCGAACAGGCCGCCGGATTCCTTCGGGTGCGTGGCGGAGCGCATCCGCTCGACGCGAGCGCGGTACACCCTGAACGCTATGCGCTCGTGGAGCGGATGGCGCAGGACCTGGGTGTGAACGTGGCCGAGTTCATTGGCAACGACGCCCTCGTGGAGCGGATCGATCTCCGCCAATATGTGAGTGGCGACGTGGGCATGCCCACGCTGCAGGATATCGCGGCGGAACTCAAGAAGCCCGGCCGCGACCCGCGAGCCGCCTTTGAGCCGCCGGCCTTCCGTGAGGACATCCAGAAGCCCAGCGATCTGTTGGCGGGCATGGTGCTGGAAGGAGTGGTCACCAACATCGTGGCGTTTGGCGCGTTCGTGGACATCGGCGTGCACCAGGATGGGCTCGTGCACGTGAGCCAGATCGCTGACCGCTATGTGAAGGATCCCAACGACGCGGTCAAGGTGGGACAGAAGGTCAAGGTGACCGTGCAGAGCGTGGATCTGCCCCGCAACCGCATTGCGCTCAGCATGCGCACCGACGGCGGCGTTGGCCCCAAGGGCGGCAGCGCCGAAGGGGGCACGCGTCGCGACGTGGAGCAGAATAACCGGCAGACCACTTCGCAGCGTCCCGCGCTCACGGGTGGCTTCAAGCCGGCGGCCAAGCCGTTCGTCCCCACCAAGGGCGCGATCGCCCCGAACGGTATCCGCTTCAAGTAACCGCAGGAGGCACGGAGGAGGGGAGACACGGCGGCGCGGCGCTACGCTTGGGCAGGGCGATCGCTTACGTTCAAGGGTTGCGCCGTTGTTGCGCCATTGCTGCGCGGTTGTCTCCCCTCGCTCCTGCCAATTGACACACGTGGTGAATCCGTTCGAGGACGAAGAGACTCGACCGCCGCGCTCCGGCCCCGTACCACCATGGCTGGCAGCACTGGAGCAGATCACCGAGGCGCAGGGGAATGCCACGCGCCTCGTACCCATGGCGGAGCGGGTGCAATCGCTGCCGTCGGACCGTCGGCTCGCATACATGGTGCATCTCACGCCACCGGCCAGCGGCGACGGGGTGCGGGTGGAGGTGGCCGCGCAGCGGCGTAACCGTGACGGGCTGTGGGAAGACCCCACACCCTTCACCTTCTCCGCGGACGCGTGGTACAACGCGCCTGACGGCGAGGACCGGCTCATTGCCAACCTGCTGTTGGGCACCGCCGACGCAACGCACCTGACGGGGCTGCCGGCCGGCGGCTTCGTTATCCCCCCCCGCGCCTACGAGCCTACCCTGCGGCTCGCCTGTGAAACGGGGCGCGCCATGGTCAAGAGTCAGCGGCCGCGGTTGCATGGCCGCGCCCTGCAATGGGATGCCGGGGCGCCCTACACCACGCGTGTCCACGTCAACGGCACGCCCGATACGGGGTTCGTCCTGACCGCCACGCTCGAACGCGCGGCTCCGGCCACCGTGGCCCCAGAAACCGCGGCGGGCATCGCCCCGGGCACCGTGACGGTGCCGGTGCATACCGTGGATTACTTCATCGGCAACGACCTCGTGCTGATCGGCTCGGTCTTGGCACGCCTGGACGGAGGCGCCTTGCTGCCGCTGGTGAACACGATCTGGCGTGAGGGCGACCTCGAACTCGGCGACGATCTCACCGAGTTCCTGCAGCGCTACCATGCCGCGCCCGGGGTGCCGGCGTTGCAGCTCCCCGAGGGGGCAATGCACACCGAGACGGACATCACGCCGGTGCCGTGCATCGAGACATTCGATGACTCGCCCCTCGCGCGACGGCCCCTCACGCGTGTCGCGGTGCGGTTCCGCTACGGCGGCATCGCCGTCGACGCCGACACGCAGACGCCGTGGGCGTTCGACCGCGCCAACAACACGCTCTACCGGCGTCGCGCCGCTACCGAGCGCTCGGCGGTCAACCGGCTGCGTGCACTCGGTGCGCAGGAGATGTACTCGGCCACCGCGCATCGCCTCGGGCTGGCGCTTCCCGCGCCCATCGTCTCCCGCACACTCAGTACGCTTGTCGACGAAGGATGGATCGTCGAACACAACGGGCAGCGCCTGCTCGCCGCCGGACAGCTCGCGATCTCGGCCCGCTCCGGCGTGGACTGGTTCGATCTCACCGGTGTCGTGCGCTACGGTACACACGAGCTGCCACTCTTGGAGTTGCTGCAGCGCCGACTCGCCGGTGAGGACCGCGTGACGCTCCCTGATGGCACCGTGGGACTGCTGCCGCAGGAGCAGCTCGACGAGTGGCAGGCGATGCTGGCGTTGGGCGAACGCCGCGACGATGCGCTTCGCTTCAAGCAGTCACAGCTCGCGCTCGTGAACGTGTTGCTGGAGGCGCTGCCCGACTCCGACGTGGACGACACGCTCGCCGCCGCCCGCGAACAGCTGCGCGACTTCCGCGCCATCGGCGACGAGCCGGTGCCCGAGGGGTTCGTGGGCGAGTTGCGCGGCTATCAGAAGGACGCCCTCGGGTGGTTCGCGTTCCTGCGTCGCTTCAATCTCGGCGGCTGTTTGGCCGACGACATGGGGCTGGGCAAGACGGTGCAGGTACTCGCCTTGCTCGAGTCGCGCCGTGTGCGTGGTGTCGGCCCTTCACTGCTCGTGGTCCCGCGGTCGCTCGTGTTCAACTGGGTGCACGAGGCGGCGCGCTTCACGCCCCAGCTACGCCTGGTGGACCTCAGTCATCCCGATCGCGAGGATGTGCCGCTAGGTGAGATCGACGCCGACGTGGTGATTACCACGTACGGTACCCTGCGTCGCGATGTGGCCGCACTCGGACAGCGCCGCTTCGATTACGTGGTGCTGGACGAAGCGCAGGCGATCAAGAACGCCGGGACGGTCACGGCGAAGGCCGCGCGCGTACTGCAGGCCGATCATCGCCTCGCGCTCACGGGCACGCCGATCGAGAATCGGATCGAGGAGTTGTGGAGTCTCTTCGAGTTTCTCAACCCTGGCATGCTCGGCGCGTCCACGCGCTTCAGCAGCGCCGCACGGATGCTCGGGGCAGCCACGCGCACATCATCCTTCGGCGGGGAGACGCTCGACGGCCGCCCCGACTCGGTGTTGTCGCGCGCATTACGGCCGGTCATTTTGCGCCGCACCAAGGCGCAGGTTGCCACCGAACTCCCGCCGCGCTCCGAGCAGACGCTCGAGGTGGAGCTCGAGCCCAAGCAGCGGGCGTTCTACGAACAGCTGCGCGTGCGATACGCCGAGCAGGTCCTGTCGCTGATCAACGAGTCGGGGATGGCGCGCTCTCGCATGCAGATCCTCGAGGCGTTGCTGCGTCTGCGGCAGGCCGCCTGTCACCCGGTGCTTGCCGATCCATCGCGCGCAGCGCTGCCGAGTGCCAAGCTCGATGCGCTCATTCCTGCGCTGCAGGAACTCACGGCGGAGGGACACAAGGCGCTGGTGTTTTCGCAGTTTACCAGCTTCCTCGCGCTGGTGAAGGCGCGCCTCGATGCGGTGGGGCTGTCGTACGAATATCTCGATGGGCGCACGCGTGACCGTGGTGAGCGCGTGGCGCGCTTCCAGGCGCCCGAGGGGCCGCCGATCTTCCTGATCAGTCTCAAGGCGGGTGGGCACGGTCTCAATCTCACCGCCGCCGAGTATGTGTATCTGCTCGATCCCTGGTGGAACCCTGCCGTCGAAGCCCAGGCCATCGATCGCGCCCATCGCATCGGGCAGTCCCGCCACGTGATCGCTACGCGTCTGGTGGCGCGTGACACGATCGAGTCGAAGATCCTCGAGCTGCAGCACAGCAAGCGCGCGCTCGCCGACGCCATTCTCGGGGAGGATCGTGGGGGGTTGGGCGGAATCGGACGGGCGGAGCTCGAGTTGCTGTTGGGGTAGAGGAACGGATCGCTGTCAGTACAGCCGCAGGTCCACGCATCATGTCAATCATGCCACACGACTACGCCGCCATTCTCAAGGCCATCATCGATGGCTACACTCTGCCGCTAACTGGATATCACGGGCTGCACCACTGGGCGCGCGTGTGGGACAACGGCCTTCGGGTGGCGTCGGAGAACGGCGCCGACGAGGAAGTGGTCCGGCTGTTCGCCCTCTTTCACGATGCCCGTCGCGTGAACGAGCACATTGACCCCGACCACGGGCTGCGCGGCGGTGACCTCGCACACACGCTGCGCGGGTCGCTGGTGCATCTCGATGATTCGCGGTTCGACCTGTTGTACGAAGCGTGTCGGTTGCACACCGATGGTCACACGACTGGCGATGCCACGATGCTGGCCTGCTGGGACGCCGACCGCCTCGATCTCGGCCGGGTAGGGATTCGTCCCCGGGCCGACCGCTTGTGCACCGATGCCGCGCGCGCACTCGTGCCATGGGCACAGCTTCGCGCGGAGGGCGATCACCGGGTGGAGGAGGTGTTGCAGTGCTGGGGGTGGTGACCCCCTCCGCACTCACACCGTCCTCCAGCCCAGCCTCAGCGGGGATCTACTTCCCCGCTACCTTCTCTACCCGCTCCATCACGCGCAGCAGGTTGCCGCCCCAGATCTTGGTGATCTCCTGCTCGGTGTAACCGCGATGCACGAGCTCCGCGGTCACGTTCAGCGACTCGCTCGCACTGCGCCAGCCATCCACGCCGCCGCCGCCGTCGAAGTCGCTGCTGATCCCCACGTGGTCGATGCCGATCCGCTTCACCACGTAGTCGATGTGGTCCACGAAGTCCTTCACCGTGGCGGCGGGGTCACTCGGGTAGCGGCGCGCGGTGATGTCTTCCTGCTTCGCCAGATATTCGTTGCGCTTCTCGTTGGGGAGCGCCTCGATCGCCCGCTGGACCTCGGCGCGATTGCCGGCGGCAATGCCGTAGTCCTTGCGCAGCGCGTCGATTGCTGCCGCGCGCTCGGCGTCCTTCGTGGGATTGCACTTCACATAGCTGTTGAACGCCACCAGCTGGATCACGCCGCCGTTCTTCTTGAGCGCATCGAGCTGCTCGTCGTCCATGTTGCGGCTGTGGTTGCACAGCGCGCGCACGCCGCTGTGCGATCCCATGATGGGCGCCTTGCTGAGCGCGATCGTTTGCAGCATCGACTGCTTGGAGGGGTGCGACACGTCGATCATCATGCCGAGGCGGTTCATTTCGGCGATCACTTGCCGACCCAGCGGCGAGAGGCCGTTATGCAGCCACACGCCATCGCGCTCGCCGGTATTGCTGTCGGACAGCTGGCTGTGTCCGTTGTGGGCCAGTGACATGTAGCGGCCACCACGCTCGTAGAACTTCTGCACGTTGGTGATGTCGCTGCCGATGGGGAAGCCGTTCTCCACGCCGATGAAGATCACGCGCTTGCCGCTCTGGTGGATGCGGCGCGCATCAGCGGCGGTGTAGGCGATTTCGGCACGCGAGGGCGCGAGCTGCTTGGTCAGCCGATGGATCGCGTCGAACTTCTCGATCGCCTGCGCGTTGGCGCGTGCGAAGCCGTCGCTGTCGAGGTTGGGCGACTGCCCCACGTACACGATGAGGAAGGCGCCCACGAGGCCCCCCTCCTCCATCTTCACGAGATCGACTTGTGTGCGCGGCAGCTTCTGCGCGTAGTTGGGACCGCTCTCGGTGAAGTTCGCGGGCGCGATGTCCACGTGGGTGTCGATCGACAGCACCTTGGCGTGGATGGAACGCGCCGTGGCGAGGGCCGCGGCGTCGTTGGCGGGGCGACGGCCGGACTGGGCGAGGAGCGGCTGGGCCGCGAGCATCGTGAGCGCGGCAAGGGCGGCAGATCGGAGCATGGCTGGCGGAAGGAGGGGAGGCGGGGCGTGGTGAGCTGTCAGGAACAGTGGTCAGTCTTCAGTTGCTACGACCGCTTCCCCAAACTTGCTGGCGATGCGGCTCGTCCGCTGGCGCCCGCCAGGACCAGCAGCGTGAGCACATAGGGGAGCGCGAGGAAGAGCTGGTAGGGGATGCCGCTCCAGCCCATGGCCTGGAAGAGAACCTGCAGTGAGTTGGCGGCCCCGAAGAGCAGGGCCGCTGCGGCCACGCCGAGCGGCTTCCATCGTCCCAGCACCACGATGGCGATCGCGATGAAGCCGCGGCCGGCGCTCATCCCTTCGACGAAGGTGCCGGCCTGGGCCAGTACCAGCGTGGCGCCGGCGAGTCCCGCCATGGCGCCGGCGAAGAGGACAGCCAGTGCCTGATACCGGCGTGGCGCAATGCCCGCCGCGATGGCGGCCTCGGGGTATTCGCCGATTGCTCGCAGTGCGAGGCCGCTATGTGTGCGCTGCAGCCACCACGCCAGCACCGGTGCCAGCAGCATGGCCACATACGTGATGACCGGCTGCGCAAAGAACCCCGGACCAATTACAGGAATGGCCGACACCCCCGGCACCGGCAGTACGCCACTCGTGGGCGTGGAGAGGGCCACGCCCGACGCGCCAAAGATCGTGCGGTACAGTGTGCCCGTGAGCCCCAACGCGAACATGGTGATGGCGGTCCCCGTGATGATCTGGTCGGCCCGGAAGCCCACCGTGAACAACGCGAAGAGGGCAGCCACCGCCATCCCCGCCATCGCCCCCGCCACGAAGCCCCCGCCAACGCCAATCACCCCTGCGGCCACCGTGCCCCCCAAGGCGCCGGCGATGATCGATCCCTCGAGCCCGATGTTGATCACACCCGCGCGCTCGCTGATGCACTCGCCGAGCGCTGCCAAGGCGAGCGGCGTCGCGGTACGTACACTCGCCTCGAGGAAGCCGGTGCCGATGTCGAGCGCGCTCATGGCTGCCTGCTCCGGACTCGCGTCATGTGGCTGCCTCCGCTCGCGTCCGCGACGGTACGCGCGAGCTCCAGCGGTCGGCGGCCACGATCAGCAGGATGAGCACCGCCTCGATCACGCTCACCACCACACTCGGTACCCCGGCATCGCGCTGCATGGCATTGGCGCCTGCCTCGAGCGCCCCGAACAGGAGGGCGGTGCCGAGCACGCCCAGCGGATGCAGCCGCGCCAGCAACGCCACCGCGATCGCGGTGTACCCGTAGCCTGGCGAGAAGTTCTCGTAGAGCGCGAAGGTGATTCCCGTGTACTCCACGGCACCACCGAATCCCGCCAGCAGTCCGCTCAAGAGAAAGGCGGAGAACACGGTGCGTGCGACGGGAATGCCGCCCGCTGACTGTGCGGCATCGACATTGGCCCCCACGGCGCGCACACGGAATCCGCTGGCGGTACGGCTCAGCCACCACCACACGGCGATCGCCGCGAAGACCATGAGTGGCACCCCGGCGTGCAGGCGCGTTCCTTCGAGCAACACGGGCAGATGCAGCGATTCGGCGAGCATGGTGCTCTGCGGATTCACGCCCGTGGGCTCCTGGAGTGGTCCGCGCACCAGCCAGCCGGTGGCGTATTGCGCCAGAAAATTGAGCATGATCGTGCTGATCACTTCGAGTACGCCGAAGCGCAGGCGCAGCAGCCCCGCAACGCCGGCCCAGAGCGCGCCTGCGGTGGCCCCCCCAAGCAGCACCAAGGGAAGGGCAAGGAGCGGGCTCGTTCCGGTGAGCGGTACCGCCAGCGCCGCTGCCGCCGCGGCACCCACAAGCAGCTGTCCTTCCGCGCCCACATTGAGGATGCCGGCGCGGAACGCGAGCGACACCGACAGTCCCGCCAATCCCAGCGGCACCATGCGCACGATGGTCGCCGAGGTGATCGCGTAGTAGGAGCCGAATGCCCCGGTAGCCATTGCCGACAATGCTGGCAGCACGGCATGACCGGTGGCGAGGAGCAGCAGCGAGAGCAACCCGAGCGCGGCCACCAGCACGATGGTCAGCTGGAGCACGGCGCGCATGGCGCTGCCGGTGGGTCGCATCGTGGTCGCGTTCACAGGGCGGCGACCGCAGGAGACTGTGCATCCGCCGCCACCTGGCCGCCGAGCATCGCACGTCCCACCGACTCTCGGTCGGCGGGCACCTCGTGCACGGCACCACCATGCATGGCGTACACGCGATCGGCGAGCAGCAGGACCTCATCGAGATCACTGCTGTACACCACCACCGCGGTGCCGGCATTCCGCGCCGCGCGCAGGGCCTCCTGTACGGCCGCCGTGGCCTTGAAGTCGAGCCCGCGCGAAGGATTTTCTACCACCAGTGCGTTCGGCTGGTCGGCCAGTTCACGCCCCAGCACATACTTCTGCTGATTCCCGCCCGACAGCGTGCGTGCGATGGCCTGCGGTCCGGGGGCGCGCACGTCGAAGCGCGTGAGCAACGTGGCTGTACTCTCGCGCAGCGCCGACCACGGCATGCGTCCGCGCCGAGCACCGGCGCCACGCAGTGCCGTGTTCTCGAAGAGCGGCGCGTCGAGCAACAATGCGTCGCGGTGACGATCCTCGGGCACGAAGCCAACACGCTCCGGGCGCCTGACTTCTCCCTCGGTGGGCTCGAGCCGACCGGCCAGCAGGCGAAGCAACTCGTGTTGTCCCGCCCCTTCCACCGCGGCGATCCCCACGATTTCACCGGCGTGCACGGCCACCGTCGCGCCCCGCACGCGCAGCACGCCGCGTTCGTCGCGCCACATGGCCTGGCGTGCCGCCAACACCGCATCGCCCGTCGGCGCTGCCGAGGGACGCACCGCCTGTCCGGCGGTTGCCGCGAGGACCTGCGTGGTACGGTCGGCATCACCACCCGCCGTCACCGTCGGCGCGCCGATCATGGCGCTGGCGAGCGCATCCTGCGTGGTGTTGCCCGCGCGCGTGGTGAGTACGGTGCGCCCACGGTGCAGCACGGTGATGTCATCGGCCACCGCGAGGGCGTCGCGCAGTTTGTGCGTGATCAGCACGACGGCGTTGCCGGCATCGGCATGGCGTCGTACCCAGGCCAGCAGCTCCGCGGCTTCCGCAGGGGCGAGCACCGCCGTGGGTTCGTCGAGAATGAGCAACTGCACGTTGCGCGCGAGTGCCTTCACGATTTCGCAGCGCTGCTGCGCACCCACCGGCAGCGTGCTCACGCGTGCCTGCGGATCGAGCTGCAGCCCGGCATGCGCCGCCACGTTCACGACGGCCTGGGCGGCACGTGCCGGATCGAATGCGCCATGGCCACCGAGGGCGACGTTCTCCGCGACCGTCATGGCGGGCACCAGGGTGAAATGCTGGTGCACCATCCCAATGCCGTTGGCGAGGGCCTGCGCTGGGCTCGGGAGGCGTACGGCGTGGCCTTGCCAGCGTATTGTGCCGGCATCGGGAGCCAGGAGACCGAACACCACGCGCATCAGTGTAGTCTTGCCAGCGCCATTCTCACCGAGGAGGGCGTGCACGGTGCCGCGACGCACGGTGAGGTGCGCGCGGTCGAGCGCGCGCACGCTGCCGAAGGTGTGCGAGATCTCTTCGAGCGAGAGCAGCGCGGCGCCGTCCGGCGCCGCTCCCGCCGGTGGTGGATTCACGAGCCGGTGGGGAGATGTAGGAAGGTCCAGGGCACGCCAAACTTCGCTTCGATCCATGCGCCCAGCGCCTGCACGCCGAGCGTTTCGGTGGCGTAGTGTCCGGCGTAGATCACGCAGAAGTCGTGTTCGAGCGCTTCGACCGTCGTGTGATGCGGTCCTTCGCCCACGATCAGGGTATCGATGCCCGTGTCGCGCGCTTCGCGGAGTGTGTCGGACGACGCGCCGCCACCGGTGCAGAGGGCCCATCGCCGCGTGGTGCGCCCCGCGACCGGCACGGAGCTCCGTACCTGACCGCCGTAGCGGGCGGCGAAGGCCTCAATCCGTGCGAACAGATCCGCGGTGGGTTCATCGCCGGTGCCGCTCACGCCCACGTCGATCGTCTTGTACCGCGCAAAGCCGCCGGTCGGCGTGAGCCCGAGCGCGCGGGCGAGGCGTACGTTGTTGCCGAGCGCGGGGTGGCAGTCGAGTGGCAGATGCGTGGCATAGACCGCGATGTCACCGCCAAAGAGCGTGCGGTACTTCTCGTAGCTCACGCCGGTGATGGGCTGCGCGCCACTCCAGAACAGGCCATGGTGCACCACCAACAAGTTCGCGCCACTGATCGCCGCCTCGGTGATGGCCGCGCGTGAGGCGTCGACCGCCACGGCCACCTTGTGCACCGTGCCACGGTTGGCGAGTTGCAGTCCGTTCACGGCGCCGCCGTAATCGGGGATCTCCGCCGTGCGCAGTTCGAGGTCGAGGGCGGCGACGATGTCGCGCAACGGGGCGTGCGGCGCCTCCAGCCCGTTGCCGGTGGCCTGAGCGAGAATGCGATCGACGGGAGGCGTGGACATGCGCGTTGGCTCGAGGGTGTTACGTGCCGGGGGTGATCGGCTTGGCGATGTCGTTCGGTGTCGTGAGGTCCTTGACGGCGTCGAAGGTGCCGGCGCGGAGCAGCGCGCCCACGGAGTCCACCGAGGCCATGGCGGCAGCCGGGATGCGCGCGGAGAGGGCGGCATTGAGTTCGAGGCGCACGACGCTGTCCTTCACGCCGAGGCTGATGAGGCGCCCCTTGAAGGTGCCGGCCTGGATCTCGCGACCGATCAGCATGAAGGCGCGGGGGAGGTCGATGACCACCGAGCCGATAATCACCTCGGGGGCCACATCGTTCTGGTTGGCGTTGGTGCCGAAGGCGTACACCTGCTTTTCCTTGGCTGCCTGGAAGATGCCAAGGCCTGCCGCGTCGGCGTTCTGGAAGATGATGTCCACGCCGCGCGCGATCTGCGCGAGTGCCTGTTCCTTGCCGGCGCTCACGTCATCCCAATTGCCGATGTACGAGGTGATCACTTCCACCGCGGGGTTGGTGAGCTTCGCGCCGCGGGTGAAGGCTTCGAAGCTGGCCTTGACTGGTGGCAGCTCGGTGCCGGCAATAAGGCCGAGCTTGTTGGTCTTCGTCATCGCGCCGGCGATCATCCCTGCCTGAAACGAGGCCTCCTCGAAGAGGAAGGCCACACCGGCGAGGTTGGGTCCGGTTACGCGCCCCGAGGTGACCACGTAGTTGGTCTTGGGGTACGCCTTCGACACCCGCGACGCGGCGTCCTGGAATTCGAAGCCGTGGCCGATCACGAGCGCATAGCCCTGCGCGCCGTACTGCCGGAAGTTCTCCTCGAACTCGGCGGGCGTCTTGGTCTGGATGTGTGAGATCTCGGCCCCCAGCGAATCGCGCATGGCGACCACGCCGGCGTAGGCGCCGCCGTTCCACGACTTGTCGGAGATGGGGCCGGGGGTAAGCAGCGCCACGCGCAGCGCTACGGGCGGCGAGCCGGCGCTGTCGGACGTGGCGGCCTGCCCCCCGCCGCAGGCGGCGGTGAGCGAGGCGGCGGCGGTGGCCGCAGCAAGCGCGAACGCGCGGAAGTGCTTCGAAATCATCTCAGGTGTCCTATGGTGTCGCGTATGTGGCGTGATGCTGACCGCAATTATATCAATCGAGCGAGACGCCCAGCATATTCAGTACGCGCTCGAGGTCGTCGTTGGAGAAGAACGCGATGCGGACTTCGCCCTTGTCCCGCGCTGTCAACGAAATGGTTACGCCCGTTTGCAGTTTCCGGCGGAGCCGTTCCTCGAGCTGGCGCACCACGGCGCTCGAGGCACCGGGTGGCACGGCGGGCGCGGCCGCTGTCGCCTTCTTCCCGGCAGCCGGGGGCTTGGGGCGACCCGCCTGTACACGGCGCTCCACTTCGCGGACCGAGAGGCCGTTGGCGGCGATGTCTCGGGCCATGTCGACGATCTCGCGTTCACCGCCGAGCGGCAGGAGGGCGCGCGCATGTCCGGCGGTGAGCTGCTTGTCCTGCAGCATCCGTCGCACACTCGCCGGCAACTGACGGAGCCGGAGGGCATTAGCCACCGTCGACCGGTCTTTGCCGACCACATCGGCCACTTCCTGGTTCGTCAGCGCGAAGTCGTCGACAAGTCGCTGATAGCCATCCGCCTCTTCGATGGGGTCGAGGTCGGCTCGCTGCAGGTTCTCGATCATCGCCAAGGTGGCCAGCATGCGATCGTCGACCGGTTTCACCAGCGCGGGGATCTCGGTCCACCCAATTCGCGTGGCCGCTCGGAAGCGGCGCTCGCCGGCGATCAGCTCATAGCCATTCCCATTGGGCGCCGGCCGCACCGTAATGGGCTGCAGCAGCCCGTTCGTGCGGAGGCTGCCCTCGAGGTCAGCCAGCTCGTCCGCCCGAAACTCTTTGCGCGGCTGATAGGGGTTGGCGCGGATGTCGGAGAGCTTGAGGGTCCTGAGGCTCCCCGCCTCGTTGTGCTCTTCCGCCGACGCCTGCGTACCAGAAACGGCTGCGGCCGGGGGCGCACTGGTGGTCGCGGCTGCCGGCGATGCGGGTGATGCGGGTGCCTTGGCAGGCTCGCGGCGTGCAAGGAGCGCGTCGAGCCCGCGGCCGAGTCGGCGCGGTGGTTCAGGGGTCATCGGGAATTACTCCGTCTCGGCGGTTGGTGCATCGGTAGCCGCCGACGCGTCGGCGGCCGGCTCGGTTGCTGGGGCGCTGCGCCGCTCAATCAACTCACGGGCGACGGCCATGTATGCCTGGGCGCCCACGCTGGCCACGTCGTATACCACGATGGGCTTTCCAAAGCTGGGGGCTTCGGCGAGGCGGATGTTTCGCGGGATCACCGTAGAGAAGACGCGCTCGCCGAAGTGCGCGCGCGCATCGGCGGCCACCTGCCGACTGAGATTGAGGCGGGTGTCGTACATGGTGAGCAGGACGGCGTCCACGTCGAGCTGCTCATTGAAGGCGTCCTGTACGCGATGCACGGTCTGCATGAGCTGCGAGAGCCCTTCGAGTGCGTAATACTCGCACTGCAAGGGAATGAGCAGGGCGTCGGCGGCCACGAGCATGTTGAGGGTGATAAGCCCCAGGCTCGGTGGACAATCAATGAGGATCCAGTCGTAGCGGTCGCGCACGCCGGCGAGTGCCCGCTGCATGCGACCCACACGGTCCTCGGCGTCCACAAGCTCCACTTCTACGGCGGCCAGGTCCGGTGTGGTGGGGAGCACGTCGAGGTGGCGGAACTGCACCCCGCGCACGAGCGCCTGATCGAGCGGGACCTCACCGAGGAGCACGTCATAGGTGTTCACGGTGAAGTCATCGCGGCTGATGCCGCAGCCGGAGGTCGCATTCCCCTGCGGATCGGCGTCGATGAGCAGCGTTCTCTGCTCCGCGACGGCGAGCGAGGCGGCGAGGTTCACGGCGGTGGTGGTCTTACCGACTCCACCCTTCTGATTGGCGATGGCGAGGATGCGTCCCACGGGGCTGGGCAAGAGGGGTTCGCGAGGGACCGGAAGTATAGGCCTCTTGGGGGTTAGGGGCCATGGCGCGTGCCGAAATTCGAGGCAATACGGCGCGGTGATGGGGTTCCATGGGGGCGTCGCTCCCCTGTTTCACGTGAAACGGCGGGTTTTTCTGGGGGGTGAAGCCAATCGAGACCGAGGAGTGGGAATCCTCG
>NZ_JBIJCN010000090.1:0-3977 GCF_044344655.1 Gemmatimonas sp.
CGCGCTCGGCGAGCTTCACGTCCTTGAGGACGTGCTGCGCACGGACGAGGGCCACACCGCCACCGGGGACGATGCCTTCCTCGACGGCGGCACGCGTGGCGTGCAGCGCGTCTTCGACGCGGGCCTTCTTCTCCTTCATTTCGGCTTCGGTCGCCGCGCCGACGTTGATGACGGCCACGCCACCGGCGAGCTTCGCGAGGCGCTCCTGGAGCTTCTCACGATCGTAGTCCGACGTGCTCTTGTCGATGGCCGCGCGGATTTCCTTGACGCGGCCTTCGATGTCCTTCTGGTCACCGGCGCCGTCGATGATCGTGGTGTTGTCCTTGTCGATCACGATGCGCTTGGCCGAGCCGAGGTCGGTGAGGACCGCGTTCTCGAGCTTGAAGCCGACTTCGTCGGAGATAACCTGCCCCTTCGTGAGCGTCGCGATGTCCTGCAGCATCGCCTTGCGACGGTCACCGAAGCCCGGGGCCTTGACGGCGCAGATGCGCAGCGTGCCGCGGAGCTTGTTGACGACGAGCGTGGCGAGCGCCTCGCCTTCGACGTCTTCGGCGATGATGAGGAGGGGCTTGCCGAGCTGCGCCACCTTCTCGAGGACCGGGAGGAGGTCCTTCATGGCCGAGATCTTCTTGTCATGGATGAGGATCATGGCGTTCTCGAGGACCGCCTCCATCTTCTCCGGATCCGTGACGAAGTACGGCGAGAGGTAGCCGCGGTCGAACTGCATGCCGTCCACGGTTTCCAGCGTGGTCTCGAGGCCCTTGGCCTCTTCGACGGTGATCACGCCGTCCTTGCCGACCTTCTCCATCGCTTCCGCGATGAGGTTACCGATCTCGGGGTCGTTGTTGGCCGAGATGGTGCCGACCTGCGCGATTTCCTTCTTGCCGCTGGTCGGGACGGAGATCTTCTTGAGCTCCTCGACGATGGCGGCAACGGCCTTCTCGATGCCGCGCTTGAGCGCCATCGGGTTGGAGCCGGCCGTGACGTTCTTGAGGCCTTCGCGGAAGATGGCCTGCGCCAGCACGGTGGCGGTGGTGGTGCCGTCGCCGGCGAGGTCCGACGTCTTGGTCGCGACTTCCTTCACCATCTGCGCGCCCATGTTCTCGATCGGATCGGCCAGCTCGATTTCCTTCGCAACGGTGACGCCGTCCTTGGTGACGGTCGGCGCGCCGAACTTCTTGTCGATGACGACGTTGCGGCCCTTGGGGCCGAGCGTGACCTTTACCGCTTCGGCGAGCTGATCGACGCCGCGCTTGAGCGCCGCGCGGGCCTCAACGTTGAAATGCAGTTCCTTGGCTGCCATGGTAGCTGAATTGAGTTAGGGTGCGGTTCAGTTGATCACGGCGAGGATATCGGACTCGCGCAGGATGAGGAGCTGCTCGCCCTCAATCGTCACTTCGGTGCCGCTGTACTTTCCGTACAGCACCTTGTCACCGACCTTCACATCCATCGGGACACGGGCATCCTTCTCGAAGCGGCCCGGGCCAACGGCGACGATGTTACCCTGCTGCGGCTTTTCCTTCGCGGTATCGGGGATGTACAGCCCACCGCGCATCTGCTCCGCCTCTTCGAGCGGCTTCACGACAACGCGATCCGCGAGCGGTGCGACCTTGGACATACGGGTTGATCTCCTGCGAACTGTGTCAGGGGAACGAACAGAGAATTGAGATTAGCACTCACAGACATCGAGTGCTAACGAGCAAAAGCTAGGAGCCCGCCAGCGTGACGTCAAGGGGCGAGAAATATCGTAAACCCATGTGTTTCAATAGGTTACAGTTACGCCAGTTCGGCAGGTTGGTTTGTCATGGTGACGGACGGGGCGGGCAGCGCCTTGTCAGTTTGGCAGCGGAAAGGCCCGCTAGCGGGTAGCGCTCGGCCAGCGCTCGGCCAGCGCTTGGCCACCCCGGCGCCCTAGGCGAACAGCAGCGACCCGCTCTGACAGGCGATCGCCCCGTGCGCCGTCTCGATCAGCACCGCGCCCTGCGGTGTGATCCCGTGAACGATCCCGTCAGCCGGTGACGTGACTCGCCGGCCGACGGCGAGATCGCGTGCGGCCCACGCCGCGCAGTCCTCGCCCCCCAGTGGGCCGTGCGCAGCCGCAGCACGACGCAGCGCGGGCACGACCTGGGCCAGCAACGCGTCGCGGGTGATTCCCGTGCGCACGTGCGCCACCTCGGGATAGCTGGCCGGTGCCGTCCGGTTGATGCCGACCCCGATAGCGACCCACTCCGGCTTTGCCTCGCGCCAGCGCACCTCGATCAGGATGCCACCGAGCTTGCGATCGCCCACGAACAGGTCGTTGGGCCATTTGAGTCGCACCGGAGCGTCCACGGACGGCTCGAGCGCCACGGCAAGCTGCAGCCCTACCCGCAAGGCCAGTACGTCGAGCGCACGAGTGTCCTCTGGACGCTCGATCAATGTGCACCAGAGCCCCGCCTCGGGCTCGGAGGCCCAGGCCTTCCCGCTGCGGCCGCGGCCACTCGCCTGCGCCGAGGCCAGCACCAGGGTGCCGGCCGGTGCCCCGTCTTCGGCGAGCGCGTGCGCCACGTCCATGGTGGAGGTCACGCGGACATGGTAATCGAGACGGGCAAGCCCCAGCTTCGCCGCGAGCTCTGGGGATGGAGCGGTCATGCCCCGCGGGTGGCGATGGTGTAAAAGACCACGCCCGCGAGCAGTACGCGGTAAAGCGCAAAGATGCCGTAGCTGTGCTTGCTCACGTAGCGGAGCAGCACGGTGATGGCCAACCAGCTGCTCACCGCCGCCGCGAGGACACCGGCGAGCAACGGCGTGGAGAAGCCTTCGGCACGGATGGCTTCGGGCGCTTCTTTGAGCACCGCCGCGATGGTGATGGGCATACTCATTAAGAAGCTGAACCGGGCGGCACTGGCGCGATCGAGATGCAGAAAACGGCCCGCAGTGATCGTGGATCCCGAGCGTGACACCCCCGGCACCAGTGCGAGCACCTGCGCACACCCCACGATGATGGCATCGCGCAGCGTGACCTCCTCGATACTGCGCGAGCGCACACTCCACTTGTCGATCGCCCACAACAGCCCCCCCAGCACGACGAGCGTGGTACCGATGACGTAGGGAGAGCGAAAGGTGGTTTTGGCGAGGTCATTGAGCAGGATGCCGCCTACCCCCGCCGGAATCGTGGCGACCACGAGATAGACCAGCCGGCGTTCGTGCAGCGTCGCGATGCGCCGCGTACGGGCCATCGTGAATGCACTCTTCGTCATGTCGACCCACTCCGCGCGGAAGTACCACATGAGCGCGATGAGGGTGCCCACGTGTAGCGCGACATCGAACGACAGTCCCGGATCCTCCCAACCGAGCAGGTAGGGGGTGAGCGCGAGGTGCGCCGAACTGGAGACGGGGAGCAGCTCGGTGAAGCCCTGCACGAGCCCGAGCACCACAGCCTGAAAGAGCGTCACGGGGTTGCGCGCAAAGGGAGGGTCATGAACGGCTCACCCGAGCGTTCGTTCGTACAGCGCTTCATATCTGGCGACGATGGCCGCTTCACTGTAGCGCGTCCGGGCATCGGCGGCAGCCGCATCGCTCATCTGCTGCCACGCGCGATCGTCACGCAGCAACGCCACGCCGGCACGGGCCATACTGTCCACGTCCCCCACCGGAAACAGATAGCCGGTCACTCCATGCGTGACTACTTCGGGGAGGCCGCCGGCATGCGCGCCAATCACCGGGACACCGCTCGCCATCGCTTCCAAGGCGCTCAACCCGAACGACTCCTTGTCACTGGTGAGCAGGAAGAGATGGGCCCCCGCCAGCAATGGCGCGATTGCATCGATCTTGCCGAGAAAGAGCACATGCTCGGCCACCCCGAGTTCGCGCGCCTCGGCCTCGGCCTCCACGCGCTCAGGGCCATCGCCAACCATCACGAGCACCGACGGCACCTCTGCATTGATGCGGGCATAGGTCTTCACGATGTCACGCACCCGCTTCACCGGGCGGAAGTT
>NZ_JBIJCN010000019.1:0-53230 GCF_044344655.1 Gemmatimonas sp.
CCGGGATGGGAAACCGATGCACCGCGCGATCGTAGAGCGCCGGATCGATGAAGTTGGGGATGACCTCCACGTTGCATCCAACGCACCCGAAGGCCCGGTAGGTTTCGTCGCGCAGATACTCCGACACGGCGGTGACCGCGTGCGACTTCTCAATCGAGAACTTGGTGATGGAGAAGAACGACCGCTCCTGTCCCACGATGGTAATGTCGGTGCCGTGCAGCGTGGTCACGACCTTCACGTCGCGTCCCTCCTCCCGCAGCATGGACCGGGCGATCCACGCGCTGGTGGCGTGCGGAATAGCGTAATGGCAGTGCAGCACGTCGAGCTGGTGATCGCGCACCACCTCGTGCATGCGCACCGCGAGGGCCAGATCGTAGGGCGGATACTCAAAGAGCGGATAGCGCCCCACGTCGACCTCGTGGAAGTACACCCGAGGCAGGAAGCTCGGCAGTCGGAAGGGCTGCGCGTACGTGATGAAGTGCACCTCGTGGCCGCGCGCCGCGAGGGCGATGCCCAACTCCGTGGCCACCGCCCCCGATCCACCGTAGGTGGGATAACAGGTGATGCCGATCTTCATGCGTGCACTCCATCCTGCTGGTGAGCTGCGTCCCACCACGCCAGCGCCTCCGCCACCGCTGTTGGTGCCAGCGGATTGACGTGCGTGACCTGCTGCGAGGGCAGCTGATGCCTGAACCACGTGCGCTGGCGCTTGGCGTACTGCCGTGTTTCGATGATCACGCGCTCGATGGCGGCGCCCAAGGTCAGTCGCCCCTCGACCGCCTCGCGCACCACGCCGTACCCACTGGCATTCCACGCGGGGGCATCGGAGGGGACATGCGTGCGCAACTGCTCAATCTCCTCCACAAACCCGGCGGCCACCATGGCCTGCACGCGCGCCTCGATGCGTACCGCCAGCCCGGGACCGGGATCCACCACAAGATAGCGCACCGGACCAGTCGCCGAGGCCAATCCCTGCCCGGGCCCATCGAGCGCGTCACTGATGCGCGTGCCAGCCAACAGCGCCGTCTCCACGGCGCGCAGCAATTGCGTCCGGCCGAGGTGCGCGCGGGCCGGATCGAGACGGGCGCACCAGCGCAGCAATTCCGCGCGATCAAGGGTATCGAGCCACGGGGCCAGGGCGCGACGGCGGTCCGCGTCGAGGGTAGGAACGGGGGCCAGCGGCGTTACCAGCGCACGGAGGTAGAGCCCGGTGCCCCCGACGATCAGCGGCGGCGCTCCCTGGTCAGTCGCCGCCCGGCACCAGATCGACGCTGATTCCGCCCACCGGTGCGCCGAATAGCGCTCCACCGGGTCCACGCAGTCGATGCCGTAGTGCGGTACCAGCGCCTGTTCCTCGCGGGTGGGCTTGGCGGTACCCACGTTGAAGTGGCGATACAGTTGGCGTGAATCGGCACTCACGATGGACAGACCACGGGCGTGCGCCAGCTGGAGGGCGAGCGCCGACTTGCCGGCCGCGGTGGGCCCCACGATGCAGCAGAGCGGGCGCATCATCTCATGCGGTCCGTGGCGCTACTTCCGACCAAATCGACGATCGAGCTCATCCCATGAGAGCCGCACGATGGTGGAGCGACCATGCACGTCATGCGCCGGAAGACGGGTTTCCGCGAGCGCAATGAAGAGGGCTCGCATCTCGCCCGGGGACATGCTGTCGCCGGCTTTGATGGCAGCCTTGCAGGCAAAGGTTGCCGCGAGCCGTTCATGGCGGGCGTGTGCGCTAGCGGTGCGATCGCCGGTCATGGCCGCGAGGGTATCGCGGAGGCAACGCTCTGCATCGAAGCGCGGATGCGGCATGGGCACGGCGTGCACGAGCAACGTACTGCCACCGAACGGTTCGATTTCAAAGCCCAGTTTGGTGAACAGATCCCGGCTCGCCTCAAAGGCATCGGCTTCGTCGGGCCCCAGATGCAACGTCATGGGGAACAGCAGGCGCTGCGACGGTGCCTCGCCGCGCTCGAGTACCCCGAGAAACTGCTCGTACAGCACTCGCTCGTGCGCCGAGTGCTGATCGATCAGCACCACGCCCTCGTCGTGTTCGAACATCAGATACGTGCGGCGCAGCTGCAGCAACGGCGGCACGACAATCGGTGCCGACGATGCGTCAACGGGCGTGGCGTTGGGCGTCGCGCCGGGTGTTGGCGGCGGTGCGGGCGCGGGGTACCCGGCTGGCGACGACGGAGCGGCAGGATCCTCCCACGGCGGCGAGTCGAACGCGGGCGCGGCCGCGGCGGACGCCGCCGCGAGCTCGTCACGGGTGGCGAACAGCCCGTCCAGCGACTTGGTGCTACGCAACGCCGACGGCTCGAGCCCGTGCTGATCCTGCCTCCACGCCGGAGCACCGGCGGGTGTGTAGCTGCGCCACCCGCCGATCCCGGCCGAAGCATCAAAGAGCCCCAGGGCACGACGCACGGCGGCCTCAATCGCGCGCTCGACCGGCCAGCGATCACGGAAGCGGACCTCAGCTTTCGCAGGGTGCACGTTCACGTCCACATCACCACCGGGGAGGTGGACCTGCAGCACGAGCGACGGCCGCGCGCCGGAGGGCAGCGTGGACTTGTACGCCGCTTCGGCCGCACGCACCAACCCATGATCACGAATGAGCCGCCCGTTCACGATGAGCAGTACGCGCCGTGTGGCCGTTCCGACATCAGCGGGGCGCTCGACCAAACCCGTGACGTGCACCGGCCCCTGTACGTCGTCGACGTCGACGAAGCGTTCCAGTTCGCGCGGGCTCCACAGCGCCGCGAGGCGCGCACGGAGCGTGGTCACGACAGGGAGGTCGAGGGCCACCTTGCCGTCGTGCCGCAGGACGAAGTGGACGTCTCGCCGCAAGGTGGCAATGGCGTGCATCGTCTCGAGGATGCTGCGCCACTCCGAGCGTGCGCTGCGGAGAAACTTCTGCCGGGCGGGCGTATTGTAAAACAGGCGATGCACAGATACGGTGGTGCCGCGTCGGCGTGCCGCCTCGCGGGTGTCCACGAGCAGCCCCCCTTGTACTCGCACGAGTGTGCCCGCGCCGTCCTCGGGCGCTGTTTCGATCTGCAGTTCGGACACCGATGCAATCGCCGGGAGGGCCTCGCCCCGGAAGCCGAAGCTGCTTACGCCAACGAGCTGCTCGGCCGCGGCGATCTTGGACGTTGCGTGTCGGGAGAGAGCGAGCACGGCATCGTCACGATCCATGCCGCAGCCATCGTCAGCGATGCGGATAAGCGCCCGCCCGCCCTCCTCGATCGTGATCTCGACGGTGCGAGCGCCGGCATCGATGGCATTCTCCACGAGCTCCTTCACCGCGGATGACGGACGCTCAACCACTTCGCCGGCGGCGATCTGGTCGGCGACGGCGCTGGGGAGAATGGCGATGCGGGGCATTCCGAAGCTTACCGGATTGGCGCGGCGGTTTCGAGTGGGGCGAGTCGCGACACGGGAATCCACCCGGTGCGACCGTCGGTGTGCTCGACGCGCTGCCATCCCTCCTGGCTGACCGATGCGCGAACCACGTCACCGGTGGATACCCCGCCGGCGGTGTTGGCATCGAAGCCCGGAGCCGCCCGCAGCGTTTCCGGGCGACGCACGACGGCGAGGTCGCCCGCGTCAAGTGCGCGGTGCCCCCACCACGCCGTGCCGCCGGCGGCCAGAGCCGCCGTCGCCAGTACCACACCGACCATCGCGAGTGGCGAGCCGGCCCGTTCGCGGCGCCAGGCCACGAACAGGAGCAGCCAGGCTACACACCAGAGGGCCGCGCCCGCTACAGCCAACGGCACTACCGGCACCATGGGTACTGCGGCCATGCCGCCGCGCGCACCGGAGTGCAGCAACGCGAGTCGTTCCTGCACATCGGCGGCAACCGGATCGAGGCGTGCCGCCCGATGCCACGCCAGCACGGCCGCCACGGTATCGTGGGCCGCCCACGCGGCGTTGCCCCAGTTCACCTGTGCCGTGGCGTTCCGGGGGCACGAGGCGGCGACCGCAGCGAATCGCTGCGCCGCCGCGCCGTAACGGCGCGCACGATACGCCGCGGTGCCTTCGCCCATGAGGAGATCGAGCGGCGTGGCGCCGACACCATTCGTGGCCGACCGCCCCGGGGCGGCGGACGATGTGCATGCCACACCGGCTGGCGCCGAGAACGCATCACCACCCTGCCCCAGCAGCGGACGGGCGCTCATCAGCGACAGGCCAAGCAGCATTACGCCTACGATACCGGTGGCTCGCTGCAGCCGATGCGCCCAGAGACGAGTGCGACCATGCGGCACCGCCTCGGCGTCCACGCGATCGTAAATCGTCCGCGCGCGCACCTCGGTGACATGGTCGGCCGATACTGCATCGGCCCCGCCAAATCCCTGTGCCGCCAGTGCATCGAGCACCAGCAGGACCTCGCGCGTGGTCGCGCGCGTGACACCACGACGGCGCAACACTCGCTCGACGGTGTCCGATGCGAGAAGATCGGTCGCCGACACATGCAGCCGTTGGGCGAGCTGCTCGAGCAGCCCGCGGCGGACCCACCGTGCCCTGGCCGCCGGCGAGTCGTCATCGGGGGCGGATCGGTGCGGCGGCACGGCCGCCGTCGTACCGACACCCGTGTGACGTCGATGACGGCGCAGGCGCACCACGATTGCCGGCCACGGTGCCAACAGCAGCAGGAGCAGCGCGCCCATACGGATCGTCATCGGTAGATCGCCGAGCATGCGCACCGTCTCAAACTGCCAGGGGCGCAGCGGCAGCACCGCGTAGTCTTCGAGTTCCGTCGTGGCGAGGAGATGGCCATCGGCCACCCGCACGTCGGCCGGCGTGGTCTCCGCGACCTCATACTCGGCACGATACGGATTGAAGTAACTGTATCGCACGACCGGCAGCGTGACGGCCCCCGGCTGCGACGGCGTCAGCAGGAAATCGAATTCCCGAGCGCCGCGCACGAGGCGGCCACTGGTGTCGACCTGTACCCGCTCGCTTCCGGGGACGACCGTCGCCCACGACAGCTCCACGGTGGGGCGTGGCAGCAGCTTCACGTTGCCGGTGCCTTCGATGCGCACCGTGAGCACGAGGGGATCACCCACGCGCGCCGTGGAGGCATCGAATCGTGCACTCGCTCGCAGCACTCCCACCGCGCCCGTGAAGTCAACCGGCCGGCCGGCAAGAGGCAGCGGTTTGACCACCAATAGCGCGCTCTCGGCCCGTACGACAGAGCGCTCTTCGCGGCTGAAGTAGCTGGCTGACTGCGGGAGTGTGTAGCTGAGCTGTGGCGACGGCACCGTACGGGCTCCCGGAGCCACGGCGAAGAGCGCCCGCTGAAACACGTGTGCTTCGTAGGAACTCCCTGCCCCGTACACGCGCGGCGGGACGCGACTCGGCGCGCCAAGCTCGTAGGCAAGCAGTCCACGCAGCTCCGGTGGCAGGAACTCTGGGTTGCGTCGCAGTCGACTGCGGGCCTGATCGCTGAGCATCACCGCCACTTGGTAGGTGGCCTGCTGCCCCACATAGACCGATTCGGGAAACACGGCGGCATGAAAGTCGATCGGCGTGCCGGCGACGCGCCGTATCCGCTCGAGGATCGCCGTGGGGGACGGCTGTGTAAGAGCCGGCCGCGGCGCCAGCATCGGGAGCAGGAGCACCAGGGCGCACAGGAAAGGGCGAGTGAGCACCGTCACCAGTCCTTCCCTCCGGGCGGTGTTCTCCCCACCCGCTGCTTCCGCCCCTGCACGTCCTTCTCCTCGCGCGCCGCGCTGTTGAGCAGCGCCTCGGCCTGACGCTGATCGAGGCCCCCCGGCGATTGCGGCTGGCTTTGCTGATCGCTGTTCCGGCTGTTGCCGCCACCCCCGCCGCCGCCACTCTGCGGCGGCGGCTGGCGAAGCGCGAGTTCGTAGTTCCACTTGGCGTCGGCATGGCCAGGCCGCTCGCGCAGGAACGCACGATACGCGTCCCGCGCCGCCGCGAGTTGGACGTCGGCGTCTGGGTTCTGCGGGGTGCGTCCCATGCGCAGCGCGGCGAGACCGGCGTTGAAGCGAGCCCGCGCACGCACCTCTCCGTCGCTGTTGCGCCGCACCGCCTCCAACAGCGTCGTGGCCTCTTTCAGCGAGTCGGCACCCAGCACGGCAGAGCCGAGGTTGTACAGCGTGCGCGCAGATGTGTCGCCGCCGGCGACACGTGCGCGGTAGGCGGCCACCGCATCTGCCACCTTCCCCTGTTTGAATAGTGCGGCCGGATCGGGCCCCTGCGCGCAGCCCCCGAACACTGACGGTACAATGGCGAGCAGCAGCACCGCGACCGCCGACGAATCCTGCGGCGTCCGCAAGGTGCCGTGGATCGCGCGCGGACGCACCAGACGCCACGAGTCGTACGCGAGCAGCAGCAGCGCGGGCACCAGCAGCCACAAGAAACGCGGGACGTGATCCTCGCGGGTATCCACCTGACGTCGTGCCGTACGTAGCGAACGTAGCGCCCCGCGGACGCGCGATGCCTTATCGGAGGCCTCGGCGGGTATGAACGTGCCATTCGCCGCCCTTGCCGCCTTGTCGAGCAGCGTTGGCGAATACTTCGTGATCACCACGTTGCCTTCGTCGTCGGTCTTGGGCGAGGTCACCGATCCGTCTCGCAGGGGGATCGTGCTTCCCCGGGTGGTACCGAACCCCACCGTAACCACGCTCACGCCCTTGGCGCCGGCTTCACGGGCTGCTGCGTCCACATCCGCGACGGCATCGAAGGACTCACCGTCACTCATGAGCACCAGCGCGCGATCAGCGCTCCCGTCGCTGGCCAGCAGTAGTTCGGTGCCCTGTCGCACGGCCGTGGAGATCGCACTGCCCGCCTGTCCCACCACACTTGGATCGAGGTTGTCGAGAAAGAGCTCGAGCGCGCCATCGTCGGCGGTGAGGGGCGTGAGGATGTAGCTACGGCCAGCGAACGCGATCAGCGCCACTCGGTCCGCCTGTGACATGGCCCGCAGCCGACGCACCTCCTGCTTCATGCGTTCGAGCCGGTTGGGCTTCTCATCCGGGGCCATCATCGACAGGGACGCGTCGAGTGCGATGGCCATGTCGATGCCGCGTGACGCCATGGGGCCACGCGCGAGCCCCCACCGCGGCCCGGCCATCGCAAGCCCTACCAGCGCAGCGACCGCCACCAACCGCCAGGTTCGGCGGCGATCGGCCTCACTGGACCCGCTCACCAGCCGCGGCAGGGTAGACGCATCGGCGTACGCGCCAAGACGGCGCCCCCGCTGCACCGCGTGCTGCCGGCGAAGCCACCAGACGCCGAACGGCAGCAGCACGGCCGCCACCAACCAGAGCGGCGCGTCGAACAGCACCGGGGGCAGATTGCTCCCCAGCGGGATGGCGAGCGGTGCCAGCGGATTCACGAGCGCCTCACGGCAGCAGGCCGCGACGTGCGCGGAGCCAGAGTTCCCCCAGCAGTGCAAGCATTCCGACGACTAACGGCCAGCGGAATCGCTCGGTGTACCGGATGAACGCCTTGGCCTCCACGGCGGAACGCTCGAGGCGATCAATCTGCTCGTAGATCGATTGCAACGCCGCCGCGTCCTTGGCGCGGAAGTAGCGCCCGCCCGTGGTGCTGGCAATCTCGGTGAGTAGCGGCTCGTCGATCTTGACTGGTCGATTCTCGTAGCGCAGCCCGAACAGACCGCGTCCGACCGGGACCGGCGCCATCCCCTCCGTCCCCACGCCGATCGTGTAGATGCGGATGCCGAAGGCCCCGGCCGCCTGTGCCGCCGTGCGAGGATCGATCGCACCGCGGTTGTTCTCACCGTCGGTGAGCAGCACCATCACGCGCGAGCGCCCTGGCGAGTTGCGCAGACGATTCGCGGCGGTGGCGATCGCCGTCCCAATGGCCGTGCCGTCCTCCAGCTGACCGACCTGCAGGTTGTCGATGGCCGCGATCACGACGGGATAGTCCGTGGTGAGCGGCACCTGTGTGAGCGCTTCGCCAGAGAACGCCACGAGCCCCACGCGATCGGTGGTACGCCCCAGGACGAACCGTTTGAGCTTTTCACGCGCCACTTCCATGCGGTTCTGCGGCTGGAAGTCCTCGGCCAGCATGGAACTTGAAATGTCGATCGTGAGCGCGATGTCGATGCCCTCGCTGTTCACCCGTTCGGCGCGCGCGCCGGAGCGCGGCTGTGCGATGGCGACCACCAGTCCGGCGAACGCCGTGGCCCGCAACCACGGGACCCATCGCACCCAGGCCAGTGCCGGACGAGGCCCACGAATCAGGACATCAGTCCGCGAGAAGGGAAGAGATTCGCGCTGGGCCGCCCGACGTTGATTCCACCAGAGCCAGAGCGGAACGAGCGGCAGCACGAGCAATGCCTCGGGGTGCGCAACGTTGAAGCCGAAGAGCGTGCCCGTTCCGGCGCGCTCCGCCCACCAAGTGAGCAGTCCCAGCGAGTCGGCGTTCACGAGGCGCCCGCGCCCGAACGCGGTCCACGTGGCGCGCGGGACGCCCTCCGCGCGCGTTCTTCGGCATCCTGCTGCTCTCTGGCCGCGGCGGCTGCCGCCGCCTGGCGCGCCGCCTCCTCTGCGGCGAGCCGCGCCCGCTCACGCTGCTCGATCTCCTCGACGATGCCGCGCGCCGCCGCCGCGAGTTCACGCGCACGCGATGGCGAGACCGGGCGTGCGGCGAACTTGATGCCGTCCACATCGGCGAGCAGCGACGCCACTCGGCCATGCGGGATCCGCGCATCGTTCGCGAGCACCTCGATGATTTCATCACTCGTGAGCGACCGTAGCGCACCGGATACTCGCTGTACCAGATACAGCCGCATCACGTCGAGCGCGAGCGCGACGTACCGCCCGGCCTCGCCGGCATCTGCGAGACCGACCCGATCGAGACGATCGAACTCATGCACGGCGCGTTCATACGCATCGAGGCCGGGAGCGTGCGCCGCCAACGTGCGGGCCCGCACCCGCTGCCGCCACAGCCGCCAGAGCATCCCGATGGCCACCAGCACCAGCAGCGCGGGCCACCACCGCTGCCACCACGGGACCATGCGCTCGAAGAGATCGCGTGCGGGCTTGGGCACATGCTGGGTACTGTCGCCAGGAAGTACACTGCGCACGAACACCTTCGCGTCGCCGAGCGGTACGCGCAGGGTGATCTGTCCGTACCGAACCACGGCATCGGGCATCCCGAGCGGCAGGCTACCCACGTCCCACGCGGTGAGCGTGTATTCGACGCGCTCGCGCCGAGCCCCCAGCTTGGTGCCCTCATCGATCACCGTGACCGGTTCGCGCATGACCACGACCGCGGCGGTGTCCTGTATAGCCGGCCACTCCACCCGTGCATTGGCTGGCACCACCACGGTGACCACATAGGTGAACGAGTCACCCACCTCCACCGTATCGGGACGCACGAGCGCCCCGGCCTTCACCTTTGCCCCGTTGGCGGTGAGCATGCCGCTGGCCCCGCCGGTGCGCGACGACGCGGGAGGCTGCCTCATCGCCCAGGGACGTTGCGCTGCTGCACCGTGAGTGCGGCATCCCCCAGTGATCCGCGCGGACCCGTCCGTACGGCACCGTGCGGGCGGCGCGAGCGCGTGCGGAAGAACGCCAACAGGGCATCCACATAGCCGTGCTCCGTGTGCACGATGATCTCGTCGAGCCCAAGCCGCCCGAACAGCTTTCGCCGCGCATCATCGTCCGCCGCGACCTGCTGCGCGAAGGCCGCGCGCACCTCCGGGTGCGACGTGTCCACTTCGACCACGTGCCCAGTCTCGGGATCTTCGAGCCGTGCCGGCCCCACGTTGGGGAGCAGGCGCTCTGCCGGATCCTCCAACGTCACGGCGATCACGTCGTGGCGTTGCGCGAGCCGCGCGAGCGGCTTCTCCACGTCGGTGGCCACAAAGTCGCTGGCGAGGAACACGACCGAACGATGTGGCAGCAGGCGCATCAGGCGATCAACCGCCACACCAAACGCTGTGCCATGCCCCTTGGGCTGCACGGTCAGCAGGTCACGAATGAGCCGCAGCGCATGCTTCCGCCCCTTGCGAGCCGGCAGCGCATGTTCGACCTGATCGCTGAAGAGCATGAGCCCCACCCGATCGTTGTTGCGCGCCGCCGCGAGCGACAGCACACCGGCGAGTTCGATCGCCACATCGTGTTTGAACCGCGCGCGCGTCCCGAAGCGCGACGACCCCGAGAGGTCGAGGGCCAGCATGATCGTGAGCTCGCGTTCCTCCACATAGCGCTTCACGAACGGCTTCCCCATGCGCGCCGACACGTTCCAGTCGATCGAACGCACCTCGTCGCCGGGTTGATACTCACGCACCTCAGCGAACTCCATCCCCTGTCCCTTGAAAAGGGAGCGGTACTCGCCGGCAAAGCGGGAGTCTACGAGGCGGCGCGTGCGTAGCTCGATGCGACGCACCTGCCGCAGCACCTCCGCCGGTGCGATCGCCATCACGCTCATACCCGCGGGGACGCCGTGTGCATTAGGGCGCGTCGACCACCGCGAGCAGTCGGGCAACGATCGTATCGCTCGTCACGCCTTCGGCATCGGCCTCGAACGACGTGAGCACGCGATGCCGAAGCACGTCGGGGGCGATGCTCTTCACGTCATCGGGCGTCACGAACGCGCGGCCGCGGAGGAAGGCATGCGCACGCGCAGCCTGGCCGAGCGCGATGGTGGCTCGCGGCGAGGCGCCGAATTCGATGAGCGGACGCAGGTCTGCGGCCCCCACCTCCTCGGGATGACGGGTCGCGTGCACGAGGTCGACGATGTAATCGACGATGCGCTCGTCCATGTAGAGCGCGGCGATCCGCCGTCTGGCGTCGAGCAGGTCCTCGGGAGTCGCGACAGGCACGATGGTGGTCTGGTCGCCGCCCGCCATGCGGCGGAGGATTTCCTTTTCCTCGGCGCGCGTAGGGTACCCCACGCGCAGCTTCATCATGAACCGGTCCACCTGCGCTTCGGGGAGCGGATAGGTGCCTTCCTGTTCGATCGGATTTTGCGTGGCGAGTACCAGGAATGGTTCAGCGAGGCGGTAGGTGGTCCCACCGATCGTGACCTGCTTTTCCTGCATCGCCTCGAGCAGTGCCGCCTGCACCTTGGCCGGGGCACGATTGATTTCGTCGGCGAGGATGATGTTGGCGAAGATCGGCCCGTGCTTCACGCGAAACTCGCCGGTGGGCTGGTCGAAGATCTGCGTCCCCACCACGTCGGCGGGGAGCAGATCGGGCGTGAACTGGATGCGCTGAAAGGAGGTGCGCACGGTTTCCGCGAGTGTGCGGACGGTAAGCGTCTTCGCGAGTCCCGGCACGCCTTCGAGCAACACGTGCCCGCCGGTGAGGAGGCTGATCAGCAGTCGCTCGACCATGTACTCCTGTCCAACGATGCGTCGCGCGACCTCGCGCAGAACGCCCTGCACCAGAGCCGCATCCTGCGACGTGGCGACACTCGTGGTCACGTAAGCGTGCTCCTGTCCGTAAAGAATGCGTGCGGCACCGGAAATCCGGCCGCAGGAATCTCGCACCATTGCCGCTGATGCGTACCCACGACGGTGCCGTTGGCTCCATGGGGGCCGGCCGCCCCGCCGCGCGCCGCCGGGCTCACCGGGGGGTTACTCGAGGCCGATGAGGGCGTCGAGCACGGTGCGTTCCGCCGGCGTGAGCGCGCGCGCTTCCCCCGATTCGAGCTGGCCCAGCCGCACCGGTCCGAAGCTGGTACGCACGAGTCGCTCGACCTCGAGCCCGAGGGCGTCGCAGATGCGCCGGACTTCGTGGGTCTTGCCTTCGGTGATGGTGATCTCGAAGGCCCAGCGACGATTGCCGAGCGGATGCGCCTGCACATCGCGCGGCACTACGATCCCGTCCTCGAGCTCCACGCCATTCCGCGCCTCGCGCACGGCGGCCGCGGCATCGCCCCGCACGGTGGCGGCATACGTGCGCTCGATCTCACGGCTTGGGTGTGTGAGCGCGTGGGCGGCGGCGCCGTCAGTGGTGAGCAGCAGGACCCCTTCGGTCATGAAGTCGAGGCGCCCCACGTAGACGAGCCCCGGCACATCGTCGACGAGGTCGAAGACGGTGGTGCGCAGCTGCGGATCCCGACGCGTAGTCATGACCGCGGCCGGCTTGTGCAGCACGATCCAGCGGTGGGCGGTGATGTGGGTGCTGATCGTGTGGCCGTCGAGGGTGATCACATCGCGGGCCGGGTCGACCGTCTGGCCAACGAGGGCGACCGTGCCGTTGACGAGCACGCGCCCGTCGGCGACCGCCTGGTCGGCCCCCCGACGCGATACGACCCCGGCGCGTGCGAGCGCCCGCTGCACGCGCATGGGCCCCTCCTCGCGGGCTTTGATTGAGCCACCGGCCCGTCCGCTCGCCACATTGCCGCCGCGGCCGGGCTTCGGGCGGGCCGCGCTCTTCGCGGTGCCCTTGGCCGCCCCCTTGGCCGGCGCCTTGGCAGGTGCCGGCGCAGCGGCCGCCGGCTTCGCGGGGCGCGCACGCTCGTCAGCCTTGTTGGCGAGTCGCGCCGCGCGAAAATCCCGGGCGGTCGGCGGCTTCTCCTTGGGTGCGCCCCGCCCCTTCGACACCGGGCGCGTGCCGGGACGCCCATCGCCGGGCCGGGTGGCGCCGGACGGCTTCCGGGGTGCTCCTCCCCCGCCGGAACGACGCGGAGGCGTCACTCCGGCACGACCGCAGCGTTCCCGGCGCCTCGCAGGGCGATGGCGAGTTCGTCGGCGCGCGGCAGCTCCTCGAGATGACGCAGCGCAAACTGCTCGAGGAACTGCGGGGTGGTACCGTACAGCAACGGACGCCCGATTCCTTCGCTCCGTCCGACGATGTCGATCAGGTTGCGCTCGTGCAGGGACTTGAGCACCGATCCCACGGCCACGCCGCGGATCTCCTCGATCTCGGCGCGGCCGATCGGCTGGCGATAGGCCACAATGGCGAGCGTTTCGAGGGCGGCAGAGGACAGCTTTTGCGGGCGCACGGCGACCTGTGCGCGCTCGATCGCCTCGGCGAATTCGGCGCGGGTGAGGATCTGCCATCCCCCGCCCTGCTCCACGAGCTCCACGCCGTGGCCGTCCACGTCGTAGTGCTCACGCAGTTCATCGAGGGCCGCCGCCACCGCGGCGGGGCTGGATTCGGGATCGAGCGCTTCGAGCGCCGCGAGCGGGATCGGTCGCGGCGCCGCGAACAGCGCGGCCTCAAGCAGCTTCGCTAATGGCGTCACGGCTGATCTCCACGGTGGCAAAGGGACGGTGCTGCGCAATGCGCAGCTCACCGAGCTTCGCCATTTCGAGCAGGGCAAGCAGGACCGACAGGATCTGCCACGGCTCGGCGTCGCGACCCACGAGATCGGCCCAGTGGGCGTGCCGGCGCATCGCGATCACGCTCCGGATCGTGACCATAGCGCCGGCCACGTCGAGCGCGCGCGGCACGACTTCATGGATCTTCGGTTCCTTGGTGGTACGCAACACGCGATCCACGGCCGCGAGCAATTCGCCCAACGACAGCGACAGCGGCGCATTGAGCGGCGTGATGTCGGCGGCCACGGGAATGAAGCGGCGCGGGAACTGATGGCGACGTTCCTCGCCGCGGCGCTCGAGGAGATCGACGACCTCGCGCATCTGCTGATACTCGAGGAGACGGCGCACCAGTTCGGCGCGCGGGTCCTCCCAGGCATCCTCCCCGTCAGCACGAGGCAGCAGCATCTGCGCCTTGATCCGCAACAGCCGGGCGGCCATCTCCAGATAATCGGCCGCCTCGTCGAGCCCCAGCGTGCTGATGCGCGCGAGGAACTGCTCGGCGATGCGGGCGATCGGAATGTCGTAAATGTCGACCTGCTCATCGCGGATGAGCGACAGCAGGAGATCGAGGGGGCCGGTGAACTGGCCCAGCTCGACGACGAACGACTTCGACTCGGACTCGCCGGGGCGGAAATTGGGTGCAGTCACGCAGCCATCACGCGTCGAAAGGGTTGGGCAACATGTACATCGTGGACACTTGCAGAGCGTACTTGGCTAGGCCTAACGCGGGACTCATCCAGAGGTTGATGAGCGGCCGTCCGAACGACAGCAGGGCGAACAACACCAGGAAACCCACGGCCCCGAGGCGCTGGTACTGTAGCGACCACTGAGGGGGCAGCAGATACTTGAACACATGCGACCCGTCGAGCGGCGGAATGGGGATGAGGTTGAACGCCGCCAGCACGAGGTTGATGATGATGCCCTGCACCAGCATCTGCTGCAGCACCGCGAGCGGGCGAACCAGCTCAGGGAATTGCAGCCCGAACAGCCCGACGCCGATGATCAGCGGCACGCAGAGGAGCGCAATCGCGACGTTGGTCGCCACACCGGCCAGGGAGACGATGATGTCGCCCCGCTTGTAGTGCCGATAGTTGCGGGGATTGACGGGGACCGGCTTCGCCCCACCGAAGATCGGCCCGCCGAGGAAAGCGAGCATCACCGGCAGGATGATGGTCATGAAGGGGTCGATGTGCTTGACCGGGTTGAAGGTCAGCCGGCCGAGCTGGTAGGCGGTCATGTCCCCCTGCTTGAACGCCGCATACCCGTGTGCATACTCGTGGGCGACCATCGAGAAGAGCAGCACGGGCGCGACGAGGGCGAGTTGCTGGGCGAAATCCACCGCGGCAGCTGGGGAGAGGAGCAGAACGCAAACCACGCCCGGCGGCTAGCCGGCAACGCGAATGCAAGCAAATCTGAATTGGAAAGTAGCCAATGGGCGCACCGGAGTCAAAAGTAATCCACACCCGCGGGTTATCCACATAGCACTTTTGTGATACCCGCCACCATGGCGTGGCAGGGGCCCCGGAATACCGTCCCCGCTTGACCCAGTCGGTCGGGTCGCCTAATTTTGCCAGTCTGTTCCGCCGTGGCCGGATTCCATCCGTCTGCCGGGTGGTTTCCACGTCACTGTCAAACAAGTTCTCAGGAGTTTTTCGTGCCGAATATCAAGTCCGCGAAGAAGGATCTGCGGAAGTCGCGTGCGGCTGCGGTGCGCAACCGCGCCCAGCGCTCGGCGCTGCGGACTGCCGTAAAGAAGGCGAAGGCGGCGGCGGCGGCGGCGGATGACCGTCTCACTGCCGTGTCGCTTCTCGATCGTGCGGCGCGCAAGGGACTCATTCACAAAAACGCGGCGGCCCGTCAGAAGAGCAAGCTGGCGAAGGCGGCCAACAAGGCTGCGGCCTGACAGGCTCGCGCCGATTCAAGCGAAAGGCCCGGTCTCCTCGAGAGACCGGGCCTTTCACTTATCTGTCCCTGGCTTAGAGCGCGGCGAGCTCACCACCGCAGCGCTCGCAGTACCACTCCGTGGGCGAATTCATCGTGCCGCACTCGGTGCATCGCAGCGTGTTCTGCGGTGAGTGCTCGGCGGCACCGCCACCCTGCCCCATCGCGGGCGCTGTACCCCCATCGGGCGAAACCGCGGGGGGCGCCGTCAGCCCCGTGTCCGCCACGGCTTCCGGTTCGGGCGCCGACCGGAGGAATGCGAGATCATCGAACGGATCCTCGTCGACCTCGGACTGGGGGGCGGAATCACCCGCACTCTCGCCAAACAGCGCCAACACATCCTCGGCATCCGGCGTGGTCGACGGGATGGCGGGGCCGCTCGTCGGCACTGGCGTATCAAGTTCGAGCGGTTCGTCGTCCGGCGCAGCGACCGGCTCCTCGACTGTTTCCACCAAAATCTCTGCCGCCGTGTCGCTGGCAACGACGAATATGGAGTCGTCACCAGCAGCCGTTTCCTCGAGCGCCGTCGATGCGACCATGCCCTCGGACGCGACCGCCTCCGCTTCGGGCGTTGGCCACTCGGCCGGCGGCAGCGCGTCCGAAGGCATGCTCACAGGTTCCCCCGCCGGCTCGGGGATGACCCGCGCGCTCGCGAACAAGCTGCGGACCTCGTCGAACTCGGCCAAGAGCGCCCCACGGTGCTCGTTCAGCGCGGCCATCTTCCCTTCGATATCCCGTCGTTCGGCGTCCCAGCGATCGCCATCGTACTCGCCGACAAGGTTGCGAAGCATCCCCTCGGCCATTTCGTCCTCGTGACCGCGCAGCTGCGCGTCGAGATCGGCGAGTCGCTGATCGAGCTCATCGCCAAGCGCGGTCAGGCGACCCACGTGCGCCTGCAGGCGCGCGAGCACATCACCGCGGCGACCGATGTAGTCGCCGTACACACGTTCGAACACGCGCGGCGGGGTGTCCGCGCGCTTCGCCTCGAGCGCGGCCAGCCAGTCGTCATAGCGCTGGCGTTCGGCCACCAGCGCGCGCACTTCTTCAAGAGACACGACGTGCAACTCCGTCATGAGGTCCGGGGGGTTTGCGTTCCGACAAGGTCACCGGCGTCGCGCAGCGAAGCAAGCGCGGCGGCTTCTCCCGGGGGGAGGAGCCGTTCTCCCCCCAGCAGCCTGGCCACCGCCACAATGCGCGCCGCCTGCTCCACGCTTTCCATCCGCAGCAGCGCATCTGAGAGCGAGCGGCCCACGGCCGTCACGCCATGATTGGCAAGCAGGAACGCTTCGTGCGAGGCGAGGTACGGACTCATGGCCTGTGCCAGTGCCGGTGTACCCGGACGCCCGTATGGTACGAGCGCCACCGGGCCTACGACCACCGGCAGTTCGGGCAGCACGTTGGCGGGAAGGTCGAGCCCCGCCGCGGCAAATCCCGTGGCCACGGGTGGATGGGCATGCACCACGGCGTGCACGTCGGCACGCGCCGCGTAGATGGCGAGGTGCATCCCCAGCTCCGACGATGCGCGCAGTGGCATGCCGCCACGTGTCATGCCGAGTGCGTCACCTGCGGCCGCCTGCGGTGGTTCGTGATAGGGCGAACCATCCGCGTGCACCCGCAGCACCTGGGTGGCGTCGACCCGCGCCTTGTCCACACCACTCGCGGTGACCAGCAGTGTGCCATCGAGCAGCCGCACCGACAGGTTACCCTCGGCACCCGCGAGCAACCCGCGCGCATGCAAGCGACGACAGGCCGCGGCGAGAGCCTCGGCCTGTGCGGCGATCATATCCGTGGGACCGGTGTGGGCGCTCACCAACGCGACCGCTGCCGCATCATGCAGTGAAGACCACTCGGCCACCGACGATGGTATAGCGTGCCTGGCCGGTGAAGGTGTGTCCGCCGTACGGCGTGTTGCGCCCCTTCGACTTGAACTGCTTCGGATCGCAGGTCCACTGCCGCATCGGATCGAAGATCGTCACGTCGGCAATGCCGCCGCGCGCCAGGGTGCCGCCCGGAAGGCGGAAGATCTTCGCCTGTTTGCAGCTCATCGCATCCACCAGCTGCGGCAACGTGATGATGTTGCGATGCAGGAGGTAGGTGCAGTTCACGCCGAGAGCCGTCTCGAGTCCTACGATGCCGTTGGGGGCATCGGCAAACTCGCGCTCCTTTTCGTCATAGTGGTGCGGCGCGTGGTCGGTGACGAGCAGGTCGATCGTGCCGTCGGCCACGCCCTGCTGCAGCGCCTCCACATCCTCCGCGGTCCGCAGCGGCGGGTTCATCTTGGCGTTCGTGTTGTAGCCGTCAACGGCGTCTTCGGTGAGCGAGATATGGTGCGAGCATACCTCGGCCGTCACGTTGATTCCACGCTCCTTGCCCCACCGCACCAATTCAACCGACCCCTTGGTGGAGAGGTGGCAGAGGTGGATGTGGCCACCCGTGCGCTTGGCGAGGAGGATGTCCCGAATGACGTAGATCTCCTCGGCTTCGGCGGGGATGCCCTTCAGGCCGAGCTTCGCGCTCATCACGCCCTCATTCATGCTGCCGCCGTGTGCGAGGGTCATGTCTTCGCAGTGTTCGGCGATGGGCACGTTGAAGGCACGCGCGTACTCGAGGGCGGTGCGCATGAGCTGCGCACTTTCCACCGGCCGGCCGTCGTCGCTGAAGGCCACCGCGCCCGCACCGACCATCTCCGCGATCTCGGCGAGCGTTTCGCCCTTCTGCCCCACGGAGATGGCGCCGTACGGATACACGCGCGCCAAGCCCGCGTTCTCGCCCTGGCGCTTTACGAAGCCCACGACGGCCTGATTGTCGGTCACGGGCTTCGTGTTGGGCATACCACAGACCGCGGTGATGCCACCGGCCACGGCGCTATGCGCCCCGGAGGCCACCGTCTCCACGTCCTCGCGACCAGGCTCACGCAGGTGTACGTGCACGTCGATAAATCCCGGGGCGACCACGAGGCCGGTGGCATCGATGACTTCGGCACCATCAGGCGTGCCAAGAGAACCGCCGCAGGCTTCGACCACGCCGTTGCGCAGCAGGACGTCGCCGACGGCGTTGAGGCCTTGCGAGGGGTCGACGATGTGCCCGCCCTTGATGAGCAGGTCGCGGGTACCGATCGGGTGCGCCATTATGCGTTTCCTTTCTTGGCCGCTTCGGCCAGTTCAGGCTTGCCACCGGCAAGCAGGTAGAGCACCGCCATGCGAATGGCCACACCATTGGTCACCTGATCGAGGATGACGGAGTGCGGTCCATCGGCCACGTCGCTGTCGATTTCCACGCCGCGATTCATGGGGCCGGGGTGCAGGATGAGAAGATCGCCCGACGCCTTCTCGAGGCGCGCGCTGGTCACGCCGAACACGCGGTTGTACTCGCGCAGCGACGGGATGTAGCCGGCCTGCATGCGTTCGAGCTGCAGGCGAAGCACGTTGAGGGCATCGGCCCATTCGATGGCCTCCTCGATGCGATTGAAGACGGTCACGCCCATGGCTTCGATCGCATTGGGGAGCAGGGAGCGCGGGCCGCACACGGCGACCTGCGCCCCGAGCTTGGTGAGCCCCCAGATGTTGGAGCGTGCCACCCGCGAGTGCAGCACATCGCCAACGATGCACACCTTGCGCCCGGCAAAGTCGCCGAAGTGGTCGCGCATGGTGAGCAAGTCCAACAGCCCCTGCGTGGGATGCTCGTTGGTGCCGTCGCCCGCATTGATGACATTGGACTCGATGCGTTCGGCGAGGAACTTCGCCGCGCCCGAGGCGCTGTGGCGGATGACGACCATGTCGATCTTCATCGCCTCGAGATTACGCGCCGTGTCCACGAGCGTCTCGCCCTTGGATACGCTCGATCCCGCCGTCGCCACATTGACGGTATCGGCGCTCAGCCGCTTCTCGGCGAACTCGAACGAGATCCGGGTGCGGGTGGAGGCCTCGAAGAAGAGATTCACGATCGTGGCGCCCCGCAGCGTGGGGACCTTCTTGATCGCACGCTCGGAGATTTCGCGGAACGGGACCGCCGTGTCGAGCACGAGCCGAATCTGGTCGGCCGAGAGCGGCGCGAGCCCCAGCAGGTCCTTCCCAAGAGGGCCGGCCATGTGATCAGCCCTCCTCGTCGCGGGTGGCGATCACCACTTCGTCGCGTCCGTCGAGCTCCTCGATCAGCACGTCGACACGCTGGCCCGGGGCCACATCGATGCGACGGCCCACGATGTCAGCATGAATGGGCAGTTCACGTCCGCCGCGATCCACGAGCACGGCGAGCGCGATACGCGCGGGGCGCCCGAAATCGGCGAGTTCGTCGAGCGCGGCGCGCACGGTCCGACCGGTATACAGGACGTCATCGACGATGACCACGCGCTGATCGTCGAGCGCCCACGGCAGCGACGTCGCACCAACCACCGGTCTGGGGCCAACCGTCTGCAGGTCATCGCGATAGAGCGTGATATCGAGCGCCCCCGAGGCGACCTGCACCTTCTCCTGCGCCTCGATGATGCGAACGATGCGCTCGGCGAGTTGCACTCCGCGGCGCTGTATCCCCACAATGACGAGGTTATCGGTGCCGGCGTTGAGCTCGACGATCTGATCGGCCATGCGGCGCAGCGTACGGTCCAGCGCGCGCGCATCCAGCACAGTGGTAGGCTTTTTCGGCATGCGGGCAACTTAACGTGGGACAGGGGCCCTCTGCGAACCGGTGCGGCACGGGCCCCCAAAGCCGAACTGGCGGCCACGCCCGGACAACCGGCCATTGTGCGACGACGACAGACGCCGGGCCCCTCTCCGGGCCCCGATCCGGGCCATGAGAAGCGGTCCTTCAGCGTACCGATCGGCAGCAGGTGCTACCCGCGTTCGCGGGGGGTGGGAAACGACGGCGCGGTGCCGTCCCGAAGGACGACACCGCGATATTGGCACGATCAGCGCTGGCCCGTCGCACGAGGGGCCGGGCGGTCGGTGCTTACTGGCACACCCAGGGCGAGCCGCCAATGCGCGACGTGGCCTTCGTTCCCGTGGCCGAGTCGGCGGCGGTGAACGTAACGAACTCGCGCGAGCCGTCATCCATGGACGGCGTGGTGCACTGCACGACCTTGCGCAGGGTGAATTCGCCCTTGTCGTCCGTATCCACCATGCCGAAATCCTGCGGCTGGTTGGACGCCGGCGCACGCGTAGCCGAGACCTTGATCCGGGCCTTGGCCGGCCAGTTCTTCCCCTTCACGAGGAGCCGCGCGCCCTGGGGGCTGCGCTCGCCCTCCGCCTTGATTTCGGGCTTCGGCTGGCCTTCGTTGGCCCCCGCCACGGAGGCACCGGTGATCAGCGTCGTGGCAAGCAGAGGGAACAGAAGGCGGCGAACGAGGTGCTTCATCGCAAGGACTCCCTGGAAAGTGTTGTGAGCGGAACGACGTAAAAGAACAGGGGAACCATACGACTGTAAATCCCTGCTGCGGAATACCCCCGGCCGGACGGGTCCGGTCACCGTTCGAGCTTGAAGCCGGGGTCGATCGCCGGGCGCTTGGGCGCATTGGCCACGAACCATCCGGTGAGATACATCCACCGCGTCATGCGCGTGAGCTTGGGGTAATCGATGCGTTCCGGCTTGTCGCGAGGCGTGTGGTAATCGTCATGCAGGTTGGTGGTGTACATCACGGCCGGCACGTTGAGCCGCGCATACGGCACGTGATCGCTGCGGAAGTACCAGCCTTCGGGATGCGTGGGACGATCCCAGAGTGAATCAAGCTGGAACCTGCCGGTCAGGGCGTTGGCGCGCAGCGCCATGGTCACGAGATCGGTCGAGTTGCGGTGCGGCGGCTGCACACCGAGCAGGCTGGCCGAGTCGGGGTGATTGCGTCCCATCATCTCACCATTGAGTACGGCGACGATGTTCCGGAGTGGCACCACCGGGTGCGCGGCGTGGTAGCGCGACCCGAGCAGCCCGCGCTCCTCGGCGCCGTGGTATACGAAGAGGATGGAGCGCTTTGGGCGCTGCTTTGCGAAGGCTCGTGCACTCGCGAGCAACGCCACGCTCCCGGTCCCATTGTCGTCAGCGCCGGCCCAGACCGAATCGCCGTCGATCAGGTACCGTACCCCGTCGTGATCCTGGTGCGAGCTGTACAGCACGTACTCGTCACGCAGCACGGGATCGCTCCCACGGATGACGCCCACGATGTTGGTCGAGGGCGTTTCGAAGCGCTCGAGGCGCACGTGGAACTCGGCGACCGGCGTCTGTTGGAGGCGAGGCGCCATGCTACCGCGCACGAGGAACGCGGGGGTGCCAGCCTGCCGGGCCGGTACCGGTAGTTCCGCCCGCGTGGGCTGCGCCGCAAAGCGCTGGGCGGCGCGATCGACATCGTAGGTGCCACGCACACGCAGTGTGACCAGCGGGTCGAATGCCCGATCGGCAGTGGGATCGGCCACGAGGATGAGGCCCGCGGCCCCGCGGCGTGCAAACCGCTGCTGCATCGCCCCGACCGCCGCCTGCGTGTAGCGGACGTCGGGGCTGTTGGTGGTCGTGCGGATGCTCGCGGGGTTCGGGGCCAGCAGCGGCGTCGCAACGACTTTCCCGCGCACGTCAACGGTGGTATCGGCGGCGTTGGCCAGCCACACCACAGGACCGTTTACGTCGGCGCCAGAGTTCCCGAGGGGCACGAAGTCCTTCCAGACCTCGAGCGGCTGACCCCCGAGCGCGCCGGTCGTGGACACCGTGGACACGCGTGTGCGGATCATGTTGAACCACTGGAAATACGAGCCGTCGTCACCGACGGGCTTCACCCCGATATCCCGCAACTGCTCGGCGACCCAGATCGATGCGCGCATTTCATCGGGGGTACCCGCTTCGCGGCCGCGCATGGCGTCACCCGCCATGGCGTAGAGGTCGCGCTTGATGTCGGCTTCGCGGATGAGCGCGAGCGCGGCGGGCACCTCACCCGCGCGGGGAGGCACCGGTCGGGCCGCCGCCTGCGCGCCGGCCGCTGTAGTGAGGGCGCTGAAGAACAGCGCGGGGAACGTCGAGGCGGCGAGATGCGCGGCCCGGACTTGGACGGGGGTAGGGAGCAGACGGGGCATACTCCATGGTACGCCCAGAACCGCTGGCGCGCTGGCCGGGCGCTGGCCCGGCGGCGACAAGGGAGCAGTCAGCACCCTGGGACAACCAGCGAAATAGCGATTCGGGTCGTACTCTGATGGGACAGCCCATCCACCACCCTTTCTCCGCCCCGATGTCGACCACCCCGTTCGCCCTGCGGAGCACCAGCCTCGCGTTGCTGCTCACCGTTGCCGGCACCACGTTGTCGGCCCAGAAGAAGCCGGCGGCCGCGCCGGCCGTAGATCCCGCCGTGCAGGCTCGCCTGGCCGCCGAGCGCCAGGAGGACCCCACCCCAGCTCCGGCCCGCAAGGAGGGCGAGGGGCCCTTCCAGCGCCTGATCATTCGGGGCGTCAACCTCATCGACGGCTACGGCAGTGCGCCGCGCGGTCCGGTGGATGTGGTGGTCGAAGGCAACCGCATCGCCTCGATCGTGAGTGTGGGCTATCCCAAGGTGAAGATCGATCCGAGCAAGCGGCCGCAAGGCGCCACGAAGGAGATCGACGCCACCGGCATGTATCTCATGCCGGGGCTCATCGATCTGCACGTGCATCAGGGGACCCAGCAGAAGGCGCCGGACAGCGAGTACTACAACAAGCTGTGGCTCGCGCACGGCATCACGACCGTGCGCGGCGTGCCGTTCGCGAGCTTCGACTATTCGGTGAAAGAGCGCGCGCGTAGCGCGAAGAACGACATCGCGGCGCCGCGGTACGTGGTGTACCAGCGTCCCGGCACGGGCTGGGGGCGCGGCGTGCCGCGCACGCCAGAGGTGGCGCGCGAGTGGGTGCGCTGGGCCAAGGCCAATGGCGCGGACGGTCTCAAGCTGGGCGCCGAACGTCCCGACCTGATGCAGGCCTACCTCGACGAAGCGAAGAAGCTGGGACTCGGTAGCACGGCGCACTTGCAGCAGGGCGGCGTGGCGCAGGTGAACGGCGACGTGGCCACGGCGATGGGCCTCGAGGCCATCACGCACTTCTACGGCCTCTTCGAGTCGATGTATGACAACCACCAGGTCCAGCCGTGGCCACTCGAGGCGAACCTGCAGGACGAGCAGACGCGGTTCGGCGAAGTGGCCCGCCAGTGGAGCCTCGTGACGCCGCGTGGGGAGAAGTGGAATCGCTTCCTGAAGAACCTCAAGGATCGCGACGTCACGCTCGACCCCACGATGACCACGTATCTCACCGGCCGCGACGTGAATCATCGGATGTACGCGCCGTGGCATGAGAAGTACACGATTCCGACGCAGCGCGACTTCTACATCTCAAACCGCGAGAATCACGGCGCGTACTTCTACAACTGGACGACCGCCGACGAGGTGGCGTGGAAGAACTTCTATCGCGTGTGGATGATGTTCCTGAACGACTACAAGAACATGGGTGGTCGCGTGACGGCGAGCTCCGATGCCGGCTTCATCTGGAACACACCTGGCTTCTCGACGATCGAGGAGCTTGAGCTGCTGCAGGAAGCCGGCTTCTATCCCGGCGAGGCGATTCGCGCAGGCACGTATCACGCGTCGATCGCGCTCAACAAGTCGACGGGGCTGCCCATCGACAAGGGTGTGGTGGAGCCGGGCATGCTGGCCGACCTCGTGATTGTCGACGCGAACCCATTTGCCAACCTCAAGGTCCTCTATGGCACGGGCTGGGAACGGCTGAACGACGAGACCGGCAAGGTGGAGACGTACGGTGGGGTGAAGTACACGATCAAGGACGGCATCGTGTACGACGCGAAGAAGCTGCTGGCCGACATCGAGGCGATGGGGAACGCGCAGCGTCGGGCGCGCGGCGGCCGCTAGTCTTCACGGAGCGGGCGCGGGCCGCCCTGCGCTCACCGGCCCACCGGTAAGGCGGCGCACAAACAGAAGTCCCCGCGCCGGCCACATGGCCGACGCGGGGACTTCTGCGTGAAACGGATGAGGGGGGATTCGAACCCCCGAGACCCTTACGAGCCAACACGCTTTCCAGGCGTGCGCCTTAAACCACTCGGCCACCCATCCAGGGACACTGCGAGCACAACGTACAACCGCCACCCAAGCAACGCGCCGCCGCGGCAGGCCACGGCGGCGCGAGAGATCCAGCGATGTTGAAGCGGACAGGGTGAGATTCGAACTCACGATACCGTTGCCGGTATGCCGGTTTTCGAGACCGGTGCCTTCAACCACTCGGCCACCTGTCCTCGGAGCTGCCAACACGGCACGCGCCGTGACAGCCTCCGGGAGCCGCGATAGTTAACTGTAGGACGAGTCTGGATCAAGTCCCTGCCCCGCATCGCGACACGGGAGCGCGCGCCGCAGTGCCTTGGGCGGATGCCCTGATGGTCACACCAGCGGTCAGGCGCAAAGCAGCATGCAGCACCTACGCGCCCACGTACGGGGGTTACTTTCTCGGGGCGCACGAGCGGCCGACGCGGCGGACGCGACCGCCCCCCCTGCCGGCCGCAAAGGCACGGCTACGCGCGCGTGAGGACGCAGCGCATCGCCCCCATTTGGGCACCCCGTCAGCTGTTGCTGCCGGGTGACACTTCACGAGTCATTCAGTGACCGTCAAAGACAGCGTGGTTCGCGTTGGCGTGCTGGGCGCCGGGGCCTGGGCGGAGTTCGCCCACTTGCCGGGGTATGCACGCGATCCGCGGTGCAAGGTGATGGCGATCGCGGATCCGGTGATCGAGCGGGCCCGGGCCCTCGCCGAGCGGTTTGCCATTCCGCACGTGTATGACAGTCACGAGGCGCTGCTGGCCCGTCCCGATCTGGACGCCGTCGACGTCTGCACGCCAAGCGCCACACACTTCTCGCTGTCCTGGGCAGCGCTGGAGGCGGGGCGCCATGTGCTCTGTGAGAAACCGGTGGCGTACGACTATCAGGATACGTTGCGCGCCGCGGCGCTCGCGCGCAGCAAGGGGCTCAAAACCAAGCTGGGGTTCACGTTCCGATATGCGCCCGCGATGCGGTACATGAAGGCGCTGATCGATGAGGGATTCATCGGCGAGCCGTACATCTTCAACGGCTACGAGCAGAACTCCCAATGGCTCGACCCGCAGACCCCGCTGCGCCAGGTGGACCACGAGGCGGACCAGTCCATCCTGCACGTGTCGTCGCTCGAGGGCTACGGTGCGCCCATCATGGACATCGGCCATCTCTGCATGGGGAGCCGGTTTGCGCAGGTGGTGGGCACGATGAAGAATTTCGTGCCGGAGCGCATGGTGCGGGCCACGGGCACCATGATGCGCATGAACATCGATGATGGCGACATCTTCATCGGTGAATTCGCCAACGGTGGCATCGGCAGCATCCAAACGAGCTTCGTGACGGTGGGCAATTATCCGGGGATCGAGGCCCGTGTGTACGGCAGCAAGGGCGCGCTGATCTGCCGGTTGGTGGAGGAGCGCGGCATCTGCGAGTCACTCAAGGCGGCCACCAAGGACGCCGTGGAGTTCGAGCCGCTGGAGGTGCCGCAGCGCTTCTATCCCACCGGCGGCAGTGCGCGCGAGTCGTGGCGGTCCCTGTTCTATGCCAATCTCACCCACTCGTTCATCTCGGAGATCCGGGGCGATGTGGAAGGCAACGAGGGCAACTTCGAGGACGGCGCTCACGTGCAGGAGCTGATCAACGCCGTCGAACGCTCGTTCCGCCAGCGCCGATGGGTCAATATTCCTCTCGCGGGAGACCGCACCGCGTGAATTCGCCGATCGAGCAGTTCCTCGAGCAGTACTACTTCCGCCATCCGGTGAACGCCACGTTCACGGGCATGCGGCTGCACGACCACGAGTATCCGGACTGGACGCGCGAGGCGCGCGACGACGAGCAGGACGAGTTCGAAGCGCTCACGGTGGCGCTGGACGATGCCTACCCGCCCTCTGAGGACTGGGCAGAGCTGGCGCGCAATGCCCCCGCGCTCGACGCGGAACTGTGCCGGGCTAGCCTCGATGTGCGCCAGCTGGAATTCGAAAGCCGCTACTTCCACGACAAGAACCCGGCGCTCTGGACTGGCGAGGCGCTGTTCGGCGTGATCGGTCTGATGTTGCGTCCGCCGATGCCGGTGGAAGAGGCGTTTGCCTCGATTGCGATGCGACTGCACGACATGCCGCGCTTCCTTGGCGACATGCGCGAGACCATCACCGAGGCGATGCCGCCGCAGTGGGTGGAACGCGCGGCCCGCGAGTCGCGCGTGGGAGCCGACCTGCTTCGCACCCGCCTTTCGATGTGGCTCGATGCGCACGGGGCCGACGAGGCATCGCGCGCGTGGGTACTGGAGGCCGGCGAGGTGGCCGCGGCGTCGTTGAGCGACACCGCGATCTGGCTGGAGGCCCTGCCACGGGACGAGCAGGCGAGCATGGCGATCGGTGCGGAGGCGTATGGCATCCTGCTCAAGCGGGGGCACTGCTGTGACACCGATGCCGACACCCTGTTGCAGCGCGTGCAGGACGCCATGCCCGCGGCGCAGGAGCGGTTCGAAGCGCTGGCGATCGAGGTGGCGGGGAGCCCAGAGGGGCTATCGGAGGCCCTGGCCGACGATGCCCCGTCGGCGAACGACTTCCTCGCCGCGTTCAGCGACAAGTGGGAGGCCTGCCGCGAGTTTGCCGCCGATCACGACCTGGTGGAGTGGAGCGACTGGCCGCTGCGCTACGCACCCATTCCGGCCTGGGCTGCCGACGCCGCCCCGCAGCTGTACTTCCTCTTCTACCGGTCACCCGCCCCCCTCGAGCCCCGCGACGAGCATCTCTATCTGGTGACTCCGGTGGACGGAGCCGTGCCGGACCACGAGCGCACACGCCGGCTCCGGGCGTGGAACCACAGTGTGATCACGCTGAACCATGTGGTGCACCACGGGGCGTTGGGGCATCATGTGCAGAACTGGCATGCCACCCATCGCTCCACGTCGCGGATCGGCACCATCGCGGCCGTGGACTGCGCAAGCCGCATCGGCCTCTTTCAGGGTGGCTCGATGGCGGAAGGGTGGGCGTGCTACGCCACTGAATTGGCGGACGAACTGGGCTTCCTCACGCCGCTCGAGCAGGCTTCGGAGCAGCAGAGTCGGGTGCGCATGCTGGCGCGGGCCATCGTGGACATCTCGCTGCATACGGGGAAGATGAGCTTCGAGGACGCCGTGGATTACTACGTTGGGGAAGTGGGGATGCCCACCGCCACCGCCCACGGAGAAGCGATCAAGAACAGCATGTTTCCAGGCACGGCAGTGATGTACTGGCTGGGAACGCAGGGCATTCTCGACCTGCGCGACGCCCTGCGCTCGCGCGACGGGGCGGGGTTCTCGATGCGCGCGTTCCATGATGCGCTACTGAGCCGTGGTTCTGTTCCCGTGTTGCTGGCAGCCAAGCTGCTGCTGGCGGAGGATGCACCATGACGTCGTGGCGGGCGCGGGCCCATGCGATCACCGGCATACGTCTCGTGGTGTGTACCGCCATGTTTGTTGCCGCCTGCGGCGGTGGGGAGCGCGCGGCTGGTGGCGGCTCGGCGGGCGGTCCCAGTAACGAGCTGCTGATCATCGGATACGATCGTGAGCCGGATACGATGAACCGGTATGCTACGCACATCCTCGAAGACATCGAGTCATGCGTGGTGGAGGGGCTCGTCACGAACGATGAGCAGATGCGTATCGTGCCGGTGCTCGCCGCCGAGATCCCCACCCTCGCCAACAAGGGGGTGGTGCTGCGGCCGGACGGCGGGATGGACGTCATCTGGAAACTGCGCCCTGGCGTGAAGTGGCACGACGGCACGCCGCACAGCTCGGCCGACGTGAAGTTCACCGTGGACGCCATCAACAAGGGTGACTGGAAACCCGAGAGCGTAGACGGGTTCGACCGCATCAGCAGCGTGGACACGCCAGACTCGCTCACGGCGGTCGTGCACTACAAGGAAGTCTATGCTCCGTACCAGCTGCAGTTCGTGCGCGGCACCCTACCCCGCCATGTGCTGGCGGGTCGCGACATCAACAGCGCCAATGATTACAATCGCGCGCCGTTGGGTACCGGCCCATACCGAGTGAAGGAGTGGAAGACCGGCGAGTACATCCTGCTGGAACGCGCGCCAGATTACTGGCGCGGTGGCGGCCAGCCGAAGATCCGGCAACTGCTGTTCCGCTTCCTCGCCAACACCACCACCCGCATCAATCTGCTCAAGAGCGGCGAGGTGCATCTGGTGGCACTGCTCCCCTGGGATAAGGTGCGCGAGGTGCAACCGCTGGCCCGTCTCCGTCTCAACAAGGTCGTAGGGAACGGCTACGAGCACGTGACGCTCAACCAGCGTCACTTCCCGGCGTTCGCCGACGTCCGCGTGCGCCGGGCCCTCACGCATGCCGTGGACCGCGCCAGTATGGTACGCACGCTCCTCGACGAGCAGGTGTCGGTGGTGAATGGCCCGATTCAGCCGCTCTCGCCGGCCTACGAACCCACCGTGACCAGCTACCCCTACGACACCGTGGCGGCGAACCGCCTGCTCGACGAGGCCGGCTGGCGCATGGGGAGCGACGGCGTGCGGAACCGGAATGGCAAGCGGCTCGCGTTCACGCTCATCACCCAGTCCGGCTTCGCCATTCGTGAGAACGTGTCGCAGGCGCTGCAGCAGGCGTACCGCACCGTCGGCGTGGACATGCAGGTCCAACTGCTTGACGGGACCAGCATCAGCAGCGTGTGGTTCAAGGGTGAGTTCGACGCGATGCTGCACTGGTGGCAGATGGGCGCCGATCCGGAGCTGACGTTGTTCTTTGCGCGTGATCGCACGCCGCCAGCGGGGCGCAACATCAACTACGTGGACGATGCCGAGCTGACGGCGTTGCTCTACGAGAGCGACCGGACCGTCGACGCGGGAGCACGCAACGCCCTGCTGCGCACGGCGCAGGGTCGCATCGCGGAACTGGCCCCGGAGATCCCGCTGTACAACACCGCGAAGGTGGATGCCATTCCGGCGACGCTCAAGGGATTCACGGGCAATCCGACCAATGCCGGCCCATTCTGGAACGTGCATGCATGGGAGATGACCCCGCGGTGAACGGTCGCGGGGCACATCGGTCCACGGTACACACATGGGCCCAGGGAGCACGATGGGGCCGCTGATCCTCAGGCGGCTGGTGCAGGCCGTACCGCTGCTGCTGCTCGTTTCGATCGTGGTGTTCGCCCTGCTCCAGGCCGTCCCCGGGGGGCCGCTCGCGGCGTATCTCGAGAATCCCAACGTGCGACCGGAGGACATCGCCCGGCTTGCAAAGGCGATGGGGCTCGACCAGCCGGTGACGGTGCAGTATGGCCGTTGGCTCGGGGCCTTCCTGCAGGGGGACTGGGGATACAGTTACGCTGACGGACGCCCGGTACTCCTTCGCGTAGCGGAGCGTATTCCCGCCACGCTCGAACTGGTTGGTGGGGCCAGCCTGCTCGCCCTGCTGCTTGCCCTGCCGCTTGGCATCATGGCCGCGATGTACCGCGGGGTGGAACGCGGCACCCGTGCGGCCGTGACCGCGGGGATCTCGCTACCCGTCTTCTGGTTCGGGCTCCTGCTACAGCTGGTGTTCGCCGTGCAGCTCGGCTGGCTCCCCTCCTCTGGACGACAGTCGTTCGGTTCCACGGCGCTGACCGACCGTCTCGCGCACCTGATACTTCCGGCAGTGGTTCTGGCCATCGTGCAAGGCGCAGCCTGGTCACGTTATCTGCGCCGCGCGATGGGCGAGACCCTGTCGCTGCCGTTCATCTCGGCGGCGCGCGTGCGCGGGCTACCGGAGTATCGGCTCGTGCTCCGACATGCGTTACCGAATGCGCTCGGCCCCTTCGTAACCGTCGTGCTTCTCGACGCCGCCATGCTGGCATCGGGCGCGGTGGTGACCGAGAGTGTGTTCGCCTGGCCGGGGGTCGGGAGCCTTTTCACCGAGTCGCTGGCCAAACGCGACTATCCGGTGCTGATGGCGTTCCTCATGTGCGGCGCGGTGGCAGTCATCGCGCTCAACCTGCTGAGTGACGTCGCCGTGCGGGCGCTCGATCCGCGCACGCGGGGGCCCCGCTGATGCGCATCCCGCCTCGGCGCTCCGCACGCGGCGCGGGACTCTTTCTGCTGGTGCTGATCGTCGGTGCCTTCGCCGCACCGCTGCTGGCGCCGTTCGCGGCCGATGCCGTGGACCTCGCAAACCGCCGCGCCGCGCCCTCAGCGATCCACTGGTTCGGCACCGATGACCTTGGGCGCGACGTGCTGACCCGCGTGCTGTTCGGCGCACGGGTGTCGCTCGCCATCGGGTTGCTGTCGGCGTGCACGAGCGGCGTCGTGGGCGTGGTGATTGGCGGTGTGGCAGGCTACGCCGGTCGATGGATGGATGATCTGCTCATGCGCCTCACCGATGCCATGCTGTCGATTCCCCGCCTGCCGTTGCTGATGCTAGCCGCCGCCGTGGTACAACCGGGCATCCCCACCCTGATCCTCCTCGTAGCGCTGACTGGATGGATGGAAACGGCGCGGGTGGTGCGGGCCGACATGCTATCACTGGTCACGCGGGATTTCGTTCACGCGGCCACCGCCGTTGGGTGCTCACCATGGCGGGTGTTCACACGGCATCTACTGCCGGCCGTGGTGCCCACCCTCACCGTCGCCACGACGCTGTCCATCGGACGCGGGATTCTGCTCGAAAGCACCATGAGCTTCTTCGGCGTGGGGGTGCAACCGCCCACCGCGAGCTGGGGCAACATGCTGTATCAGGCCCAGAGTACCATGAGCACCGAACCGTGGCTTGCGGTGTTCCCAGGGCTGTTCATCTTCGCCACGGTACTCGCCTGCAACGCCGTTGGCGACACCATTTCCTGAACGCATTCTTCGTCCATGTCACTTCGACTCTCGCTTCCGTTCTCACCGCAGCGTGTGGTGATCGGCGCCAACGCGCACGCCGAGATCGCTGCCGTCCTCCGCGATCGTCGACCAGCACTCGAAATCCGCGGCGCGCCCTTCATGGAGATCACCGTGGACGATCTGGCGTGGGGCGACAGCTACATCGGTTTCAAGCGCCCCCCGTCTGCCACGCACATGGGCGCAGTGCAGTGGGTGCACAGCACCGGCGCCGGCGTGGATGCCTGGCTTGGCTCGGGGCTGACGGACGAGATCTTGCTCACACGATCGCCGGAGTCGTTCGGGCCGATGATCGCCGAGTGGGCGGTGGCACGCATCTTTGCCATCCAGCAGCAGTTGGTGTCCCTGGTGGATGCCCAGCGAGAGCACCGTTGGGCCCCACGCGATATCGCTCGCGTTGCCGGTACGCGTGCGCTGCTGGTTGGTACTGGCGACATCGGGTCGGCGATCGCCACCTCGCTCACGGCCCTCGGCGTACACGTGACCGGGGTATCCCGTACGGGAGCGTCGACCCATGCCGCCTTCCGCGCGGTGCATCCGGTCGAGCGGCTTCCCGACCTCGTCGGTGAGGCCGACTGGATTGTGCTGTCGATCCCGGACACGCCGGCCACGCGGGGGCTCGTCTCTCGCGAGGTGCTGTCGCGGTGCCGTGGGGCGGCACTCCTCAACGCCGGGCGTGGTGCCGTGGTGGAGGAGCATGCCCTCCCCGAGGCACTCGATCAGGGGTGGCTGCGCGCGGCAGCGCTCGACGTTTTCGAGACGGAGCCGCTGCCGGAACGTTCGCCGCTCTGGGGTGATCCGCGCGTGATCGTCTCACCGCACATCTCGGGACTGACCACGGTGGCCGGCGCCGCCGAGGGGTTCCTCGAATGCGCCACGGCATTGGAGCGCGGGGTGCTGCCCGCGTGGACGGTAGATCGCGCCCGCGGGTACTGAGGCGGTCAGCGCGGCGGTGCCAGCTGCGGCAAGCGCGATAGCTCCACCTCGGCGGCGATCGTGCCGAAGGCGCCCCACTGACCGCCTGCGAGAATGCGCCGGAGCAGCGCCTCGGCCTCTGGACGTCGACCGTTGTACCAATGCCAGTTGGCCACGCCGTACGCCGCCGTCGCGTCCTCCACCGAAAGCTCACCGTTGGGACCCGCGGTCAGCACGGAGTCTGGAGGCAGCCCCCCCTTGTACATCAACAGCAACTTGTGATAGGGCTGGTTCTCGATCACCCGCATGGTGCGGCGAATGGGCACCAGCACCTTGGCCGCGTCGGCCGGCCGTCCGGCGCGGCGCAGGGCCATGTATTGCCAGTGCGCCATCGACACGCGGCGATCGTCGTTGGTGGCCGCCGCGACCTCGCGCTCAGCCACCTGGGCGGCCTCGCCCCAACTGCCCTGGAGATAGTACGCGAGCGCGAGATGGTACAGGATGTTGGACTTGAGCGTGCCGATTGGCGTGTTGCGCGCATTCGGCTGTCCGTCGGGCTCCACCTGATCAGGCTTGTCGCGCGTGAGCTCATCGGCACGGCGCAGGTCGCTGATGGCGGCATCGAAGTCGCGCACAGACACATGGCGATGGCCGCGATGGCGGTAGAGCCATGGATTATCGGGGTAAAGCGCGATTCCGCGGCTGTAGATCTCGATCGCCTCGCGCAGCTTCCCCAGATACCCCAAGCGCCGCGCGTACCAGATGATGGAGTCGACGTTGGTGGGGGTGTGCTGGTACGCCCGACGCGCCACGGCGAGCTGCGCTTCATAGCGCGTGCGTGTGGCGGCGCTGAGCGGGAACGCGCGCAGGGTGTCGCCAAGAAGCGACAGCGTCTGAAAGCGCGGCGTCTGTGGTGCGCGCGGCGTAGCCGGCTTTGAGGCCGCCGTCGACGGCGACGACTGGGCATGGAGCCGGCCATTCGGCACTGGCGCAAGCACGAAGGCGCAGGCGATCGCCGGAACGGCGAACAGCAGGGAGCGGAGACGCACACGAGAGCGCATGGACACAAGCGTTGAGGGTGAAGAGCAGCGCTTCAGCGGCGGAGTGCGAAAAAGTCGCGAAGCAGCGCCGCGCATTCCTCGGCGAGCACCCCCCCCCGGACCTGCGGACGATGATTCAAGCGCGGGTGCCGCACGATATCCCCCACGCTGCCGCACATTCCGGCCTTGTCGTCCCATGCCCCGAAGACGAGGGAGTCGATGCGCGAGAGCACGATCGCGCCGGCGCACATGGCACAGGGTTCAAGTGTGACCACCAGCGAGCAGTCGGTGAGGTCGCGATCACCGCGCTGTTTCGCGGCCATTCGCAGCGCCAGCAATTCGGCGTGCGAGGTACCGTCGCCGTCGCGGCGCATGCGGTTCTGGGCCATCGCGAGAATCGCGCCCGTGGTGTTGTCCACAATCACCGCGCCCACCGGGACTTCCCCGGCCTCGGCAGCAGCGCGTGCCTCCACCAGCGCCACCTGCATGGCGCTCACGAGCACGGCGGGAACGGGCGCCGTCGTCATGGGGTCACCGGGGGATCACCTGACGGATCATGATCACGCGGCGGGTCGCCAGCCGTAGTGGGTGTCGAGGTACACGAGGAGCGCATTGACGACCGCGTTGGCGAAGGCTGCGCGACTCGACTCGGAGTCACGTACCCCGGCAAAGTTGCACTCGATCTGAATGGCGTCGAGCGGACCGCCGAAGACCGAGCCGTGGCGCTGCGTGTTGTACCCGCCGTCGAAATACTCCTGCCCCACCAGCGGCGCCGGATCAGCGGGGGACGGCACGGCAGGATAGCCGCCGTTCGCGAGCAACGCGCCGAGACTGCGCGGACCGCGCAGCACTCCAAGACCACGGTCCGGCGTACTGCGGGAATCACCGGCGAGGCGGGCGATACTGCTGCGCGCCATTGCGCCGTTGCCGGCAAGCGTGGCATCGCTGGCGCGGAGGTCTGCGTCACCGAGCAGGTACCCAAGCTCGAGTCGCGGCACCGCGTGACCATGGCCGTGGAGATCGATCACCAGCCCGCGTTGGCCGCGGCGCACGATGGCGGCGCGCGCAGAGTCGGCCGCCTCATGGAACCACACCCAGGTGGCGTTGAGGGCCGCACCGCCGCCAGTGGCCTCGGTACGGTCACGATTGGCGTCGAACTTTCGCCGATGCAGGCGGTTCACCAAGAGGTGCGGGCGTGCGCCTGTCCGCGCGCGGAACGCCTCCACGATGGTGCGCGCGAGTTCCTGGGTGTTGGCATCGTTGACCGTGACGCACCCCGAGCAGGTCCGATCGGCGAGCCCCGAGGGCGAGAGCGCTCCACCGTGGGGCGCGATAATCAACACGGGTGCATCACCCGGCGTGTACTCCACGTAGCCCGGCCCATCGGTATAGGCCTGTCCCGCCGCCAGAGGCCCGACGGGTCCTGTGGGCACCGGCGTAGGCGGGGGAGGCGGCACCGTGATGGTGGCGCCGCCGGATCCGCCGCTGTCACCACTGCAGCCCTGCGCCGCCAGCAGGGCCGCGGCCAGCAGGGCCGCGGCCAGGAGCGCACGGGCAGTATGCCGCCGCTGCGGCGCGGAGCCCCCAGCGGCGACGGACGAGGGCAACAAGATTCGCATGCAGCCGAAGCTACACTGTGGCCGCCTCGAACGCCTGCTGGGCGGCCGCGTCGGCGGCATCGCCATGGGAGAAGACCAGCGCTTCCTTTCCTTCCAGGACATCGGCCACGATGACGTCCCCCTCGCGGAAGCGCCCTTCGAGCACCGCGAGGGCCAGGGGATTCTGCAGCATCCGCTGGACCGCCCGCTTGAGGGGACGCGCGCCGAAGGCCGGATCGTACCCCTCGTCGGCGAGCTGTTGGCGCGCCGCGTCGGTGAGGTGGAGGACGAGTTTGCGATCGGCGAGCAACCGGCGGAGGTGCCCAAGCTGCAGGTCCACAATGTGATCGAGCTCGTCGCGACCGAGCGGATGAAAGACCACGACATCATCGATGCGATTGAGGAACTCGGGCCTGAACACGCCCTGCAGTGCCGTGAGCACCTCCTGCTCGGTGCGTTTCCAGTCGGCGGCGGCGTCTTGGCTGCGTTCGAGAATGAGGTGACTGCCCACGTTCGAGGTCATGATGACCACCGCGTTGCGGAAGTCCACCGTGCGCCCCTGCGAATCGGTGAGGCGCCCGTCGTCGAGGAGCTGCAGCAGGATGTTGAACACATCCGGATGCGCCTTCTCGATTTCATCGAACAGGATCACGCTGTAGGGCCGGCGACGCACCGCCTCGGTGAGCTGCCCACCTTCCTCGAAGCCCACGTACCCAGGCGGCGCGCCGATGAGCCGCGCCACCGCGTGCTTCTCCATGTACTCCGACATGTCGATGCGCACCATCGCGTGTTCATCGTCGAAGAGGAACTCGGCGAGCGCCTTGGCCGTCTCCGTCTTCCCCACGCCCGTGGGGCCGAGGAAGATGAACGAACCGATCGGGCGATTGGGATCCTGCAGGCCGGCGCGTGAGCGACGCACGGCGTTGGCAACGGCCTTCACTGCCTCGCGCTGCCCGATCACGCGGGTGCCCAGCACGTCTTCGAGCTTGGTGAGGCGTTCACGTTCCGATTCGAGCATGCGGGTAACCGGGATGCCCGTCCACCGCGCCACGACCTCGGCCACGTCGTCTGCCGCAACCTCCTCCTTGAGGAACTGCGGCCGGCCGTCGTGGCTGGCCAACTTTGCCTCGGCGTCCGTCATGGCGCGCTCGAGCTGGGGGATGCGACCGTAGGTAATCTCGGCGGCCTTGGAGAGGTCGCCGGCACGGGTGGCCTGCTCGGCCTCGAAGCGCGCCTGCTCGATCTCCTGCTTCACCCGCCCCACGGCGCCAAGCGTTTCCTTCTCCTGTTGCCACTGGGCACGCATCCCCGACGCCTGCTCCTTCTTGTCGGCCAGTTCCCGTTCGAGCGCCTGCCGACGATCGAGCGAGGCGGGATCGGTCTCTTTTTGCAGTGCGGCCTTCTCGATCTCGAGCTGCACAATGCGCCGCTCGACTTCGTCGATTTCCTGGGGCACCGAATCGATCTCGATGCGGAGGCGGCTTGCCGCCTCATCGATCAAGTCGATGGCCTTGTCGGGGAGGAACCGATCGCCGATGTAGCGATTGGAGAGCGTGGCGGCGGCTACCACGGCACCATCGGTGATGCGCACGCCGTGGTGCGCCTCGTAGCGCTCCTTGAGGCCGCGCAGGATGGCGATGGTGCTCTCCACACTGGGCTCGCCCACGTACACCGGCTGGAAGCGGCGCTCGAGCGCCGCGTCCTTCTCGACGTGCTGGCGATACTCGTCGAGCGTGGTGGCCCCCACCACTCGCAGTTCACCGCGCGCGAGCATGGGCTTGAGCATGTTGCCGGCATCCATGCTGCCTTCGGCCTTGCCGGCACCCACGAGCGTATGCAGCTCGTCGATGAAGACGATGTAGAGCCCGTCGGCGCTCGTGATTTCCTTGAGGACCGACTTGAGCCGCTCCTCGAATTCGCCGCGGAACTTGGCGCCGGCGATGAGGGCACCGAGGTCGAGCGAGACGAGCTTCTTGTTCTTCAGCCCTTCGGGGACATCACCGCTCACGATGCGCTGCGCGAGCCCTTCAGCGATGGCGGTCTTGCCCACCCCGGGTTCGCCAATGAGCACCGGGTTGTTCTTGGTGCGCCGCGACAGCACCTGAATGACCCGACGGATTTCCTCGTCACGGCCGATGACCGGATCGAGCTTGCCCTTGCGGGCGCTTTCGGTGAGATCGCGCGTGAACTTCTGGAGCGCCTGATACTGCTGTTCGGGTGACTGGTCCGTGACTTTGTGGGCGCCACGCACGAGCTTGAGGGCGTCGAGCAGCGCCTGGCGATGGGCGCTGGCGCTCGTGAGCACGCGCGCACTATCGGTGCCCTTGGCATCAGACAGGGCCAGCAGCAGATGCTCGGTACTGATGTACTCGTCGCCGAGGGCCTTGGCTTCGCGCTCGGCGGCATCGACGACCTGGGTGAGCTCGCGACTGAACGTGGGCTGCGCGTCGCTTTGCTTGGCGTAGCGCGCCGCCTCCTGCTCGGCGGCTGTGCGGACGGCCGTGCTGTTGGCTCCCACCCGCTGCAGCACCGGAACGACGATGCCTTCGTCCTGCGCCAACAGGGCAAGGAGCAGATGCAGATCGTAGACGAGGGGATTGCCGTTCTTGCGGGCAATGGCCACGGCGTCGTTGAGCGCCTCAGCGCTCTTCACGGTCAAGCGGTCGGGATTGATCATGCTCTCCTTACCGGCAATGGCGGTGCCAGTTGCGATCTGCCGTATCTGCAGCATGCCGGGGGCCCCTCGCAGGAGGGGGAGGCCAGCGGCTGACAATAGTGCAGCCTGATGGCAAAGTGGCCGAATACCACACGCCGCGGCAAATCGCGAGAAACGAAAAGGCGCCCTGGGTCCGCTCACCCGGGGCGCCTTCTCTATTGGTGTTACGGGTCTCGTGGTGCTCGCACAGCAACAGCTTATTTCACCACGATCATCTTCTTCACCAGCGGCACGCCATCCACCTCGAGGCGATACAGATACACGCCTGAGGCGGCCTCCCGCCCGGTTGCTTGGACCTTGCCATCCCAATAGGCCACGTACTCTCCGCAGGGGATAGCGACTTTTTCCAGCGGTTGACCACCGGCCACTCCGCCTGTTCCGCCCTGCAACACCGGGGTTGCCACCACATCCGACAGGATGTTGTAAATCTTGAGGCTTACCCGATACTGCTTGCCAGGCTGCGAACACGTGGGTGTATCACCCACGCTAAACGGAATGCGAGTCTCTGGGTTGAACGGGTTCGGAAAATTCTGTCCGAGCGTCGCTCCATTGCGGCGTTCCCGACCGTCTTGCGATTGGGCCTCCGCGACTCGTGGCATGAACACGCTGAGAGCGAGCACCAGACCCAGTGCTCCCCACAAACGTTTCATGGTGCTTCTCCGACTGACGAATCAGGTTCTGAGTCGACGTCTCCTTAAAGGGTGAGAAGTGCGGACCCACGGTGTTGGGTCCGTTTGGAAGGTAAGGAAAAGGAGCCCCATGCGTCAAGCAACAATCCAGAGGGGCCAATGTGCTCGAGCATCAGAAACGGCGCTTACGCACACGGATATGCTTGTACAATATAGACTTACACAGACGCACTTCAGGTCCCTTATCCAACAGGCCGCTTCGTCGGCCTTACCAGGCGCCCTGCTCCCAGACCAGCCAGGCCTTGAGCGGGCGAGGATCCGGAAGGTGCTGCGCGAGGAACTCCCGCAGCAGCCGCTGATGGGCGCGGGTCTCGCCGTCATCGAGCCCCACCTCCAAATCGGCGTCGCCGAGCCAGGCACGGAGCGCCTCCATGGCGGAGGGAGGAAGCCGGCGCCCGCCCGGTAGCAGCCGGCTGCACCGCTCGCACAGTGCTCCGCCAACGCGATGGTGAAACCGCACCTCAGCGTCAGCCCGGATCTCAGCGTGGCACTCGGCGCAGTGCTCGAGTGCGGGGCGAAAGCCGACCTCGCCGACCAGCTGCCACAGCGCGCCCAGTGTAACCGCCGCCGTTCGATCGGGGGCGGCGGCGGCGAGCTGATCAAGGCCGCGGACGAGGGCCCCGTAGACCGCCGGCGCCGCCTCTTCGTGGACCAGACGCAGGGCGCATTCAGCCATGGCACTGGCCGCTGTGAAGCGCCCGAGGTCGAGCGCCAGCGCCGGACGCGACACCGTGACGTCGAAGCCGTGCAGCGAATGGAGGTCGCGGCCGGGCTTCAGCTGGATCTGCGCCTGCCCCTCGGCAAACAGGTCGACCGCGCTGCCGAACCGCTTCTTGCTGGAGCGCGCCCCTCGGGCCACCACGGACTGCACGCCCGCGTCGCGAGTAGCCAGCCTCAGGATACGGCTGGACTCGAGATAGGGGGCGGCATGCAACACGATGGCGTCGGTAACGAGCAGGGGCACCCCCAAACCTAGCCGAAAACGCCGCCGACGCCGCGGCCGCTCGGAATCAGCACGGCCTCAGCGCAGCCCGAGGTCCACACCGCCCTGCCCCGCCGTGACGCGGCGGGTTTCCACGTACGTGGGGCTGAAGACGATGACTGATGTGACCGACCCGGTGCCGTTGGCAATGCAGTGGAGGCGCCCCAGTTGATCAGCGATGCCGCTACCGCAGCGAACCTCTGCCCCCGCCGCATTCTTGAGATCCAGCCACGGCGTGGCGCCGTTGGCAACCGTAGCCAGATCATCACCGCGCAGCTTGATGATGCGGCTGTTGAAGCTGGAAAGGTTCTCATAGAGCGACACATACAGGAATCCATCGAGGCCCGCCTTTACTCCCGCCCCATACGTTCCCGCCGGCATGGCTCGCGTGAGCTGCACGCGCCGGTTGCGCAGGTCCACTTTGGCGATGGCGCCGGAGGTGACGAGCGTATACGGGAAGCTGGCAAAGCTCGCATCGCCGCCGGCGCTGATATACGCAACGTCACCCTTCACGATAGCCGCAGCACTCGAGCCCCGTACACCCGTCAGCGGCACGGTGTCACGCGCGGTGCCACCGCTGGGGATACGAATAAGGCGCACATCGCCCTGCACCGCGTAGTTCACGCGACAGTTGCTGTTGGCGTCGACAACCCAGGTGGCATTGTCGTACTGGAACATGTCGGTTGGACACACGCCTGCATTCGCGATGCGGGTGATCGTGGGGGCACCCGCCCCTGCCGTGCTCACGAGCGCAATGGCCGACGAATCGCGCAAGGCGGCCGCGATGAGCGACTGGCCGTTACTGCCGCGGAAGAGGCGCGCACGTCCCGGGTTGCTGCGCGCAGGGAGCTGCAGCCTGCGATTGGCACTCGTGGCGACATTCGTCACGTACAGCAGGTCGCCAGCACCCCGACTCGAGACCGCCAGCGCCGTGTCACGTTCGAGCGTGAAGCCCCCAGCATCGAATTCCGTGGCGGGACCGAGTGGGAGCCTGGTGGTCGTCGTGCCGGTGTCACCGAGGAATGTGTATCCCGGCTGGATGAAGCCGTCGAGCACCACGATCCCACGCGGCGGCTGCGGCGTGCTCTGCGTGAGGCTGTCGCCACCACACGCTGACGTCAGCAGGCCGCCGGCGGTGAGCGCGAACGACACGACGACCCGTCGCGCCAGAGTGTTGCGGATATGCACGTTCATTGGAAGTAAGTAAGTGATGAGCCCACTGATCCTGAACAGGCCTGCCGGCGTGCGTAACCACGCCTCCAGTCGGTTGCCACGCGTTACGGTCGTGGCTGGACCGTGAGCGCGACGGACCATGCGCGCCCAGCCATGGGGAAGCCGCGCACGGATTGCCACCGGGCGTCCGTGACATTGTCGATGCCCGTGGAGACGAGGGCATCGACCTGCGCGACCGTGATGCGCCGCGAAAGCGCCACATCGAGCACCCGTACCGACGGCAGCTCGAAGAGTGAATTTCGCGGTCCTGCCGTAAAGGGACGGCGTCCCTGCACCCGAAGATTTCCACTGACGGCGGTGCGGGCGTCGGTGCCGAGCCGCCACTGCAGCTGCGCGCCACCGCTCGCCCGCGGCACGTACGGCGTGGGGATGCTGAGTCCGCCACTCAGCAGCGACGACTCGTACCATGTGCCCCACACCCCCGCGGATAGGACGCTCGAGGCGAGATCGACACGGCTCTCGATCCCACGAAGGCGCTCTCGGCCCACATTGGCTGGGCTCCACCCGAAGTTGCCAGGAAACCAGACGATGGCATCGCGCGTGGCTCGCGACACGACCACGACCTCGCCAGAGATCAGACTGCTCGTGCGCTGCCACGCACCCCGAACGGCAAGTGAAGCATCGAGCGTGACGCGCTCAGGGGCGAGCGCCCGTACCGACAGCCGCTGCGGAGACGAGAAGTAGAGGTCATACAGTGTGGGGACGCGCACGGCCTGCGCGGCGCGCGAGGCCAAGAGGAGATGACTGCCAGTCCGCGCGCCGGCGATGCGCCACGACACCCCGGCACCGGCGGTCGGCTGCACGCCGGACCGTTCGACGACGTCGGCACGCATGCCGAGATCGGCAGCGAGGCGAGTATCCGGGTGATCGCCGCGCTCCCACGCCCACGCCGCAAATCCACGTGCGCGACGCTGGTGCACGTTGCCCGTCCCGGTGAGCCCATCAGCGCCAGCACCACTACGCCAGGCGCCCACGGGCGCACGCCCCCGCCATTCCACATCGGCCGCCCATGCCCGAGCACGCGAATCGAGCGCTGGCCGCGTGCGATCGCGGTAGGCAAGCTCGAACCAGCGTACGCCGGCGACGGTCACGGTGCCACCCACGGACGCCTGTGTTCGTACGTTCACGCGCGTCATGCGGGACCGATCCGCATCGTAGGCGCGCACGTTGGCGGCGCCCACCATGCCGCGTTCTCCCGTGGAGGCCAAGACGGAGACCTGCATCCGCTCACCGATGGCGCCGAGCGTGAGTGCGGTTCGCCGTTCGTCGTTGTTGATCCGCGTTTCGCGGATGGGCGCCACACCGGCGTCATTTTCGAAAGGAAAGTTGTTCTGCGCCAATCGATGCGCGCCCGCTACATGCCAGCGTGTACCGAGCCCCTGCCCCGACCATCCTCCTTCGAGACCACGCGCCCCGAACGCGCCACTGCGAAGGGAGAGCAATCGCTGCGACGCGGTCGTGAGCGCCAGGAGGCCACCCGTCGCCCCGAGCCCTGCTCCCACCGGATCACTCCCGGGGGCCACCGTGACGGACTGCAGGGCCACGAGTGGCACGTCGGAGACGTCCGCGAAACCCGTGGACGGATCGTTGAGTGGCAACCCGTCGAGCGTGACCACCACCTGTTCGCGCCGCGCGCCGCGCAGGGACAGGCCGGTTTCGCCCCGCGCGGAACGCAACGCGGTATACGGCAGCTGTGTGAGCAGACCATTCATGCCGGACACCCCGCGTACGCGCGCCTCATCAGCCGTCAGCGCGACCTCACCTCGCCGGGCCGCCGCGGTCGCCTCCCGCTCGGCGCTCACGCGTTGCACTGGTAGCTGGGTGGGGGACGCCACGCGTGGACGCAGATCTACCGTGACGCGATCCCGGCGGTCCCTCAGTGACACGGTAGCTGACACGTACGACAGCCGCGTCACACGGACCGTGGTATCTGCGGATCGTACCAGCGTTTCACAGGCGCCGCGCGCACGATACACGGCGCCACTGGGTAACAGCTGCAGGGTAGCCCCGACGATCGGTGCACCGGTGGCGCCGTCGCGCACGCACAGCTGCACCGTGCCCTCCTGTTGCCCGCGTGAGGTCATCCCTGGGTGTGATGCCCCGCCCCTCTGCTGGGCGACGAGTACCGGCACTGTGCCGAACACCGCGCTGAACGCCGCCGTATACCCTGCGATGCCAACACGCATGGCGCGCAGCCCGCGGCCGCTGAGGCGCGATGCGCGGTTCACCCGGACCGTCCTCGCGCGGCACGGCTACGGAGCGGCAGCAACGAGGGCGCGCCCACCGCCGGATCACGTGTGACCACGAGCGGCCAGTCATAGACGGTCTCCAGCACGTCACCGCGCATTACGTCATCGGTGGTACCGGCCGCCGCGACCCGTCCCTCGTGCAACAGCACGATGTGATCAGCGAAGCGGGCCACGAGATTCAGCTGATGGCTGACCAGCAGCACCGTGCGACCTTCGCGCGCGAGTGCGTCGACCAGCTCGAACACCGCCATTTCGTGCGCGATATCGAGAAATGTGGTCGGCTCATCGAGCACCAGCACCGGCGTCTCCTGAGCGAGCGCGCGCGCGATACGCACACGTTGCCATTCGCCGCCCGAGAGCGAGTCGGTCATGCGCCCCATAGCATCGGCAATGCCAGCGCGTGCCAGCGCCCGCTCCACCTGCTGCTGGTCGTTCGCCGACGGCGCGCCAAACGCGCCACGCCGGGGATGTCGGCCCAGCATCACGAACTCGTGGACCGAGAGCGGCATGACGGGCTCCTCGCGCTGCGGCACGATCGCGATACACTGCGCCAGCGCGCGGGAGTCGAGTGGGGCGATGTCGGATCCACCAAGGCAGATGCGTCCGGCCTCGAGCGGGACACGGCGCAGCAGGGTGCGCACCAGACTGCTCTTGCCACTGCCATTGGGCCCCACCACAGCAGTGATGCGTCCGGGATGCGCGATGAGCGACACGTCGCTCAGGGCAGCGCTCGCGCGCGACGGATAGCGCACGGTGATCCCGTCGAAGGCGAGCGCCAGGCCCGCAGGTGTGATCACGGAGCCACCCGGCGAAGACGCGAGAGGAAGAACGGCACGCCGACCAAGGCGGTCACGGCGCCGAGCGGCAACTCGGCCGGCGCCCGCAACGTGCGCGCGAGCAGGTCAGCCGCCACGAGCAGCACGGCACCGTACAGCGCCGACAGGAGCAGCATGGGTCGATGCTGCCGCGCCCCCAGCGCACGCGCGAGATTGGGTACGACCAGGCCCACGAACCCCACCAACCCGGCTGCCGCCACGGTGGCGGCGGCCAGCCAACTGGCGACGAGAAAGGTGCGCTGCGTGGCGCGATCGACATCGACCCCCAGTGCGGCGGCCGGTTCGGCGCCGAGGGCGAGCACATCGAGGTCGCGCGCTTTCCACACCAATACCCCGCCAAGCAGCGCAAGCGCGGTGGCCGCACGCCCCACGCTGCCCCAGCTCGCGTCGGCCGCGCTGCCCATCATCCACCACAGCGCACCACGCAGACGTTCCGGCGGGGCGTCGGCGAGGGCTACGAGAATTGCGGCATTGGCAAACGCCCCTACCACGACGCCTGCCATGAGCAGCAGCCGCGTGTCGCCGCTGCCACCGGCGATGCGCGCGATCGCACTCACAAGCAGGGTGGCCGCAGCGGCGCCGGCGAACGCACACGCGGTGACCCCGAGCGGCGCCGCCACCCCGAACGCCATCGCCGTTACGGCCCCCACGGCCGCGCCCCCCGATACGCCGAGCAGATACGGCTCGGCGAGCGGATTGCGCATGGTGCCCTGCAGCGCGCCCCCACTTACGGCGAGCCCCGCGCCCACGCACGCCGCGAGCAGCACGCGTGGCACGCGCAAATCACGCACGATCGTCACGATACCGTCGTCGCCCACGCCGCGCAGTGCCTCGAGCACAGTACCGAACGGCAGCGAGACCGCGCCGAGGCTGGTGCCCAGCACGAATACGATCAGGAGCAGCAGCCCCCCGCCCCACCATGCGAGCGACAACGAGCCGCGGGCGGGGCGGTCAGCACCGGTGCGCGATGCCATGAGGGTCATGGTCGCGGCAGGGAATCGGCGAGCGACGGGTGGAGCGCCCGCGCCAGCTGAACGGCTGCCATCCCGAGCACCACGGAGGGACGGCCGGTCACGGCAGGATCCTCGATGACAAAGCGGCGGGCGCGAATGGCCGGCACGGCGCTCCAGAGTTCGTCGCCGTTGAATTCCGCCGCGCGCTTCGCACTCGTGATCACGAATGCCGGCGCGCGGGCGATGATCTCTTCGATGCCTACCGCCGGCGACGGCCGTGGATTGTCACCGAACACATTCTCCGCGCCGGCAATCCCCAGTAATTCGTGCAGGTAGCTGCCCGCCCCGATGACAAGCGGCGGCGTACCCTGCACAGGCCAGACCACGCGCGGCCGCCGCTTCACCCGTGCGGTCACGCGATGCACGGCGTCGAGCGTGGCCTGCACGGTGTCACTCACCACCCGAGCCTGCGCCTCGGCCCCCATGGCGACACCGAGCGCGCGCAGTTGGGCATGGAAGTGGGCAATGCGATCCACGCGGAGTGCCAACACCCGGACGCCGGCGCGCGTGAGCGCCTCAGCGGCCGGGCGATTCTCGGCGGTGGCGTATAGAATGACGAGCGTGGGGCGTGCGGCGAGGATCGGCTCGACGGCCGGGCGGATGCCGTCGCCGAGCGCCGGGATGGTGGAGACCTGGGCAGGATGCGTATCCCATCGGGAGCGCCCCACGAGGCGCTGCTGCGCACCAATCGCGAAGATCGCTTCGGTGGCCGAGGGATTGAGCGACACCACGCGCGCAGCGAAGCGGGCGTCGGTGGGCAACGGCACGCCGAAGTCGTCGGTGTCGGCCGGAGCCGCCACACGCGCAGATGACACGGCGCCCGGTGGCGGCGCCTGTTCACGATTGCGGTTGGTATCGGTGCACGCCACGAGCGCACTGCCGAACCACGGCAGCAGGCACCAGCGAACACGGCGTACCAATCGTGGGTGAGGAAACACGAACGGGCATCCTCTCCCACGAGAAGACGCCCGAGCACGCGTGACACGACCGACCAGCACGATCCGGTGTCACGTTTGCACGAGCCCCCCCTCGAGGGTCTTCGTCAAAGAAAGAGCGCGGGTCGTCTCCTGGCTCCGGGCCACGCCTCTCACCTTCCCGATCCAGCGGATCAGTGGTGCCTCGAGAGGCGCTGCTGACAGTTCGTGTCAGTGCCCGTTACAGTGGCGGGGCCGCGCCGGCATTGCACCGGCTTCCGTGTCCCGCGCTCGAAAATCAGTTGTCATCGCACAGCGGTGTGCGACAGTCCGAACCTACCGTCCAACCGGGACTTCGGCAAGCGCCTCGGCGAGCGCGGCCTTAAGCTCTACCCGCCGCGCCTCGTAGGCGGTCTGCACGGCCGGCGACGGATTCTCCTGCCGTGCGTAGGTGGCATCGAGGGCAGCGATTTCCTGCGCCAGGCGATCAGCCAGCGGCGCCTCGGACTCGCGTGGCCGCAGCGTAGGGACCGTGGTCCCGCGCTTGCTCGCTGCGCGCTGCATGGAGCGTGTGAGCGCGAGCATCATGAGGAACCCCACCGCCACGAGGAGTCCGGCGATATAGAGATTGCGACCGCCGCCGCCGCCGGCTGGCACGTCCACCACCAGCTCGGCGTCGGGCTTCACGTCCTGTGACAAAAAGCGCCGGAAGTTGCGCCCCTCGAGCGTGACCGGATCGACCGCGGTGAAGCCCTGCCCCTGCACCTTACCCTGCGGCTCCTCAACGAGCACCTCGAATACGACGGCGCCGGCCTCGGCGCGGACGCGCAGCGGAAAGCTGCTGTCGGGCACTTTGTATGAGAACGCGACCTGCTTCACGCCGGGAGCGATCGGCGCGAACACCGACACCCGCCCGTTCTGGGCAGCAAACGCGTCCGGCGAGATCTCGCCTTCGTTGGCACGAACGTCCTGGGCGGCCGCTGGGATAGCGATACTCCACGTAGGCGCCGCATTGGGCGACTCGCTGGCCACGAGGGTGACGAGACTGTCGTTGGACAGCTCGAACACCTCGACGACGGTGCGCAGGTTGCTGCTGTCGGCCTTACTGATGATCAGGTGCCGTCCCTTGACCGACATCGGAAACGTTGTCGACGTCGTGTCGAAGACGGTGATTTCTGTTTCGTCGGCGGCGGCGTTGACCGACTTGAGCGGTGCCGTGAAATAGGCGATCCCACCGTAGGTGGTGGACGCGAAGTACACCGCATCGCCCGCGCCGAACGGGGTATAGCGGAACCGGTAGCGCCCGTTGGCATCGCTCTGGACAGAGTCGATGGGACCGGCGGTGTCCTTCCCTACCCGGTGCAGCGTGACCCAGACCCTCGAGGCCGCGCCCATGCCAGTACTGTCACCACCAGCGGCGACGGGGCGGCGCACGCGGCCCGCCACCGTGCGATTGCCGGCCTGTGCCTCGGCCAACACCGGCAAGGCCGCGACGGCAGCCAGCGCGAGGGCGGCACCAGCCAACAGGGACAACCGCGTTGACATCGTGGACGGGCGGCGGCAGGACGAGCGATGCATCGGTTGGGGCAAGCGGTGGCAAACAGGAGGGCGGCGACTAGGGTGTGAATTTACCGAAGTCTTCCGGACGAAGATTCTCAAGATACGCTTTGAGCTGCTCGGCGCTCAGCTCCGGCTCCCCCCGGTCGGCGCCCTTACCGGTCTCCGCCTCGTCATCGGCTTCCGTTTCCATGGCGGTGAGCAGCGTTTCCGGTGCGAAGATCGGGGCGTCGAGGCGCAGAGCGATGGCGATGCTGTCGGACGGCCGCGCGTCGACCTCGACGAGCCCCGTGGGGCCCTCGAGATGCATTGCGGCGAAGTAGGTGTTCTTCTTCACCCGCGTGATGTTGACACGCCGGAGGGTGCCCCCGAGTGAGCGGATAAGCGTCTTGCAGAGATCGTGGGTGAGCGGGCGCTCGCGCTTCACCTGGTTCATCTGTAAGGCGATGGACTCCGCCTCAGGCTGCCCGATCCAGATGGGCAGCACCCGACGCCCCGCCTTTTCGCGCAGGATGACTACATAGGAATTCGTCGCACTGTCGAGGCCGAGCCTGGCCACTGTGACTTCCACCATTGCACACTCTCCGGGTGGGGCGACGATCGACCTGCCTGTCGGGGCAGCCGCGACGCTGCCCAGGACAGGGACTGATACACCGAACCGACCGCCCGGTGCGCCACGCTGCACGGAAACATGCAGGGGCACACCGGCGGTCGGCCCGGGAACCACTCGAGTTACTTGACGGCCTGCTTGAGGGCACCCACCCGGTCGGTGCGTTCCCACGTGAAGGTGGTGCGCGCCGACTTGCCACGGCCGATCGTTTCGGCCTTGCGGCCGAAGTGCCCGTAGGCAGCCGTGGCCTGATAAATCGGCTTGCGCAGATCGAGCGCCTTCGAGATACCGCGCGGCGTGAGGTCGAACACATCGTTGACGGCCGCTTCGATCACGCGATCCGGAACGGTACCGGTCCCGAACGTCTGCACGTAGACCGACACGGGCTGCGCCACACCGATGGCGTAGGCCACCTGCACCTCACAACGGCGGGCGAGCTTTGCGGCCACGATGTTCTTGGCCACCCAGCGGGCGGCGTAACACGCCGAGCGATCGACCTTGGACGGGTCCTTGCCGCTGAAGGCACCGCCGCCATGGCGGCCCATGCCGCCGTACGTATCGACGATGATCTTGCGGCCGGTCAGGCCGGCGTCCCCCTGCGGTCCGCCAATCACGAAGCGACCGGTGGGATTGATGTGCGTCTTCATGCGGCGGCCGATGAACTCGGCCGGGATAATGGCATGAATGACGTCATCGAGGATGGCGCGCCGCAGCTTGGTATTGGAGACCTTCTCATCGTGCTGCGTGGAGATGACGACCGTGTCGACGGCGACGGGACGGTTGTCTTCGTACACCACGCTCACCTGGGCCTTGCCGTCGGGGCGGAGCCAGGGAAGCGTGCCGTCCTTACGGAGCACCGACAGCTGGTGCGTGAGCGCATGCGCCAGCTGGATCGGGAGGGGCATGAGCTCGGGGGTTTCGTCGGTCGCGTAGCCGAACATCATCCCCTGATCACCGGCGCCACCGGTGTCCACGCCTTGCGCGATGTCGGGCGACTGCCGGTCGATCGTGCTCACCACGGCGCACGTCTTCGAATCGAAGCCAAAGTTCGCATCGTTGTAGCCGATTCCCTCGATCGTCTTGCGGACAATATCGGGGAGGTGCACGTAGGCCGACGTGGTGATTTCCCCAGCGATGACCGCGAGGCCCGTGGTGACGAGCGTTTCGCAGGCCACGCGAGCCGCGGGGTCTTCGGTCAGGATGGCATCGAGGACGGCATCGGAGATCTGGTCCGCGATCTTGTCCGGATGTCCCTCGGTGACGGACTCCGACGTGAATAGGTGACGATCGGCCACGCAACGCTCTTGGTAAAGGGTCCAGTTGACTGGCGTAGACTAGTTCGTACGGACGGGCTTCACAACTAGTTCAGCCCGCTATCCGAGTTCTGCCCGGAGTCGCCGCCGGAGGAGGATTTCCGCCTCACGTGCGGTACTGGCGGCCATGGCGGCCCTCGCGGCATCGGCGGCGGCCTCGACGCGCACGCCACGGATGATGCGCTTCACGTCAGCGACGGCGCGCGGGGCCACGCTGAGCTGCCGCAAGCCGAGGCCGAGCAAGGCAAACACGGACAAGGGCTGCGACGCCATCTCGCCGCACACGCACACGTCGATGCCATGCGCGGCGCCGGTGGCCTGCACCTGTGCCATGAGCCGCAGCACGGCCGGATGGAAAGGCGTGTAGCGCGGCGCGAGATTGGCGTTGCCACGGTCCACGGCCAGCATGTACTGCACCAGATCGTTCGACCCGATGCTGAAGAAGTCCACATCGCGCACCAGCGTATCGCAGGCCACGGCGGCGGCGGGGGTTTCCACCATCACGCCGAGCGGTACGTCGTCACGGAACGGCACACGCCGCGCCGAGAGCTCGGCGACGCACTCGCTGATCAGTTGCCGAGTCTCCCGCACTTCGTCGACCGTGACGACGAGCGGCAGCATGATGCGGAGGTCGCCGTGCACCGCCGCCCGCAGGAGCGCGCGCAGCTGCACCTTGAAAAGCTCACTCTCGTCGAGGCACATGCGGATGGCGCGCCACCCGAGGAAGGGATTGGCCTCGTGCGGAAAGCCGCCGACGGGCAGCTTGTCGCCACCCACGTCGTAGGTGCGGATGATGACGGTGCGCCCGCCGAAGGCCTGCACCACGCGCTTGTAGGCGCGGTACTGCTCCTCCTCGTCGGGCATGCTGGCGCGCCCCACCACGAGGAACTCGGTGCGCATGAGGCCCACACCTTCGGCGCCGCTCGACGCGCCCGGTTCGGCCTCGTCGGGGATGTCCACATTCGCGCGCACCACCACGCGCACACCATCGCGCGTGACCGGTTCGCTGTGGGCGAGTTCGCGCAGGACATCGGCGCGTCCTTCCTCTTCGGCCACCCGCTGGCGGGCATCCTCGACTTCATGCTCGGAGGGGGCGATCATCATCGTGCCATCGGCCCCATCGAGGATGGCGATCTCGCCACCCTGCAGCACCGTGAGCGCCTGGCGCAAGCCCACGACCGCCGGCAGCCCAAGGGAGCGCGCGAGGATCGCCACGTGCGCCGTGGCCGTGCCGGCTTCGGTGGCAATGGCGGCGATGCACTCGCGATCGAGCTGCATCGTGAGCGACGGCGTGAGGTCGTGCGTCACGAGGATCGTGTTGCTACCGCGCGGCACGTCGACCGGATCGTGGTCCGGCAGATCCAGCAGAATGGAGAGCACGCGGATGTGCACGTCGGTGAGGTCACCGACCTTTTCGCGCAGCATGGGGGCACTGGACCGCGCAAAGTGTGCGCGCCACTCCAGCAGGACGATGTCGAACGCCTTTTCCGCGCCGAGGTTCTGGCGGATGAGGGCGGTGGTGGCGTTCGTCAGTTCGTCATCGTCGAGGATCGACAGCTGCACATCGAAGATGGCGGCCTCCTCGGGGCCTGCCTGCACCTCGGCACGGGCGCGCAGATGCCGCAGACGCGCGCGTGCGCGCTCGAGCGCCGCCGAGAGACGGCCGATTTCGCCCGGGATGGCCCCGTCGTCGATGACGCGATGACGCACATCGGGCACCTCCCACCGCAGGAGGTGCACCGGTCCCACGACGATCCCCGGCGATGCGGGAATGCCGCGGAGTACCGACTGCACTCAGCTCTCTCCGAAGCGCGCGGCGACGAGCGCCACGAGGGCGTCGAGCGCATCCTCGGCGTCGGGGCCCACCGCCCGCAGGGTGATGGAGGCGCCGAATTCGGCGGCCAGCATCATGACCCCCATGATGCTCTTGCCGTTCACCTCGAGATCATCGCGCGAGATGGTGATGTCGCTCTTGAACCGCGACGCAGCCTTGACCATCTCGGCCGCCGGACGCGCATGCAGTCCATGCTTGTTCACGATTTGAACGGATCGTTCAGCCATCAACGCACCACCGAGTAGAGGACGAGGGCCGCGAGCACGAGCAGAACGACGCGCCATCCCTCGGCGCGGCCCTGCAGTCGCACGAGGAGTACCGCAAGCAGGGGCGTAGCGACGGCCACCCCCATGGGAATGGGAGACAGTGGCGGCTGCCCGCCGATGGCCCGGTGAACCGCCAACGGCAGCGCGAGGCCGCCCAGCACCGCCGATACCCGACCAATGTAGCGTGGTCCGTGCTGAAGCACCGGATGCCCCAGCGCGGTCGCCACGCGCAGGCCGTGCTTCCAGCCGTTGCGCAGTCCCCAGTCGCGGAGTCCCAGATGCCCGACGTTGTACAGAAAGAGGAACCCCAGAACGACGCCGAGCGGGGACCACCCGAAACCGAAGAGGAGAATGGCCACGAGGGAGCAGGCGGGCAGCCAGGCGGCCCAGACCAGCCGGTCGCCGACGCTGCCGAGCGGCCCGCAGAGGGCGGTGCGGAACCGCTCGATGCGCACGGGGGCGACCTGTTCCACCTCCGCGCGGGCGAGGGCCCCAACGGCGAGCGCGGCGAGATACGGGTGGGCGTTGAAGTACACGGACTGCCGCGCGAGCGCCGCCTTGTAGGGCTGGCCATCGAGCCCACCGGGAAGTTGGCGCAGGGCGGGCTCCACGCAGAAGCCCACGCCGTTGCCGACGAGGATCTCGTAATTCCAGGAGCCCTGGATGGCCAGGCATCTGAGCAGCATGGACGCGCGCAGCGCTCCGGGGAGCGGCGGGCCGTCCGGGGGGCTCGCGAACGGGGGGCTCGCGGTGTCGGCGCGAAGCGCTGGGGCGTTGCGCTCGGTCTCAGGCACCCGCCACCACCAGCAACGTGCCAACCGCGAGGGAGACCACGAACAGGCGCCGCGTTCCGCTGATCGCGTGAAAGTCCTTCCACACCGCGGCGGCCGCGACGGCAGCCACGGAGGCGACAATGACGGCGCGGGACAGGTCTTCGTCCACCGTCCAGAAGGCGTTGACGAGGGTGGCGACTGGACGCGCGACGCAGTACATGAGCCCTCCCAGCAGGACACCGCGCACGAGGTCGAGCGTCATCCCGAACACCTGCAGCCCCACGACGGTGTTGCGCGATCCCGCCGCCAGCTGGTCGAGCCGCGGTCGGGCGAAGCGGGCGATGAGCTGGCGATGCTGGACCATGGTCCAGCCACCGATCCACGCCGTAACGATCCCCACGAGCACGGCGACCGCGAAGGCCCCCACATCGGGGAAGGAGGAATTGGTGGCTCCCACCGCGGCCACCGCGCCGGCCACGACCGAAGCGCTCCCCCACTCCGGATAGCGGGACGCCCCGACGGGCAGCGACTCGAGCGCGAGGCACTCGAGCGCGGTGCCGCACACCAGTCCCGCTTCCGGGGCACCCAAGAACGCCCCCCCGAGGGTGGCGCCCACGATCGGGCGTGAGATCATGGCTTGGGGGAAACTCACCACATCGAGCCCCACCACGCCAGCGAGCAGCGCCACGGGCACGAGCGGGACGAGGGCGGCGAACAGCTCTGTCACGACTGGCAGTCAGGTACTCGTGGTGGCCGACAGTATGTCGGCGAGCGGCACGGGCTTCGCCGTCGGCACATCCTGCGCGGTCACGTCCACACCGGCCGCCGAGATCTCCCGCAGCCCCTCCTCTTCGGCGGGCGTGAGGAACAGATAGCGCAAGCGACCAATTCGACCGGGCGCGTGGTGCACGCCTCCCACGTTGACGGCGCGCACCTGCCCCATCGCCCCCGCGACCAGACGCTGCATGGTAGCGATGTTCCCGGTGAGAACGATTCCCGGTTCGGGCATGCGCTCGTACTCGGCGAGGCGGGGCACGGCGTCATCGACACCATGGAAATACACCGACATCTCGGGCGGCACGCCCATGCGGTACAGCTCCTGCTCCCATTCGCTCCCCGCCACCTCGTCGTCGACGAGCACGATGAAGCGCAGCTCGAGTGGCTGTCCCCACCCCACGACCACCTGGCCGTGAATGAGACGATCGTCAATGCGATAGAGCGCGATGGGCATGCGGGAGATGAAGCGGCGTCGTGGCGCGGTCAGGCGCCGTGTACAGTCATGGAAGCGCGGCCCCGCTCGAGTGCGGCCTGCGCGGCCTGCAAAGAATCGTCGCCATCGTGCATGGCAAAGTCGAGGAGCAACGACAAGTTGATGCCGGTCACGAGCAGCACGCCGGGCCGCTCGCGCAACAGGCGCCGCACCGCCATGGTGCAGCTGCCAGCCGGCAGATCGGTGAAGATCACCCGCGCACCGGAGTCGTCAAGCGCCCGCGAGAGTGTCTGCTGGATATCGTCGAGACTGAGCCCCGTGTTGGAAACGGTCGCGAACAGATCGCCCCGACCGGCAATCTGCTCCACCGCCGATACGA
>NZ_JBIJCN010000051.1:0-20411 GCF_044344655.1 Gemmatimonas sp.
TGACGATGTCGCCCGAGTACTTGATGCCGCCGTCGGCGATCACGGGCACGTCACCGGCGCCTTCCACCGCGTCCATGATGGCGGCGATCTGCGGCACCCCCACGCCGGTCACGACACGCGTTGTGCAGATCGAGCCGGGGCCCACGCCCACCTTGATGGCGTCCACCCCTCGGGCCACCAGTGCCGCCGCGCCACCCTTGGTGGCCACGTTTCCGGCGATGAGCTGCACATCAGGGAAGGCCTCGCGCACCTTGGCGGTGGCCTGCAGCACCCCCTCGCTGTGCCCGTGCGCGGTATCGATCACCAGCACGTCGACGCCGGCCTGCATGAGCGCGCGCGCGCGATCGAGATAATCGCCACCGGCACCGATCGCCGCGGCCACCCGCAGGCGGCCGTACTGGTCCTTGTTCGCGTCGGGGTACTGCCGCCGCTTGTGGATGTCCTTGACGGTGATGAGCCCCTTGAGGACGCCGTGCTCGTCGGTGACCGGCAACTTCTCGATCCGGTGCTTGGCGAGAATGCGTTCGGCTTCATCGAGCGTGGTGCCCACGGGCGCGGTGACCAGATCGGCGCTGGTCATCACATCGGCGAGCGGGCGATCGAGGTCACGCTCGAACTGCAGGTCGCGGTTGGTGAGAATGCCGACGAGTGTGCCGCTCGCGTCGACGATTGGCACCCCGGAGATCTTGAAGCGCATCATCAGCGCCACGGCCTCGCGAAGGAGCGCCGTGGGGGAGAGCGTGATCGGGTTGAGAATCATGCCGCTTTCGCTGCGCTTCACCCGGTCCACCTCGGCCGCCTGCCGATCGATGGACATGTTCTTGTGCAGCACGCCGATGGCGCCATAGCGGGCCATTGCGATCGCCATTTCGGACTCGGTGACCGTGTCCATGGCCGCCGACACGAGCGGCACGTTGAGCGAGATGCCGCGGGTGAAGCGGGAGATCAGGCTGACCTCACGCGGATGCGTGAGCGAGTGCCGAGGGGCGAGGAGAACGTCGTCGAAGGTGAGCGCGACGTCTTCGCGGATGCGGGCTGAGCGAGAAGAGGGTGCCATCTCCAAACATACTGCGGTCGGATCGCTGATTCCAGTCAGGCCCTGCCGGCCAGACGCCCATCCGACGGGGGCTCGGCGTGTCGGCCCGGCGTTGGCTCCCCACGGCGGCGGCGCCCCGCCACGCGACGCAGCGTGCGGCGCATCCAGCCCGGCAGGAAGAACGCCGCCGCCTCCAGCACGCGGGGCATATCGAGCGCCTCGAGGTCTGCCGGGGTGCCACGCCAGTGGTCGCGTAGCACCTGCGGTCCCGCACGCTCCACCAGGCGCTCCAAGGCGGTCAGCAGCAGGAAGACGTCGTCGACCTGCCCGAGAAAGGGGATGAGGTCGGGGATGACGTCGAGCGGCGACACGATGTAGGCGAGTGCCGCCACCACGAAGAGGCGGTCGATCCGCGACACCCGACGGTCGCCGATAAGCCCCACGAGCAGCCGCAGATACGAGGGGAACTGGCGGATGATGCGCATGACCGACCGCTTCATCCCCGTGCGCGGACCGCGGCGCGACGGGGTAGGCTCCTCGTCGAACGCCTCGAGCGGCTCGTAGGGCGACGTGGAGCGTGGCACGGATCAGCCTTGGGCGGAGGGCGGCGAGTCGGGGGGCGGTGAGGCCGGGCTCGGTGCCGGTGGCGAGGGCGCCGGCAGTCCGCTCCCCGGTGTGCCGGGCGGCGGGGCGCCGATCTGGTCGGCCACGGTCTTGGCGGTGCTCACCACATCGGTGGCCACCGTCTTTGTGGTTTGCGCCACGTTGTTGAGGACGCCCATGGCCTTGTTGAGGAAGCCCACGGCTTCCGCCACAGTGCCCGCGGCCAGCCCGCCGGCGCGGAGCGTGTCTTCCACGCCATCGGTGAACTTCTGAAAGGCGTTGGTCGCCGGCGCCGGCCTTTCGGCGTATTTGGCCTCGAGAAATTCGACGTAATCGAGGACCTGATAGAGGCGCTCATCGGAGAGCGTCTCGAGCTTGCGGTTGATGCGATCGCGAACGTACGGGTTCATGTGGGCTCCTCCTGAGTGCCCTACGGGCTTACCCGCGCCAACGTTTCCGTTCGCCGCGCGCGTCGATATGGCAATATGGGGTGGCGTAGCGCCGACTGCTGTATACCCCGAGCCCACCGACGAGCTCCGGATGCAGGCGTTCCACCCAGTCGACCGCCTGCTCCACCCGGTACGCGTCGAGTAAGGTGAGCTGCCCGTCGCCGTCGGTGTCGATGGCCACGTCGGCGGCATCGCCGTAGAGGTGCCGCGAATCACGCGCAGAGCCTTCGACGTTGGAGTTGTGCAGCGGAGTACGGAAACCGCTATGCACCTCGAGCGTGAACTGCGCGCGCTCCTCGCCACGCCGGCGCGCCAACTCGCGCATGACCAGCTCGATCTTGTCGAGTACGCGCGGGTCGACCGCCACGTACCGCGGCCAGATCGTCTGCCGATCGTGGGTCACGAAGTCCCGGACCTTCAGGTGCTTGGTGAGGGGCAGGTCGAGGTGTTCCTCTCGCACTTCGGCGAACCCGTCAGGGCGTTCGCCTTGATCATCGCGCGACCACTCGGCGGGATAGCGCCCGATCTGATAGCCGTTGAGTGTGCTGCCGAGCTTGAGCTCGAAGGGCACGAGCACGGCCAAGCGGGGCTCCTCGATGCGCTGCGCGATCCCGTTGCGCGTGACCACGAGTTCGTAGAAGCCGGGGGTGAGCGGCGCGAGCAACGTGTCGCCATCGAGCGGACGCATCACGTCGGCCGACTCGTTGCGGCCCACCTGCATCCACTGATACCGGAACCCGAGCCCCCCCTCCGGCGCACCGCGCGACTTGAGGGGAAAGGCCACGCGTTCACCGGCGCGCACGAACTGCATCCTCACGTCGCCGCTCGTGCCCATGCTGGAACGCGCGGCTTCCACCGTGGGCACGGCGCGACGGTCGCTGTCGACCGACGATCCAGCGAGCAGCTCACCCGGCGGCTGATAGATGATTGCCGCCGTGAGGGCCACCAGGCCGCTGAGCAGGAGCGCGGTACGACGCTGGATCATGCCCCACACTCGGGCGGCTGCGTTGCAAGAGCCCGCGACATCAGAACGCCCCCCAGCGCGCACGCGTGCCACGTACGTCGATGTGCACGAAAGGACCGTGCGCCGAGGTGGCCTTGTACACACCGATACCACCCACGAGGTCAGGGTGCTTGCCCTCCACGCGCGCCGCGGCGTCGGCGAGGATTTGCGCATCACGGGTGTTCACGAGACCGTCGCGATTGAGATCGCTCATCCAGTCGCGCGCGCCGTTCACCACGTATACGTCGGCGGCATCCCCGTACTGATGGCGGCTGTCCTGCACCCGCCCGCCGGCCCCTACGCCCTGCTGGTTGTACTGCGGTGTGCGGAACCCCGACATCACCTGGAGGCGACCCGCCTCCACGCCCATGGTGCGCAACTCGTTCAGGACCAGTTCCAGCTTGTCCACCAGCGGCTCACGAAGCACCAGGTACTTGGGCCACACGTTGACCTGATCCTTCGTGAGGAAATCCCGGAGGCGAAAATGGTCGGAGATGGGGGTGTCGGCGTTGCTGCTCGTGACTTCGAGGAAGCCTTCGGGGTTGCCATACGCTTTGGAGCGCGCGGCATGCTGCTCCGCAGGGAAGAACCCGATGCGGTAGCTGCCGATGCGCCCCTTCACCTTATCAGCGAAGGGGCGCATGGTGATGAAATGGAAGGCACCGCTCGAATCGCCGGCGGCATAGACACCGGCGCGTGACACGGCACTATCGCCAAAGAGCTCACGCAGGACCGGAAGGCCGGCAGCGCGGCCAGGGCTCAGAAAGCGGGCGCGCAGCTTGCGGCTGGCCCCGCGCAGCGAGTCGAGGCCCGGGAACGGCGCGCCCGCCCCGTGTGCCGCAGGCGCCGCAGGGGTGACACGCGCGGCGCGCAACGCTGCGGTCGTTGCGGACCGCGCACTGGCTCGGCTCATGGCCGTCGCTGGCGACGACGGGCGCACGAACGCCACCAGACCGGCGCACGCCAGCACCCCCACCGAAACGGTGGTGCGGCGGACGGTACGGCTACGCGCTGGCACGCGCGCAGTGGAAGACGCCGAAGCGTGGGATGGAGTCGTGGTCACGGAGTCGGGGATGGCGCTCGATCGGCGGCGCAGGCATGGCCCGCCATGCGTCTCGACCGGGAGCGGCAGATGATCCTGCGGCTGTGGTACAGACGACCGAACGCCCGTACGAGAAATATAGCCGATCGGTCCGGTCGGTTCACCCCGCCCACCACTCCGGATGACGTGAACCTCATCCGTAAACGCTTGTAGTTTCAGCAGATAAACCGAGACAGCCCGATCGCTGCCGAGTGGTACCACTCAGCGGTCTCTTCGTTCCGACCAGCCGCCGCCCACCGTGTCGCGACGGACATGCCATCTGGCGCCAAGGCCGCCGCACGGTCCGGCGCCGAACACGCCTATCCAAGCGGGGTTTAGATTGCGTCCAGTGCATGTCCCACGCACCGGAAGCATATCCCGGAGACCGATGTCCGCACGTGTGAATCGCGCCGTCGCCCTGATCATTCTCGATGGATGGGGTTACCGCGAAGACAGTGATGCCAACGCGATCGGCCAGGCCCGTACCCCCAACTGGGACCGGATCTGGTCGCATCCGTCGCGCACGTTGCTCGCCGCATCGGGCAAGGCCGTGGGGTTGCCCGAGGGGCAGATGGGCAACAGTGAGGTGGGGCACCTGAACCTTGGTGCCGGCCGCGTGGTGATGCAGGATCTGGTTCGCATCGGTACCGCCATCGAGGACGGCTCGTTCTTCGCGAACGCCACGCTGCTGGCCGCCTGCGACCACGTAAAGCGCACAGGTGGCACCTTGCATCTTCTGGGTCTGTTGGGCGACGGCGGTGTCCATGCGCACGACGCCCATCTCGCGGCACTCGCGGCGCTGGTCACACGGCAGCAGGTGCCTCGCACTGTGCTGCACGCCCTGCTCGACGGACGGGACACGCCGCCCACGAGTGGCTATGGCTATTTGACGCAGACGCTCGCCGCGCTTGGCACGCGGGTGCAGCTGGCGAGTGTGAGCGGTCGATACTACGGCATGGATCGCGACAATCGCTGGGAGCGCACGGGCCGGTGGTACCACGCCGCAGTGAAGGGGGAGGCGCCGCTGGAAACGGACGCACTCGCCGCGCTCCAGCGTTCGTACGACGCCGGCACCACTGACGAATTCGTGCTGCCGTGGGTGATGGCCGGAGCGGACGGCACCGCGTTGGCCCCCATGCGCGACGGGGATGCGCTGTTTTGCTTCAACTTCCGCAGCGACCGTATGCGGCAAACGCTGCGCGCGCTCGCGGCGCCGGACTTTCGCGGCTTTGAGACGGGCCCGCGACCGTCGCTGCACATCGCCACGATGACGAGCTACGACGACGCCTTCCCCTTCCCCGTCGCGTTCGCGCCCCAGTCCATGCAGCATCTGGTGGGCGAGGTGATCTCGGCGGCGGGGCTCACGCAACTGCGCACGGCGGAGACCGAGAAGTACCCGCACGTGACGTTCTTTTTCAACGGCGGGCGCGACGAGCCACTGGCCGGCGAGGACCGGCTGGTGGTGCCGAGCCCCAAAGTGGCCACCTACGATCTGCAGCCAGAAATGAGCGCGCCGGCGGTGTGCGAGATCCTCTGCCATGCACTCGCGAACCGCACGCACGACTTCATGCTGTGCAACTTCGCCAACACCGACATGGTGGGGCACACCGGGTCGCTACCCGCAGCCATTCGCGCGGTGGAAACCGTCGACGCCTGCCTTGGCCGCATCCTCGAGGCGGCGCAGCAAGGCGGTGCGCGACTGATCATCACCGCCGATCACGGCAACGCCGACCTGATGGTCGATCCGGTGACCGGCCAGCCGCACACGGCCCACACCACCAATCCCGTGCCACTCGTGGTGCTCGACCCCGACGAGACGGCGCCGCTCCGCAGTGGCGGGGCGCTGTGCGACGTGGGGCCTACTGTGCTCGCCCTCCTCGGACTTTCGCTTCCCGCCGAGATCACCGGTCGCGATCTGCGCGCCGCAGCCTCGGCTTCTGCCACCGTTTCCGCCTCCTGATGCGCCTCGTACTTCGCCGTTCCGCTGCCGCCCTGTCCGTTGCGGCCCTGTTCCTGTTGCCGACGGCAGCCGTGGCGCAGGTCGGTCACCTGCCATCCCAAAGCCCCTACGAAGACTTCAAGATCGGCCAGACCGTGTCGGTGATGGGCGGTTGGCTCGCCGTGCAGCGCGATCTTGCCGATGTGGCCCCCAAGGCGAGCTGGCTGGCTGGCCTGCGCTACGACATCGGCGTGGGTGGCCCCGCCTCGCTCTTCGTGCGCTACCTGGCGGCGCCCAGCGAACGTAACCTGCTGGCGCCGACCAACACGCGCGCCACGCGCGTGATCGGTACGCCGTCCACGACCACCCATATCGTCGACGCCGGCCTGGACATCGCCCTCACCGGGCGGAAGACGTGGCGGCGCCTGATGCCGTCGGTCAACGGCGGCGTGGGGCTCGCCGCGGATTTCGCGAAGGCCGACACCGGCGCCTACCGGTTCGGCAGCAAGTTCGCCTTCAACTACGGCGCGAGCCTGCGCTACATCGCGCGCAACGGGATGCAACTGCGCATCGATGCGACGAACTTCGTGTGGCAGTACCAGTACCCGGACCGCTACTTCGTGCGTGCGGCCGACACCACGGCCATTCTCACCGACACGCGCAACCGCGAAGTGTGGCGTGGCAACTGGTCGTTGACGGGCGGCGTGTCGATCCCCGTGTTCCGCTGAGCGCCCGCCGGTGCCCCGTACATCACTGACCCGCCGCGTGATGTTCGCGGCCGCGCACCGCTACCGTCGCCCCGACTGGAGCGATCAGGAAAACGCCGCCGTCTTCGGCGCCTGCGCCCATCCCAACTACCACGGCCACACCTACGTGTGCGACGTGACGGTGACGGGACCGGTCGACGAGGAGACGGGGTTCCTGGTGGATCTGGGGTTTCTCGACCAGGTGCTGCAGCGTGAGGTGCGTGACCGGTTCGATCACCGCAACATCAACCTCGACGTGCCGGAGTTCGCCGACGGGCGCATGATTCCCACCGGCGAGAACCTGACGAAATTCATCTGCGAGCGGGTGCGGGCGGCGCTGTCGCACACCACGGCACGGGTGATCCGCGTGCATCTCGCCGAAGACAGCACCTTGAGCAGCACGTACGAGGTGGAGGCATGACCGCGCGGTGCCTCACCACCACGCGTCTGCGGCGCGGTGCGCTGCGTGGTACGTTGTGCGGCGTCCTATGCAGCGAGCTGTTCGCCGCGTGCGCGCGGCCGACGACGCGCCAAACGTCACCAGCACCGGTCGGCCCGCACCGCCCCGAACCCAGCGCGCCGCTCATGCAGCCGGTCGCCGAGGGGGCGGCGCCCACGTTGCGCGCCATGCTGCAGCGCACCGCCGACTCGATTGTCGCGGCACCCATGTGGCGCAATGCGCGACTCGGGCTCCTGATCGTCGACGCCGAAAGTGGTGACACGTTGATCAGTCACGACGCAGACCGGTTGTTCATGCCGGCATCGAATCAGAAGCTGCTCACCGGAGCGATCGCCCTGACGGTGCTCGGCCCCGAGTACCGCTGGCGCACCCCGGTCCTGCTGCACGGCGTGCAGCGCGGCCGTGTGTGGCACGGTGACGTGCTCGTGCAGGGGAGCGGTGATCCGAGTGTGAGTGACGCACTGCGCGGCGGTCGCGCCGCGAGTGCCTTCGATCCCGTGGTTCGGGCGTTGGCGGCCCGTGGCATTCGGAGGATCCGCGGGCGGGTACGCGCCGTCGGGGATGCGCTGCCGGGACTCACCACCGGCTACGGGTGGGCGTACGATGATTTCGATGCCGGGTATAGCGCCGCGATCGACGAGTTGATGTTCAATGAAGGCGAGCTGTATCTGCGGGTGAAAGCGGCGGCCCGTGTGGGCGCACCGGTTCGCGTGGAGCGGGCTCCCACCCGTCGCTATCCCGCGCTCGCGGTGGAGGCCCTCACCCGCGACAGTGTGCTCCCCGTCGGCAGCGGGCGTCTGCCTCGCCTCGAAGCGTCGTACGACAGCATCGGGCACACGCTGATCGTGCGCGGGGCGCTTGCCGTGGGTGACAGTGCGCGCCTCACCGTGGCCTATCGCCATCCCAACGATGCCTTTCTCGCCGCGCTCACCGAAGCGCTGGCCGACAGCGGTATATCCGTGCAGTCGCGGGCGATCGCCCGGCGTGACACCGCCGGACGTGCCGCGGACACGGTGACCGTCATCGAGTCCCCCCGCTTCGCCGAGGTGCTCGCCAGGATGGAGAAGCCCTCGCAGAACCAGATGGCCGAACTGTTCTTCCGCACGGCTGCCCTGCACGTGACCGGTAGCGGTTCGGCCGACAGTGCGCAGGCGCTTGGCGCGCGCACGCTGGCCTCGTGGGGGATCAGCGGCGCCGATGCGGCCTACCGTGATGGCAGCGGCCTGTCACGGCACGACTATGTGACGCCGCGCGCGATCATCCGGGTGCTCGACGTGATGCGGCGCTCGCCACACTTCGACCTGTTCCGCGAGTCGCTGCCGATTGCAGGTGTTGACGGCACCATCCGCAACCGCATGCGCGGTACCCCAGCGGCGGGGAACGTACGCGCCAAGACCGGCACGCTCGACAAGGCGCGCTCCCTCTCGGGGTACGTGATGACCGCCGATGGCCGCCTCGTGATGTTCTCCATGCTGGCCAACAACTTCACCGTGCCCACCCGCGATGTGGAGCGTGTGCAGGATCTCCTGGCAGCGATGGTGGCGGGTGGCACGCTCAACGCGGCCGCCGGACGCACACCGTGAGTGACGCGGCGCCCACGGCGCTGCCATTCGCCGACGCACTTGCCGCCGTGCTGCACCAGGCGGAGGGACGCGTCATGCCCACCGTGGAGCGGCCGATCGAGCAGGCGGTGGGCTACGCTCTGGCGGCGGGGGTGGTGAGCCGTGTGGCCTTGCCACCATGGGACAATGCCGGCATGGACGGCTATGCGGTGCAGCGCGCGGACATCCTGGGTGCGAACAGCGCGTCACCGCGGATGCTGCCGGTCATCGGCACCAGCATGGCGGGTGCCGACCCGAGGGCGCTGCCGTGGGTGCAGCAGGGCACGGCGCTGCGTATCATGACTGGGGCGCCACTGCCGCCCGGCGCGGATGCCGTAGTCCGCGTGGAGGACACCGACGGCGGCGACAAGACGGTGCGCGTCACGAACGATCGCGATGCGGCCGGCCGTGGCAACGTGCGCCCACGGGGCGAGGACATTGCGGCGGGGCGCGAGCTCTTTTCGCGCGGCACGTCCATCAGGGCATCGCATGTTGGGGCGCTCGCGTCCATCGGCATGCAGACCGTACCGGTGCACCGTGCGCCGCGCGTGACCATCGTGTCGAGTGGCGACGAACTCGTCCTGCTCGACCGCTTCGACGAAGTGGAGATGGGGCAGCGCATTGTGTCATCGAGCAGCTATGCGCTGCCGGCCCTGCTGCGCAGCGCGGGCGCCGAGGTCACGATGGCCCCGCTGGTACCCGACACGCTCCCGGCGCTCACACAGGCGCTCGGCGATGCACTCGACGACGGCTGCGATCTCCTGGTGACCACCGGTGGCGTGAGCGTGGGCGCCCACGACTACACGCGTGAAGCCCTCGCGGCCCTGGGGGGCACGCAGCGCTTCTGGCGGGCGCGCATCAGACCCGGGGGACCAATTGGTACCGGCATGGTTCGCGACGTGCCGTGGATCGGGCTGCCCGGCAACCCCGTGTCGACGATGGTGACGGCGTCACTCTTTGCCTGGCCGCTCATCCGGCAGCTCGGCGGCCATCTCCGAGTGACACCACTGCGGGTGCCGGTGCGCATGCTCGACGCGGCCGACACTCCGGCGCCGCTCACCTATTTTCTCCGGGTCTCCCTTGCGGTGGATTCGGAGGGACAGTTGGTGGCCCGGCTGTCGGGTGCGCAGGGATCGAATCTGCTCCGCGCCATGGCGATGGCCGACGCCCTGCTCGAGGTGCCGGAGTCCATCGATCACGTGGCACCGGGCGCGATGCTCCGGGCCATCTTGCTGCCCGATGCGCCGCCGCTCGTCGCGGCACCGTACACTCTTCAGACACCGGCGTGACCACTCCCGAAGACTCCAGCGCTCCGCCACCGGGCGGAGTGGCCACCGGCGTCGTACTCGCCGGTCTGCACGGCGAGGCGCTCGACGCCGCGATGGCGCGCAAGTTCCAGGTGGATCGCGAAGACGTGACCGTCGGCGACGGAGCGCAGACACGCACGTTCACGCTTGTGAAGCCGGCCAACGCCGATCACCTGATCAGCGAAGCTGATTACGTGATGGATGAACGACTCCCGTACTGGGCGGACTTGTGGCCGTCGGCGCGCGTGTTGGCGGGCCACCTGCTACAGCAGCAGGGCGCAGGCCGCCGGCTGCTCGAAATGGGGTGCGGCCTCGGGCTCGATACCACCGCCGCGATGGCAGCAGGCTTCGACGTGACGGCCACCGACTATTACGAAGACGCCATTCATGTGGCGCGCGCCAACGCGGCGCGCAACCTTGGCCGGGAACCGGAGGCCCGCATGGTGAACTGGCGCGCGTGGCCCGATGACCTCGGCAACTTCGATGTCGTGATCGCCGCCGACGTGTTGTACGAGAAGGAGTACGCCATCTTGGTGGGCGTTTGTCTCGCGAGAGCCCTCGCCCCCGGCGGACTGGCAATCGTGGCCGATCCCGGCCGCCTCGCCCTTCCGGCCTTCCGCGATCACCTGCCCTCCGTGGGACTCACGATCGCGTCGACCACCACCGTCCCCTACGAGGTGGGGGCGGTGAAGCAGCGCGTGCAACTCCTGCACATCCGGCATGGGTGATCCGCAGCGGTAACGCCGCGGATCACCCATGATGGTCAGAGCAGTCGCGCCGCCACGACCTCCGAGATATCGAGCACCGGCACCTCCTTCCCGGCGCCGGTCACGCCGTCGTTGATCATCGTCATGCAGAACGGGCACGCCACCGCGATCTGATCGGCGCCGGTGGCCAGCAGTTCCTCGCTGCGCTCGACGTTCACCCGCTTGCCCACATTCTCTTCCATCCACATGCGGCCGCCGCCGGCGCCACAGCACAGGCCACGGCTCTTCGTACGCGCGGGTTCCACCAGCTCCACGATCGGCAGCGCCTTCTTGAGGGTATTGCGCGGCGCGTCGTAGATCTCGTTGTACCGGCCAAGGTAGCACGAGTCGTGGTACGCCACCTTGAGACGCTGTCCGTGCTCCGTCTCGAGCGGCACGCGCCCCGCGTCGAGCAGCCGCTCGATGTATTCGGTGTGATGAATGACTTCGTAGTGCCCGCCCAGATCGGGGAACTCCTTGCCCATCTGATGGAAGCAGTGTGGGCAGAAGGTCACGATCGTCTTGAGCTCGTAGCCGTTCAGCGTTTCGATCACGCCCTTGGCGAGCATCTGGTAGAGATACTCGTTGCCCATACGGCGGGCCGGATCACCGTGACAGGTTTCTTCCTGTCCAAGGATGGCGAACTTCACGTCGGCCGCCTGCAGGATGCGCGCGAACGCCACCGTGATCTTCTTCGCCCGATCGTCGAAGCTGCCCATGCATCCCACCCAGAAGAGGATGTCGGGCTTCTCGCCGGCCGCAGCCATTTCGGCCATGGTGGGGATGTCCATCCCCTCGGCCCACTGCTCACGGTCCGCGGCGCTGAAGGCCCACGGGCTACCGTTGCGCTCAAGGCTCGTGAGGGCTGGCTGCAGCTCCTCGGGGAAGCGCGACTCCATCAGCATGAGATCGCGCCGGAGCTCATTGATGATGTCGAGCTGGTCGATGCTGACCGGGCATTCCTGCACGCAAGCCCGGCAGCTCGTGCACGCCCACAGCTCCTCTTCGGTGATCCAGTCGTCGAGCAGCTTCTTGTCGAGCACCGCCTGCTGTTCGGCCGTGGCCGTCCCGCCGCCCGCTGCCACGAGGTCCAGCATGCCGGCCTTCTCCGTGAGGCGCGCACGTGTCTTCACCACGATCATGCGCGGCGAGAGCGCCTTGCCCGTGATGTTGGCCGGGCACGCCGCCGTGCAGCGACCGCACTCGGTGCACGAATACCCGTCGAGCAGGTTCTTCCACGTGAGGTGCTCTACATCGGCGGCGCCGAACTGCTCGGCGTCTTCTGCTTCGAGGTCCATCGGGCGCATCGCGCCCACACGTCCCGGCCCGCTCGTGTTGGAAAACCACACGTTGATGAGCGACGTGAGCACGTGCAGGTGCTTCGACGTGGGGAGGTGATTGAGGAACCAGAGGATCAGCACCGCGTGGATCCACCACATTACCCGGGCCATCGTGTGCGCCGCCTCAGCGCTCATCCCACCGAAGAGCGGCAGCAGCATCGCCGTGATCACGCGGCCAGCGGTATCGGCGCCCGGCTGCTTTGCCTCCCCCACGAACACCAGCAACAAGGTGAGCATGAGCGTGGCAATCACGCTCAGGATCAGCACCGCTTCCCCACTGTGCACCGCATCCACGGTGAAGCGCTTCGGCTTGATGACCAAGCGCCGGTATAGCAGATAAAACACCGGCAGCAGCACGAAGACCGCGAAGACTTCCTGTGAGAAGACGTACGGTACATACAGGACACCGGGCAGGATCACGTCCCAGGTGAACGGCTTGCCCCCCACCGAAACGAGCCCCTGGATCATGATCTCGAGCGTGCCGAGACCGAGCACGCAGAAGCCCCAGAAAACGAGCGCGTGCATCATGCCACCCAGCGGGTCACGCAGAATCTTGGTCTGCGCGAGCCCGATGAGCAGGAAGTTCTTGGTACGGATGTCGGGGTGATCGGTGCGGACCTCGTCCTTGGCCAGCTTGAGCCACCGTACGAGCCGCTGCGCCCGCTGGGCAAAGACCCAGAGGGCGCCGGCAAGGATCACCGCGAAAACGAGGTTCGACAGAGTCATGGCGCGAAGCTAGACCGTGGGGAAGGCCACGACAAGCGCGGCGGGAAGGCACGGGGGGGGAAGGCACGGAAAGCGACGACGGGCCCCACTGCCGCTATGGCAATGGGGCCCGGCTGCGTACCGCGTGAACGGCGGGCCGGTCAGCCTTGGGCGCGCGCCGCCTTCACCGCAGCGGTCAGCGCCGGCATGACCTCGAACACATCGCCCACGATGCCGTAGTCGGCCACCTTGAAGATCGGCGCGTCCTTGTCCTTGTTGATCGCCACGATCGTCTTGGAGGTGCGCATGCCGGCCAGATGCTGGATGGCCCCCGAGATACCCACGGCGATGTACAGGTTGGGGCTCACGTTGCGTCCCGTCTGGCCGATCTGATCCGAATGCGGACGCCAGCCCTCATCCGTCACGGCCCGCGTGGCACCGACCGCCGCGTTGCCGAAGGCATCGGCGAGATCGTCACACAGCTTGAAGTGCTCGGGGGCCTTGAGACCACGCCCACCGGCAACAATCACCGGCGCGTCATTGAGATCGAGCTTGCCGGTATTGCCCTGCTTGAGTTCCACGACCTTCACACGCGACGCCATCGGGTCCTTCGCCGACGTCATGGATTCCGTGGCGAGCGGCTTCGCGTTGGCGGCCGGCTGGAACGCCGCCGGACGCACCGACAGCACGGCGGGCGCTCCACGCAGCGCGAGCGTAGCGATCGTCTTGCCGTTCATGTTGAAGTGCTGTCCCAGGACCGTGGCCCCTTCGACGGCGAAACCGGTAAGATCGGGCGCAAGCCCGGCACCCAGCTTGGCGGCCACTCGGGGCGACAGGTCGCGCCCCTGGGCGGTGGCGCTGAACACCGCGTAGGCGTAGGTCCCACCGCTCAGGCGCTGCGCCAGGGTGGCCGACAGCGCTTCAGGGTTGTACTGCGCGAACCCGGCATGCTCGAGTACGAGCACGCTGTCGGCACCGTACTCAGCGAGCTGACCGGCCTTTCCGCCGATCCCCGCGCCGCCGGCGAGCACCGCGTGCACGCTGCCGCCGCCCGAGAGCTCCGCGAGCTGACGCCCGGCGGTGACCGCCTCGAGCGCGACCTTGCGCAGCTCACCGCCGCGCACCTCTGCAAATACGAGCACGTTGGCCATGGCTCAGAGCACCTTCGCTTCGGTCTGGAGGAGACGCACGAGTTCCGGCACCGCATCGGCATTGTCGCCGAGGATGCGGCCGGCGGCGCGCTCGGGAGGCAGCGCCATCTTGTTCACAGTGACCTGCACCTCACCCAGCTGTGCGGGCTTCACATCCAGCGGCTTCTTCTTGGCCGCCATGATGCCCTTGAGCGAGGGCAAGCGTTCCTTGTTGAGCCCATCGTCGATCGTGAGCAGCGCGGGGAGCGGGAACTCCACCACTTCACTGGCGCCCTCGAGGGCACGCTCGGCGCGCCCGGTGCCGCCGCTGATGTCGAGCTTGAACACGTTGGTCACGCACGGCAGGTCGAGCAGCTCCGCTACCATGGGCCCAGTCATCTGGTTCATGGAGTCGATCGCGATGCGACCGAAGAGCACGAGGTCGTAGCCGCCGTCCTTGAGCTCAGCGGCCAGGGCGCGCGCAATGGCGAGACCGTCGGCAGGGACCGTGGACGCCTGCAGCAGCACGCCGCGGTCGGCACCCATCGCGAGGGCCTTGCGGATCTGCTCCTGCGCCGCGTCGGGACCGAGGCAGATCGCCACGACTTCGCCGGCGTTGTTGTTCTTCTCCTTGAGCTGCAACCCAGCCTCGATCGCCCACAGATCGAAGTCGTTTACGTCGTACTTGAGCCCCGCCTCATCCACGCGCGTGCCATCGGCTGCGATCGCGAACTTGGTTTCCATCACGGGGACGCGCTTGATGCACACGGCGATCTTCACCGCGCTCGCTCCGTTCGAATGTCAGAGAGGATTGGGAGACTGCACCGTGGAACCTAAGGGACCGGACCGGCGCCGGGCAATGCGTTAAAATGCGACGTTAACGTCATGTTTTCTGAAAATGCCACCAAGCACAACGTCCGGACCGCCTTGACAGGCAGCCCGGACGCTGGGAGAGTCGTCGGTCGGGGGTCCACGCCGGCCGCGGTGCGCCGTCAACGCCCGAAGTTGGGATTGGCGAGCGTTTCCGCGTCGGGGAGTGCCCAGCAGCGCTGGGTGCCGTAGGTGCCGCCCTTTGGATAGGCCGCGCCAGCCGCCGGGACCTGCGGCAGGTTGAAGCGCTTCACGTCGAACCAGCGGTTCCCCAGTAGGAACAGCTCACGACGACGCTCCTCCGCCACGGCCCCCTCGAAGCGGGCCGCCTCCTGCAGCGGCAGGACGCAGTTACTTGAACGCGTTCAGCCCCGTGATGGCCTGCCCGAGGATGAGTGAATGCACATCATGCGTGCCTTCGTAGGTGTACACGCTCTCCAGGTTGGCCATGTGGCGCATGGCGGCGTACTCGGCGAGAATGCCGTTGCCGCCGAGCAAGCGACGCGTCTCGCGTGCAATGTTGGTGGCGATGTCCACATTGTTGCGCTTGGCGAGCGACACCTGTGTGGGCGTGAAGTTACCGGCATCCTTGAGGCGGCCAAGGTGCAGCGAGACCAGCTGCCCCTTCACGATCTCCGTGAGCATGTCGGCAAGGCGCACCTGCTGGATCTGGAAGCCGCCAATGGGCCGGTCGAACATCACGCGGCTCTTGCTGTAGCTCGTCGCTTCCTCGAAACAGGCCATCGCCGCCCCGAGCACGCCCCACGAAATGCCGTAACGCGCCTGCGTGAGGCACATGAGTGGGCTCTTGAGCCCCTTCGAGAGCGGCAGAATCGCATCGGCCGGCACATGCACGTCGGTGAGCACGAGCTCCGACGTGTCGCTCGCGCGCAGCGACAGCTTGCCCTTCTGATCCTTGGCGTGGAAGCCCGGCGTGTCGGTGGGAACCACGAAGCCGCGGATGCTGCTGTCGTCGGTGCTGTCACCGGTCTTGGCCCAGATGATCGCCACCTGCGCCTTCGAGCCGTTGGTGATCCACATCTTCGCGCCGTTGATGATCCAGCTGCCGTCGGCCTGTTCACGCGCACGCGTGATCATCCCCGACGGATTGGAGCCGTAGTCGGGCTCCGTCAGACCGAAGCAGCCGATCATCTCCGCCTTCGCAAGCTTGGGGAGATAGTGCCGCTTCTGTTCCTCGCTGCCGAAGGCGAAGATCGGATACATCACCAGCGCGCCCTGCACGGAGGCGAACGACCGGATACCGGAGTCGCCGCGCTCGAGCTCCTGCATGATCAGCCCGTAGGCGACGCTCGACAGCCCGGCGCAGCCGTACTCCTCAGGCAGGTTGGCCCCAAGCACGCCCAGCTCCGCCAGTTCGGGAATGAGCTCGTCGGGGAAGCGCCCCTGCACGTAGCAGTCACCGATGATGGGGAGGATGCGCTCGTCGACGAAACGGCGAATCGTGTCGCGAATCGCGCGCTCTTCTTCGGTGAGCGCCGCGTCGATGTTGAACAGGTCGCCCGGGTGGGCGGTGAGCTCGACGGAAGGAAGCGCGGGAATCGCGCTGGCCGTCAGGGTATCGAGAGCCATTGGCTGAGCGGCAGAAGTGAAGTGGGACGATCTAGCAAAATGTAGCAGGGTGCACGCGGGCGTGCGGCTATCCCAGCTTCTGTTTCCGCCGTTCCAGCGGGGTGACATCCCGCCGAGCGGCGGGCGTGATCCCCACGTCCATTGCCTTGGCGCGGAATTCGGGACCGTGGTCTACAGGGCGACCGGTTTCGTGCTGCCACTGATGCACCATTTCGTGCAGCAGGGTGTGCATGGCCTCACGCCACCCGTCCCTGGCAATGTGCCGGCGCGACATCACGATTTCGGCCGGCAGATGCCGCGACCCCGGATCGTAATGCCCCAACCGCGTGGCCATACGGCCCGAGAGCCGCAGCGGAATGTGCTTGAGCGTGCCCCCGAACCACTGCGCATTGAGCTGGCGATGCGCTTCTCCCAGTTGCGCGATGATGGCCACGTCACCCGGGCGCGGTGGTTCCTGACGACGGGCGATCGGGGCCCGCTCCACATCGTGCGCCAAAATGACTTCGCGCGCGGCAAGGCGCTCCTGCTTATTGCGCGCCGACGCGAACGCCACGACCGCTCCCAGCACCGTCTCCGGCGCGTCGGCGTAGCCCTCATGCACACGCAGCGTGCGCCCGATCAGTGACACCATGACCGTGCGGGTGCGCATCAACACGAGCTGCTCGACGCCGCGGAGCCCCATTTCCTGCAATCGGGAAAAGAGGACCGCCGTGCGGGCCCGCATCGCGGTGCGACCAATCGCGGGCCTGGTGTCGCCCGCCTCGACCGGGACCGGCACCGCTCCCCGCGCGCTGGGGAGCGCACTGGGAGGTGCGGCGGGCGAAGGCTCGAAAAAGAAGCCGAGCTGGAAGTCATCGGGGGCGGTCACGAGCCGAAAAGTGGCGGCGCGGCCGACAGGGGGCAACGGCGCACGGGCTGCTGGGAGCGGCGCCGTGCTCGGATTCACCCCACGCCGTGCATCGCGCCGGCCGGATCATGCGGCGGCGCGGTGCCCCTGCGCGGCAGGCTCACGCGCATCGGCCCTGGGGTGAACCCACCGTCGTGGTACCCCCAGGCCTGCACCGTCAGCATGTCGGGCGTGGCCTCGATCACGTTCAGCGCACTGGGGCGATGGCCACGCATCCGGCTGCTGAGCGTGTTGGCGGCGCTCACCACGAAATGTCCGCCGCCGTGCTGCACCCGCTCCACCCGCTCCTCATGATCATGCCCGGTGCACACCACATCGACCGGCATGGCAGCGAGGGCGTCAAGCACGCGCAGCGGCTGCTTGAGGCCCCACCGGTTCGAAAGCCGTCCGCGCACCACGTTGTGATGCACGACAAGCAGTCGCAGGTCACCATCGGGCGCCGCGGCAAGCCGGGCGTGCGCGTCGGCCAGTTGGACCGGCGTGAGGCCGCCCTTCACGCGCCAGTCGCGGGGATACCACGTGAGCGACTCGGGATGGGTACCCCACGCCGAGTTGAGCCCCACCAGCGTCACCCCCGGCACCCGCACTGTGGGGGCGAGGTCCTCGCAGATATACCGTCGATAGCGTTCGTGTACGCGGGCGAAGTCGCCATACCCGAAGGGCGCATGCCACCACGCCGCGTCATGGTTGCCCGGCACCATGATCGTGGGTGCCACGGCGCGGAACGCCGCGACGAGTTCGCGCGCCTGCTCGAACTCGTGGACGCGCGCGCGCTGCGAGAAGTCGCCGGAGAGCACGACGGCATTCCACGTGTGCGACCGGGCGAGCGCCAGCGCCGCGTCTACGTGTGCCTGCACGAACGGACGCCCGCAGTGGATGTCCGAGCAGTGCAACACCCGTACGGGACGATCGGAACACTCAGACAAGGTTGGCAATCACGGCGTCGGTGAACTGATCGGTGCCGGCCGTGCCGCCGAGGTCGCGCGTCAGGACCGCGCCGCCGCGGATGGTCTGTTCGAAGGCGGTGCCGATGCGCTGCGCATTGTGCGCATCGCCAATGTGCTCGAGCATCATGCAGGCTGCGAGGACGAGCGCCCCCGGGTTTGCAACGTTTTTGCCGGCGATGTCCGGCGCCGTACCATGTACCGCTTCGAAGATCGCCGCGTTCTTGCCGATGTTGGCACCGGGGGCCAGCCCGAGGCCGCCCACCAGGCCGGAGATCTCGTCGGACAGGATGTCGCCGAACAGGTTGGTGGTGACCACCACATCGAACTGCTCGGGGCGCATGACGAGGTGCATGGCCATCGCATCGATGATGCGCTCCTCGAACTGCACACGCCCCTCGTATTCGCGAGCCACCATGCGACCCACGTCGAGGAAGAGCCCCTGCGAGTACTTGAGGATGTTGGCCTTGTGCACGAGCGTGACCTTCTGGCGGCCGTGGGCGAGCGCATACTCGAAGGCATAGCGCACGATCCGTTCGCTGCCGTACCGCGTGATGATCGCCACCGACTCCGCCGCCGCTCGGGGATCATCGCCGATCCGCACATAGTGCTCCACCCCGATGTAGAGCCCTTCGGTGTTTTCGCGGATCAGGGTGATGTCGATGTTCTCGAAGCGCCCCGGGACGATGGTCCGCGCGGGTCGCACATTGGCGTACAGGTCGAAGGTCTTCCGCAGGGCCACGTTGATGGAACGGAACCCCTCCCCCACCGGCGTCTCGAGGGGCCCCTTGAGCGCCACGCGGGTCTGCTTGATGGAGTCCAGGGTGGCGTCGGGGATCGGGTCGTTCCAGCGGGCGACACCGGCCATCCCGGCAACCTGACGGTCCCAGACGATGTCGCAGCCGGCGGCATCGAGGATACGGACGGTCGCGTCGGCGATGGACGGGCCGATGCCGTCGCCGGGGATGAGCGTGACGGGGGTGGGCATGCCCGAAGAATAGCCGCCCCCGCGGACAACGGGGACCGTAGGCTGCGCGTTCATTGACAAGTCCGTGTACCGGAGCGCATATGGGCTCGTCGGACTCCCTCCTCATCTCCCCTCCGCGTGTCTCGCCTGCTCAAACTCCTCCCCTGGGTGGCCGTGGCCACCGTCGGCGCGGGTGCCATGGCGTTCATCGCCATCAACCGCGGCGAACAGATCAGCGCAGCGTGGCTCCTCACCGCTGCGGTCTGCACCTACCTGATCGGCTATCGCTTCTACAGCCGCATCATCGCCCACGACATCTTCGCCCTCGACAAGGATCGGGCCACCCCGGCCGAACGGCTGGAGGACGGTCGCGATTTCGTCCCCACCAACAAGTGGGTCGTGTTCGGGCACCACTTTGCCGCGATCGCCGGCCCCGGGCCGCTCGTCGGCCCCACGCTGGCGGCGCAATTCGGCTTCCTCCCCGGCGCCATCTGGATCCTGGTGGGCGTCGTGCTCGGCGGCGCCGTGCAGGACTTCGTGATCCTCGCCGCCTCAGTGCGGCGCGACGGCAAGTCGCTTGGCCAGATGGCCAAAGAGGAAATCGGAACCGTGGCCGGGACCACCGCCCTGATCGCGGTGCTCGGGATCATGGTCATCCTCATCTCGGTGCTCGCACTGGTGGTGGTGAATGCCCTGCGGGACAGCTCGTGGGGCACGGTCACGATCGGACTCACGATCCCGATCGCGCTGCTGATGGGGCTCTATATGCGCTACGTGCGTCCGGGGGCCGTGCTCGAGACGACTGCCATCGGCCTCGTGCTGCTCGCCCTCTCGCTGTACGCCGGCAAGTGGGTGTCGGAGTCGCCGGTGTGGTCGCCGGTCTTCACGCTCAGCGGCACCACGTTGTCACTCTCGATCATGGTCTACGGCTTCGCGGCCTCGGTCCTGCCGGTCTGGTTGCTCCTGGCGCCGCGCGACTATCTCTCG
>NZ_JBIJCN010000052.1:0-20081 GCF_044344655.1 Gemmatimonas sp.
GTCTGGCATACATGTCCGATCGCTCGGGGCACCCTGAGGTTTATATTAGCGATCTGGACGGAACCAACGTGGAATTGCTCACGGCCGCGGCCTTTGGCGATCGTGACTACCGCGCGGGGCCGGACTGGTCGCCAGACGGTCGTCTGGTGGCCTTTCAGTCGCGCAATGGCGGGACCTTCCAGATCATGACCATCAACCTTCGTGATCAGTCGGTGCGACAGGTGACCAACGATGGCCGTAACGACGACCCGTCTTGGGCGCCGGACTCGCGGCATCTCGTGCTCACCTCCAATCGCAGCGGCGTGCGGCAGTTGTGGGTCGTGGACATCGAGACCGGTCGTGTGCGACAGCTCACGCGCGGTCCCGAAACACGTCTGGCCGCGTGGTCCCCGCGGTTGCTGGCGCAGTAACTCTCTGGCGTTTTCTCCACCTTCTCCTCCCCTCCCGCTCCGGAGCCTTTTGACATGATGCGTAGCTCTCGTGTGATGATGGTCCTGGTATCCACGTCGCTGGTCCTCGGCGCCTGCAAGAAGAAGCCGGTTCCCGCCCCCACGCCGGCGCCGAACCCGCCGGCCGAGCGTGCCCCCGAGCGCACGACGCCGCGGGCGACGCCGGTCGATACCATGGCCGCCTACAACGAGAAGGTCGCGGCCGCCCGCCTGCGGCTCCTCGAGACGATCTTCTTTGAGTACGACGCCGACGAGCTGCGCGACGAGGCCCGTGCCTCGCTCGATGCGAAGATCGCGATCATGAATGCCAACCCGTCGCTCCGCATCCGGGTGGCTGGTCATTGCGATGAGCGCGGCAGCGATGAGTACAACATCGCCCTCGGCCGTCGCCGCGCCGAAGCGGCCAAGCGTTACCTGACCGACCGCGGCATCGATGCCGCGCGCATCGAAACGTCCTCCTTCGGTCGTGAGCGTCCTTCGGTGCAGGGATCGAGCGAGGAAGCGTGGTCGAAGAACCGTCGTGATGAGTTCGAGATCACGGCCGGCGGCGAGACGCTGAAGCCCGCCAGCTGACCCGCCTTACCACACCGGAGACCAGCCATGTTCCAACGCTTCCCCCGCCGCGTGTGGCGTCTGTTTCCCCTCGTGGCCCTCGCGGCCACGGGGGGCTGTTTTGCAACGCGCGGCGATGTGCGCATCGTGCAGGCCGATATCGCCACGCTGCGCACGGAGTTGGTCAAGGCCCAGCAGGAGCAGAAAGACGCCCTGCTGCAGACGCAGCGCATGATTCAGCTGGCCAGCGACTCGCTGGCGCGGGTGAGCGCGCGCACGGTCGGCCTGCAGGGGGACGTGCGCGAAGGCATGCGGGCGGTACGTGAGCAGCTGCTACAGGTCCAGACCTTGCTCGGGCAGAGTCAAGCCACCATCGCCCGCCTGCGCGCGGAAATGGAGGCGCGCAACGCCCTGCCAGTAGTAGCACCGGCGCCCGCGGAGCCGCAGCCCACCGCGCCCACGCGTGGGGGCCGCGCCGCATCGTCACCACTCCCGCCGGCGGTCGATACGACCACCGTGCTCCCGGGCCCCAATCAGTTGTACACCACTGGTCGTGACCAACTCCTGCGCGGCGCCACGGCCACGGCGCGCACTACGTTTCAGGAACTCATCACGAATTATCCGCAGTCCGACTACGCCTCCGATGCGCAGTTCTGGATTGCCGAATCACTCGCCAAGGAAAACAACGTCCCGGCGGCCGACGCCGCCTACGCCGCCGTGGTGAGTGCGTATCCGACGTCGCCTAAAGCCCCCACGGCCCTCTACAAGCGCGCTCAGCTGGTCCTTAAGCAGGGGATCACGGCGCAGGCGCGCCAGTTGTTCGAGCAGGTCGTCTCGCGCTATCCGCGCAGCGACGAAGCCGAGCTGGCCGCGGAAACGCTGAAGACACTCCGCTGATCCTGTCGCACCTTTTCGGACTTTCGTCGCATGGCTGGTAGCCTCCCCGCGGAAATGCCGTTCCTCGAGCATCTCGAGGAACTCCGCTGGCGTCTTTTCAAGGTTGCGCTTGCCCTGGCGATCGGGATTGGGCTGTCGTTTGTGTTGATCTTCACCAAGCAGGTCGATGTCGTGGCGCTGCTGTCCGAACCGATTCGCCCCTACCTCAAGGGGCCGCTGATTGTCACCCACCCTGGTGATCTGTTCGACATCGCCATGGATGCCGCCATCACGCTGGGCCTCATTATGGCCTCTCCGGTGATCGCGTGGCAGATTTGGGGATTCCTGTCGCCTGCGCTCTACTCGCACGAACGGAAGGTCGTGATTCCCGCGCTGGTCGGTGCTGCGCTGCTCTTTCTCATGGGCATGACGCTGGCCTTCAAGTACGTGGTGCCGGTCACGCTCGCCTTCTTCATGAACTTCCAGAGCGATGTGGTGCAGGTGATGCCGACCGTCGACAAATACGTGGGCTTCATCATGTCCATGTGTCTCGCCTTTGGCGCGGTGTTCGAATTGCCGGTGGTGATTGCGCTGCTCTCGGCGCTGGGCATCGTGCAGCCGGAGTACTTGGCCAAGTTCCGCCGGCATGCCGCCGTCGGGTGTCTCATCGCCGCGGCGGTGATCACGCCAGGCAGCGATCCCACGTCGCTGCTGCTGCTGACCGTCCCGCTTTACGCGCTCTACGAAGTGTCGATCACCGTTTCCCGTTTGATCGCCCGCCGGCGCGAGCGGAGTCTCTCCGTCGGGGGCGCGTGATCGCGCGGCACGCCGGGCGCCGTTGGTGGCGCGCTGGGCTCGCGTTGCTCGGTGGGCTGTCGCTGACCGCAGGCGCCGTGCAGGCGCAGGCTCGGCAGGCGCGGCCGCAGCCTACATCGCGCGCCGGGCAGTCCGGCGCCGGTAGCGCCGGTGCCGAAGACACGGCGCGCACCCTGTCGAAGGATACCCGCCAAGTTGAGTGGGCCACCCCCGACTCGGCCATGCGCGCGCTCCTCGACAAGGATGGGTATCGCAAGGTCCGCTATCAGGGCGATACCATGAAATTCAATGCCGCGTCGCGCCTGCTCGTGCTCAAGGGTAAGCCGTCATTGGTGCAGCGGGAGGAGACAATGCTGGCGGGCGACTCCATCGCCTACGACGATTCCACCAAACGCGTGGTGGCCACCGGCGACACCGTGCTGCTCCGGGATCCCGAAGCGCAGGACGCGGACGACTTCGTGGCCAATGGGCGTATCGAATACGACCTCGAGACGCGGCAAGGGACGACCGGTGCGTTCTCCACGTCGGTGGTAAGCGGTCAGCGCCTCTTCCTGACCGCGGAGAGCAGCCGGATCATCTCCGACACCCTGGTGAGCGGGCGGCACATCGTCTTTGCGAAGAACGGGTCGTTCACGTTCTGCGATCACGCCGAACCCCATTTCCACTTCACCACGCGGGACATGAAGTTCGTCTCGCAAAACGTGATGGTGGCGCGTCCGGGGGTCCTCTACATCGGCGAAGTACCCGTGTTCTGGATCCCCTTCTTCTTCCAAGACGTCCGCACGGGCCGCCGCAGCGGCATGCTGACGCCGAACTTCGGCGTGGCGGAGTTGTTTCGCAACAGCCCGTCGTATCGCCGCAGTGTGCAGAACATCGGCTACTTCTTCGCCATCAGCGATTACATGAATGCCGAGGCGTCGCTCGATTGGCGGTCAGGGGCACGAACCTCCAGTGTTGATCCCGGCTTTCTCCGTAGCAATGGCAATCTCCGGTATCGATGGAATGACCGGTTTGTCAGCGGTGAAATGGCGGTGTCGTACATGGCGCTCAACAATGGCACCAAGAACACCTCCTGGACCTGGAACCACAACCAGGACTTCTCGCGGAACACCAAGCTGACGGCGCGCCTCAACTGGGTGCAGAACACGCAGATCCAGCGCAACACCACGGTGAATCCGGTCGCCGCCAACGCGACGATCCGTTCACAACTCAACTATCAGACCAAGATTGGCCCCGCCTCCATCAACGTGGGCGGATCGCGTGTGCAGTATCCGGGGCGTCCTCAGGTGGACATGGATTTCCCGCAGCTCAACGTGACGACCGGGACCCTCGAGGCTGGTCCCGTGGCGTGGACGCCGTCGCTGCGGCTCGCCGTCTCCGGGTCGGACCGAATCGACCAGGGGCTGCAGTTCCCCTTCGTGTACAACCAGCGGACCGGCGGTGGGGTGGATAGCGCCCGATTCAACGCGAGCCGCCGCAACATGCAATTCGGCTTCGATACGCCGATCAAGCTGTGGGACTTCCAGTGGCAGAACTCGTTTACGGTCACCGAACAGTACCGCGATTATCCCGAACAGCGTGAGATCATCGGCGTACGCGATACGTCGCAGCGGGTCACCCGCGTTTTTGCGCGTACCTTCGAGACCAACGTGGACTGGACCACGTCGTTCAATCTGCCGCGTTTCTTTCAGGGCACCTGGAACGTGTCGCCGAGTATCTCCGTGCAGAATGTGGATGCCGGCGGATTGTTCGTGCGCACCGAGCGCAGCGGCGGCAAGTGGGTGTCGCAGTCGAAGCGCCTGAATTACGCGATCAGCTCATCGCCCACCCTGTACGCGACGCTGCCGGGGCTCGGACCGGTGGCGAAGCTCCGGCACTCGATCACCCCGGCGCTCAGCTACAGCTTCTCGCCCACGGCCTCGGTGAGCGATGAATACCTGGAGGCGATCGGTCGCACGCGGGTGGGCTATCTGGGCGCGCTCACGCAAAACCGCCTGTCGCTGGCGCTGAGTACGAACCTCGAGGCCAAGCTGCGCGCTCCTGTCGACTCGGGTGATGAAGCGCAAGGACGCAAGATCAAGCTCTTGTCGCTCAACTTTTCGTCACTCAGTTACGATTTCGTGCGTGCCGATACCACGGGCAACGGGTTTACGGATCGTACGTTCTCGCTCAGTGGCCGGACGGATCTGCTGCCCGGGCTCGACTTCCGTACGTCGTGGGACCTCTTCCAGGGGGATCCGATGTCCGACACGGCGACCTTCGATCCCTACCGCACCGACATGGGCGTCACGTTTTCGCTCAATCGAAAGTCGGGGCTGTTCGCGTTCATTGCCAAGCTGCTCGGTCGTGACGTCAACCTCACCGATAGCCTCTCGACGGAGATGCCACGCGACGCCATGCAGGATGGCATGAACCGTCAGATGAACGCGGCCGGCGGTGGTGCGATGCGCGGCATGCAGATGTCGCTGCCGGACGCGTCTCAGGGATGGAACCTCAGCGTGCAGTACAACGCGGCTCGCCAGCGTGCCCCGCGTGGAAATGGTCTGGTGATCGACAACGATCCCACCAAGCTGTGCGAGCCGTATCGGACGCAGGGAATCGCCGCCTTCGAGCAGTGTTTCCTTAATGCCCAAACCTCGCCTCCCACCGGTCTGGGGAGTGGGCAGAGCGCGATTGGCGCCCCGTTCGTCCGACAGCCCCCGGTGCAGAGCGTCAATGCCAACATGTCGTTTGGGATCACGCGCAACTGGTCAGCGCAATGGACCACGCAGTATGACGTGGAACGGGCGCGGTTTGCGAGCCAGCAGATCGGGCTGCAGCGTCAGCTGCACGACTGGAATGCCGTCTTTTCGTTCTCGCAGACACAAAGTGGTAACTTCGCCTTCAACTTCTTCATCGCGCTGAAGGCTCAGCCTGACCTCAAGTTCAACTACGACCGCCAGACGTACCGGTCGGGCAACTTCTGAGCTCGCCGACTGCCGTGCAGGGCGGGGGCAATGTGCCGTTGCTACAGCGCAAGGGGCGTTGAGTGCGGACCGGTGACGCACGGTTTACCGGACAGGCCAACGTGGCCGACGAGGGAGTGCACCTTCCCATGCTTGAACGATGAAGGGCTGCTGATGCTGTCCAGTCGATACCGGCCCTATCACGTGCCGATCTTTCTTGCGAAGTACGCATGGTTACGCGCGCGGCGCCGTCCGGTGCTGCTGAACTTCGAAGTCACGATGCGCTGCAATGCACGCTGCGGCTTTTGTGATTACTGGCAGACGCCGGCGAGCGAGAAGCACCGGGAAGTGGCAGATTTTGCGCGCATTGCCGGCCACTTCAGTCCGATGCTCATCACGTTCACCGGCGGAGAGCCCACCCTGCGGCGTGATCTCGAGGATATCGTGCGGGCCGTACGCGGCGCGGTACGCTACACCTACGTGCAGTTGATTACGCATGCCGGGATGCTGTCACTGGAACGGGCCCAGTCATTGTGGGATGCGGGGGTCGACCAGTTCAACATCTCGCTGGACTACCTCGACAGCCGGCACGATCAAGCGCGGGGGATTCCCGGGCTGACCGACAAGATCCTCGATCTTGTCCCGCGGATGCGGCGCGCCGGGATCGGTGGCGTGCGCTTCAATACCGTTATCAAGAACGACAATCTCGACCAGATCATACCGATCGTGGAGAAGGCGGCGGCGCTTGGTGGTGGGGTGAACTTCTCCGTCTACACGGCGCTCAAGAACGGCAATCGTGACCACCTGCTGCAGGATGTGAATCCGGCCGAGGTGCAGCGCGTGGTGGACGCGCTGCTCGCCTTCAAGCGGAAGCGCGCCGGCGTGATCACCAATTCCGATTACTACCTCGAGCAGATTCCGCGCTACGTACGCGGTGAGATGACCGAGCCCTGTCACAGTGGCTCCACCACGATCCACATCGACCCACAGGGGCACGTGCGGCGTTGCCCGGATTTCAAGCCGGATGGACCGTGGGAGTCGTATCGCGGCTACGAACCGATCGACTGTAACGCGTGCTTCTACGCCTGCCGCGGGGAGGCGCAAGCCCCGCTGCGATTGACCTCGCGTGTGCGCGACGTCATGGCGACGGTCACGCCCACTGAGCGCTGAGCGGGCGTTGCCTTTCTCCTTCGGCAAGCGTCTTTGTATCGGCTCGTGGAGTGGTGGTCGCGCGTGTCGTGTGACGCCCTGAGCCGTCGGTAGTCCGCGGCAGCTGCCACGTTGAGTGGACCGCGGCTCGGGGCGTCCAGGTGCCGGGCGTCACCTCTCGTCCAAACGGAAGCCGGTCTCGACGTCATGTCTATCGCCGCGAAGCACCGAAAGAAGGCGGCTGAGTTCGAGCAGCTGAATCAGGTCGATCGTGCCATCGCGTCGTACGTGAAGGCGATCGAGGAAAGTGAGGCGGCCGGCGAAGACGTGGAGGTGGCGCTGTTCAACAAGGTCGGGGATCTCGCGCTGCGTCAGGGCCGCGTGCCCGATGCCGTTACCTACTATGAGCGCGCCGTCGAGCACTACGCCGCTGTCGGCTTGTTCAACAACGCAATTGCGCTCTGTAACAAGATTCTGCGCAACGCGCCTGGGCGTGCCAACGTCTATTTCACCCTCGGGCGCATTGCCGCGCGCAAGGGGCTGCGTGGGGATGCCACCCGCAACTTCCTCGAGTATGCCACCCGCATGCAACAAGGTGGCCGTGTCGAGGAGGGCCTCCGGGCGCTGGCCGAAGTGGCCGACCTGATGCCGGAGTTGAGCGCGGTACGTAGCATGGTCGACGATCTCGCCGCGCGTTCAGGGATCACGCTACCTCGCTGGCGTTCGGCAATGCGCTCCGATCGTCAGATTCCCCCAGACAGCAGCGCGGTGCTCCTGGACCCACCGTCGCAGGATCTCGTCTTCCTCGATGTGGACTACGGCGCGGTGTCGGAGCCGTTGCGGCCTGTGGGCGCCGCGCTCGAGTGGATCGGTCGGCCGGCGGCGCCGTTGGAGGGGGCGCGCGACACCGGGAAGGCACGACGCACGCCGAGCCACCCCACGTTCCGTCTCGATCCCCACGACTTCACCCTTGTGGGAGAACTGCCGCCGTTGGTCCTGGACGACCCGGCCGTCCACGCCGGCGTGCGCGGGGCAGGGCCGACGGCGGTAGCGCGCCCCGCGGACGCCGTGGAGCATGGTACCTGGGGGGGCGGGGGCGCCTCAGCGGAGGCCGCGATTCCGCCCCATCCGCTGGTGGGGCCCGAGCTGTCTGGCCGCGAATCGGACGGGGACGTCGAAACCGCCGCACCGCCGCCGCCGGTCGCACGTCCGGACGACCGCTTCGTGGATCTCGCCGGCTGGCTGACGGACGACGGCCCCCCGAACGACACGCGGATGCGCATGCGGGAACCCGCCATCAGTGGGGACGAGCAGGCCGACTTCGACGTGCTGCTCCGGCACTTCAAGGAGGGGGTCGCGCGTTCGCTGGGTGAGGACGACTACGAGAGCCACTATGACCTTGGCGTGGCCTACAAGGAAATGGGGCTCCTCGATGATGCGATCGCGGAGTTCCAGAAAGCCGTGAGAAGTCGCCCCCACCGACTATCGGCGTACGAGGCATTGGGGCAATGTTTCGTGGAGCAGGGCCGACACCAGGTCGCCGCCACGGTCCTGGCCCGGGCCCTTCTCGAGCCTGGGCTGGACGATGACCAGCGTGTCGGTGTGCTTTACCTTCTCGCATATTCCTGCGAGGCCCTGCAGCGCAGGGATGAGGCCCGTGGTTATTATCAGCGCGTGTACGCGACCGACATCAACTTCCGTGACGTAGCCGCCCGTCTGGCGGCACTCGAGCAGGCACACCGATGACGCTTTCCACGCGGACCCCGTCCGCGCTGGCTGCCGCATTACGTGATATTCAGGCCCCTGTCCGCGCCGATCTGACGGCCGTCGGAGAGGAGCTCTGGCGTATCGTGTCGGCCGACGTTCCCCTCGTGCAGGATGTGCAGGGGCACCTCATGGGGATGAAGGGGAAACTCTTCCGCCCCACGCTCCTCCTCCTCTCCAGCAGCGTCGAGGGCGAGTCGCCCCGTAAGGCGATCAGCTTCGCGGCCATCATCGAGCTCATTCACCTCGCCACGCTCGTCCACGACGATGCCGTGGATCACTCCGTGCTCCGTCGCGGGATGCCGACGCTGAATGCACTGTTCAGCCATCAGGTATCGGTGATTATGGGCGACTATCTCTACCTGCGCGCCCTGCGGGAGCTGGTGACGATCGGGGACTTGGAGGCCATGCGGGCCATCACGTTCGCCTCGAACGACATGACCATCGGCGAGATCCGTCAGCTCGCCCAGTACGATGCGCTCGCCTTCAGTGAGTCCGACTACGAAACGCTGATTCGCGCCAAGACGGCCGCGCTGTTCATGGCCGCGTGCGACGTGGGTGCCCAGTGCGGCGCGCCGCGCCATCGCCAGGCGCTCGCACGCTACGGCGAACGCCTCGGCATGGCCTTCCAGGTGGCGGACGACCTGCTCGACTACACGGAACAGCAGGAGATGACCGGCAAGCCCAGCGGCCTCGATCTCAAGGAGCACAAGGTCACGCTGCCCCTCATCGCGGCGCTCCGGGAGATGCCGGAGTCTGCGCGCCAGCGCGTGGATGCGTTGTTCGCGTCCCCCGAGCCCGACGACGAGGCCATCGCCGAGGTGGTGGCGATCGTTGAGGCGCACGGTGGGCTGGACTATGCCCGCCGTCGCGCCGATCAGTACTCGCGCGAGGCCGAGGAGGCGCTCGCGGAGCTCCCAGAAGGCCCGTCCAAGTCGTCGCTGATGGATGCCATCGGGTACGTTGTGGAGCGTCGCTGGTAATGGCCACGGGACCGTCTAAACACCGACCGGTGTTTCACCTGTTGGTCCTTGCCTCCGGGTTCATCAGCGGTGGTCTCCTGACCCAGATCGCCCGGCGGTTCCTCCCGGCCGGCGCCGTCAAGGAGTTCCTGACCACCGGTGTAACGCCTGCCATCGGGCCACTTCCCGTGGACCTGATTATATTGAAATTTGCCGTTGGACCGGTCGCCCTCGATGTCTCCCTGTTGAGTCTGCTCGGGGTCCTGATCGCTTACCTGATCGCGCGGTCCCTCTTCTAGGAGCGTTTCCCATGGGTCTACAGAATTTCGGTTTCATGGAGATCATGATCATTCTGGTGATCGTGCTTCTTCTGTTCGGGGCAAAGCGTATCCCGGAAATCGCCGGCTCCCTCGGCAAGGGGATCAACGAATTCAAGCGCAACCTCAGCGATGCGCAGCGTCAGATCACCGAGCCCCCGCGCGCGGAGCAGCAGATCGCGCCGGGCACGCCGGTTGCCGCCGTGCGCGAGGAAGAGCGACCGGAGCCCAAGCGCCTGATGCAGTAAGTGAAGGGGGCGACAGTGAGGAGCGGGGCCACAAAACAGGGTGGTTCCCCGCAGCATTTTTAGGCCCAGCGCCGCGTAGATCCGCCGCCTGGTGCCAACAAAACGCCCCCGTGAGCGTGGCTCACGGGGGCGTTGGACTGCGAAGCGGTGTGGCTTCAGCGCGTCGATCAGCCGTCCGACTGGCGGCGCAGGGCGGCCATGACGTCCGGACGGCGGTCCTCCACCTTCACGCTGCCGCGCAGGTTGGTGAGGAACTCATCGACCTTCTGCTGACGAGCCGCCTGCAGGAACTGGGAGCGCTGGACCGTCTTCTCGGCCTCGAAGGCCGTGCGGTTGGCTTCCGTCCGGCTGTCGACGCGCATCACGACCATCGACTCGAGCGCCTTGAACGGACCGGCCACCTGACCCAGGGGTGCCGCGAACGCAGCGCCGACGGCCTGCGTGAACTGACCGATTGCCGGCACGGCATCCACTCGCGTGAACGGCGCCGACGTCTCGACCTGCAGCCCCTTCTGGGCGGCGGCCGCCTCGAGCCCCGCCGTCTTCGCGGCCTGCGCGAGCTGCTCGCCAAGGGGGCGAAGCTTCTCCACGCGCTTTTCGCGCGCGAGACGACGACGGATGTCCTCCTTCACGGCCGACAACGGCTGCTGACCACCCTTCGTGATCGAATCGACGCGCGCGAGGTAGTACGCCTCGGGAGCGTCGAAGAGATCGCTCGTCTCGCCGGGCTGCACGCCGGAGAAGGCCCAGGCGCTCACGCTCGGGACATACCGGCCGGCGAACGACAGCGGCTCCTTCTCGATGACGACCACCGAGGCCGACGTGAGGCCGAGGAGCTTCGCCGCCTCGTCGAACAGCTTCGGATCGTCCTGACTGCCGGCCTTGCTCGCCAGCGAGTCTGCACGACGATCGGTACGGGTGGCGCTCGAATCACTCTGGGCAATGCTCACGAGAATGTGGCGCACGTCGAGCGTGTCACCCTTCTTCTCATCAACCCGGATGATGTGCCAGCCGAAGGGCGTGAGCACGGGCTGCGACAGTTCGCCCACCTTCAGCGCGTACATCGCATCTTCGAACTTGGGCGTGAAGCGACCCTTCGGCCCCTTGCCCAGCGATCCACCGTTCGCCGCCGAGACGGAATCGGCCGACGCTCGCTTGGCCACGTCTTCGAACTTGGCGCCGCCGGTGATTTCCGCGCGGAGACGGTCGATGCGGCTCTTCGCGTCGGCCGAGTCGGCGGCCGTCACGGCACGCGGCACAGACAGCAGGGAAACGACGGCTCGGCTCGGACGCTCGAAACGCTTCTTGTTGCGCTCGTAGAACGCCGAGATCTCGGCGTCCGCAACAGTCACGCTCGTGTCGGTGAGGGACTCCGGACGCAGCACCACGTAACTCACCGTGGCACTGTCGTGACGGTCGCGATACACCTGCCAGAGACGTTCGTCCGACACATATGCACCGCTCGCGATCTGATCGAAGAGCTTCTGCTTCGGGATCTCGTTGCGGTAGTACGCCTCGAGACCGGCCAGCATGCCCGACTGGCGGGCCATGGGGCTGGAAAGGAGGCGGAGGTACTTCTGCATGTCGAACTGGCCGTCGGTCTGCAGATCAGGAGACTGCGTGGCCTGCGGCGGCGGCGCCATGCGTGCCGCCTGAAGAATCTCGTCGTCAGTGACCGTGATGCCCCGACGCTTGTATTCCTGCTGCAGCAGCACCTCAGTCACCAACTCGTCGAAGGCACGGTCTTCCAATTGCTGCCGTTCGTCGAGGGTGATGGCGCTACCCAGCTGCTGTTGGCGCTGCTGTTCGAGAGCGCTGACGGCATTCTGCCACGTGGTCAGGAGGATCTCCTCACCATTCACGGTGGCGATGGACGTCGTCGTGGTCACCGGTGCGCGACCGGCGAGACCCGACGTCTCGTACAGCAGGAAGCTGCCGACGAACGCCACGATGAGAATGATCCAGATGTACTTCGCGGCGCTCCGCATCGATTGCAGCACGGGGCGTGACTCCTTCGGTCGGAAAAACGGGCAGACGGGAAGGCACACGCACCTCCCCAAGAGATGGGCGTGTACCGCAGAGTCCGGAAACCTAGCGGCCGCGTTCAGCTAAAGGCAAGACACGCCACGACTTCCCCGCACCCCTTTGCAATTGACTTCCCGCCGTCGGCGAGCGATGCATTCCATCACGTCGCCAGCCACCCCGCTTTTGCCCCGCCGGATGCCGGTGGTGTGACGGCGGTCACGACGCGGGTTACCACCTTGAGGGCACCGCACGCATGAGCACTGCCGCCCGGATCGACGAGCTCCGGAAGAAGTTCGAGGACAACCCGCGGCGCTTTTTTGCGCCGCTGGCCAACGAACTCCGGAAGGCCGGGAATCGGTCGCAGGCGATCGCGCTGTGCCGCGAGTACCTGCCCAAGCAACCCGGTCACATGAGCGGGTATATCGTCTTCGGTCAAACGCTGTACGAGAGCGGGGAGCTCGATGCGGCACGCCGCATCTTTGAACAGGCGTTGGTGCTGGACCCCGAAAATCTGATTGCGCTGCACCACCTTGGCCACATCGCGCGGCAGCAGGGCGACCCGGCCGCAGCGCGGCGCTGGTACGAGCGGGGACTCGAGACCGACCCACGCAATGACGACATCGCGCACCAGCTGGCCTCGGTCAACATCGCTGCGTCAGCGTCTGGGACGGCGCCTGCGCCGGTGGCGGCCATTGCTCCGCTGCGCACCGAGCCCTCGGCACAGGCCGCGGTCGACGATCCGTTTGCCTTTGCTGATGCCCCCCTCGGTCACCCCGAGGGCGCATCCGACGCGGCCGTGGAGGATCTCGACGCGCAGTTCGTGGCGGGGCTGACCGCCGAGTCGTGGCCGGACACGGCGCCGTTGATGCAGCGGGTGCCCACGGCACGAGGGGCAAGGCCGGTGTCGATCGCTCTCCCGGCTGAGGCCGTCGAGGCGTTCGGTCGGGAGCCGCTGGATCGTGTCGGCCTCCCCCTCCCGGCGCCGGAGCCTGGTGTCCGGGGCCCTGAGGCGGCACCCGACGCCCCAGCTACTACAGCATCAGTGGACGCAGCCGCGGGGGGGGGAACGTTGGGGGATCAGACGGCGGCCACCTCCAAGCTGTCCGTCGCGGCCGTCCCGATGGTGAGCGCCGCCGCCAGCGCCGCCGCCAGCGCCCCGCCGGCCCTATCGCCGGACCTGCAGCCCGAGGTGCAGCCGGAAGGGCTGCTGCCGGACATCGATCCGCCGCCGGCCTTCGTGACCGAAACGATGGGCGAGTTGTTGGTGGCGCAGGGCTTCACCGATCGCGCCGTTGTGGTCTACGAGGAACTGGTTCGTCGTCGCCCCAATGACCCGCTGCTCAGTGCGCGGCTCGCGGCTTTGCGCGAGACCCAAGCGCCGCCGGCGTCGACCATGCCGCCCACCTACACCGCGCGGGAGCGCTTCACCGCGCTTGCGGCGCGTCGGGTGTCGCGCCGCACGCCACCCTATGCCGTGCCTCTCGCGGCGCCAGGAGCGCCCCCCGTCTCCGTGGCCGCAGCCACCTCGCTGGCAGCCCTCTTCGGGGGGGATGCTCCTCCCCGGGACGACACGGCCGCACGCGCACTGGCCCAGGCGTTTGCGCCGAATCAGGTCGACCGCGCGGCCGGCCCCGAGAGCCTCCCGGTCACCTTCTTCGGCCGCGAGCGTCGTGAGCCCTCGGCGGCTGACGCGGGGGGGCGGCAGCCCTCGCCCGTACGCGGGTCGGTGCCGATGCCGATGGCGGCGCCCGCCGGTGCCTTCTCCTTCGATCGCTACTTTCCGGAGCCAAGCGCGCCCACCGCGGCCTCGGGACGGCATGCGCCTCCGGCGCGTACGCTCCCCGCCGAGACCACGTCCGCGGGCACCACTCAGCCCTCGCCGCCACCGCCGCGGGCGGCGGACGACCTCGCACAATTCTCCGACTGGCTCAAGGGGCTCGGTAACTCGTGATCATCGGACTACTCAACGGGCCCAACCTCAATCTTCTCGGCACGCGGGAGCCGTCGGTCTACGGGACGGCGACGCTGGCGGACATTATGGCCCACCTCGCGTCGGTGGCCACCGCGCTCGGGGTGGAGCTTCGTCACTACCAGGCGAACGGCGAAGGGCAGCTCATCGACCAGGTGCATGCGTGGCGCGGTGAAGTGGCCGGGGTGGTCGTGAATGCCGGGGCATACAGTCATACGAGTCTCGCTCTTCGCGACGCCTTCAGTGCGACCAGTCTCCCGTTCGTGGAGGTGCACCTCTCCAACATTCACGCTAGGGAGCCGGAGCGTCGGCATTCCATGCTCGCCAGCGCAGCGGTTGGCATGGTGTGCGGGCTTGGCGCCGACGGCTATGAATTTGCGCTCCGCGGCCTTGTGCGCACATTGCGGAGCCGCCCCTGAGCGCAGCGCATCGCGCGATGAGCGCTGATGTCAACCCCGACCTGCGCCCGCGACGGCTCGCCGATCTCCGCGACGCCATGGGACGCGCCGACCTCGATGGGCTGCTCGTGTCCTCGCTGCCCAACATCCGCTATCTCACCGGATTTTCGGGGAGCAATGCGCTGCTGCTGGTGACCGCGCTTGAGTGCGTGCTGCTGACCGATTTTCGCTACGAAGCGCAGGTCGCCGACGAAGTGCGGGGCGGGGCCACCATCCGCATCGAGCCCACCAATCTCTGGGCCGGGCTATGGCCCACCATCGCCGGCACCGCCGGTGTGGAGCGGGTGGGGTTCGAATCGGCGCACCTCCTGCATCGGGATTTTGCGCGCCTCCTCGAACAGGGAAGCCGCTGGCAGTGGCGGCCCACCGCCGACCTGGTGGAAACGCTACGCGCCGTGAAGGACGCCGACGAGGTGGCGCGCATAGAGCGCGCGGTCGGGATGGCCGAGCGCGCCTTGCAGCGGACGCTCAAGCAAATACACCCCGGGCTGACCGAGACGGCGGTAGCCGGCGTCCTCGAGCGATGCCTTCGGGACGAGGGGAGCGAGGCCTTTCCGTTCCCCAGCATCGTGGCCTCAGGACCACGCTCCGCGTTGCCCCACGCGCGCGCAGCCGATCGGGTGCTTCAGACCGGGGATTTCGTGCTGCTCGACTTCGGCGCCGTGGCCGACGGCTACTGTTCCGACATCACCCGGACCGTGATCCTCGGCCCCCCCTCGGATGAGCAACGGGACGTCTACGAGATCGTGCGTGAGGCAAACGTGCGCGCTTCGGGTGCGGTTCGGGTCGGATTGCGGGGGATGGCTGCAGATGCCGTCGCAAGAGACTACATTGCCGATCGTGGGTATGGTGACGCATTCGGGCATTCGCTTGGCCATGGCATTGGTCTCGAAGTGCACGAAGCGCCTCGCCTTGCCCGTTCCGTCGAAGCTCCCCTCGCCGCCGGCATGGTGGTCACCATCGAACCGGGCATCTATCGCCCGGGGTGGGGCGGGGTGAGAATCGAGGACGACGTGCTCATCACGGAGACCGGGGGGCGGGTGCTTTCGCATTTCCCCCGGCACCTCCTTGAAATCGCCTGATCAATTGTGCGTCGGCTCACGGGCCGCGCACGTTCCCCAGCCTTACCCGCCATGATCGACCTGCGCTACGTGAAGAAGCTGATCGAGATGCTCGACGGCTCCACGGTGGATTCCATCGAGATTTCCTCGGACAAGGGAATGAAGCTCCGTATCTCGAAGAGCCCGCAGCAGCGCGCCGCCGCCGTCACGATGGCGTCCGCCATGGCTCCTGTGCCGATGGCCGCTCCCGTGTTGCCTGCCGCGCCTGCGGCGCGTCCTGTCGATGAAGGGGGGGCGGCGGCGCCGAAGGCCGAGGCGCCGAAGTCTGCGGCCCTCGAGATCAAGTCGCCTATGGTGGGGACCTTCTACTCGGCGCCCGAGCCGGGTGCGAAGCCGTACGTGTCGGTCGGCGATCGCATCAGGAAGGGCCAGATCGTCTGCATCATCGAAGCGATGAAGATCATGAATGAGCTCGAGGCTGAGTTCGACGGGGTGGTGCGCGAGATCAACGTGACCGACGCGCACGCCGTCGAGTATGGCCAGGTGCTCTTCCGCATCGATCCGACCGGCTGAGATGGGGACACATGGAGATGGTCTCCGGCGCCGTCACTGGCGGCGCCGCTCCTGGCGTAACTCCGGCCACCGGCCTTGATCTGAAGGCCGCGCTGCAGCGGATGGTGCGGGACGGGGCGTCCGACCTCCACCTCAAGGTGGGGCGGCCACCCACGCTGCGGCTACACGGAGACCTCGTCCCCCTCGATCTGCCGCCCGTGCGCTCCGAGGAACTGCGGGCCCTCGCTGAGCAGCTGCTGCCGCCGGCGCAGCGGCGCGACTTCGTGGAGATCCACGAGTCCGACTTCGCGGTCAATGTTCCCGGGATCGGGCGCTTTCGGGTGAATGTGTACCAACAGAAGGGGACGGTCGCCTTCGCCATGCGCGCCATCGCGCATGCGGCATCGAGTGTGCGCGATCTCGACTTGCCACCGGTGCTGGAACAGATCGCCCTCACGCCCCGCGGTCTGGTCCTCGTGACCGGTGTGACCGGTTCCGGCAAGAGCACCGCACTCGCGGCGATGATCCAGTACATCAACGAGCGCCGCAGTGCCAACGTGATCACGATCGAGGATCCGATCGAGTTCGTGCATCGCGATGTGCGCTGCCACATCAACCAGCGTGAGGTCGGTACCGATACCGCCTCCTTTGCGCAGGCGCTGCGTCGGGTGCTGCGGCAGGACCCCGACGTGATCATGATCGGCGAGATTCGCGACCTCGAGACGCTGGAGGTCGCGCTCAAGGCCGCCGGGACAGGCCACCTCGTACTGTCCACGCTCCACACGACCGATGCCACGTTGACCATCAACCGCATCCTGTCGTTCTATCCACCGCACCAGCAGAACGAGGTCCGTTTCGCCCTCGCCAGTGCGCTGTCGGCCGTGGTGTCGCTGCGTCTCGTGCCTCGCGCGGACCAGCCAGGGCGGGTGCCGGCCTGCGAGATTCTCGTGAACACCGAAGCCGTGCGCGACCAGATCCGGGACCTCTCGGCGTCGCTCAGCATTCCCGACCTGATCAAAGAGGGCTCGGTCGCCTACGGCATGCAAAGCTTCGACCAGTCGCTCATGAACTGGTATTCGCGTGGCGTCATTTCTTACGAGAATGCACTGCTCCACGCGACCAACCCCTCGGAGTTTGCGTTGCGGGTCGAGGGGGTGGACGGAGCCAGCGACACCGCATTTTCGGGGTTCAGCCCGGGGTTCAGCCCGGGGTTCAGCCCGGGGAGCAACGCTTCCTGATCGGCGCCGCGTACGCGCGGGCCCCCAGCGATGCGGGGGCGATAATATCCCGCGGGGCGCGGTGTAAAGGGCTGGCGGTACAGGCGCAGCCTCGCCACCATAGGGGATGTTCAAAAAGGTCCTGATCGCCAATCGTGGGGAAATCGCCCTCCGCGTCATCCGCGCTTGCCGTGAGCTCGACATTCAGACGGTGGCCGTGTACTCGGAGGCCGACCGCGAGTCGCTGCACGTCCGCTTCGCGGACGATGACGTGTGCATCGGGCCCCCATCGGGGCGCGACTCCTACCTGAAGATTCCGCGGCTCATCGCCGCCGCCGAGATCACGGGTGCCGACGCCATTCATCCAGGCTACGGCTTCCTCGCTGAAAACGCCGAGTTTGCGGAAACCTGCCGCGCCTCGGGGATCACCTTCATTGGCCCCACCCCGGAACAAATCCGGGTCATGGGCGACAAGGCCTCGGCGCGACGCGCCATGCAGGAGTGCGGCGTGCCCATTGTTCCCGGCACCCCCGGTCCTGTGGAGGATCCCGAGGAAGCGCTCGAATTCGCGCGCGGGATCGGCTTCCCCGTGATCATCAAGGCCGCGGCCGGTGGCGGTGGCAAGGGCATGCGCGTGGCGCGTGACCCCGATGACTTCCTCCGTTCCTTCCAGCTCGCCCGCTCCGAAGCACTCTCGGCGTTCGGTAACGGCGATGTGTATGTAGAGAAGTTCCTCGAGCGTCCACGGCACGTGGAGTTCCAGGTGATGGGGGATACGCACGGGAACGTGATCCATCTCGGTGAGCGCGACTGCTCCGTGCAGCGGCGCCACCAGAAGCTCATTGAGGAAGCCCCGTGCCCGGTCATGACTCCCGAGTTGCGTGAGCGCATGGGGGAGGCGGCCACTCGAGGGGCGAAGGCGATCAACTACGTTGGGGCCGGCACCATTGAAATGCTGCTCGACGAGGATGGTTCGTTCTACTTCATGGAGATGAACACACGCATTCAGGTCGAGCATCCGGTCACGGAGCAGCTCACCGGCGTGGACCTCGTCAAGGAACAGATCCGTGTGGCGGCGGGGTTGCCGTTGTCGGTCAAGGAGCTGCCACCCTTCCGGGGGCACGTGATCGAATGCCGGGTGAACGCCGAGGATCCGGCCCGCAACTTTCAGCCGTCCCCAGGCAAGCTTGAGGTATTCCATCAGCCCGGTGGTCCCGGCGTACGCATCGACACGCATGCCTACGCAGGCTACACGGTGCCGCCGTACTACGACTCAATGATCGCCAAGCTGATTGTGCAGGGTGCCACCCGCGAGGAGGCCCTCAAGCGCATGCAGATTGCGCTCGAAAGCTTTGTCGTGGAGGGGGTCAAAACCACCATGCCCTTTCTCGCTCGCGTGATGCAGCATCCCGGCTTCCAGGCGGGGAAGGTGCACACGAAGTGGCTCGAGTTCGAGGGCGCCGATCTCCTCAAGGAACCCACGTAAGTGCGAATCGAGGTGCTGCACGGCGGGGCATGGTTGCTACCCGCCGGCGTGGCCAATCGAGGCATGGTGGTGATCGAGGCGCATCGTTGAAAGGGCGCGTTGCCGTGCGACCGTCGATCCCCACGCGGAATCAGCCGGAGGTGTGATGGAGAAACAGCTGCTGCGTCGTGAGCTCGGCGCCATCGGGTTGAGTCTGCTCTCCGTTTTTCTGCTGGGTGCACTGATCTTTCAGCACCCGGTACCGGGGTCCGCGGCCTGCATGGATGCCTCGGGGCCCTTCGGCCCTGCCGGGACAATTGCGCGGTGCGTCTTTGTGTCCTCGGTCGGCATTCCCGGGTTGGTTATAGTGGCCGTTGGCTGCATGGTGGTTGCCCTGGCGATGTTCGGGCGCATCAAGCGCGCCGACGATGCCAGCGACTGGATCCTGCTGTTCGCCGGTACCGTCATGCTCGTGCCGGTGGCCATCGGGCTGGCGCTGGGGGGCGAGCCGACCACGTCGGAACTCGCCGGCCTGTGGGGCACCTTCTGCGCCCACTACCTCCGCAAGGGGTTTGGCGCGGCCGGCGCGTGGATCTTCTTCCTCCTCGCCTCCAGTGCGCTCACGGTGGCCACGCTTCGCTGGAATCCCATCCGGCTGTTGATCGGCTCCGGCGCCCCCGACGAGGCCGCGCGTGCCACCAGTCGCCTCCCCACGCTTGCCGAGCAACTCGAGCCGCCGCCGGAGGAGATGCCGGCGATCGATCCCGCGCTCGCGCGTGACGTGCTCGCGATGTCGGCCCCTCGCTCGAAGCGCAAGGAGCTCGAGCCCGAGGACGACACCGTCGCGCCGCCGGTCGCTGCCGCTACCGCGGCCGCTGCCGCGGCCGCGACGGTTGGTGCAGCTAGTGAGGCGCGCGCGGAGCGGAAGGGGCGCAAGGGCAAGGATAGCGCCCGCGATGAGTCCGTGGAGGCGGCGCTCGAGGCCACCGCCGAGCCCGCGCTCTTCAGCGACGATCTGCCGCCCACCACGCTGCTCACGGCGCCGACCGTCAAGAACCCGGAGCAGGGTCGTCGGGAGCTCGACGCGGCTGGCGACAAACTCCTGAGCACCCTGCGCACGTTCAAGGTGGAGGGGGAACTCGTCGGTCGCACGACCGGTCCCACCGTCACGCAATTCGAGATCGAACCGGCGGCCGGGGTGAAGGTCCGCCAGATCGCCGCGCTCGCCGACGACCTGGCGCTCGCCATGCGCGCGC
>NZ_JBIJCN010000083.1:0-5829 GCF_044344655.1 Gemmatimonas sp.
GACGGGGCTTCCCTTCTGGCCCGCCGGCACGCTCAACCGCGGCGTGGTGCGCTACGACAGCGCCGGGCTGCAGGTGGAGCTCCACGCCATCGGCGACAAGGCGGTGCGCATGGCGCTCGATGCGTATGCGCAGGCACGGAAGGTGAACGGGGTGCGTGACAGCCGGCATCGCGTGGAACACGTGGAGGTGCCCAGTCCGCGTGACCTGCCGCGCTTCCGGCAGTTGGGGGTAATCGCCAGCACGCAGGCGATCTTCGCCACCCCGGATGTCACTACGCTCACCAACTATGCGCCGCTGCTCGGTCCGAAGCGGGCGGCCCTAAGCAACAACTTCCGGCAGTTCGATGAGGCGGGCGCCGTGCAGGCGTTCGGCAGCGACTATCCCGTGTTTCCCATGGATGTGATTCGGGGCATCTACACGGCGGTCACGCGCCTGACGCCCGAGGGCACACCCAAGGGCGGGTGGTATCCGGCGGGACGCATCAGCGTGGAGGCGGCGCTGCGCCACTATACGCGGGATGCGGCCTACGCGGGCTTCATGGAAACGGAGGTGGGCATGCTGCGTGTGGGTATGCTCGCCGACTTCGTGGTGCTGAGCGAGGACATTCTGCGTGTTGCGCCCGAGCAGCTCCTGCGCGTGAAGGTGGAGCGGACGGTGGTGGGGGGGCGCGAGGTGTATACGCGCTAATGCAGGAGAAGTGGATCGTTCCGTCTGGCCTCATCCCGTTCTTGGCCGCATTGTAGAGAGTGTCCATGGCTCCAGCGCTTCGGCGCGGGGGCTCGTTGTCATGTCCGTGCCATGTGTTGTCTCACCCCTGAAGACCATTCCCGTGCGAATCTCCCCCCGCAGCACGCTGGCCACCGCCGCGATGCTCCTCGCTGTCGCCGTGCAAGGCGCTCAGGCCCAGCGTGGCCAGGGCCGCCCCGCGGCCACCGCCGACACGTCCTTCGACGCCAAGTGGCGCAACATTGGCCCCAATCAGGCCGGCCGCATGGTGGCCGTGGCCGGCAGCAGCGCGCGCCCTGACGAGTACTACATGGGCACCACCGGTGGTGGGGTGTGGAAGACCACCGATGGCGGCAAGACCGTCGCGCCCGTGACCGATGCGTATTTCGGCGGCACGATCGGCAGTATCGCCGTGCAGCAGAGCAACCCCGACGTGGTGTGGGTGGGCGGTGGTGAAACGCCTATCCGCGGCAACGTGAGCCATGGCGACGGCGTGTGGAAGAGCACCGATGCCGGCAAGACGTGGCAGTACATGGGACTCAAGGAAACGCAGTACATCGCGCGCGTGCGCATTCATCCGGACAACCCGGACATCGTGTACGTGGGCGCGCTGGGGCATGTGTTCGGCCCCAACAAGGAACGCGGCGTGTACCGCACCACCGACGGCGGCAAGACGTGGAAGAACATTCTCTTCCGCAACGACAGCACCGGCGTGGCGGACATGATCATGGATCCGAGCAACCCCAAGATCCTCTACGTGAGCTTCTGGCAGGCTGGTCGCAAGCCGTGGCAGCTCGTGAGCGGCGGCATGGGGAGCGGGATCTTCAAGACCACCGACGGTGGCGACACCTGGACCGAAATCACGCGCAATCCCGGCCTCCCCAAGAGCGGACCGCTCGGCGCGATCGGCATCACGGTGAGCCCGGCCAAGCCGAGCCGCCTGTGGGCGATCGTGGAGCACGAGCCCAATGGCGGCGTGTATCGCAGTGACGATGCCGGTGCCACGTGGACGTTCATGACCGGCGACCGCAATCTCCGTCAGCGCGCCTGGTACTACAGCAAGCTGTACGCCGACCCGAAGGACACCAACGTGGTGTACGGCCCGCAGGTGAGCCCGCTCATCTCGAAGGACGGCGGCAAGACGTTCACGCGCGGCTTCGGCGGCGGTGACAACCACGACATCTGGATCGATCCCGCCGATCCGCTACGTGTGGCGGTGGCGCACGACAACGGCCTGATCGTGACCAAGGACGGCGGCAAGACGAGCGTGCGCGTGGCGGCGCCCACGGGGCAGTACTATCACGTGCACCTTACCAACCACTTCCCGTACCATGTGTGCGGCGCCAAGCAGGATGCCGGTTCGAGCTGCGGCCCCGTGCGTGCCGCGGCAGCCGGTGGTCGGGAAGCGATGATGGCGCAGATGATGGGCGGTGGGGCGCCGGCGGCGCCGGCGAGCCCGTTCAGCACCTTCTACAGCGTGGCCGGCGGCGAGAGCGGGTACATCAGCAGCAATCCGTCCGATCCCGACATCATGTACGGCGCGAACTACGGTGGCAGCATGGACATGCTGAACCGTCGCACCGGCAAGACGATCGCGATCGATCCGTGGCCGCTCAATCCCATGGGACACGACGCGAAGGACAGCAAGTACCGCTTCCAGTGGACGTATCCCATCGTGCACTCGCCGCACGATCCCAACACCATCTATGTGGGCAGCAACGTGGTGTTCCGGTCGCGCGACGGCGGCATGACGTGGACGCCCATCTCGAGAGATCTCACGCGGAACGATCCGCGCACACTCGGTGCGAGCGGCGGGCCCATCACGAAGGACCAGACGAGCGTCGAGTACTACGGCACGGTGTTTACGCTGGCCGAGTCGAAGCTGGTGAAGGGGCTGATCTGGACCGGCAGCGACGACGGGCTCCTTCACCTGTCGCGCGACAACGGGCTGACGTGGAAGAACGTGACGCCGAAGGGGCTTCCCGAGTGGATGCGCTGGAGCATCATCGAGGCGGGGCAGCATGCGCCGGGCACCGCCTATGTAGCGGGCAACCGGTACCAGATGGATGATTTTTCGCCGTATCTCTACAAGACCACCGACTACGGCGTGACGTGGACCAAGATCACGAGCGGCATCGCGACGGATCATTTCACGCGGGCCATTCGTGAGGATCTCCATCGTCCCGGCCTGCTGTATGCGGCGACCGAGCGTGGCGTGATGGTGAGCTACGACGCCGGCGCCAACTGGCAGAGCCTGCAGAAGAACCTGCCGCCGGTGCCGGTGCACGACATGATGCTGCGCGACGACGACCTCGCGATCTCCACGCACGGCCGCGCGTTCTGGGTGCTGGAGAATCTCACGAGCCTGCGCTGGGCCGATGCCGCGGTGAAGGCCGAGGGGAACGCGCCGTACCTGTACAAGCCGGTGCCGGTGTATCGCCTCAACGGGCAGACGCAGCCCACGTTCACCTATCGTCTGCCGGCCGACAGTCTGGTGGTGAAGTTCGAGTTCTACGATGCCGCCGGAAAGCTGGTGGGCACGGCTGCGAGCAACGACACCACGAAGGCGGCGGTGGACCCGCGCTTCGCCGAAATGGGGTTCACGCCCCCGCCGGTGCCGAAGCCGGGCAACCGCAAGGGGGTGAACCGTTTCACGTACACCATGAAGCACGATGATGCCGTGCGTTTCCGCGGCATGATCACCTGGGCCGGAAACGGCGGTGGCCCGGCGATGGCACCGGGTACGTATCGCGTGCGCATGACGGCGGGGAACAGTGCGCCGGTCTCGTACGACTTCCGCGTGTTGCCTGATCCGCGGAGCCCCGCCACGGAAGCGGATCTCAAGGAGCAGGTGCGCTTCGCGCTGCAGGTGCGTGACAAGATCACGGCGGCGAATCAGGGCGTGATCGAGAGCCGGAACCTCAAGCGTGATCTCACCGACCGTACCGCGAAGATGACGGCGGTGGCGGCGTTCGCGCCGCTGGCGAAGACGTTTGCCGATTCGCTGAATGTGGTGGAGGACTCGCTCTATCAGACGAAGAACCAGAGCGGTCAGGATCCGCTCAACTTCCCCATTCGTCTGAACGATCAGCTGGGTGGGCTGATGGGCTTCATCCTGAGTGGTGAGCGCCGTCCGGCAAAGCAGTCGTACGACGTATGGGGGGTGCTGGCGCCCAAGACGGACGGGGAGCTGGCGCGTCTCGAGCGGGTGATCACCACGCAGCTGCCCAAGGTGAATGCGCTGCTCAAGGCGGCCGGTCAGCCCGAGATCGTGCGCAGCAAGCGCGAGGGCTCGGCGCCGAGGCCGATCACGCCGTGATCAGTCGTTGGCCGAGTACTGACAACTCGTACTGAGAACTGACGACTCCCCGCCCTCCGCGGGGAGTTTGTCGTTGTCGCCCGGACGCTGCGTAGAAACGATCACATCGCGCACGTATCGGTGACGGCTGACAGGTACCGATTTCGTACCGTACCGAGATGTCCTCGCCTCGTCTTCTTGCGTTGCTTCGGGATCGGGCCGCCGTTCGCCGCTTCAGCCCACGTACCGTTCAGGCCTACTCACGTTGGGTGGTGCGGTATGTTCGCTACCATGGCATGTGCCACCCGGCAGAGCTGCCGGTGACCGCGGTTCGTGACTACCTCACACATCTGGCTGTAGAACGCGGGGTGGCGGCATCCACGCAGAGCCAGGCGCTGGCGGCATTACGCTTCCTGTACGGCGATGTGCTGGAACAACCCCTCCCGGCCATGGTCAACGTGGCCCCGGCCCGACGGCCGCACGTGCTTCCCAACGTACTCTCGCGGGATGCCGTCACGCGGGTACTCGGCGCCATGCACGGTGTGCCGTGGCTGATGGCCTCGCTGCTGTACGGCTCCGGCTTGCGATTGCAGGAGTGCTGTCAGCTGCGGGTGAAGGATGTGGATCTCGATCGACTGGAGATCCGCGTCCGTCGCGGCAAAGGCGCCCGAGATCGGGTGACGATGCTGCCGACGTCACTGGTGGACCCGCTGCGCGCGCATCGGGATGCCGCCAAGGTGGTGATGCAGCGCCGTTGGGCACGTGACCGCGGGTACGTGGTGCTGCCGTTCGCTCAGGGCACGAAGGCGGTTGGCGCCACACGGAACCCCACATGGTGCTGGCTGTTCCCCGCCACGCGCGAGTACTGGGATGCGGCCGCACGGCAGTGGCGTACCCACCACCTGCACCCCACCGTACTGCAGCGAGCGGTAGCTGAGGCGGCGCGGCTCGCGGGGATCGACCAGCGCGTGGGGTGCCACACCTTCCGGCATTCGTTCGCCACGCACCTGCTGGAAAACGGCTATGACATTCGCACCGTGCAGGAACTGCTGGGGCACCGCGATGTGAGTACGACCATGCTGTACACGCACGTGCTCAATCGTGGAGGCCTCGGGGTGCGGAGTCCGCTCGATCTCGACACCGCAGGGGCACGGCCCTCCCCCTTGCGGCTCTCTCGGCGCGCCTGAACGTTATGTCGCAATCTCCGCAGCCTAATGCCGCACACCCTGCGAGGCGGTGCCTTGCAAGGTGTTGCTCTCAAATGGCTTACAGGCTGTGGGGGTGAGACGACACACTCCGCGATAGACTGCAGGGGTTCGCTGCATAACTTCTGCCAGTGCAGGGATCGCCTGCAGGCTAATTCGCGTTAGCTCGCGTACCACCCCTGCTCTCCCAAGGATCGAGGTTCCTGATGTCGGATGGCCAGCGGCGCTACAGCGACGACGAGTTTGCCCGCATTCTGCGTACGGCAACAGCGCTGACGAGCCGAGCGGAAGGGGCGAGCCCGTCGTCGGGCGGGTTGACGCTGACCGACATGAAGGCGGCGGCGGCGCAGGTCGGGCTCGACCCCGCGCTTGTCGAACGGGCGGCGCGGATGCTCGTTGCGACGGCCAATTCGACACCGCTCGAACGGCTGACAGGTGGACCGGTTCGACACCATCACGAGGTGCACTTTCCCATAAAGCTCGACGAGGAGAGTGCCGCTCTCCTCCTCTCCGCCGTTCGCGTGCGTGCTGGCCAGGCCGGCCGCCGCGATGTCGGACATGCGAGCGCGATGGGCATGACGTGGCATGACGGTGGTGAC
>NZ_JBIJCN010000018.1:0-53553 GCF_044344655.1 Gemmatimonas sp.
CCACGACCACACCCCCGACGCGCCAGCGCAGCGCCGCGCCCGACCCAAGCAGAGACTGCGACCGTAGGAAGACCCCGACCGTGGTTGCAGTACCCAAACTGTTGTGGCAGTGCCCAGACCGTGGTGGCAGTGCCCCGACCTCAGCTTCGACCCCGACCCCGACCCCTGCGTGCTAGTCCGCCAGCACGACGCGCGGCATGAGCACCGCCCACAGCACAGCATGCACCGGGGTCTCCACGCCGTACTGCGCGCCAAGCCGCACGACCGCTCCGGTCTGTGCCTCGAACTCGGTAGGACGCCGCGCCAGCAGGTCGCGCGCCATGCTCGTGCGTTCGTCCGGAGGCAGGCCGTCGTATCGCTGCCACACCACGTCTTTTGCACGTTCTGGCCACTCAACACCCACGGCTCGGCCCACCGCAATCACCTCATCGAGCGCGTGATCGATCAGCGCCCGGGTGGCCGGAACAGTGCGTACGGTACCGAACGACTCGCCGGTCGCCGCCCCGACCACCCCGATCGGTTCGATGAACAGAAACTTCTCCCAAAGCGCCACCGCCATGTTGGCGGGCAGCAGCGCCTGCAGGCCGGCGGCATTGAGGCACGCCGCAATGGCGGGGATCTGCGCGGCCACCGCCTGATGCGGCGGGTGCCCGGAGCGGAAGCCGAATTCCAGCAGCGGCACCACGGCCATGTGGCGGATGCGCCCCGGCGCTGCCTGTTCGGCAATCACCCGGCAGACCCCTTCGAGCACATGCCCGGGCCCGAGGGCGGCGGCGAGGTGCACGCTGGCCTCGACGCCGTTTTGCAGAGGAATCACCGCCGTGTGGGCCGCGAGCAGCGGCGCCAGTGAGGGTGCCACGGCGGCCACCTGCGTGGCCTTTACACCCACCAGGACCACGTCGACGGGGCCAATCGTGGCCGGATCGTCGGTAGCGTGGACCGGGCAGAGATGGAGGTCGCCGTGCACGCTCTCGAGCTGGAGCCCGTCGGTGCGCAGGACCTCGAGCGTGCGTCCTCGGGCGAGGAAATGCACCTCGTGGCCAGCGGCGGCGAGGCGGGCGCCGAACACGCCACCCACCGCGCCGGCGCCAACCACGGCGAAGCGCACTAGTTCTTGCTCATGGTGAAGCCGGCAATGTGCGCATCCGTGTTGTGCCCCATGCGGAAGCCCACCATGCCGTCAGTCGTCTTGAGCTTGCCCGCACCGGTCACATCGGCCTTGGTGTAGCTCGCCACTTCCTGGCCGTTGATGGTGCACGAGACCTTGTCACCCTTCACGCTCATCGCGATCTCCTGCGACACCGGCTTGCCCTTGGCTTCGGCCTTGTTGACCGCCGGGTGCGCGCCGCCACGCGGGCCGTTCATCTGGAACGGCGCGGGACCGAAGCCGCGCACAATGAAGTTCCCGTTCCCGTAGGCCGCGCAGTACAGGTAGCTCGCGTTGTCAGTGCCGAGCTCGTTGCCGGCGATCACGATGCCGTACGGGTGGGGGTGGTTGTTCAGCGCCGAGTACGCGCGCTCGGAGAAGGTCGCCTTCACCGTGTAGTCACCCGACGCCTTCATGCCGGGGTTCCAGTACGTGCTGGAGGGACCCGTCGTCGCGTGCATGCCCGGCCCCATGGTGACGAACTTGGCGCTGTCGATCGTCATGCCAGCCTTCGCTTCCTTCGCGTCGACGGCGCCCATCCAGCCCTTCACCTGGATGCCACCCTTCACCGAAATGGACTGGTCCTGCGCATGAACGAGCTGGGGCACGAGGGCGAGCGCGAGGGCCGCGGCGGCCCCGTGCATGAAACGCTTCATCGATGACTCCTGAGCTTCGGGAATGGCTTCGGTCGGACAAGCCGGTGGGAAGCGGAAAACTGCGTCGTTCCCGCCGGAGTGCAACTATACGGCGGGTGCGCGGGGTGACCCCCCCCCCGCGCCCCGCACCCACGAGCGCTTACTCGCCGCTCGGTAACTGCGGCACCCCGTTCACCGCACTGCTCTGCAACAGCCCCGTGCTCGAGTAGATCGCCAGCTTGTCGCGCGTGTCGATGATGTCGAGGTTGCGCATCGTAAGCTGCCCGATGCGATCGAGCGGGGAGAAGTACTCCTGCCCCTTCTCCATCGTGAGGCGTTCGGGCTTGTACGTGAGGTTGGGGCTCGACGTATCCATGATGCTATAGTCGTTGCCACGACGCAGTTCGATGGTCACCTCACCCGACACGGCGCGCGCCACCCAGCGCTGGGCGCTTTCGCGCAACATGAGCGACTGCGGGTCGAGCCAGCGCCCCTGATACAGCAACCGGCCGAGCTTGCGCCCGTTGATGCGGTACTGCTCGATCGTATCTTCGTTGTGAATGCCCGTCACGAGGCGCTCGTACGCGATGAACAGCAGCGCGAGCCCCGGCGCCTCGTAGATGCCGCGGCTCTTCGCCTCGATAATGCGATTCTCGATCTGATCGGTCATCCCGAGGCCGTGACGGCCACCAATCACGTTGGCTTCGGTGAACAGTTCGAGCGCGCTGCCGAACTCCTGACCGTTGATCGCCACCGGATAGCCTTCCTCGAAGCGGATCGTCACGGTTTCACGCGCGATCGTGACCTCGTCCTTCCAGAACGCCGCCCCCATGATGGGCTGCACGATGTGCATGCCCTTGTTCAGGAACTCGAGGTCCTTCGCCTCGTGCGTCGCACCGAGGATGTTCGAGTCGGTGGAGTACGCCTTCTCGACGGACATCTTGTACTCGAAGCCGCTCTTGATCAGGTACTCCGCCATCTCCGTGCGGCCGCCCAGCTCATCGATGAACTGCTGATCGAGCCACGGCTTGTACACGCGCAGGTTGGGGTTCGTGAGCAGGCCATAGCGGTAGAACCGCTCGATGTCGTTGCCCTTGAACGTGCTGCCGTCACCCCAGATGTTCACGTCATCTTCGCGCATCGCCGCCACGAGCATCGTGCCCGTCACCGCGCGCCCGAGCGGCGTGGTGTTGAAGTAGGTCTGCCCGGCGGTGCTGATGTGGAACGCGCCGCACTGCAGCGCCGCCAGCCCCTCCGCCACCAGCTGGGCGCGGCACTCGATCAACCGCGCCTTTTCGGCACCATAGGCCATCGCCTTGCGCGGAATTTCCTCGTAGTCCGTCTCGTCGGGTTGCCCGAGGTTGGCGGTATAGGCGTAGGGCACGGCGCCCTTTTCGCGCATCCAGTGAAGGGCTGCGCTGGTATCGAGACCGCCGGAGAAGGCAATGCCGACCTTCTCGCCGATGGGAAGACGCTGGAGGATGTTGGCCACGGGTGTCCTGGGTGTCCTAGAGGTGAGACAACCCCGTAAACTAATCAGGCGGGCCCGGCGGCCCTACCATCCGGTCAGTGCCGCCGAGATGCTGGCCGCTGGCCGCTCGCCCCCCACGGCCGACATGCTGGACGCGCGGGGTGGCTCCATGATTTCCAATGAATGAGGTGCAATGTGACGCGCGACGAACGTCCGTATTTCCCGATCATCTATGTCCGCGGCTACGCCATGACCGATGGTGAGGTGGAGCAAACCGTGGCTGACCCCTACATGGGGTTCAACATCGGCTCCACCAAACTCCGCCAGCAGTATCCCCGGTCCGTGGTGCGGCATGTCTTCGAATCGCCGCTCGTACGCCTCATGAAGGACGAAGGCTATCGCGACACCTTCGTCGACGGCGCAGAGCTGCCGAACGACCTCGAACCGTCGCCACGCTCGGTCTGGATCTACCGCTACTACGACGAGGCGTCGCGAGAGCTGGGCGCCGGGAGACGCCACGAGATCGAGCACTATGCGCAGGGGCTGCTCGATCTGGTGAACACAGTGCACGACCGGTATGTGCCCGGGGACCGCGCGCGCCACGGCAGCGCCACCGACGCGTTCCGTGTGTATCTCGTCGCGCATTCCATGGGCGGCCTCATCTGCCGGTCCATGCTGCAGCGGCTCTCGCCCAACGACCGGCGCATCGACAAGGTGTTCACCTACGCCACACCACACGGCGGGATCGATCTGCGCGGGATCGGCAACGTGCCGGGGTTCGGCCTGAAGCAGTCGGAGACCTTCAACGAGCAGCGTATGCGGGAATACCTCGCGCTGCCCACCAACGCGACCGTCAACTCGCTCAATGGCTGCTTTCCCGAAGAGCGTTTCTTCTGTCTCGTCGGCACCAATCACGATGATTACGGCCTGGCGAAATACGCGGTGGGCCCCATGAGCGACGGCCTAGTGCGGATCGTGAACGCCACCGTGGCCGACACCCCACGCGCCTTCGTGCACCGCTCGCACTCGGGGCACTATGGCATCGTCAATTCTGAAGACGGGTACCAGAACCTTCGGCGCTTCCTCTTCGGTACCATGCGAGTGGACGCCTTCCTCGACGTGGAGGAGATCATGCTGCCGTCGTCGGTGCAGGACGAGAAGGACGCGGGGCACGCCATTCGCGCCGACTATCTGGTAGACGTGATCGCGCGTGTGCGTGGCGCCCGATGGGATCTCCACCGGCGCACGGGCGACGAAGGCTCGGCGGTGCTCATCGAGTATGACCGTCATGTGCGCGCGCGGCAGCCGGTCCATCTCGCCAGTGTCTTCCTCTCCAACCGCGCGCGCGTGGATGCGTCGCGCCCCACGCTTGGCTTCAGCCTCGACGTGGGCGTGCAGGTGCCCGAGTACCAGATCGACGGCAAAGCGTTCTGGCAACGCGATCATTACGACGGTGGGTACCTCTTCCGCGACAAGGTGAACCTCGAGGCATATTTCGTGGAGGGTACGGGCTGGTCGTTGCGCTACGGGTGGGACACCGAAGCACCGAATGCGGTGAAACACACGGCGCACGCCCACCAACCCGTGCCCGACAACTGGGTCTTCGAGTTGCCCGCCCTGCAGAACACCCGTCCGGGACTGCGTGCGGTGCTACGCCTCGAGACCCGTCCGTGGAACGAAAGCTGACCGCGAGAAACGATCATGTCCCTCCTGTCGCGTCGTGATGCCCTGGCTCGCCTGAGCGCTATGCTGGCGCTGCCACTCGTTGAGTGGCCACAACTGGCCGACGATCCGCTGCACGGCACCATCGCGCAGTATCAGGCCGGGCGCCTGCGCGGCGAGTACACCGCCCTCGACATCACGCGGCGGGCCCTCGAGCGGTGCCGAACTGGTGGCGTCGCGACACGGGCGATCGACCTGCTCGCCGAGACGGCGCTCGCCGAAGCGCGTGCGTCGGACGCGCGCGTGCGGCAGCGGGCCCTGCGCGGGCCGCTCGATGGTGTTCCGCTCTTCGCCAAGTCGATCTACGATCTCGAAGGGACCGCCACGTCGGCGTCGAGTGCGGAATGGGCGCGGCTCTTTCCCACGCCGGTGAAGCGCGATGCGATCGAGGTGGAACGCCTGCGCGCCGCGGGTGCGGTCCTGCTGGGCAAGACGGCAGCCGACGACTTCGCCTATCGCGGCAATGGGACATCGAGCCATACCGGTCAGGTGCTGAACCCGTATGATCCGGCCGGCCGCAAGACGCCCGGTGGCTCGAGCGCCGGCAGTGCCGTGGCCGTGGCGTCCGGCCTTGCCTTTTGCGCCTTGGGCACCGACGACGGTGGGTCGAACCGGATTCCCGCGCAGTTCACGGGGGTGGTCGGGATGAAGCCCACCTTTGGGCGTGTTCCCCGCAGCGGCGTGATCCCCACGTGGCCCGTGCTGGACACCCACGGTCCCCTCGCCCGCACGGTGGCCGACGCCGCCCTCATGCTCGATGCAATCGCCGGGTACGACAGTGATGATGCGCTCTCGTTGCCCGGTGCATGGCAACGCGGACAACTCGGAGCACTCGATGCACACGCGCTGCGGGATGCGCGCCTGGGGTTCGTGGAAGTGCACGCGCCCCGCGCACAGATGACGACAGAATGCCTCGCCCTGCTCGATGCCGCGCTGGTGGATTGCACCAAGGCAGGGGCGATCGTCGAAGCCTTCACCCCGTCGGTGGATCGCACCAACTATCGCGAACAGTTCGCGGCGGCGGCCACGGCCCGCGGGGATGTGGCACCGAACGCAAACTCGCCGGCCAGCACCGCCAACGCTCTCAGACGCTACTTCGAGCGGCAGGGAGTGAACGCGAACGAGGCGATCCGGCATGGTCTCGCGGCGTATCGGGCCTTCTACGACGTGCTTCCGGCCGACTGGGACACCATGGAGCCGCTCACGCGCGTGGCCTACGAGCGGGACCCGGCGGCGGTGAGCTTCCTGCAATCGCGTGCGTCGGTCGTCGCCGCACTGGCGTCGAGCATGAAGACGCGCCGGATCGATGTCATGATTTATCCCACCATGCCCTTCGCGGCGCCCGACGCCACATCGCCATGGCCCGACGTGCGCACCCCTCTCGGCTACGGCAATTGGCTGGGGCTACCCGAGGTCTCGGTACCCGCCGGCTACGGCAGCGACGGCCTGCCGGCCTGCAATCTCAGTTTCGTGGGGCTCCCAGGCAGCGACGCGCGCGTGCTGGCGTATGCCCACGCGTACGAACAGGCAAGCCGCCGGTTCCGCATGCCCGCGGCGCGGTGACCAACAGACGCAATCAGAACACCGCGTGCTCACCGCGATCGTCCGCCAGTTCGCCGCGCAACAATTTCGCGTAGTGGTCCGCTAGGGTGTCCGATCCGAACGACGGCGTGGCCGCGGCATCGTACCGCTTCTCCACCGGATCCCACACCAGCATCGACTCGGTGGCATAGTAGCGACCAATGCGCGCAAACTCGGCCCTGTTTCGGAGCGGCGGGACCACCGTGCCGAGCACACCGAGCACCGCGATGATCACATCGAAGAAGCCCACCGGCACACTCGTGAACTTCGGCGGCGTCCCCGCGAGCGAGAACAGCAGTTCGCCCTGCTGCCTCAGCGTAAGCGCGGGCCCGGGACCACCGATCGGCAGGATACGATTAGCGCGTGCAGGATCGGTGAGGCATCCGGCAAGAAACTCGGCAAGATCATCGTCGCTGATGGGCTTGCAGGCGGTGAGACCACCGTCGCCAAAGAGCAAAAAGGGCTTGCCCTGCTGCACCCGCTTCACCTGTCCCGAGATGCTCTTGAAGAACGCCGTGGGGCGCACGATCGACCACGTAAGCCCCGAAGCCATGAGCGCCTGTTCGAAGGCGAGCTTGGCATGTTGAAACGCGAGCAGCGGCTTCTGCACGCAGATGGCCGACAGCAGCACGAAGTGCGACACGCCGGCCTCTCTGGCTCCCTGCAGCACGTTGAGGTGTGCGTGATGATCGATGGCCCACGCGTCGCGCCGACCGCCGGTACGCGAGGCCATGCAGCTCACCACGGCATCGAACTGTTCGCCCCTGAAGCCATCGCGCGCCACGCTGGCGGGATCGGTCACATTCCCGGTGCGCACGGTGGCGCCGCCGATCTTCGGCGCCGTGCCGTCTCTGGCGCGCACGAAACAGACGACGTCGTGCCCGTGGCGTACCAGCGCCCGCACGGTGGCACGGCCGATGGTGCCGGTCGCACCCACCATGAACACCCGCAGACGGTTTGGAGCAGCGCTGGTGGAAGAATCAGTCATCGACGTCGAGTGGTGAAGGCACGGCCCATCGCACATCCCACATGGTATCCCACGCCGTAAATTTGACGGAGCGCGCAAGCCCCGCGCGGCGTGTTGCACCGCATTGGCCATCCCCGCAGACCGACAGACGATGTCACTCGACCTCCCCACCCCGCTCGTGAGTACTACGTGGCTCGCCGCGCACCTGCACGATCCATCGCTCCGTCTGTTCGATGCGAGCTGGTATCTGCCGACGGCGGGACGCAGCGGTCACGCCGAGTACGAGGCCGCCCACATTCCCGGCGCAGTCTTCGCGGATCTGGATGCGCTGGCCGATGAGCGTGCACCGTACCCCCACACCATGCCCTCGCCGGAGCGGCTGGCCGAACGCCTCGGCGCCCTCGGCATCGGTAACGGGCATGTCGTTGTGGTCTACGACGGGTCTGGCCAGAATTTCAGCGCGCCGCGCCTGTGGTGGATGTTGCGCACCATGGGCGCCACGGTAGCGGTGCTCGATGGAGGCCTTCCACGCTGGCGTGCCGAGGGGCACGCCGTGACCACTGACGTCACAACGTATCCCGCGACGACGTTCTCACCCAACGTCGATCCCTCGCGCTGGCGCGATCTGGCTGACATGCGCCGCAACGCGTCCGACGGGGGCGAGCAGGTGGTGGATGCCCGCTCGCCCGGACGCTTCAGCGCCGAAGAGGCCGAACCGCGCGCCGGTGTGCGCGGTGGGCACATTCCGGGGGCCCGCAACGTGCACTACGCCACGCTGGTAGACGGCGACGGACTCCTGCTCCCGGCCGAGGCGCTGCAGGCACGCTTCGCCGCCGCCGGCATGCAGCTCGATGGCCCCATTACGGCGAGTTGCGGGACCGGCATCACGGCCTGTGCGGTGCTGCTGGCGCTGGACGTGGCTGGGGCGCGACAGACCGCGCTCTATGACGGCAGCTGGACCGAGTGGGGGAGCCAGGCCGATACACCGGTGGCCACGGGGCACTGACCGTTCGATTCCGGCGGCGATCCTCCCTCGAACTTGCGGGGCGCGCGAACACGCGTTGATTCGCTGGGATGATCCCATTCCTCACCCAGCGTCTCGCACGACCCACGGCGGTCGCCCTGTTCTCGTTCGGCCTCACCGCCGGCGTCATCGCTGCGCCGGCGCAGGCGCAGGCGCCGGCCCGCGCCAGCGCCAGCGCGCTCACCCTCTGGAAGCAGGGCGGCTCGGCGTTCGGCATCTTCGTACCGAGCGAGCGGGCACCGGGAGCCACGGATGCGAACGGCAAGCGTCTCCCACCGCTGTATACCGACGCTGGGGCGAAGGCGCTCGCTGCCAATCCACTGCTCGACTACCTGTTCCTCAATCTCGAGGGGCAGTACGACGCGGGCGCCGTGAAGGCCATGGTGGCGGGACTGGCGTCGCAGCCGGCGACGTCGCGCCCGACACTGCTGGTGCGCATCCCCACCATCGAGGCGGCGGGCGTGGACAGCACGCGTGCACGGGTAAAGGAGGTACTCGCATCCGGTGCCGACGGCGTGGTCATTCCGCACGTGCGCAGTGCCGCCGAGGCGCGCATTGCTGCGGGCTTCTTCAGGGACGCCAACGTGTGGTCGCGCACGAACCCCACAGGCACCGTGGTCGCCATGCTGATGATCGAGGACAAGGGCGCGGTGGATGAGATGTCCGACATCGCGGCCATTCCCGGCTACAGCCTGCTCTCGTGCGGTATCGGCAGCCTCACGCAGGCGCTCGGTGGGCGCGAGAAGGCCGGCGATGCCGAGGCAGCCTGCCAGCAAGTGCGCGACGTGAGCGAGAAGGCGGGCATGCCCAGCATGATGACCGCGAATGACAAGACGCTCGGTGATCGCATCACGCGCGGCTATCGCGGGCTGCTGCTCATGGGCAACAACACGCAGACCGATGACCTCATTCGCAGCGGGCGCGCGCTGGTGAAGCGCTGAGCGGGTCGCCGCGTACTACGGTTCGACCGTCGCCGACGTGATGTAGTCGAGCGCCGGAAACCACTTCTGCAGATAGCTGTTCCCCTGGCGCACGATGCGTGAGGGGTTGGGCTCCTCACCGTACTCCGCATTGAGGGCGCGCACCACGCGCATCCCCTCCACGACGGTGCCGAAGGGGGAGAAGAGCTTCTGGCCATCCAGCTTGCGCGCGTTGTTGGCCGTGCTGATGAACAGCTGGGCCGCGCGGGAGCCCGGGCCGTTGGCAGCGAATGCGATGGTGCCGTCGGCATTGCTCGAGCGAATGGGATCGTCGGCAATCGCCGCCGTATCCCACATGGCGTTCACTCTGGGATCACCGTGAATGCCGAACTGCACGATGAAGCCCGGGACCATGCGGAAGAACCGCACATCGGTGAAGTAGCCGATCGTGACCAGCTCGTGGAAGCGATCCGACCCGCGGGGCGCGAGTGCACGCTTCACCTGCACCACGAATGGTCCTTTGGAGGTCTCGAAACGCACGCGATAGCTGTCGGGGCTGCGGCGTGGCGTGGTCGACGGAGCGGGCACCACCGGAGCCGCCGCCACCGCACTGTCGGTTCGCACGGGGGGCGGTGTCTTGTCACTGTCGCATGCCATCAACAACAAACTGGCGGTGAACACCACACCCATTCGCGCACGATGCATGAGCATGATCAGCGTCCGCGCCGTTCCAACTCCTTCTTCACGGCCGTGAGGCGCGTGATGAAGGGGACCAGCACGATGCCGGGCATCACTAGGAGCGGCACAAACAGCACAGGATTGATCGTCGGCCTGAGCACCAGCACGAGCACGAAGGCGAGAATCACCACCGCATCGATGATCGCGATCGTGATGAACCAGCGCAGCAGCTTCGCCTTCATCGCCTCGAGCATGTCAACGGGCAACGCAGTGAGGTCACGCATGGAGTCTCCGGGCGGTTGCTCGTAAGCAACAGTAGAATTGGAATCTGCACAGATTAGCTCCCGCGTCGCCGTTGTTCACCCCCTCGTCCCTGACCCGCCCGCCCATGCCGCGCCTTCGCTCCGCCGCCCTGCTCGTTCTGGGGACCCTATTCGCGCTCCCCGCATCGGCACAGGCTCCCGATGCCATCCCGGCGAGATACCGTGAGGTGGCCAACCGCATCATCGCGGCGGCGCAGGCGGACTCCATGGGCGCGTGGCATCGTATCGCCGAACTGTCCGATCGCTTCGGTCACCGCCTGTCGGGGTCGGCGGCGCTGGAGGAGGCGATCGACTGGACGGCGGCGACCATGACGCGCGATGGCCTGAGCAACGTGCACAAGGAAAGGGTCATGGTCCCCCACTGGGTGCGCGGCGAGGAGTCGCTCGAACTGGTGGCCCCCCGGAGGCAGCGGCTTCCCATGCTGGGGCTGGGTGGGAGCATCGGCACCCCTGCTGAGGGGATCACCGCCGAGGTGATGGTGGTGGCGAGCTTCGACGAGCTCAAGGCGCGCGCATCCGAGGCGAAGGGCAAGATCGTGCTCTACGATGCAGAGTGGCGCGATTACGGCTACAACGGGGCATTTCGCCGTGTTGGGGCCATCGAGGCGGCAAAAGCCGGTGCGGTGGCCAGCCTGGCCCGCAGCGCCGGCCCGTACAGCATGCGCACGCCGCACACGGGCAGCATGAGCTACGACAGCACGGTCACGCGCATTCCGCACGCAAGTGTCACGGCAGAAGACGCCATGATGATGCGCCGCATGATCAATCGCGGCGACACGGTGCGGGTCACGCTGCGCATGGGCGCGACAACACGGCCCGATGCACAGAGCCACAACGTGATGGGGGAGCTGCGCGGCAGCGCGAAGCCCGACGAGGTCGTGGTCATGGGTGGGCACATCGACTCATGGGATGTCGGCCAAGGCGCCATGGACGATGCCGGCGGTGTGGTGGTGGCGTGGGAAGCCATCCGGCTGCTCAAGCGGCTGGGCCTCACCCCGCGCCGCACGATTCGTGTGGTGGGATGGACCAACGAGGAGAACGGCATGCGCGGCGGCAACGCCTACCGAGACGTGCATCGCAACGAAGTGCATCAGCTCGCGATTGAAAGCGACGGCGGCGTGTTCGCGCCGCTCGGCTTCGGTTTCACTGGCACCCCCGAGGCGCGAAAAGCCGTGGAGGCAATTGGCTCACTGCTGATGCCCATTGGCGCGGGCAAGATCGGCCCCAGCGGCGGCGGCGCTGACATCGGCCCGATCATGGCCACCGGGGTGCCGGGCATGGGGCTCGAAGTGGACGGCACGCGGTACTTCTGGTTCCACCACACCGATGCCGATACGCCCGACAAGCTGGATCCGAAGGAGGTGCAGCGGTGCGTGGCGGCGATGGCCGTGATGGCGTTCATTGCCGCCGATCTGGAGCAGTCGCTGCGATAAGCGGTCCAGCCGGTGTAGTTTGTGGGGATGAACATTCCTAGGCTCTACCGCCTCGTGGCGGCCGACGGCAGCACCGTCTCGAGCACCACACCGGGCACGCTCGGTGGGCACCGCAAACAGCGCATCTACGGGCGCCTCGACTGCAAACAGGCCCGGCGAGCGCTCGCCACGGGGCGGAGCTACGAGCAACAGCGCGTCTTCTTCGCCGACGAGGCCACCGCCATTGCAGCGGGTTATCGCCCGTGCGCGGTGTGCCTGCCGGAGGAGTACCAGGCGTGGAAGGCCAAGCAGTAGCCTGAACTCGGCGCCGCGGACTCCAGCATCCGACCGCGCCGCCGCGTACAGTCGGATATGACGCCTGCCATCCCGCCGTCCCGCCGTCTCGTTCTGCTGTACACGGCCCTGTCACTCAGCGCGTGCTCCCTTCTGGGTACGCCCACGGCAGCGCGGGCTCAGGACGGCTCCGGCACCGATCGCACCGCAGCGCCCGTGAATCCTGAAATGGTGCCGCGCCCGTCGTTCCGCGCCACGCGCACCGCCGCACCTATCGCGATCGACGGGAAACTCGATGAGGCGGCATGGGCGACGGCGCCGGTCCTCACGGACTTCGTGCAGCAGCTACCCAACACGGGATTCCCGTCGCGCTTCCGTACCGAAGTGCGTCTGCTCTACGACACGAAGCACCTCTATGTGTCGGCGCGAAACTTCGATCCCGAACCAGACAAGGCCATCACGGTGGGGCTCGAGCGCGACTTCGTGTCGAGCAACAGTGACATCTTCGGTCTGGTGCTCGACACCTTTCACGATCGGCGCAATTCGTTCCTGTTCCTCGTGAACCCCAAGGGGGCCGTGCGCGACGAACAGACCTTCAACGATTCCCGCACCATCGTGGACGCCTGGGACGGCATTCACACCGTGCGCACCACGCAGCAGGACAGCAGCTGGACCGTAGAGATGGTCATCCCGCTCAAGACGCTGCGCTTCGATGCATCCCGGGACCCGCAGGCGTGGGGGATCAACTTCATTCGTCGGGTGCGGCGTGTGAATGAGACGAGCTACTGGGCGCCACTCGAACGGCAGTATCGCCTCCATCGCATGTCGAAGGCGGGGACCATCGAGGGGATCTCAGGGCTGCAGCAGGGACGCAACCTGCAGATCAAACCGTATGCCCTCGCCGGCAATTCGCGCGGCGCGCAGGTGCCCTCCGCCTCGCTCGGCAGCAAGGCCGACGTCGGTGGCGACATCAAGTACGGAGTGACCCCGTCGCTCACGCTCGACCTCACCTACAACACCGACTTCTCGCAGGTCGAGGTCGATCAGCAGGTGGTCAACCTTACCCGCTTCGGCATTCTCTTCCCGGAACGCCGCGAGTTCTTCATCGAGAACAGCGGCTCGTTCACCTTTGGCGATGTGGCCGAGCGCAACTACCGCATGGGTGCAGAGCTCCGTGACTTCACGCTCTTCAACTCTCGGCAGATCGGTCTCACCGGCGATGGTCTCCCCATCCCCATTACCGGTGGCGGTCGCCTCACCGGTCGCGTAGCGGGATGGGAGGTGGGCATGCTCGACATGCAGACGCAGCGGGCCGGGGCGAGTGCCGCCGAAAACTTTGGCGTGGTGCGCCTCCGCCGAAACGTATGGGGCAATTCGGATATCGGCGTGCTAGCCGCCAACCGCCAGGCGACCGACGGCAGCGAGGCCTTCAATCGAAGCTACGGCGTCGACGCCAACATCCGGTTACTCGGCAATCTCATCATCAACACGTATCTGGCTGGCAGCCGCGCCGACACGGCCACCTCCAATGGCAGTGCCGGGCGCGTATCGGTCGCCTATCGCGGACGCCTCTGGAATAGCTCGGCGATGTACAAGCGCGTCACCGATCATTTCGATCCGGGGATCGGCTTCGTGAACCGCCGCGGCTTCGAGCAGTGGTACGCCACCACCGGCATTCATGCCCGCCCCAAGGTGCCGCTGCTGCAGGAGGTGAACCCCTACCTCGAGGCCGAACGCTTCGTGGGCATGGATGGCGCACTGCAGTCACGACGCGTGGTAGGGGGCCTGGATCTGAATTTCCAGCCCGACGGCGAACTCAAGCTCGAGGTGAACGACTGGTTCGATCGCCTCGATCAGCCGTTCACGCCATTCGCCGGGCGCACCATTCCCGTGGGGAGCTACGCGTTCCGCAACGCGAGGGCCACCTATACCTCGACGCAGCGCTATCCATTCTACGGGAACGCCAGTGTGCAGGTGGGTGAGTTCTACAATGGCACCAATCAGACGGTGAGCGGTGGGCTCACCTGGCGCCCCCGCTACGACGTCAGCCTCGAAGGCACGTACCAGCACAACGACGTGACGCTGCCCAGCGGCGCCTTCAACGCAGACCTCGCAGGCGTGCGGCTCAAGTACGCCCGCTCCACCACGCTCTTCGGCAGCGCCTTCGTACAATACAACACGCAATCACGCAGCTTCGTCACCAATGCCCGCATCGCGTGGCGCTACGCCCCACTGAGCGACGTATTCCTCGTGTATACCGAACGACAGAATACGCTGACCAACGTGCGCAACGAGCGCTCGGTCGCGCTCAAGGTCACCCGCATGGTGGCGTGGTGACCCGCTGACTGGCCTTTCGACCCGGCTTGGCGATGTACAGCGTGTGGAACGGACCACTGGTCGCGTGGGCGCGCACCTTCATGTCGGTCACCACGCACCCGGCCCGCTGCAAGGCGCCGGCAAAACCGGGGTCGTCACCCACCGACCAGTACGCGATCACACCACCCGGGCGGAGCGCCTCCATGGTGGCCACGATGCCGCCGGCCGAATAGAGACGCGAATTCTCGGCCATGATCATCCCTTCGGGGCCGTTATCGGTGTCGAGCATGATCGCGTCGAAGCCGTCAGGATTGGCGCGCAACACCTTCACCACATCCTCGTGCACGATGCGCACACGAGGATCCTGCATCGCCTCAGCCGACAGCGCGTACTCGGGGTTGGCGTTCCAGGCGATCACCTCCGCCATGAGCTCGGCCACCACCACTTCAGCGGTGGGCCCCACGTGGCGCAGCGCTTCGCGCAGCGTGAACCCCAGGCCCAACCCACCAATCAGGACCCGCGCGCCCTCTCGGTCGGCGAGGCCGGCGCACGCCACCTCAGCCAAGGTGTCTTCGCTGAGGTGGCGCCGTGTGGACATCAGTTCCACACCATCGGCGCGAATGAGGTACGCGCCGTCGTGACGATAGAACTGCAGGAGGGTGCCGTCAGGCGTGCGGGCTTCGCCCAGGCGTTCGAGTGGCTTCATGCCACCAAGCATAATGGATGGAGGTGTCCCGTGGTCAGTTCCACCCAACGACGATCGGGCAGAATCAGCGCCCTCCCGCCGCACGTTGCAGGAGGGCGCGCCATACCGTGAGTCGTTCGTTGGCAGCACGGACCGCGGAATCCGTCGGCACGCCGTCGGCATCCTGCAACGCCTCAATCACACTGCTGTGCGACGCTGCCGCGCGCTCGATCTCTGCGGCCAGAGCAGCATCGCCACGCTGGCGGGCCGCAACGGCGAGTGGCGCTCCGTCACGCATGGCATCGTAGAGTGCCACGGAGAGATCGTGCTGCTGCCGGAGTGCGACGAGTGGGGTCGTGACGCGGGGGTCCATGCGCACACGGAACGTTTGCGTAACGACGGCACCATCCACGGTGAGTCGCGCCGTGTACACGCCCGGCATGACCCATGGACCCTCGGGCTCGCACTTCGTGTTGAACGGCGTGGCCGAGATGGGCAGCGAGCACTCCGTGGTGGGGCGCGCGTAGTGCAGATCCCACACGAATCGCTGCAGCCCCGCCTTGCGCGATGGTGCCGCGGCCGGCCGGAACCAGTACCACGGCACATTGCCGGCGTCAGCTGGCGCCGGCGTGGGATCGTCGCTGCGGTACGTGCGGATCACACGCCCGCGCGTATCGACGATGTCAATCATCACCACCTGTGCGTCAGCGGGCAGGTAGTAGTCGATCATCGCGCCGTCGGGCGGATTCTCGGCGCGCGGCTCGTCGGGCGGGATGGGCGTATCGGTATACATCGAGTAGCGGACCCGCGTAGCCGTTGCCGGCTTGAAGAGCGTCGCCGCGCTGCGGGCGCTCGCGCCGTTCCATTGGCGCATCGAGGTGACATTGTCGAGGATCCAGAAGCCACGACCGTGGGTGCCCACCGCCACGTCATCGTCCTTGACGATGAGGTCCCGGATGGAGATGGGGGGCATGTTGAGCGTGAGCGGCTGCCACGTATCACCGTCGTTCATGGACACCCATACGTGTGTTTCCGTGCCGGCGTACAAGAGCCCGCGGCGCACTGGATCCTCACGAATCACATTGGTCGGGGCATCGTCGGCCATGCCGTTCACGATCTCCGTCCAGGTCTTGCCGCCATCCCGGGTGCGATAGAGATGCGGACGCAGGTCATCGAGGCGGAAGGTGTTGACGGCGGCGTAGGCAGTGTTGGCGTCAAAGTGGGAGGCGTCCATGATCGAGACCTTCCACCACGGGCCAAGTTGCGGCGGCGTCACATCAGTCCAGGTGCGGCCGCCGTTGCGCGTCACATGAATGAGTCCATCATCGGTGCCGGCCCAAATGGTGTTGGAGTCCACCGGGCTCGGCGCGATGGTGTAGACCACACCACGCCGCGTGGGTTTGGCCGCAGGAGTGGTAGCGTAGATGCCCACGCTCGGCGGCACTGCCCAGGTGGAGCGCGACAGATCGTCGCTCAACCGCTTCCAATCCTTGCCACCGTTCACAGTCTCCCATACCACATTGGTGCCGTAGTACAGCTTCCGTTTGTTGATGGGGGAGAAGAGGATCGGCATGGTGCGGATGCCACGGAAGTAATCCGGCCCGCTGCCCGCAGTGCCGCGTCCACGCCCGGCATTGGGGCTGACGTTCTGCACCTGTCCGGTGCGACGATCAAAGCGCGTGACCGTGCCGCCGTAGTAGATGTTGGGATCGAGTGGATCGGGAGCCACGTAGCTGTATTCACTCGCCCCCACCGGACGCCAATCGCGATAGGTAATGCTGCCGTCGTTGCCACGGCTCGACACGCACGCGGAGCCCGACTCCTGCTGACCGCCGCAGAGCATGTAGGGCCAGTTGTAGTCGGCAGTCACGTGGTAGAACTGCGCCGTGCCCTGGTTGTACCACGAGCCCCACGTCTCACCGCCGTTCACGGTGATCACTGCCCCCTGATCGGCGGCAAGCAGCATGACCTGCGGGTTGGTGGGGTTGATCCACAACCGCTGGTAGTCGTCGCCACCCGGTGCGCCGCGCAGACTTTTCCAGGTGTATCCGCCATCGGTGCTTTTCCACGCCACGATGTTCATCGTGTAGAGCGTGTTGGGATCCCGCGGATCGACGGTGATGGAGGCGAAGTCGTCACCACGCCCGTAGAAGCGGGAGTCATCCGTGGTACGCACCCACGTGGTACCCGCATCGTCGCTGCGATAGATGCCGCTCTTCGCCCCCGCCGTGGCCGTGATATAGAGGCGTTTCGGATCGCTCGGGCTGATCCCGATGCCAATGCGACCGAGGCCATCCGCGGTGGTGGGAAGACCGCCGGCGAGTTGTGTCCAGGTGGCGCCACCATCGGTGCTCTTGAACAGCCCGGAGTTCTTTCCGCTCCACGCCGCGTTCTCCCATGGCCCCTGACGAGCCTCCCAGAGGACGGCATATACGGTATTGGGATCGTTCGGCGAGAGGAGCACGTCGGCGCCGCCGGTGTTCTCGTCCTTGTACAGCACGCGCTCCACGGTTCGTCCGCCATCTACGGAGCGATAGATGCCGCGCTCGGTGTTGGGACCGTACGGATGACCGAGGACCGCCACGAAGATGCGGTCGGGGTTGGCCGGATCGATCGCAATACGAGGGATTTGCTGTCCATCTCGCAGGCCAAGATGCTGCCAGGTGCGCCCGGCATCATTGGAGCGATAGAGGCCGTTACCGGTGGACAGATCGGGGCGCTGCAGTCCTTCGCCGCTGCCCACGTAGATGATGTCGGGGTTTGACGGTGCCACCTCGATCGCCCCGATCGATCCGCTCGACATCGCGTCGAAGATCGGCTGCCAGGTACGACCGTAATCGTTCGACTTCCACACACCCCCGTTGGTGGGGCCGATGTAGAACACATTGGGCTGCTGTACCACGCCCACCGCACTCTTGGTACGCCCGGCGCGGAAAGGTCCAATGTGACGCCAGCGAAGGCCATGCATGGCCTCGCTGGCGAGCGCCCCCACCACGGCCTGGGCGGAGAGCGGTTCGACGGCGGCCGCGAGCGCCAGAAGCGCACCGGCGATGAGAGCAGGAGTGCGGAGCATTTGGGGAGGGCTGGAGAAGTCGTGCTTCCCGAATCTTCCGCCGCCTCGGCGAATGTCCAGCTATCGACCGGTTCCACCAAACGTTACTGTCCCACCGATGCTTACACGACGACGCTTCCTGACCCAGCTCACCCTCGCGCCGGTGGCGGCACGGCCGCTGGCATCGCTATCCGCGCTGACCGTGCTGTCCGGTGCGGAGGCGGCGGCCGACCTGGTGATCGTGGGTGGCGGCGCGGGTGGCTGTGCGGCAGCGCTCGCTGCCTGCCAGCGTGGCTTGCGCGTGATCATGACCGAGGAATCCCTGTGGATTGGTGGTCAGTTCACGGCGCAGGCGGTACCACCCGATGAGAACCGTTGGATCGAGTCGATTGGCGGGACGGCCAGCTACCGCGCGCTTCGCGAGACGGTGCGCGACCATTACCGGCGCGATCCGGCACTGCTCGAACGAGCCCGTCGCAATGCGCGACTCAATCCGGGAAACGGCTGGGTGTCACGCATATGCGCCGAACCACGGGTGTGGCTGGCGTCGATCGAGGCGATGCTCGCTCCACATGTGGCCGAGGGTCGCTTGCGTATCCTGCGCGGCACCCGACTCCATGGCGTCGATGTGCACCGCGACGTCATCCGCGCGGTGCGCGTGCGCGATGCGCGTGATGCTGAGCAAGTGCTACACGCGAGATACTTCGCGGACGCCACGGAACTTGGTGACCTGCTGGCGCTGAGCGGCGCCGAGCACGTGAGCGGCGCCGAGTCGCGGACCATGACAGGCGAGCCGCACGCGCCTGCAGAATATCAGCCCGACAACCAGCAGAGTTTCACCGTGGTGTTCGCCATGGAGCACCGCGCCGGCGAGCATCATGTGTCTGATCGTCCCGCCGAGTATGCGCACTGGCGGGCAGCGACGGTGGAAGTGAACGGCACGGCATGGCCCCTGCTGGGCTTCGAGGAACCGGCCAACAAGCGGATCGGCTTCGATCCCGTGGCACGCACCGGCTACTGGTCCTACCGGCGCATCATCGACCAGACGCTGTTTACCCCGGGCACGCATCCCGGCGACGTCACGCTCGTGAACTGGTGGCAGAATGACTACGCCGACGGTCCGCTGGTGGGCGTGCCAGCCAGTGATGCGGCGGCCCATGTGCGCGCGGCGGGGGCGCTGAGCCGCTGTCTGCTGTACTGGCTGCAGACCGAGGCGCCACGGCCCGATGGTGGCCTGGGATGGCCCGGGCTGCGGCTACGGGCCGACATCGTGGGCACCAGCGACGGACTGGCCATGATGCCGTACATCCGCGAAAGCCGTCGGCTACTCACGCAAACGATCGTGCGTGAGCAGGATGTGCTGCGCAGCCTGCAGCCCGCCGGCAAGGAAACGACCGCGTTTCCCGACAGCGTGGGCATCGGGCACTATGCCATGGACCTGCATCGCACCACGCGCGGCGACACCGGCGGCTACGGGGATACGATCCCCTTCCAGATCCCGCTCGGCGCACTCGTGCCAGTGCGTCTGGGCAACCTGCTGCCGGCGTGCAAGAACTTCGGCGTCACACATCTCACGAACGGCTGTTATCGCCTGCACCCCATCGAATGGAACGTGGGTGAAGCGGCGGGGCATCTGGTGGCACAGGCAATACGCACGCAGGTACCACCAACGGCCATTCACGCCAATGTCGAGCGCACGCGAGATCTGCAGCGCACGCTGACCAACGCCGGTGTACCGCTCGCGTGGCCCACACCCTTGCCGACCACATGACGACCGTGACCGACGCTGCCGTCTTTCACCTGTGCACGCGCGCCGCATTCGCGGCGGCGCGAGCGGCCGGTGCGTATCGCGCCGACAGTCTGCAGCATGAGGGCTTCATTCACCTCTCGCGGGCGCATCAGGTGCTGCCCACCGCGCGGGCGTACTTCGCGGGCGTGCCTGACCTCGTGCTGCTGGTCCTCGACGCCGCCTCGCTCGGCGAGGCGCTCGTGTTCGAGCCGCCGGCCCCGTTGCCCACGGCTACGCCCAAGCCGACCGACGCCGACGCCGACGCCGACGCGCTGTACCCGCACTGCTACAGCGCCATCGACCTGGCCTGTGTCGTGGACGTGATGGACCACTCGTCCTTCACCGGCGTGCCGGTGCATGCGGACACGATGGCGCTGCTCCGGCAGTATCGCTTTGATCGGCTCCCCGTTGAAGGCACACTGTATCGCGAAACGTGGCGATCGGAGCAGCGGCTCGATTCGGGCGCACCGACCGGCACGGCAATGGTGGGGCTGTATGCCGAGAGCCTCGGCAGCCTTTCGCGGTTTCACCGGCTCGCGCACGACGAAGTGTGGCACGCCTACGGCGGTGATCCGTTCGTGCTCCACCTGCTGCACACCGACGGCACCACGAGTGAGGTCACGATGGGGACCGATGCCGCCGCAGGACAGCAGGCGCAGGTGGTGATTCCCGCCAACACCTGGCAGGCCGGATGCCTGCTGCCCGGGGGTCGGCATGCCCTCTTCGGGTGCACGATGTCGCCGGGCTTCACGCCGTCGTGCTTCGAGGCGGGACACGTAGCGGAACTGACCGCCCGCTATCCGGCAGCGGCCGCAATCATCGCCCGACTCGGCGTGACCGACGATCCCCCGGTCTGCTAACGGGTCCTCCGTGGTGAGGCACCCGACGGCAGCATTCGTTCATGCTCTTCGCCCCCAACCTCTCATGACTTCGCCAGCGACTATGCGCGCCGTGCGCCTCGTACGCCCCGGCCATCCGGTCGAGCTGCACGAGATCGCCGTACCCACACCAGGACCGCACGACGTGCTGATTCGCGTGCGGGCCGCCGGGATCTGCCACTCGGACGTGCACTACCGTGCCGGTCGCTCTCGGGTGGAACCGCTACCGCTGACCCTTGGCCACGAAGTGGCAGGTGAGATCGCGGCGGTGGGCGCCGAGGTGCGCACGCGTGCCGTGGGTGATCGCGTGTGCCTCCATTACCTCGTGATTTGCGGCCAATGCGACCATTGCCTCGCTGGGCGTGAGCAGTTCTGCGGCACAGGGCTGATGCTGGGCCATTTTACGGACGGCGGTTGGGCCGAGTACCTCGTGGTGCCCGAGCGCAATGCCGTGCGCTTGCCCGACACCGTGAGCTTCGAACATGGAGCGGTGATGATGTGCTCATCGGCCACATCACTGCACGCCCTGCGGAAGGGGCGTGTTGCCGCAGGCGATACCGTGCTGGTGGTTGGTGCCGGCGGCCTTGGCTTGTCGGCCGTGCAGATCGCACGTGAGCTGGGAGCGTCCCGTGTGATTGCCGCCGATCGCAGTGCCGACAAGCTCACGCTCGCCGAACAGTGCGGTGCTGTGCCGCTCGACGTGTCGGGGATGTCGCCGGCCGACGCGGCACAGGCAGTGCGTGCGCTTGCAGGGGGAGAAGGCGTGAATGTGGCGCTCGAGCTGGTGGGTCACGCCGACACGGTGCAACTCGCGCTCAAGAGCGTGGCCCCGCTCGGGCGTGCGGTGATCGTGGGGCTCAACGATGTCCCGGTGCCAGTGGACACCTATCGTGATCTGATTGGCCGCGAGGGTGAGCTGATCGGCTCCAACGATCACCTGCTATCAGAGCTGGAGGAGCTCACGGCCATGGCCGCGCGTGGCGCGCTCGTGCTGGATCGCGTAGTGACGCAGCGCGTGCCCCTCGATGCCGCACCGATCAACGCCGTCCTCGACGCGCTGGAACAGCATCGTGCGCCGGCGCGCACGGTGGTGGTGCCCTAGTCGCTGCGGCGGCACACGACCCGATCCATGTGCCGCCCCGGCTCCACCACGGAGCTCCTCGAGCAGCACGCGTCCGAAAGGCGCATTGCCGAGCTCGCTCGCGCCGTTGGTGTGCCCCGAGGGCACCTGTGTTGTGGTGCGCGCCCGGCGGAGATACGTTCGCGAGGTTCGACCGCCATCCCCCACACGCGGAGACCGCATGCTCCCTGAGTTGCTAGTAGCCACGGAGTTCGACTTCAGCCGGCTGCGCGGTACCCGCCCGGTGGCCGCTGGGCAGTGGGACGATGTGTTGCGCGTGGACGCCGAGCGCGAAGGGGTCGTGGTAACGCTACGACTGTCGTTGCGCGACGGCACGACATTTACCGCCCACGACGACGCACCGGGGTGGGATGATCTGCTCGAGCATGCCGAATCAGCGCTTCCTGCCTTCCCCGGGGCGCGCGATTGGATGCCGCAGCTCAACGGCACCACTGGTGTGCTCACCATCTACGAGCGCCCATCGTAATCGGCGTTTCGTACCGGGATGCCCGTCGGGCGTGTCTCGTTCGTCACCTTTCTCCACGATGTCATGACCGTACGAATCGCGCCGTGCCGAGTGTTCCGCAGCACGCTCGTTGCCGCACTGCTTCTGGGGACGGGAGCTGCGCGCTCTACAGCTTCGGCACAGACTATCGAACTCGAGGCGGCCTCGATTCAGCAGCTCGCGCGCGCGATGGATGCGGGCACGGTAAGCAGCGAGAAGCTCGTGGCACTGAGCCTCGCCCGCATTGACGCCTACGATGACCGTGGACCGCGTGTCAATGCCGTGATGACGCGCAATGCGAAGGCCCTCGAGCAAGCACGCGCGCTCGATACCGAACGCAAGACCACGGGGCGTCGCTCGCTGCTGCACGGCATTCCCGTGGTGCTCAAAGACAACTACGACACCTACGACCTCCCCACCACCGGTGGCTCGGTCCTGCTCGAAGGGTCTATTCCACCCGATGACGCCTTTCTCGTGAAGAAGTTGCGCGAGGCCGGCGCGGTGATCATCGCCAAGGTGAACCTGTCGGAGTTCGCATCCGGGACGGCGTTCAGCTCCCTGGGCGGGCCGACGCGCAATCCACATGACCCGACACGCACCCCCTCCGGTTCATCGGGAGGCACCGGGGCGGCCATCGCTGCCGCCTTCGCCACCCTTGGCCTTGGCACCGACACGGGCGGATCGATTCGCGGACCAGCCACCGTGAATGGCATTGTTGGGCTCAAGCCCACCCTCGGACTGCTCAGCCGTGACGGCATCATTCCGCTGGCGCTCAGCTTCGATACGGGGGGACCGATGGCACGCCATGTGAGCGACATCGCCGTGGCGCTCGGTATCCTCGCCGGTGTTGATGCTGCCGATACGGTGACCAGGCGAAGCGAAGGCCGGACCGAGACCGACTACACACGGTACCTCGACGCAGCGGCGCTCAAGGGAGCCCGCATCGGTGTGGCGCGTGACTTCATGGGGTTCGACGGGGAAGTGGACTGGGTGATGGAGGCGTCGATCGCCACGATGCGCGCGGCAGGCGCCACCATCGTGGATGTGCGGTTGCCCAAGTGGTTGCTCGAGGCCAAGGGCGAGTTCTATGCGGCGGTGCGCTATCCCGAGTTCACGGCGCAGATCGAGCAGTATCTCGCCACACTGAAGCCCGGGTATCCGCGCACGCTCGCCGAGATGATCGCCCGCTCCGACTCGATCGTTGCGCCACGCGCCGACGGCGCAGGGCCGCATCCGGTGCGATGGAGCCTATTCCGTCGTGAGCTCGCCAGCGGGACTCTGACCGACCCGCGCTACGCGGCGGTACGCACCCATGCGCTGCCGCTCGTGGCCAGCCTGCTCGATGGGATCATCACGACCAACACCCTCGATGCGATCGTGTATCCCACGAACCCGAAGCGACCCGATCTGCTGACCGCACCACCCGAACCGCCTGGCGGCGGCGCGGCGAGCGGATCGAATCTCGCCAATCTTTCGGGGTTCCCCGACCTGATCGTACCGGCCGGGTTCACCACCGATCGCCTGCCGGTGGGCATCTCCTTCCTTGGGCGTGCGTTCAGCGAACCCAAACTCTTGGGGCTCGGCTACGCCTTTGAGCAGCGTACCAAGGCACGACGGCTGCCGGTGCACACACCGCCGTTGGCGGGTGAGAAGCTGCCCATCAAGTAGAGGCGCTCAGAAACTCCCGGTGAACTGATATCTCGAGGCCGGGTGCCACATGGCCGCCACGGACGCGACGCGGCCCATGGAGCGGGTATGCCGTCGCAGCACCAGACAGGGTTCATCCGCCGACATCGTGAGCATGGTCGCGATCGATACCGGCGGCTGCACCGCCTCGATCACGAACGAGACACCCTGCAAGGGCGCCACGCGCATGAGGTAGGCATTGGGCGTCTGCGACGTGAAGTCCTGCGCCAGATAGTCCGGCGCGACGTCGGGGTGCACATAACGGTCGTCGACCTGAATGGGCCGGCCATTCTCGAAGTGCACCACGACGGAATGAAAGAGCGTCGCCCCCGATCGCCCCCCGAATGCCCGAGCCAGTACCGCATCAGCGCGGCATCGTTCGAGCCGATGCAACTCGCTCCGATGCACGTGTCCACGCGCGGCGATCTCTTCGGCGATGTTGCGGATCTCCACCAGCGTGGCCTGGTACTTCTGCTGGGCCACGTAGGTGCCAGAGCCCTGCACTCGCTCCACGATCTGCTCTGCGCTGAGTTCGCGGATCGCGCGATTCACGGTCATGCGCGACACACCGAACTGCCGCGCCAACGCCTCCTCACCGGGAATGGCGTCGCCCTCCTGCCAGTGGCCGTTCTGGATATGTCGCAGCACATGGCGCTTCACGCGCTCGTAGGCCGGGAGGCGCGGGGTGGCGCTCATAACAGGGACATCGTGGAAGAGGGACCGGTTTGCCGACGCACAAAGTTGTATATACATTTTTCCGAGGCCACCCGCTAGCCGTCCCGCCCGCCCGAGACGTCCCATGACGACCAGTACCGATCCTCGGCTCGATCCGACCCGCGTCATCCGCGCGCCGCGCGGCAGCCAGCTCGCATGCAGAAACTGGATTGCCGAAGCGGCCTATCGCATGCTGCAGAACAACCTCGACCCCGAGGTCGCGGAGCATCCGCAGCATCTCGTGGTGTACGGGGGCATCGGGCGCGCTGCGCGCGACTGGGCGTGCTTCGACCAGATCCTCGCCTCGCTCAGAGCGCTCGGCGACGACGAATCGCTCCTCATTCAATCCGGGAAACCCGTCGGGGTGTTCAAGACGCACCCCGATGCGCCGCGGGTGTTGATCGCCAACAGCAACCTCGTGCCCAAATGGGCCACGTGGGAGCACTTCAATGAGCTCGATCGCCGCGGGCTGTTCATGTACGGACAGATGACGGCGGGCAGCTGGATCTACATCGGCACGCAGGGCATCGTGCAGGGCACCTTCGAGACGTTCGTCGAGGCCGGTCGCCAGCACTACGACAACGACCTCTCTGGCAAGTGGATTCTCACCGCCGGACTCGGGGGCATGGGGGGCGCCCAGCCGCTGGCCGCCACGCTCGCCGGTGCCTGCTCGCTCGTGGTCGAATGCCAGCAGAGCCGCATCGACTTCCGCCTGCGCACGCGCTACGTGGACATGCAGGCGCGTGACCTCGATCATGCCCTCGCGCTCATCCGGGAGCACACCGCGCGCCGGGAGGCGGTCTCCGTGGCACTCCTCGGCAATGCCGCGGACGTGCTTCCCGAGCTCGCGAAACGCGCACGGGCTGGCAGCATGCGCCCCCATATTGTCACCGACCAGACGTCGGCGCACGATCTCATCAACGGATATCTGCCGGCCGGGTGGACGCTCGAGCAGTGGAAGGCGGCCCAGCAGGATACCACACAGCACGACGCGCTCAGAACGGCGGCGGCGAGGAGTTGCGCCGTACACGTGCAGGCCATGCTTGAGTTCCATGCGATGGGCATTCCAACCGTGGACTACGGCAACAACATCCGGCAGGTCGCGTTCGATCAGGGCGTAACAAGGGCGTTCGACTTTCCCGGCTTCGTGCCGGCGTACATCCGCCCGCTCTTCTGCGAGGGCAAGGGACCGTTCCGCTGGGTGGCGTTGTCCGGTGACCCGGAAGACATCTATCGCACCGATGCGAAGATCAAGGAACTGTTCCCGAACAACGCACACACTCATCGTTGGCTCGACATGGCGCGTGAGCGTATCAGCTTCCAGGGCCTGCCCGCACGCATCTGCTGGCTTGGCCTCGGTGAGCGCCACGTGGCCGGATTGGCATTCAACGAGATGGTGCGCCGTGGAGAGCTCAAAGCGCCCGTGGTGATCGGGCGCGACCATCTCGACACTGGCTCGGTGGCGAGCCCCAATCGCGAAACCGAAGCGATGAAGGATGGCACCGATGCCGTGAGCGACTGGCCGCTGCTCAATGCGCTGCTCAACACGGCTGGTGGTGCAAGCTGGGTGAGCCTGCATCACGGCGGTGGTGTGGGCATGGGCTATTCGCAGCACTCCGGGATGGTCATTGTGGCTGACGGCACCGACGCGGCCGCGCAGCGACTCGCGCGCGTGCTCGTGAACGACTGCGCCTCGGGCGTCATGCGCCACGCAGACGCCGGCTACGACCTCGCCATCAAAACCGCCAAGCAGTACGGGCTGCAACTGCCCATGCTTCGCTAGCCTGCCACCGGGATCCCCTTGCTTATGAACCCCACGCGTACACTGACCCCAGGGCAGCTCACCCTCGCCGATCTGCGCGCCGTATGGCAGCAGCCCGTCACCGTCACCCTCGCCCGCGGCGCATACCAGGCCATCGAAGACGCCGCGGCGGCCATTCATGCCATCGTGGCCAAGGGTGAGGCGGCCTACGGTATCAACACGGGCTTCGGCAAACTCGCGAAGTCACGCATCCCCGATGCGCAGCTCGAACTGCTGCAGCGCAATCTCATCCTCTCGCACTCCGTGGGCACTGGCGAGCCGATGAGCGACGCCACGGTGCGCCTGCTGATGCTCATGAAGGCAGCGAGCCTCGCGCGTGGCTTTTCCGGCGTGCGTCCGGTGGTGGTCGATACCCTGCTCGCGCTGCTCAACGCGGGCATTGTTCCCGTCATTCCCGTGAAGGGGTCGGTGGGTGCTTCGGGCGATCTGGCGCCACTGTCGCATATGACGCTCGCGCTGATGGGGGAGGGTTCGGTGCGTGTGCGTGGTATCGTGCAGCCAGCGGTCGAAGCGCTCGCCGCGGCGGGGATCACACCGATCGCGTTGGCCGCTAAAGAAGGGCTCGCGCTCATCAACGGCACACAGGTCTCCACGGCGTTGGCACTGCACGGGCTGTTCATGGCCGAGCGACTGCTGGAGGCGGGGACCGTCATCGGGGCGCTGTGCGTAGACGCTGCCAAGGGAAGCGATACCCCATTCGATCCGCGCATTCACGCCGTGCGCGGGCAGCCCGGCCAGATGGCGCAGGCCGCCGTGACGCGCGCCATGCTCGCCGGCAGTGAGATCCGCCGTTCGCATCTCGTGAACGACGAACGGGTGCAGGACCCGTACAGCCTGCGCTGCCAGCCCCAGGTCATGGGCGCCTGTCGCGACATCATCGTGAACGCCAGCCGGACGCTGCTCATCGAAGCCAACGCCGTCACCGATAACCCGCTGGTGTTCACCGACACCAACGAGGTGCTCTCCGGCGGCAACTTCCACGCGGAGCCGGTGGCCTTTGCCGCCGACATGCTGGCACTCGCCATCAGCGAGATCGGCGCGATCTCCGAACGGCGCATTGCGCTGCTCATCGACAGTACCATTTCGGGACTTCCACCGTTTCTCGTGAACAACCCCGGGCTCAACAGCGGCTTCATGATCGCGCATGTGACCGCCGCGGCGCTGGCGTCGGAGAACAAGTCGCATGCCCACCCCGCGAGCGTGGACAGTCTCCCCACGAGCGCCAATCAGGAAGACCATGTCAGCATGGCCACCTTTGCGGGGCGGCGCCTCGCCGAGATGGCCGACAACACGGCCACCATCCTCGGGATCGAATGGCTCGCGGCGGCCCAAGGCGTGGACTTCCATCGCCCGCTCACGAGCAGCCCCCGTCTCGAGCAGGTGCATGCCGCGCTGCGGCACCGTGTGCCCGTCTATGCCGAGGATCGCCTCTTCGCTCCCGACATCGAAGCCGCGCGGGCACTGGTCATCGATGGCACCGCCGGGGCCGCGCAGCGCGACCTCCTCGACACGCTCTGGAGCTGACACGCGATGTCCGCCGCGGTCCTCTGGCATCACGCGCGTCTCGCCACGCTGGTCCCTGATGCGCAGGACGGATGGGGACTCATCGACGATGGTGCCATCCTCACGGCCGGTGACACCATCGTGTGGGTGGGTGCCTATCGCGATCGGCCGGAGTCGGCGCGCGATGCGCGCCACGTGGACCTGGGCGGATTGCTCGTCACCCCCGGGTTGATCGACTGTCACACCCATCTCGTGTACGGGGGGCATCGGGCGAACGAAGCGGAGATGCGGCTCGAAGGCGCGAGCTACGAAGCGATCGCCCGCGCGGGGGGAGGCATCCGCTCCTCGGTCACGGCCACTCGGAGCGCCACCGACGACGCGCTGCTCACGATGGCGTCACGGCGCGCGCAGGCACTCATGCGTGAGGGCGTCACCACCCTCGAGATCAAGTCGGGCTACGGTCTGTCACTCGAGGCCGAAGCCCGCTCGCTGCGAGTGGCGCGCACCATCGGGCGTACGCTCCCCGTGGATGTGCGCACCACCTTCCTGGGCGCCCACGCCGTACCCCCCGAGTACGCGGGCCGTGCGGATGACTACATCAGGGCGGTATGCGAATGGCTACCGGTGCTGCACCGTGAGGGGATGGTGGACGCCGTCGACGCCTTCTGCGAAACGATCGGCTTCACCCCGGCACAGACGCGTCGGGTGTTCGACGCAGCGCGAGCGCTGGGACTCCCCGTGAAGCTGCATGCAGAGCAGCTGTCGGATCAGCGCGGCGCCGTGCTGGCGGCGGAATTCGATGCCCTGTCGTGCGATCATCTCGAGTATCTCGGCAGCGACGGGATCGCGGCCATGGAGGCCGCGGGCACCGTGGCGGTGCTCCTCCCCGGCGCATTCTACATGCTGCGCGAGACACGCGTGCCGCCCATCGCTGCGCTGCGTGAGGCCGGGGTGCCGATGGCGGTGGCCACTGATCACAATCCCGGAACGTCGCCGGGGCTCTCCCTCCTGCTCAGTGCGCACATGAGCTGCATCTTCTTCCGCCTCACGCCGCTCGAGGCGATCCGCGGCATTACGCAGCACGCCGCGCAGGCACTTGGACTTCGCGATCGTGGGGTACTGGCCGCCGGACTGCGCGCCGACTTTGCCGCCTTCGACGTGGCGCACCCCAATGAACTCGCCTACTGGTTTGGGACCAACCCGTGCCGCCGTGTGGTCGCTGCCGGCGTGGAGCGCGTATGAGCGAACCGTTCGTGTGGCAGGGGCGGACCGATGCCGAGGAGATTGGCGATACGCGCCGGTGGCATCACGTGATGCGCGCCTTCACGCCGATGTCGCGTGATGGCGTGGCGCTGATCGGATTTGCCGTGGACGAGGGCGTGCGCCGTAACGGGGGCCGCGTGGGCGCGGCGCAGGGCCCGCATACGCTGCGTAGCGCGCTGGCCAACATGCCCCTGCTGGAGGAACCGGCGCTGTGGGACGCCGGTGACATCTCCTGCGACGGCTCGGCGCTGGAGCAGGCGCAGGAGGCGTTGGCCACACAGGTCGCCGATACGATCACGCAGGGATGCACCCCGATCGTGCTGGGCGGCGGGCACGAGATGGCGTGGGGTACCTTTCAGGGGATCGTCCGCGCGCATCTGGATCGACAGCGCCTGCTGGTGGTCAACATCGACGCGCACTTCGATCTGCGCATGGCTGCCCAGGCGAACTCCGGCACGCCGTTCCGGCAGATGGCCGAGTGGTGCGCGGTAACGTCACGCCCGTTCGAATACCACGTGTTGGGCATCAGCCGCTTCGGCAATACGCGCGCGCTGTTCGACCGGGCCGAGTCTCTCGGGGTGCGCTATTGCCTCGACGAGGCGCTGCAGTCTGCCGGGAAGGTTGCAGAGGCGCAGGCGTTGCTCGAGCGCGACCTCGCGCAGTGCGACGGGGTGTATCTCACGATCTGTCTCGATGTGCTGCCAGGCCATGTGGCACCGGGCGTATCAGCACCGGCGGCGCTTGGCGTACCGTTACCGACGGTGGAGTCCATCGTGCGGCAGGTGTGCGCAAGCGGGCGGCTGCTCGGCGCCGACATCGCCGAGCTCAACCCGGCCCACGACGAGGGGGGACGGACGGCACGGACGGCGGCGCGTTTGGTGGCGGGGATTGCCCGCGCCGTCGGCGCGATGGGCCCCGGAGTGCGCTAGCGAGACGGCGTGATGCGCGGCCGCTCGAACAGTTGCCGTTCCGGTGCCCGGGTGACGCTGGGCGGCTCCGGCGGCGGCTCCGCACCGCGCGCCGCCATCGGGGTGAGCCAGGAGGACAGCCACCAGCGGTAACGCTGATCCTGATGCATCGCCACGAACCGTGGACCGGCACCGGCCATCGCTGATGCGGTGAACGGCAGCATCGCGCTCTGCAGATACGTGCCGCGCTCGTCGTAGTAGTCGATGAGGCGCCCCTGCCGATCGTTCTCGACCCCCACGAGGACAACGAAGCCACCGTCCACGATCGAGGCATCCACGACGAATGGCTGGCGGTTGGCCTGCGTGGTCGTCGTATTGCTGATCGTATTGCTGATCGTATTGCTGATCGTGCGGCGCACGCTGTCACCGGGCAACTGCAACCGGTCCACACGCGGGGTGGCCCTACCGCTGCTGTCCTGGGCGGCACTCACGATCAGGACCTCCCGATCGGTAAGCAGCAGGCAACGGCGGGCATCACCACCACCGAAGCGCAGGCGCGCCGATGTGTCGGTCGTCACCAGGTGCCGGCCCAGCAGCGAATCCTCCGCGGCGATGGCCGTGAGCGTGAACGCCTCGAGTACACGCCGCGCACCGAGTCGCCGCACATGCAGCAACGTGGCGGGTGACACCGTGCACAGTCTGCCGCTCCCGCCGCGCAACATCGGCAGATCGCGGCGGAACACGAATCCGCCGATCGATTCACGCACGAGCGTACTCGTGGCGCTGTCAATCACGTCCACGTGCGCATCTTCGGTTGCACGTGACAGATCGGTGGGCGCCACGATGTCACGCGGCACCTCGGCGTTGAGCACTGGATCAACACGCGCCGGCCGCGTGGACAGGAGCATGCCTTTGCCATGCAGCTCGAACTGGGTGATGCGCACAGGCGAGGCCTGCAGCAGCGCCACCGTGGTGCGACTCGCGCGAAGCACGAGGGGCACCATGGTGCTATCGGTGTGCTGCGTGACGTCGGTGCGCCACTCCTCACGCTTGGCCGGATACACCGTGCGCGCGGCGAGCGCCGCCTGCAGCTCCTCCGGGGCCTCGTCGGTGGCGTCCATCGTACCGGCACAGCCGGCAACGCTCAACGCCAACAGACCAGCCCAAGCAGAGCGGGGCATTACTGCCCGCACACGTTCCAGCGCACCACGGTGTCGTCGTTGCAGCGATAGGTGCAGAACCCGCAGCTATTGCCGCCGATGTTGCTACACGCCCCGTAGCCGGGCACGCGGGCAAACTGGGGGCAGCGACGGCGCGCCTGCGTGTCGGAGGCGGTCGGCACGAGGAGCAGGAGGAACACGAGCGGACCGAGCAGGCGGCCGGTACGGCGCGCAGTGGCTGTCCGCGAGAGATCGTGACGATCGTCGGGCATGGCGTTGGGCTGGTGAATGCGTGTCACAGGGAACTACAGGTTCAACGCAGGATCGGCAAGGTGTTCGGGGGCCAAGGGCTCACGCCACCGTCGCACTGAGGTGCAGGCGAAGCCCGCGCGCGTGGTGTCGGGTATGTGCGCTGAGTAGGCGCAGCGCTTGCCTGGCCGGCAACGATCCGAAGTATGCGTGCACCACCGCAGATGCCGACGGCTGACACAGGGCTTCCGCGGCACGCCTCGCGGTATCTTCAAGGCGGGCAATGGCCCCCTCCGGCGACAGCAGCTCCGCCTCCGTGAGGTCGGGGAGCACCTCCGGTGGAGCGTCTGCACCTTGAGGGAACCGCTTGAATGCCAGAAGAACCGGAAGCATGAACCGCCCGGAGACCCACGCAGCGACTGGCGGCACGCGAAGCGCCATGCCCTTGGATCCACGAGCTGACGTTATCCCGAATTCGTAGGCGCGAATGACATGCAGCGTGAGCGCCGCAGGGCTCCAGCGTCCTGGTCCCATCGGCTGCTGCCAGTGAATTGATCGTATCCCACGCACCGCATCAATAAATTCGACGAGCGCCCCATCGTGCTCACGCAGCACGATCCCCAGCGCACTACCGCGCGGCATTCCGCACGCGCCAGAGATAGCTGAACTTCACGAAGGCCCCGTCGCTGGTGCGCTCCACATCGCCCGGACGCATCGTCTCCGACGCATCGAGCGCCGTGCCATACCCGAAGAACACCACCGTCCCTGGGCTCGGGAGATAGCTCACGAGCCAGTCAGCGCGTCCCAGCAGCGATCGGCGCGCTCCCTGCGCCGACAGCACACCTGCCGCAGAGCGACGGAATAGCGGCTGCTCCGTGCGCGGGTCACGCAACGCGCTGCGATCACGCGATTCCACCTGACCGATGAAGCGCAGGAACAGCGCTCGCGTGACCTGATACTCGAGCCGGAGGCGCGGCACGATCTGGGTGCTGAAGAGCGTGCCGTCGCGATCTCGCACGAACTGCTGATAGCGCAACAAGCCGCCGATACGCACCTGCGAGGTAGGGCGCAGATCCACCTGCGCCTCCACTTCACGACGGCGCACCGTCGAGGTTTCGAAGAACTCCGGTTCCGTGCCCACGGTGGCCGTCAGCGTGGCGCCGGCCTTTCGCCACTGCGGGGTGTTCACGCTCAGCGCCACCGTCGTCGTCGTTTGTGCGTCGCTGGGAGCGAACGCCAGCGTGTCTCGTCCGGACTTCGACAGCACCGCATACTGCGCATAGCGCCGTGGGTCGAATGCCACGCGCTGCAGCTCGGGCTGCACACTCGCGCGCCATCCACCGCGGATCACCATGGAGTTGTCGACGGAAGCACGGGCCTCGAGTGGCCCCTCGCGACTCCCGAAGCCCTCGTACGTCCAGAGCGAGCTGCCGCTGAAGAAGTGCTGCCGCTGGTCCCACCACCCACCTTTCGCACCGAAGATCGTATAGCGCTGGTTGATCTGCGCGCGCACGAAGTTCACGCGATTCACGAACCCCGTCTGCGTTTCGAACTGGGGCGTGAAGCCTTGCAGGTTGTAGCGGTAGCCATAGCCGCGGCCGGTGCGGCCGTGGCTCACCTCCCATAGGGATCCCGTTCGCGTGGTGGTGTCGCGCGTGATGCTTGCGGCATACCGCAGATCCACGCTGAACACCTTCGCGAACTGCAGGCGTGAATCCACGCCGGCGACGCGGTTGAACCGCGCGCCCTCGGTGCGATCGGTAAAGACAATCCCCGCGGTGCTCTGTTCGCCGAGATCACGGCGCAGCCGGATGATGTTGAACACCGGGCTCGTTTTGCCGTCGCGCCCGCTGGTGGGGGCATCGATCGCCGACATCACGCCCACGTCGGTCCGCGGGATCTTGCCAGTGAGCTTGAGCGCCGCCAGCGGCTGCACGATCGAGCGGGTATTCACGAGACGGTTGGGCGCGTCGAACTGCTCGCTCCCCTCCACGAAGAACGGACGCAGCTCCGGAAAGAAGAGCGCAAAGCGCACATCGCCGGGGATCTGCCCCACGTCGGTCTCGACCTGACTGAAGTCGGGATTGGCCGTGGCATTCACGGTGAAATTGGAGGTGATCCCCCACCGCACGTCGCCGCCGAACTCACCACGCGCGCCGTATTTCCACCCGTCGGTCGCCGGCCGGCCGGTCGTGGAGCTCACCGAGGTCGGCGTAACGTCGAGCACGAGCCCGCGCTTCATCCCTGTCATGCCGCGCAGGTAGCCGGACTGCGGCGTGAACGCTTGCAGGGCGCGCGACGTGGGCGCCCAGGTGTCCTGATACCCGGTCCGCTGGATCTGGCGAACGATCTGCACGCCCCAGTCCTGCGTGCCAGCTGCCTGATAGCGGATCGACTTGAAGGGAATACGCAGTTCGACGGCGTAGCCATCGTCCAGCAGTCGTCCCTTGGATTGCCACACATAGTCCTGTGACAGATCCACCGCCTGCAGCGACGCGCGCGACACGCCGGGCCCCGCGGACACGTCGCTGCGCATGCCGTCCGCCTGCACCCCGAACGGGTTCACCGCAAACACGAACGAGCGACGGCGATCGAGGAACGTATCGAGGTGGATCGCCATCCAGTCGTCGTTCGCGATGCGATCACGCTCGGCCAGCGTAGCGCGCACCGTCCCCGCAGGGGCGTAGGCGCGGATGCCCACATAGAGCGCATCCTCGGCGTACCAGAGGCGAACCTCGGTGTTGTCCGGCGCCGGGCGGCCGTCCACCGGGCTGTAGGTGGTGAACTCCGTCAACACCGACGCCTGCTGCCACACCGGCTCGGAGAGCGCGCCATCGATGGTCACCGAGTCGCGCAGGCGGGGCGCACTGGCCGAGAGCTGGCGCGCCCGCCCCGAAAACACGGTGGCCACCGCCGGCGTGGGCGCGGGCAGGGCCTCCGGCGCGAGTGGCGGGGGACCGTTGACCTGCTGCAGCAGCGCCATCAGGACAGAAATCATGGCCGGAGTCTAGCGTGACCAGCCCCGATCCGTCAGGCGAGGTCTGGGCAGCTGACCATATCGTGGGGAGGACGGGGGATTAGGCCGCCCCGGCGCGTCCCCCCCACATGTCGCGCGAAGTTGTCGAACCCGATCCTTCCGCAACCGCATCGTCAGCAGGGTCCCGATCATGCGGATTGGCGGGCGCTTCGTGCGGCGACTAGGATAGGCGCACCGGGGTGTCGTCGCCACACCCTCCACCCCGTCTCTCGCCCAGGCGTTCATGCCCGCTCTGTCCGTGCTGTTGCAGGTGGTGGCCATCACGCACGTCACGGTGGTCGACCCCGACCGAGCGCGCCCGCGCCGGGACCAGACCATCGTCGTGCGCGGCACGCACATTGACGCCGTTGGGCCCAGCGCCTCCACGCCGGTGCCGCGAGATGCCCGCGTTGTAAACGCCGCGGGAAAGTTCGTGATCCCTAGGCTGTGGGATATGCATGTACACACCGACGTCCCTGGAGGACGTGCGCTGCTGCCGCTGTATATCGCGCATGGCGTGACCGGGGTGCGCGACATGAATGGACGGTTGGAAGTCGTACGCGGCTTCCAGCGCGAGGTGGCGGCGGGGACGCTGGCAGGGCCCCGATTGGTGGTATCCGGGCCGTTTCTCGTGGGACGCCCGCTCCCGCCAGCGCTGGGGATCCCGCATTACGTGGTGCGTGACTCCGCGAGTGCGGTGACGGCCGTGACGGCGGTCGCCACGTCGGGGGCGGACTTCATCAAGGTGCACAACGGGATCTCCGCCGAGGCGTACCGGGTAATCGCGGCGGAGGCGCGGCGCCGGAACATGGTGTTCGCGGGACATGTCGCGCCCCCCACCACGGTGGAGGAGGCCGCGGCAGCGGGGCAGCGTTCACAGGAGCATCTGTACGCCTTCATGAACCGCTGCGCCCGTGCCGATTCCGCGGTCGTGGCCGCGGCGCTCCCGATTCAGCAGTTCGTAATGGGCACCTGTACCTCGGCGTCTCGGACAGGCGTGTATGCGGCGCTCGCGAAGCACCGCACGTGGGTGACCCCCACGCTCATCGTGCAGGAACTCGTGGCCACCATGCGCCCGACTATCGTGGCCGGCGACCGCACGGCGCAGTTCTACACTGATTCGCTGATGCAGCGGGTGGCAATGGAGATGGAACTGCCCGCCGCGGTACCACCGTCGGCGCTCGCGGCGGGCGCGGTGCTCTTCCGGAAGCGCCTCGAGGTCGTGCGCGGACTGCACCTGGCCGGCGTCCCACTGCTGGGGGGGACCGACTCGCCGCTTGCCGCAGGGGGACCGGGGATGTCGCTGGTGGGAGAGCTGCGTCACCTCGTGGCGGCCGGCCTCTCGCCGCGCGAGGCGTTGCGTACGGTAACGACGGAGCCAGCGCGCTACCTGGCCGCCGACTCACTCGGGGCCGTGGCGCCGCGAGCCGTTGCTGATCTGGTGGTGCTGGACGCCGACCCAGTGGTGGACATTGGCAACGTGGCCCGCGTGCACCTGGTGGTGGCGAATGGACGCGTGTATGACCGCTCAGCGCGAGCCGCGCTCAAGGCCGCGGCGCGGAAGGCGGCGTCGCCGGCCCCTCCGAACGCCGGTCGGAGGGGTAAGGGGCAGTAAGCGGAAGCTTGCCGTCGGCAGAGCGGGCAGGGATAACCGGTGGGTAGGCGGGCCACCGCGTGATCGGGGTCGCCTACTTCGCCGCGCGAATCAGCCGTTCCTGCACGGCACGCAGTGGCAGCGTGGGGCCACCGCTGATGTTCCACGCATTGAAGACCACCACCATCTCCTGATCAGGAAACGCCATCGGGAACTGCCCGCCGAATCCGGATCCGGCCCAGATGAACGCGCCCGCTTGTACCGGATTGTTGTACAACCACCACTTGTACCCGTACTGCGGCGCGCCAGCACGCGTGCTGGTCGGGATGTGTGGGGTCACCGATTCGCGCACCCAGCGTTCCGACACGACGGTCGTGCCCTGCCACCGACCGCCCTGCAGCCAGAGCTGCCAGATCCGCGCCAGGTCGGTGGCTTCGAGATACAAGCCCCCTTCGGTATCGATGGCGCCCGACGTCGTGCGCTTCCAATGCCAGTTGGTGATGCCGAGTGGCGCGAAGAGATGCCGCGCCGCGTACTCCTCGATGTCGACGCCGGTGGCACGAAAGAAGATGTGTGCGAGCAGCGCGCTTTCGCCGCTGCTGTAGTTGAACTGGGTGCCCGGCTCGCGCATCATCGGCCGGTCGATGGTGAACTTGACCCAGTCGGGGCTCGCCTCGAGCGCACCCGCCGTGTTGCGCGGATCGCTATATGGAACACTTTCGTTCCAATCGAATCCACCCGTCATCGTGAGCAAGTGGCGGATGGTGATGCGCCGCTTCCGATCATCGCGGTTCGCCACGGTGCTGGTGTCCCAGAACGTGAGAATCGGCGTGTCGAGTGCGGGGAATTCACCTCTGGTGACCGCCACCCCGATAACCGCCGAGGCCACCGTCTTGGACACGGACTGCAGCGTGTGCAGCGTGCCTCGCCGATACGTCGGGTGCCACCACGGGTTGAAGTAGTTGAAGGGCCCCGTCGGGTCGTGCGAGTTGTTCAGCGATGAGGCGGCGCGCGACGAGTCACCGTAGATCTTGTCGTAGTCGCGCGGATACCGCTTGTCGATCACGAGCCGACCCCGACGAATGACCAGCATGCGGTCAATGTTGCCGTACCTTCCCGCCGTGATTTCGGCGTCGAGGCTATCGAGCACGGCGGGATTGAGACCGACCGTCGACGGCGTCGCGGTTGGCCACGTAAATGCTGTTGGCTGGGCGCCGAGCGACGAGGCGGCGAGCAACGCGAGGGCGAGAGCGGAGCAGGAGAGTCGGCAGGTCATGGTCATATCCTACGCCGCCTACATAGACGGCGGAATAGCTGTGGTCGGCCTGGGACACCTGCCGGCAAAGAACGAGAGCTCACCGCCAATCAGCAACGGCGTGGTGATGGCGCCCACCCGGCCGATCGAGACGCGCCTACCCCATTGCTCTGCTCGTGGGGGACCTTACGAGGCGAAGTCTGCGCCAGCACCGGGTGTGGCGGTCTCTGCCAACCGCATGCGCCGAACGAACTCGCGTCCACAGGCGAGCTTGCCCGCCAACTCGCTGTCCGGGTCGACGGCCCGCCAGAACGGAGTGACGGAGGCCGCACCCGCCTGCCGGCGCAGATACGCTCGCTCCGACACCACCCGCAGCGCGATCCCGGTCGTTACGGGACACGTGTGTTCAGCCCCGTGCGACGCGGCCAAGGTCTGGCGAAGTGTCGTCGCCGCGACGACCGCCCCGAACGGGATCTCAGCCACCGCTGCATCGACAACCGACGGGGTGACGACCAGCATTCGGGCGCCTGCGGGGATGCCGGCAAAAGCCTTCTCCAGCACTTTCACTTCGGGCTCCCGATGGCAGGCGAATCGCGCCTCCCAGTCGGTTCCAGCCTTTCTGTCTCGTGGCGGCTTTTTCACGGAGAGCACTCGTTCGGCGAACGTTGAATTCGGCGGCAACGCTTCGTTAAGCCACGCCGGCGCGGGTAGACGCCGGCGGACCGTAGAACTGCAGAACGTTCGCGCCCGGGTCGCGCACATGGAACTCCCGCGTGCCCCACGGCGTGTCCTTGGGTACGGCGAACGGCCCGGCTGTTTGCTCAGCGAGGGCGCCGGCCGCGAGTACCTCGGCGTGAAGCGCGTCCACATCAGGCGTCGGAAACCGGTACGCCGGCCGGTCGCCCGCATGCGCCCACTGCCCCGGATCCGCCCACTGCAGGTGCAGCTCTACCGGCCCGCGGCGCACCACGGCATAGCGCGGCGCCTCCGCGGCGTCCCGGAACACTTCCGGAAAGCCGAGCCGGGCGTAGAACGCCAGGGAGACGCTAACATCACGTGCCATGAGCACCGGGTGGACAGCCGTGATGTCGGTTGGCATGCAAGACCTCGGAGATCAGGAATGGGGCCAAACGAGACCGGGTGCTGCTGCAAAGCGGCCGCCGGTGAGCCATCCGTGGTACGTGCGCGATACGCTACACGCCAACGACCGGAGCGTGATCAGTCAGCGTCCGTGATTGGGCCGCCGCCGGTGCATGGATTGCGAGAACCGCCAGTGCCAGGACACCAAGATTCACTGCACACTCCAGAACGTGATCTGTTGATCAATCGCGGGCAATCAGCGCCTTCCGGATCCCCTCCAGCTGCGCCTCGATTGCCTGGACCCGTGCCTCGAGCCCATTCAAGACCGCAGCCTCAGCCATCGGCCGCTCCACCGGAAGCCCCCCGCCCCGTCGCCGCACGAAGCGCAGGTACCCAATCCCCAGCGTGACGACCAACGCCAGCGTGATCGCTATGAATCGCGCCATCGAGGTGCCCGTCGCCAGAATCAGTCCCACCCCATAGAGCATGGTGAAGACGCCACCCAGCAGCAGGCCATTGCTGAGCGTCGACAGCTGATCCGCCCGGAGTACCGCAACTGCCATCGCCAGCGTGGCAAAGGCGATCAGGATCAGGCTCGTGCTTCGCGCCCACCCTTCGCTCACCTGCTCGGCTCGGCGACTCAGGACCTCGACGGAATCACGGATGCTCCGCATCTGCGCCTGCTCGTCGGCTGAAAGGGCCGCCGCGGGGCGCCCGCCTTCGAGCTGCCGTTCCTCGCTCCCCAGCGCCCGCATCTGTCTTTCCAGGGGCTCGGCGGGTGATGGGTGGAAGGTATTGACGCCAACGCCAATGAACGCCGTCAGGAGAAGACCAAGGAAGAAGGCGAAGATGATCGAGAATGGACCACCTTCTCTGAGCTTTGTCATGGCAGCATCGGATCGAAGGGATGGGATGACCCCGCCTAAAGACAACGCGGGACCGCGCGCTCGCAGAAGCGCCTCGATGAATGAAACGTCTACCGCCCGTCGACGCTCAAGACCACTCGGACACTGGCATCTACCGCAGACTTTTCGATGTAGCCGATCGCATTCGGGTTGGTCGCGACGAACCTTTTGACGTCAGCAGCCGTGCCCAACTCCTTTGGCGGAAGTCCTTTGCCTGAGAAAACCAACCTCGACCAAATCGCCTTGACTTGGCTCGCCGTTTTGCCGGTCACCTTCAAATAGAACTGGTCACGCTCGGGGGCAGATGCAGGCAAGTCGACGGGCTGCGCCACTCCGCCACCGGGTAAGGCTCGTGTTTTGCCGAGGAAGATCGCGCTGACCTGATCCGCCGTCATCTGTGCTGTGGTGCTCTTCGGATTGACGATGACCGCCACTTGCGCACCCGCAACGTTGGTCATGAAAAGACCGGAAACGAGCAAGATGCTACAAATGACTGATTGACGGATGCGCATGATTTTCGGTTGTTGTCGTTCGTTGGTGTTTCGTGATCGAATTTTCCTGCCACGACAGGAGCATGGGAACTCCAAACGCCCTCCACAAGCCCGACTGGCTCGGCCTCGCCCTTCGCGAGTGGCTTCGCCTCGTTGATTTGTGCGTCGGCAGATCAATCCGCGGCTTGAGATTGTCGGCCGGCGCCTGCAGGCAGCGTTGCAGAACGCCTACCTGCTATTTCCTGTCGGACTTCCTGTTCGGAGACAGAGGGCCACCGCCCGAGCGTTTTCCCTGAATTTCGACATGGTATTGCTGCAGGCGAATAAAGCGTTCTGCACTGGTTGGATGCGAACTGGCGAACTTGATCGATCCGGGTGATTCGGCAGCGATGCGTCGCCAGAAAAGCGACATCCTCTCTGTGGGCTGATTCGCTCGTGCCAAGATGTAAGCGCCGACGTAGTCGGCTTCCCGCTCGAAATCCTGACTGAACGCCATCGCGGCAATCTCGGAGAACCATTCCGTCAATGCGCCTTGGGAGTTGATCCCCTGAGACGCCAATGCTAGATCGGCAATGATCCCCAGAAGAGCGCCCCAACCGGCGTTCGTCATCTTCGATTCAATATGGCGCTCCGAATTGTGCGCGATCTCGTGCGCAAGCACGGTCTGCAGTTCTCCGTCGCTTGCGAAACGAAGCATTCCCGTCGTCGCGTACACCAATTCCCCGTCAGCATACGCGTTGATTTCATCTTCCCTGATAATCTCGGCGATGCCGCTGCACAGGAGGTCCGGGGTGAACACCCCCGAGTCGACCCGAACCGGTCCGCCCACCAAGCCGTTCCGCGGTGTGCTGGGACGCGCATACACCACCCTGAGAGCGGAGGGCGCGCGCGTCTGCAGGGTCCGGAAGGTCTTCTTGGCCTGATCTAGCCCCGTTGCCTTCTGCCCAACCGGCTTGTCGTTGAGCCTGAGAATCCGATCACCCGGCTGAAGCACATTGGCAATGGGTGAACCGGGACTCACGTGGGTAACGGTCACGGAATCGCTGATCCCGAGCGCCTCTGCTGCACTTCGAAAGTCACGCGTCCATGAGTCCCGAACGGCCAGCCTGGCTCCCAATTCGGGACGCGCCTTGGGGCCGCACAAGTCGACACTCGCCCGAGCGAGTGGATATAGAAGTCGGTCAACGCGGGCCTGATTTTCCCATTCGCTCTCGATGAAAAAACGGCTTTGCGTTTCGGCTTCAATCGCCAGATCCGAGGCCCCGACCGTGCCCATCTGCGACTGCGGGGCAACGCACGCCCCCATACTGATCGCGATCAACCCGAGGAGCGTGATCGTGCGTGATAGACGGGATGCCACGTGCCTGCTCTCCGTTTTCAGGTAGTTTCGGGCAGCAAAGGATGACCTTCGGTGCAATCAATGTACATCGAACCTGCGCGTGTCCACTGACGGTGCGCGGTGCTCTGCTTCACGATGACGGGAGATGAAGCAGCCGACGGCTTGGCATAGGTGATCTTCTTGCTGCCGCCTTCGGAGCTCGCGATGTGACCGGACGTCATGACCGCGAGGGCGAGCACGCGTGCGTACATCATCATGATGATGGGGGAGTGAGGGACCAATCACACAATGCGACCAGGACGCACAGCGAAAAGGCGCACTCCACAGCAGCCCTGTCAAGAGTAACGCTTGATGAGACACCTTCTGGGCGAAAGCTACGGCACGTCAGCCAGCTCAGTCAGGAAAACGAGTCGGTTTACCGAGGCCCTGATCGTAGCGGTGCTGCACGAGTGGGACGCGGGGGCGAAGACGGCGGACTGCAGATCTCGGAAGCGTATGGTGCTCGAGCGCGTCCCTAATCCGGCCATCAGCGGGGCCAACCAGCGGTGGAGCATGGATTTCGTCAGCGATGCTTTGGCGGGATGACGCGCTCCTGGCCGTCGAACGAGGGCGAGAGCAGCGCCGGGAGCCACCAAAGGCAAGGGATTCAACTATTCTGTACTCGTACAGGGCACGTCTCCGTCCAACCTCTCTCTCGCATTCATGAACAGATGGACCGTATCAAGGAGTTTGGCACGGCCCTCGACGTGGGGCAGCAGGTGATGGTCACCAAGGTGGTGATCAAGGGGGACTCGCACATCGATTTCCAGCTGGGCGGCGGTGGCTTCGGCACCCTCTTCGATGACGCCGGGACGCAGCGCGTGTCCTCGGGCACCGCTGGGGAGTCGGCGCGCGAACGGGCGCTGCGCGACTCGATCAAGACGGCCCCCACCCCCGCCGACACCGCCACCGAGGAGCGGCAAGGTACGCTCACCGTCCTCACGCGCAGCTATTCGGCTGGCGGGATGAAAGTCACCACCAGCTTCGTCAAGGACGTGCTGATCGACTTCGCCATCAGCCCCAGGTAGACGCGGAGCGAATGCTGCCGCGAGGTTTGGCTCGATCTCGAGCGCAAACGAAAGAACCAGTACGTCAGATCGGCCCTCGGTGGCCTGGTGCGCCCACTCACCCCGCCGCTCGGCATCCTATGGTCCACCCGTTTCGGAGGCAGCGCATGCATCGATGGACGCTGGGAATACTGTCAGGTACTGCGCTGGCCATGACGATGGTCGCGAGTGCGCGTGCGCAGACGCTCGACCGTTCGGCACGGTCGAACACGAGCGGGTTGTCGGTCGGGATGCATCTCAATACAGCGGCCATTCGATCGCCCGAGAGCGTGACCGACAAGGGCGGCGGCGTTGGGCTCCGACTCTCCTACGGTCTGAACCAGACGGTCGCGTTCTTTCTCGCCTACGATGTGGCCACACTCAGCGCGAGGCTGATGGACTACGGCGTGATTCACACCGACGTCGGCCTGCGCTTGTCGTTGGCCAACGGCACATCCGCGACCGTACCCTACGTGGAAGGTGCCTTCTCAGGACGCGCCTGGAACCAGGCGGCGTACACGAACGAGCGAGCATTTATCGGCAACGCCGCCACGTTCGGCGGCGGCGTGCAGCACTTCGTCAATCGAAGCATGGCGCTCGACGCCGGCCTGCTCTTCTCGCACGGCACCTTCACTGACGCCACGGTGAACGGCGTGTCCGTCCCGGACTACCGTGGCGACGCCGTGTGGTCGTCGCGATTCAATCTTGGTGGCCGGATGTATTTCCGGTGAGTACCAGATGATGCGTTTCGTGACGCATGTCGCCGCTGCATTGGTGCGGACGGCCTCCTGAAGGGCGAGATGCCGGCCATCGTTCCTCTGGCCCGTATGCGTACGCACACGCGGCTCGAACGTATCGGCTACCAGTAGCACGAGGCGACCATCACGGAGAGCGCGCCGGGATGAAGGTGGGGCAACGTGATATTCAGCAGGGTGAGCGGCCGAGTGGTCGACACCGCATCGGGTGGCCTGTACGATCTCAGCGTCGATCTGTACTCGTACAGGACACGTCTCCGTCCAACCTCTCTCTCGCATTCATGAACAGCCGATTCCTTCTGCCCTTCGTCGTGTTGTCCGCCGTGTTGTCACAGCCGGCGACGGCACAGGACAAAAAGATCGCGGTATCCGGATACGAAGGGATGATCGTTACGGGGTACGTTGACCACGGTGCTTTTTTGAACTTTGCCGGCCCCAATATTTCGTACAAGTCGGGCTCGACCAGAGTGATGTTCGGGATGTTGCCGTCGTTACGCTACAAAGAAGATCAATCAGCCATCAAGAACGCATCCGTTTTGCCTGTATTGGGAGTCGGAGTGAGTTACGCGTTCAAGCACATGGTTGTGCAATTGCCGCTGTATTACAACGCGAAGACCGCCACAAAAGACGGTTCCTGGAAGCCGGGCCTTGGGATCGGGTACCGTTTTTCCCAGTAGAAGCAATCCGCCTCTCATCGCGGACCGCACCCGCGAGCCGAGGGGCGTCGACTGTCCCGGATTGAAACGCCGAGTGCTTACGGCTCTTTTTTCTTGCTCTGCACCAAGTCGATGAAGAGACTGACGCTCGTCATGGACGACGGGGTGGTGAGTCGCTGCCAGTTCGCACCCTTCTCGATGGGATCGTGCTCGCGTGAAAGTCGCGTCGCCGTGAACGTGATCGTTCGGGCGGCGGCGTTGTACGTCGGGTGGTCAATTTCAATGACCATCGACCCCGGGGCTCTGCCGCTGCGGGCATAGGTGAGCACGGCATTGGGCGGGTTACCGCCGAACCACGATTTCCACCGGCTGGTGAGCACCTGGGGGCTGATCAGGCTGGCGTCTCGGAACGGTCGGTTCGCGAACATCGTCACCGGGTCGATGTCAACGAGAGTGAGCCGGAACGTTTCGTCTACAGGGCCGGTGGATTTCAGTGGGGTGGTGGTGCCTCGCGCGGCCTGCACCGTGAAGAGATACTCCTCGATCGCAGCCGACTGGGTTGCCGAGCCGGCAGTGGCCGATGCGGCTGACGTCGCGAGCGTGACTGCGGCAACCGCGACGACCACGGCGACAGACATCTTGATCATGAACGTGCGCATAGGGTGTGGAGAAACGAGTTCGGTGGCCGCTCGCGCTGGCGTCGAACAGCCGATGAGCAGGTGACGGACGGTCGCCATCGCGACGTCTCCCCATTCGTCGTTGACCTTCGTGTCGGCAACGACGTGGACGGCCATACTCCCGTCGCGGTGGCCGAGCAGCACCTGCACCGGGCGGATTCGGTTACGCGCGCTCCTCGGGATCCGCCAAGAACCACTCGACTCCGCCGCAGTGCGGGCAGCGCACGGGTCGGCCAGCGACTTCGAACCGGTCGCCAGTGGGGCCGCTGCGCATCGCCTTGGCGCCGGCAGAAAGCGCACTCCATAACTTCTTCATGTGCGGTGCTCCAAGAGGTTCGGATGGTGCTGGCGTTCGGCTGCCGTTTCCGGGCTCACGGGGTAACCGAGGCATCGGTCGGCGTTGCGCGCAGCAAGCGGGCCGCGGCACAACCGATCGCCACACTCAGTCGTGACTCGTACCCGGTCGCCGCTGCGCGACGTGCCACAACACGCCCGCTGGATCGACAAGATATGCGATGCGCAGCCCCCAGGGCTGCCCCGTGGGGGGCGTCGGTGGCGCGACGCCGAACTGTCCGGGTAGATCCAACGCAACGCCCTGCGGTCAATGCGAAATATGGCACGGCATGGCTGCGTTCATACAGCGCGGTACTGCGCCGCCAGCGCAACGGCAACCTTCGCGATGAGGTCAAGCGGCAGCGTCTCGGCATGCGGAAACGACAAGTTGCCCTTCGGTCCTCTGTACGGTGTACTTGCTTCTCGCACGGACGCGTCTGCAGTGACCGGTGGATAGATGCCGATGTGCTTCTTGAATGCGGCAAAGTAGAAGAACGTTCTGCCGATCGTAAACGCCGGCATGTTGTAGCTGACCGTTCTCTTTGCCTCAGGGACTTGGGCCTCTACCACACGCTGGATCTGCTCCAGCCGCTCCCTCAGCAAGGCTGGCTGTACAGCGAGGTATTCGTCATGTGAGAGGAACGGCATGCTTGGGGCTATTGAAGCGGCTGCGGGCGGAAACGGCGTCGTTTGTGCGGCCTACCGCTCGTATCGTTAGGCCGTGGCGGCGCCGAGTGTGCTTCGGCCCCCGTGCAGTATGACGCGCAGGCGGCTCCGCGTGTACCGTTGCAGCAAGATTGGGTAGACGTTCACCAGGACGTTTCCCACACTCAGATACGTGGCCCAGCCGTGCCATCCGATACGCCAGGCGTAGACCGCTGACACGATGCCCAGAGCCAGGAGCACGAGGTGACCGCGCTCACTCTGCTCCGTGCGTAGGACGAAGTCGGCCGCAGCACGACGACCGCCAATCACGCGGAAGTCCGGATTCGCTCGCCGCTCCCACTGGTTTGCAAAATCCCCATTGGGCGCGAACCGGCGAAAGACGAGGACGCCCAGCGCCCGATAAATCCGGCCGGTGCGCTCAAACTCGCGGATCTCGAAGTACGCGCGCGGGAGGACCCACCACAGTGCGATGCAGGCGAAGACGACGACCACAAACCACGCGCCTGGAAGCAGATCACCACTGGGGTACGTGTACGGCCGCAGTGGCCCCCACAGATAGAGCCAGAACATCAGGAGGGGACCCAACCACCCTCCGGCCATACTCGCGAACGGAACGATGTTGAGCCCATCCGTCGGAGGGTCGTGGCGCCGTGGTTTGCTCATGGAGGACTCCGGAGATTACGCGTGCTCAACCGTCTCGCCAGCGGCAAGGATCTGGCTGAATTCCACTTGAATCTTGGCAGCGTCGATCTTCGAAGCATTGCCAATCATCCCGCCTAGAAGTCCCATGATCGCTCCGTGATGTGCTTGTCGCCGTGAGAGTGGATGCAGTGTGTCCTGTGCTGCCTAACGTCAGTTTCTGCTGCGGGGCGACCGGCGGGCGCCGAGCCCCATTTCAGTGTTGTGGTCACCCCTTCAGTAGCAACCGTCGTTAGACCGACCCGCCGGGCGACCCGGGAGATGACCGACCGCCTTTGGCGGCGAGCGGCCCCATGACGAAGAGGGTGTTCCCGCACGGGTCGAGTAGATCAAAGGTGCGCGCGCCCCAAGGCTCATCCACCGGTGCCCGGAGCACGCCGACGCGTCCGCTCCACTCGGCATAGTACTGGTCGACGTCCTCGACTTCCAGCGAAACGCAGACCCCCCGCCCGTGCCCCGACATCGGCGCATCGATGGTAAGCGCGATGCCACCACGTTCCAGCCCCAGAATGCCTGCAATCCCGTCTTGGGAGGACTCGAACCGGATCGAGAAGCCCAACCCGTCCACGTAGAACGCTTTCGCGACGCGTAGATCATCGGCAGGCAAAAGGGGAATCGCACGTGCCATGGTCACCTCCTCTGGAGTGGCGTCTGTCGGAATCTCGGAACAGGGCGGTCTAACGCCCTTGTTCTGCTGCAAGGCGCAGTCATAAACGAATGCGCGTAGCGCGTTTGCTCAATAGCCGCCGTGTCATAGCAACTACTCGTTCGGCGGCTGGCTTTGAGGTGCGCGGGAACGCGCAGTGCCAACTGCCGAAGGCGGATTCACGCGAGTCCAAGGTGTGCGATGTGCTGGTCACACTCGTGAACACCCGGAAGTACGCCGACCGCCAGGTACAACGATCTGGCCTCTCGCCATGATGCCGCGGCCGCTGGTGACTGCCCAAGCGACTCGTGGGCGAGCGCCAGCACACGCAACGCATTCGCCAAGTCGAGCGATGCGTCGCCGTCATGCTGCCGATAGACGGCTACCGCCTCGGACGCTGCAGCCTCGGCCGCGCGATTCTGGCCGAGCTCACGGTGCAGGTCCCCCACATGCCGTTGCGCGTGGGCAAGTTGCCCCATGTCGTTTGCGACGCGAGCAAGGGCGGCTGCACGTTCATAACCCATGAGAGCGTCGCGTAGTCGCCCCTCCATCCGATCCTGCCTGGCCTGCTCGACGAGCAGCTCGGAATCCTCAGGCATGCGTTCCTCCGTGGCCGCCGAACGCCCGGCTTCTGTTGCGAGCGGACCGCCCTGTGAATAGGATGGCGCGATTGGTCGGTCCGCTCGGCAAGAGCAAGCATCGTCAGGCCCGCGGCCCCTACAAGCCCGGACGCCCGAAGGCAACCGCGACTTGAAGAACGCCCAGATCGGCTCGGCGAACTCAATGTCACGGTTCAGGATGCCGGTCACCGGGCTCGGAGGCAACAGGACAGTACGGCTGGGGGACTTACATTGCGTTGCCGACGCCGTCTCACAATCAGGCCTCGCGACCGTGGTGGCCCGGGTGAAACGACGCCTCCCATTTCCCGAATCAACGTGCAAAGGGGCGACACCGTGAGGAAATCTCGAATGCCGAGTCCGTGTTGCACGACCTGGCGGACGTTGGTTGTTTCGCTTCTGGTGGCGGCCGGCGCCTGCGCACGTCGTGACGCGAACGATGCGCCCGGCATCACGGCTCCCCCACAAGTCACACGGCCACCATCCGTCGAGCGGCAGATCAATGCCACCACGACCGATGCGGCCATCGCGGCCGTTCCGACCGGCGCCGAAGCACCGCATGTCGTCATCAATCCGTCGCCGGCCATCACCCCGCAGGGGAAACTGCTGGTGTTCCTGCCGGGGACACTGGGGCGCCCTTCGCAGTACAGCTACATCCTACGTGCGGCCGCCGCGCGCGGGTACCATGCCATCGGCGTCAACTATGTGAATCAGGTTGCCATGGGGACGCTCTGTCAGTTTAGCGCGGACCCGAACTGCTACTGGCAAGCCCGGAGTGTGGTCGTCTTCGGTGGCGGCACGCCAGTCGCCGGCCAGAGTGCTGTCACGCCGGCGAATTCCATCGTCAATCGGGTCACCCGCCTCCTGCTGTCGCTCCGCACTACCGCTCCCTCAGAGGGCTGGGGGCAGTTCCTGCGTGCTGACAACACCGTCGATTGGAGCAGCATCGTGTTGGCCGGTCATTCGCAGGGGGGCGGCCATGTTGGGGTGCTCGCCAAGTCGGTGCTGCTGGCGCGTGCCGTCTATTTCTCCTCACCGGAAGACTGGAACGAACTCACCGACCGGCCCGCACCGTGGACGAGCGCGCGAGCCAACGTGACACCGGCGAGCCGGCAGTTCGGCTTTGGTTCTGACTTCGACACGCTCGTCCCCAATGCGCATGCCTCGGCACACTGGACCGCGATGGGGCTGAGCGCGCCAGCCTCCGGACCGGTGCTTGTAGATGGAGCGGCGAGTCCGTACGGGGGGTTCCAGCAGCTGCGCACGCTGCTTTCCTTCAACCCAGCCAGCACGGCGCTCACGGCGGCCCTCAAGAATCACGGCGTGACGGTCGTGGATACCTCCACCCCGGTGGACGGTACCGGTGCGCCGCTCTTCAACGGCAACGGAGTGTGGGCCTATCTCTGCTTTCCGTAGGCTGATCGCTACGGGTTGCCCCACGCAGTAACCGGCGCTCGGCGGCGGCGCTATCGACCTCATCTGCCTCGCTGCCGTCGTGTGGCGACTCCAATCGCCTTCGTCTGGCTGATGGCCGCGCGGTTGTCCGCTCAGCCGCGAGCCACCACCACCTCACCGAGCGCCCGCCAGCCAACCAGATACCCGAGTGGCGGTGTCGTCATCGGCCCTAACGCGCGACGCGCCGTCCACCCCGTGCCGTGCCACGATGCGGGGATCCCGTCTGAGTGAGAATCAGGTTCCCCTCGACACGGTACTGACGCCGAACGCTGCGTTCTGCTGAAAAGGCTCTAAAGAATTCGCTGTGAACGGAGCAGCGCGAAACGCTGCGCAGTTACACAGCGCACATTATTGCCTTCGACTGCAGCAACGCTCGTTAGGCTCCACCCTATTCCGGTATGAAGGTGCCCACGACTGCCAAAATCACGATGAGACTTCCAATCACGATTGTCACGATGTTGGTCTTGCTGTACGTGTGATTCTCCGGCCTTTCTCCTTCCGCGACATATAGTCTGTTGATCCGTTGCGCAGTTTGTTGTACTGGTACCAGTGCGAGCAACGCAGCAAAGCTTAGCCACCACCACGGATCTGGTAGTCGCCAAAGCAGGCTCAGAACGAGATAGAGTGCACCAAGAACACCAGCACTCCACGAGACCGCCACATTCTCTGAGACGGCCATGTCTCGAATGCTTCCAAAGAGTCTGAAATTCCAGAGTGGTGCGAAGAAAGTTCGCCAGAATGGACTTATGTCCTTTGTCGATTTCGACTGCAACCTGACCCAATTCTGATAGCACCAGTAGAGCTCATAGAAGCCAAACGTGCAGATGGAGAGCACGATGAACTTCTGTGTCGACACGCTAAACAGTGGATATTCCGTTGCAGTTCTTGTCGCGGAGGCTCGCTGGGGAATTGGCTGGGGCTCGGGCGTCGGCACTGGCGACATCGGTGACGCGGGTTCAGCCGTTGAACGGGCGATTGGTCGCCCGCAGTGAATGCACGCGGCAGCCGCGTCGGACACACTCCGGCCGCAATCTGGACAAACGATCAAGGACATCGGTTACACTCCGTTTCGAGTTCGTGAGTCATTGCGTATGCCGAACGCCAGCTTCTGCAACGGGCGCTCCAGCACGATGCGCGCGGAGCGCGCTTCCGAAGACGCCCGTCTGCAGCAAGCATCGTGAGGCCCGCGCCGAGTGGATGGTGCGTCGAAACGGCCCGTCGCGCAACGGAGGGGAGACAGGCGGCGCGGTCGGTGGGTGTACACTCGGCGCTCCCCGGTCCTGGAGCGAGGATGCCCGACGCGGCGCCGGCGGCGCGTGGCGTCTACCCCCCCCCCCGGCGCCCTCAGGCGGTGCCGCTCTTTCGGTCGGTGTCGGACCATCTGCATCGCCTGCAGACGGTCTCCGACGAGCGCTTCGCGCGCAAGGCGGAGGGCACGCCGCCGCCCGTCGGTCGTTACTGGCGCGGTCGGCTATCACTCCGTATACTCGGCCGACCCCAATTGAATCCCATATCCAGAAGCCAATCATGAAGCGCTCCCTCAAGCTCCTCAGCGTCGCGAGCCTCCTCGTGCTCGTCGCGGTCGCCAGCGCGTTCTCACACCCGCGTGCGGACGGTCCGCAGGACTTCACCCTCGTCAACCGGATCGGCACGACGATCGAAGAGGTCTACGTGTCGCCCAGCACCGAAGCCGATTGGGAAGACGACGTGCTCGGCACGGATGTGCTCATCAACGGCGATAGCGTGGAGATCATCTTCGAGGACCGCAAGAAGCAGAAGGAGTGGGATCTCAAGGTCGTCACGGCTGCCGGAAAGAGCTGGATCTGGGAGGAACTCGACCTCATGACGATTTCCGAAGTCACGATCTCGCTTCGCAACGGAAAGCCGTACGCCACCACCAAGTAGCGCTCGATTCTGATCGACATCTCCTGCGTGGGCCATGCTTTGGTTGGGTAGTCATCGCAGGTCAACGAGGCACGTTATCCTGCTGGCAAATTCAACGGGAGTTTACCATGACCAAATCCATCGCATTCATCCTAGCCGCATTCATCGGCGCATCCGCCTTCGCACAGGAGCCAGCGGCTGCGTTGTTCGCGGGCACCTCGTTGCTGCATGCCGCGCAAACCTTGCCAGAGGAACTGGTGCAGAGGGTTTCCGGCGAAGTGATCGAGTCAGTCAAGGCCGACAAGGCCATCTAGGCGGGTGATTTCAAGAAGATCATCGCCCTGGTGGACGAGAAGATCGCGCCGCACCTGAACTTCCAGCGCATGACCGCCTCGGCCGTGGGTCGCTCTTGGCGACAAGCCACACCCGAGCAACAGAAGCGCCTGCAGGAGGAGTTCAAGACCTTGCTGGTGCGTACCTCTGCGGGCGCCCTCACCCAGGTCCGTGACCACAACGTGGTGATGCGCCCCATGCGCTCCAAGCCTGAAGACACCGAGGTCGTGGTGCGCACCCAGCTCAAGGGGAGCGGCGAGCCGATCCAGCTTGACTATCGGCTCGAAAAGGTCGAGAGCAAGTGGCAGGTCTATGACGTCTATGTGCGGGGCGTCTGGCTGGTGGACAACTACCGGTCGAGCTTTGCTCAGGAAATCTCCGCCGGGGGCATTGACGGCTTGATTGCCAAGCTGGCCGAGCGCAACAAAACGGCCGCCAACGCCATGCCCTGACGCACAAGCCCTGGACCATGCTGCTGCCCTCCACCCTGACCGAAAACGAAGCGCGCGGACGAGAGGCAGGGCACGCCGCCTCCTCTCACGCGGTGCTGGCGAGGTCCGCGATCGCGCCGTACGTTCGACGAATGGTCGACACTTTGTGGCGAGAGGGATTGAACTGTTCAGTGCGTCCCTAACTCCAAACTCTCAACTCCCAACTCCCCATCCAAGAACATGGCTTTTGGGAGACAATCTCAAGCAACTCCCCGGGGTATCCCATCTTGCCGCCCTTTAACGCGTCGATGCTGATGGCAGCGAGCTGGGTACAGTCGAAAACAAGCCCGGTCAGATAGGCTCTCTGACTGTATACAACCACCTGGCTCAGTTCTACGGCGCCATTACGGCTGAGGCAGCAAGCAAGGGCCTTGAGCTCTATGCTGAGCACACAGAGGACGCGCGCCAGCATCCTGGCAACCATCCGAATATTGATCGGCCACTGAGAATTGTGCTTGCCGGAAACGTCGTGCACGTCAAACGTGTGCTTGCAGGGGCCGCCGGGTAGTGCGCGGCCGACTCTGAATGCCGCCCCCGGTCTCCGTCCGTAGCAGTAGTGCCAACCAAAGAGGGATCAATATGAAGATCACGCATATCGCCGTACTGGCCGTGGCCAGCTTAAGTGCTTCTGTGGCGTTTGCCCAAGCCAAACCGGAAGATCAGATCAAGTATCGTCAGTCCGCCATGACGATCAACGCGCGCAGCAACGGGGCGCTCAACGCCATGGCCAAGGGTGACGTGCCTTTTAACAAGGAGGTGGCTCAGCGCTATGCTACCGTGATTGCCGAATTGTCCGACTTGCCATTGCTGGCAGGTGCGTATGGCCCTGGCACTGACAGAGGTGCGCTGACCAAGGCTGATCCTAAAGTTTGGAGTGAGCCTGAGAAATTCAAAGCTGCATTCGATAGATTCACCGTGGCCGCCAAAGCCTTGCCCGCAGCTGCCGGCGATTTGGCAACGCTGAAAACGGCGTTGGCTGAGCTTGGCAAGACCTGCAAGGGCTGCCATGACAATTACCGGATGAACGATTACCGGATGTAGTAATCGTTATCTATCAGGGCGTAGAAAAGCCGACTTTTGGGTCGGCTTTTTTTTACGCCCACTGTGCGGATCAGAGTTGTGTGACGATGAACCATACCAGTGTGGCCGAAAGGCCCGTAGCCTCACGTGGTCCCGTGCACGTCAGCTGGGGGAGTTTGACCCGGCCACCGCTGGGGGAATTTGAGGTGGCCACCGGGGCACCCACGCGGGGTATGCCGCGTAGATGAAACCGAAGCGTCATCGCCGAAGACGACGATCAAGCTCAGCAAAGACCTCGGCAGCCGGAATGCTCTGTACCTGCCCCGCGTCGAGCTCGGCGCCGCGCCGTGCGATCTCGTCGTCCCACGCCGCCACCGTATCCGGCTCACTCGGCTCGAGGCTCGCAAGTGGCAAGGCCGCCAGCCGCGCGCGATCTGTGCTGGGCCACGTCAGCAGCTGTTCAGCGAGCGTTTCAGCGTTTCGGTCGACCATGGGCATTTCCTTGTAAAGGCGTCTCGCAGTTTACGTAAGGGTCGATCGTAACCGCCATTCCCAGAACGCCGCGCGGTGGCTTTTCATCGCAGCGCAGAGTTACCGCGACGAATGCACTGCCAGGCAACCGAACGCCGCCTGCTTCGGCATAACGCCCGGCTTCTGCAGCGGGCGATTCGACAAGATGCGAGCGCAGCGAGCTACCGCGCTGCCCGCCTGAAGCAAGCATCGTTAGCCAAG
>NZ_JBIJCN010000016.1:0-54562 GCF_044344655.1 Gemmatimonas sp.
TGGCGTCATGGCGCAAGGCACACCCTGCCGAACTCGAGGTAGATCCGAGCGCCGATGATGTGCCCGACGATCCGCGGACCGTCGTGCACGACGAGATCGAGATCCTCGATGTGCATGGCCCCTACATCACCTTCGAACATCTGCTCAATGCCGACGTCGACGGTGGCCCGCCCCATCAGCATCGCGGTAAGCGGTACGTGGTGGATGTGCGCTCCGGCCATGGCCCCCAGCTGTCCGAGCTCCTCGGCGGGCCCGAAGCCACGCGCGTACTGACCGACGCCCGGGCGTCGCTGACGCAGCTCACCGACAGCATTCGCAAGGCGGGGGCGTCGGGCGACGACCGAGCCGCCGCGGCGGTCGAAACGCTCGACAGCTTCGTGTTCGACTCCACCAGCTTCGGCATCACCGATCTCTCGCGTGAGCCGGCGGTATCGTTCATGGTGCCCGGCAGTGCGGAGGACGGCGAGGCGCTCGCGCTGTACCTCCCCCCGCTCCGGGTGAAGACGCCGGTCTGGTGGCAGGCCGTACGACGCACGTTACCCGAGTGGAGCGCCGACTCCAGCCGGGTGCGATGGGCAAGAGCTCCATACGAAGTGGTGGCCTCCCCGTCGGAGGATGGTGAGTCGCTGGCACTGGTCCTGCGCTCACGTGGGCTGGCCTCGTCGAAGCGCGAGTGGCCGGTCGCCACGGTGGCTGCGCCGGCCTACCAGCTCATCGCCCTCGACAGCCCCCCGCTCGACAGCGCCGCTCGCGCTGCCCTCGCGCGCGCGTTCGACATGTCCACCGCGCTCGATGGACTCGTGCAGCGGGCCGCGTGGCCGTGGCCTTCACCGGTGCGGCCCGTACGGAACCGCGCGCTTCGCAGGGCTGCGCGCGTCGCACCGCCCGCCAACGCCCCTCCAATCGGTTTCGCGAATGACTGATCGTGCCGCTCGATCCGTGGCTGCCTCGCAGCACGAAACCAGTGAGCTGATCATGCCGCAGGATGCGAACATCCTCGGCCATGCCTTCGGTGGCGCCATCATGGCCATGGTCGACAAGGCCGCCGCCGTGGCAGCGTTCCGACATGCGCGGACGGCGTGCGTGACGGCGTCGATCGATCGTGTGGATTTCCGCGAGCCGATTCACGTGGGCGACCTGGTCACCTGCAAGGCCTCGGTCAATTTCGTGGGCCAGACATCGATGGAAATCGGCGTGCGCGTGGAGGCTGAGGACATGATCAACGGCACGCGGCGCCATACCAATACCTGCTACCTCACGTTCGTCGCGATCGACCGCAATGGGCGCCCAGTGCCGATCGCCAAGGTCCTGCCCGAGACCGACGAACAACAACGGCGCTACGACGCGGCGCAGGCGCGCCGGCGTCGGCGTCTGGAAGAGCGTGAGGACGAGGCGCGGCAGGGGTAGCCGCCGGGGTAGCCGTGTAGATTCGGACATGTCCGTTTTCGCCCCGGAGGGTGAGGCGCCGCGCGACACGTTCGCCGCGCTCCGCTTTCCCAACTTTCGCCGCTACATCCTGGCGCTGTTCACGCTGACCCTTGGCATCCAGATCCAAGGGACGGTGGTGGGGTGGCAGATCTACGATCTCACCCATGATCCGCTGGCGCTTGGCCTGGTGGGGCTGGCGGAGGCGTTGCCGGCGATCAGCATGTCCCTCTTCGCCGGTCACGTGGCGGATACGCACGACCGTCGGCGCATCGCATTGGCTGCGCTCCTCGTGCTGGTGGGATGTTCGATCGGCCTGTGGTGGTTGGGGTACCCGCACCCCATCGCCCTCGGCGCACTCACGGCCCCGGCGCGCGTGCGTGCCATCTATGCCGTGATCGTGGTGAGCGGAGTGGCGCGCGCGTTTCTGCAACCGGCACGCCAGGCGCTGAGCGCCGAGTTGGTGCCACGCACGTTGTATAGCAATGCGGTCACCTGGCGAAGCGGCAGCTGGCAGTTGGCGGCGGTGCTCGGTCCCGCCCTCGGCGGACTGCTGTATGCGATCGGTGGCATCACGTTGAGCTACGCCATCGATGCGGTCCTCATGATCTTCGCCGTGGTTGTCCTCGTCACCGTGCGCCACCGATCTCCGGCACGCGATGTGACGCAGGCCGAGCCGATGCGCGTGGCGATCCTTGGAGGTCTGCGTTTCGTGTTCGGCGATGCGCTGTTGTTGAGTGCCCTCACGTTGGATCTGTTCTCGGTGTTGTTTGGCGGCGCCGTAGCGCTGCTGCCGGTGTTCGCCGGTGAGATCCTGCACGCCGGTCCCACCGGGCTCGGACTCCTGCGCGCTGCTCCGGCTGCGGGGGCTGTGGTGTCGAGCGTGCTGCTCACCCGCTTTCCCCCCTTCGCGCATTCGGGGCGCAATCTGCTGCTGGCCGTGACCGGCTTTGGCCTCTGCACGATCGGCTTCGGACTCAGTCGGAGCCTGCCGCTGTCGATCGCCTTCCTCGCCCTCGGCGGCGCAAGCGACATGGTGAGCGTGGTGATCCGCAGTCTCATGCTGCAGATGCGGACCCCGGAGGCGCTGCTGGGACGCGTATCCAGCGTCAATCAGATCTTCATCGGGAGCTCGAACGAGATCGGCGCGTTCGAGAGCGGGCTGACTGCGCGGTGGTGGGGCGCGGTCACGGCCGTCGTCGTGGGTGGCGTCGCCACGCTTGGCGTGGCGGCAACGGTGGCGTGGCGCGTCCCGGGGCTGCGGAGGCTGCGGCAGCTCGCGAAGTAGGCACGCAAGCACTCGCGGCGCGTCTCGCGAAGCAGCAGCAAAGGCGAGCGGGGTCGTCTACGCCTTGGTGGCGAGTTCCTCGGTGAGATCGAGTTCGATCTCGAGGCCGTCCTTTGCGATCGTGGTATTCCTGAACACCTGCCGGGCCTCGCGCTCCAGTTCCTTGGCATTGAGGGAGTACCGCGCCGAGATGTGGGTCAGCACAAGGCGGCGGGCGCCGGCGGCCAGCGCCACCTGCGCGGCTTCGCGGGCGGTGCTGTGGCCCGTTTCCACGGCGCGGGTGGCTTCCTCGTCGGCGAAGGTGGCCTCGTGGATCAGCAGGTCGGCGTCGTGTGAGGCGTCGATCGTGGCCTGGCAGGGGCGGCTGTCGCCGGTCAGCACGATCCGGCGACCGCGTCGACGCTCGCCTACCAGCACCGACGGTTCGATGACGCGGCCATCCTCGAGCGTGATCGCCTCGCCGCGGTGGATGCGTCCCCAGAGCGGCCCTTCAGGAATTCCGAGCTCGCGGGCGAGGTCGGGGTTGAAGCGCCCCTTCCGCTCCTCTTCCACCAGCGCGTAACCGAGGGACGTGGACGGGCCGTGGTCAACGGCAAAGCACTCAATCCGGTAGTCGCCCCGCTGGAGTGTGGCGCCGGCTTCGAGTTCGGTGATGTCCACAGGAAACGTGGTGCGCTCGCCACCCAAGCTGATGCATTGACGCAACGTTTTTCCCGCACCGCGGGGCGCCCACAACCTCAGTCGTTCGGTTCGTCCCTGCAGCACCAGTGTGCGGATGAGGCCGGTAAGGCCGAGCACATGGTCGGAGTGCGTGTGCGTGAAGAAGAGGTCTTCGAAGGCAAACGAGACTCCGTATCGCATCATCTGGCGCTGCGTTCCTTCGCCGCAGTCGAACAGTAGAGTCTGCCCTTCGCGGATGATGGCGAGGGAAGCGACCCCCCGTTCGACGGTGGGGCGTGAGGCGGCGGTGCCGAGGAAGCGAACGAGCAGTGGCATGGGAGGAATATAGACCAGTCCTGCCCGCGCCAGCGCGCGGCATTGGGCTTGCAGTAGAGGCCGGATACAATCGCCGCGGTGTCCGATTTCCGCCACACAGTAAATGATCGGAAATGGTGGGCCGCACTTCAATACAAAGTGGAGGGGATATGACCGGAAAGAGCCGACGCGGCTTCGCGTCCATGGATCCGACGCGTCAGCGCGAGATCGCGAGCAAGGGTGGCCGAGCGGCCCACGAAAAGGGGACCGCGCACGAGTGGTCGTCCGACGAAGCACGGCAAGCGGGTCGCAAGGGCGGAGTGACGGTAAGTCGTGATCGTGCGCACATGGCCGCCATTGGACGCGAGGGCGGGGAATCGCGAAGTGCTGCCGCTCGACAGGCGCGCCTCTCCCGAATGAACGAGCGGGAGATACCCATGCCGGTGGCCCGCGACGCCAACAGTGAGCAGCGCACGGCGCCCGCGGAACGCCCCCACAGCGACGGGCCGCGCGTCGACGACGCCTCCGCCCGCTGACCTGCGGCGGTGCACCGTGTCGTCATACAGAAAGGCCGGGCTACCCTGATGTAGGCCCGGCCTTTCCATTGCTGCCGTCAGGAAACCCGCTGCGTTTGAGCAGCGGGTTCCATGAAGGTGAGCGGACTCAGGCGGGAAAGCGGGTGGTCAGCAGGTCGAGCGTCGACGGGTCGATGTTGCGTCCGCTCACCAGCGCCACGAGGGGGCCGGTGGCCGCGTCGATGTGGCCGTGACGCAGCGCCGCTACCGTAACCGCCCCGGCGCCCTCCACCGCCATCCCCGTGGTGCGGTGCAGCCACGCGATGGTTTCGCCGAGCTCTTCCTCGCTCACCAGCACCAGATCATCGGCGCAGCGTTGCCCGATGTGCAGCGCGTCGGCGTCGATCTGGCCGGCCAGACCATCGGCTAGCGTGGGGGTCACGACCGTATCGATCACTCGGCCGGCCCGCACGCTGTGGGTCATCGCCGCGGTCTCCACGCTCTGTACCCCCACCACGCGCACGCCCGGGGCCAGCTGTCGCAGCACGCTTCCCATGCCCCCCAGGAGGCCACCACCGCCGGTGCAGATCACGACGGTTTGCATGGCTGGACACTGGTCGAGGAGCTCCAGCGCCACCGTCCCCTGGCCGGCCAACAGGTCCAGCCCAAGACAGGGATTGATGAAGCGGATCCCTTCCCGGGCGGCGTGCGCCTTGGCCACGACCATCGCCGCGTCGTAGTCCGGCTGTTCGTCGTTCACGAGGGTGCCGAGCGCCCGGATGCCGTCCTTCTTCACCTGCGGCGCGGTCCGCGGCACGTAGAGCATGGCCGGGGTCCCAAAGGCCTTGGCCGCGTAGGCCACCCCCAACCCGTGGTTGCCAGCGCTGGAGGCGACGACGCCACGGGCACGCTCCTCCGGAGACAGACCGGCCAGCACGTTGTACGCGCCACGCACCTTGAACGACCCCGTGGGGTTCTCCAGCTCGAGCTTGAAGAGCACCTCGATCCCGAGCTGGTCGGAGAGGGCGTCGGAGCGGACCAGGCGCGACGGCGACATGAACGAACGCAGCCGTGTGGCGGCGGCGCGCACCGCCGCGGCTTCGGGAACGATGGAAAAGTCGAGCAGGGACATCACACGAAACTACAGCCCGCGGTCATGATCGGCGAAAGCCCGACCGGCGACAACGCGACCGGCGAATCGGCGCGGGGAAGCGCTCCTTCCCGCGGGTGCACGTGGTGCCGTATGGCGGTCCATCACAGCAGCCGGCTTTCCGTCACCCTCGCCACATATCCCTCCACATCGAACTTGAGCTTCGCGCGGCTTGTGACCATCGGGCGGATGCCGCCCCAGATCGGCTTGTTGCCCCACGGCCGGTCCCAGAGCCCCAGGCACCACATGATGCCGCCCACGCTGTTCGGGTCACGACCGTCGAGGGCGTACTTGTCGTTCAGGTGGAAGAGCCACGTGCGCGCCTGCTCGTAGTTGGCGGTCCAGAGCAGCACGGTCTTGCCCCAGAGCATGCGTGGGTAGTTGTGAATCACCCCGTCCGTCACCAACTCGCGCTGGGAGGCATTCCACAGTCGGTCGACGGTCGCGCCGGACTCGAGCGTGTGGAGATCGTACTCATATGGACGAGGATCGTTCGCATGCTCCGCCATGGTGCGCTGTATCCAGTCGGGAAGCGCCTCGAGGCGATCGAAGTTGGGGGTGCGCAGGCACCAGTTGAACGCCAGCTCACGCCAGGTGGTGACCTGCTGCACGAAGGCGTCGTGGCTGGTGGCCGAGAGTCCGGCGGTGCGGGCCTCGCGCACGAGTCGCGCCGAGGGGATCTGACCGTAGTGCAGGTAGGGTGAGAGCCGCGAGGTGCCGTCGCCGTCGCTCGCCTCGTTGCGCCGCACGTCGTAGTCCGGCAGCACGCGCTCCAATACGTGCTGCCAGCGTGCGTCGGCCGCCACACGGCCACCGGCCAGCGACACCGCCGGCACCGAATGGTCGATCTCGCACGATGCCACCTCGGCCGCAATGTCGGGGTCGCTCATCGTGTCGATCGGTAGCGGAGCCAATCCGCCGCCGGCCGCGATGGTTTCACGAAGGGACGCGCGCAGCGCGTCCGTTACCGCCACCCGCGGCTGGCCCTCGGCGACCGGCTCGATGGCATGATCGAGCAGCTTCGCGATCTTGGGGCGGATGGTGCGCGCTGCGAACTCGGCCTTGGTGAAGGCGCCGCTCGGGACGGTGCACACGCTATCGACCGCAAGCACCCGGCAGGTGACCCGTTCGCCGAAACGGGCCACCCGCTCGCGGATGCCGGCGGTGGGGAACAGGTCGGTGAAGACCACATAGGCCCGCGCCGCCAGGCGGTCCACCACGCGGCGATCGTCGTCGCGGCGGCGACGAAGTACAAACTGGTAGTGCACCCCGCGTTGCGCCGCGTCGCGCGCTGTATCGCGCGCGCCCTGCAGGATGAACGTGTGGTGCCGGTCGCTCGCGTGCGGATAGGTGGGGTCGAGCCCTTGATGGATGACCAGCGGCAGGTTCACGCGATTGGCGGTGCGGATTGCTGCGCGCAGGGCCCAGTTTTCGTCGAGGCGATGCGTGCTTTGCATCCAGTAGAGCACGTACTCGCCGGTGGGGTGGTAGGTCTTGCCGTTGACGTCCACCGTGCGCGGTACCAGCTGGTCGCGGACGTAGTCGGATTCGAGGGCGTGCGGCGTGTGCGCTGAAGGGCTCATACGGAGGAGCAACGCGACGCCGCGCGTTGTTGTGCCGTCCCTTGACACTTGCCGGTCACGGACTAGCTTCTACGATGTTACCCGATGGGCCCCGCGCCACAGGAGCGGGGCTTTTGTTGTCCGGGCAACCATGGGGCTGTAGCTCAGCTGGGAGAGCGCTGCATTCGCATTGCAGAGGTCAGGGGTTCGAGCCCCCTCAGCTCCACTGTACATTCCGGGTCGTGGCACGAATCTCGCCAGACCGGATACCGGATGGTTACCACGTGTGACTGATCCGCTGCTGGTGTGACGCCGGAACCCGGTGCATCGTCCAGTGTACAACGACGCAAGCCCGCCGCTGTTCGGTAGGACGGAGAGTTCCAATGACGGCGCGCGCGGCAGTCTGAGAACCCCACCAGGTCTGACCTGGTGGGGTTCCGTGTTTCCGGGCGGCCGCGGCGCATCGTCCAGAGCGGCTAGGAGGTGCGGACCAGCGCCTCCATATCCGAGCGCATCGCCCGGAATAGCTCGATCAGGAACAGGTTTTCCTCCTCTTCGACCTTGCCGGCAAAATCGCTCATGGCGGTAAAGCCGAGGTTGCCAAGCCACCGCATGATGGCGCTCTCCTGGACGGCCACATCTACCACGCGCTCACTGAGCGTCTGGCCAGTGGGTCCCGTGTGCAGCCCCAGCTTGAAGTACACGCCCTGCCCCTCGAAGGGGTGACGGATGGCGGCGCTGAGCAGTCGTTCGGCGATCAGCGGCAGGTGCCACTTGGGCTCCTTGGTGAAGCGGAGCTGCCACGCCCGTTCGCGCGGCGTGTCGACGTGCACGAACTCGCCCACCATGTTCGACACGCCGACGGAAAACAGCCCAAGCTTGGCCAGCGCGTCGACGGTGAGCTGTAGCGTGTCCGGCATTCGACGGGCGGCGCCCGCCAGCGGCTGGAGCGCGCCATTGCGCGTGCGGAAACGTACGGTGAGCACGCGGTTCACGGCGCGCATATCCCACCACTCCGCGCCGTAGCGGTCGGTCAGTCGAAAACGATAGCGGGCCGGTTCCACGTACTGCTGCAGATACTTGGCGTACGCCGGGAATCCGGCGGCGATGTTTCGCGCATCGAGGCGGATCTGCATCGACACCACCGTGGACCCATCGAGTTGCGAGACGGCGCTGATCGTGTCGATCGAGAGGAGTCGGCCGAGTGCGGTCGCCGTACGGGGAAACGCCGTGCGGTAGTCCACACGCATGGCACTCCCGGGGCGCTCGGCGGACTGCAAGAACGCGCGCGCCACGGCGTTGAGACGTGACGGGGGGACCGTGCCCACGTGGTGTTCCACCACCGTGTGCCAGAACCAGTCGTGTTCGCCGCGCTGGCTCACCGCGATGAGGTGACGCTGGTCGCCCACCCGGGCCGGGGTGGGCGTGTCGTGGCGCGCCGCGAACTGGTACTGATTGTTCACCATCCCGGCCTGCCACTCCGCTTCCCGCTCGGCTCCGGTGCGGGTGGTCCGCATGGCCGTCCAGATGGCGGTGTCGTTCACCAGCTTGGATGGGGCAAAGGCGTACCGGGCAATCCGCATGCGCCCGTAGTTGACCTTGGACTGGCGCGTCACGTTGGTGAAGCGGTATTCGAAGCCGGTCACCAGGGCGTCGAGATTCACCTGGGCGCCGGCCGGGTCGTTTCCGTGCGCAAAGACCGCCGCGCGGCACCCGCCGGAGAGCGCGAGAGGCACGAGGGCCGCGGCTACGAACGTGGCGAAACGACGGGGCATGCAGGCAGGATAACGCGGAGACCGACGCAACGGATACGGGGCGGCACCTTCGCAGCGGGGGTCCCGCCGTACCCCGATGTATACCGATCGGGATTAGATTCACGAGTCATCCTTACCCGCACACTCGTGTCCGATTCCCCGATGTCTGACAATACCCTGTCGCCGCGCCGCGACTTCATCCGCGAGATGGTCGCGGACGACGTCGCCACTGGCCGTTTTGGTCGTGGGCCGGCGACGCGTTTCCCCCCCGAGCCGAACGGCTTCCTGCACATGGGGCACGCGAAGTCGATCTGCCTCAATTTCGGCATCGCACAGGAGTTCGGCGGCACCTGCAACCTCCGCTTCGACGACACGAACCCGGCCACGGAAGACGTGAAGTATGTGGAGGCCATCCAGCGCGACGTGCAGTGGCTTGGCTTCCAGTGGGACGGGCTGTACTACGCCTCCGACTACTTCGAGAAGCTGTACGAGATCGCCGAGATGCTCGTGCAGAAGGGGAAGGCGTATGTGGATGACCAGAACGAAGAGCAGATCCGCACCAATCGCGGTACGGTGACGAGTGCTGGTACGCCCAGCCCCTGGCGCGATCGCACGGCGGACGAGAACCTCGACCTGCTGCGCCGCATGCGCGCGGGTGAGTTTCCCGACGGGGCCAAGGTGCTGCGCGCGAAGATCGACATGGCGCATCCCAACATGATCATGCGCGATCCGCTGCTGCTGCGTATCCGACATGCGCATCACTATCGCCGTGGCAACGACTGGTGCATCTACCCGCTGTACGATTTCGCCCATGGCCTGAGCGACGCGATCGAGAGGATCACGCGCTCGCTGTGCACGCTGGAGTTCAAGGATGCGCGGGAGATCTACGACTGGCTCGTGCGTGAAGCGGGCTACGAGAATCCGCCCACGCAGATTGAGTTTGCGCGTCTGGAGCTCGACTACACGGTGCTCAGCAAACGGAAGCTGCTGCGGCTGGTGAACGAGGGGTATGTGAGCGGCTGGGACGATCCGCGCATGCCGACGATCGCCGGGCTGCGCCGTCGCGGTGTGCGTCCCGAGGCGATTCGGGCGTTCGCCGAGGTCATCGGCGTGGCGCGCAAGGATGCGCGCGTGGAGATCGCCACGTTCGAGCACGCGGTACGCAACGACCTGAACATGGAAGTGCCGCGCCGTCTGTGCGTGCTCAATCCGCTCAAGGTGGTGCTCACGAATTACCCCGAGGGGCAGGTCGAGCAGCTCGAGGCGCAGGACTATCCGCACGACGTCCCGAAGACCGGTTCGCGCACCATCCCGTTCTCGCGCGAGCTATACGTGGATCGCGACGACTTCATGGAAGATCCGCCGAAGAAGTTTTATCGGTTGGCCCCAGGGCGCGAGGTGCGCCTGCGCTTCGGCTATCTCATCACGTGCCAGGACGTCGTGAAGAACGACGCCGGTGAGGTGGTCGAGCTGCGCTGCACCTACGATCCCGAGACCCGCAGCGGGAACGCGCCCGACGGTCGCAAGGTGCAGGGCACAATCCACTGGGTGAGCGCCCCGCATGCGGCCACGGTCGAAGTGCGACTGTACGACCGTCTCTTCTCGCAGCCCGATCCCGACGACGTGCCCGAGGGCCAGGACTTCCTCAGCGCGATCAACCCGCAGTCGCTGGTGGTCATTCCAAACGCCAAGGCGGAGCCTGGCGTGCTCGAGGATCCGATCGGGTCGCGCTACCAGTTCGAACGCGTGGGCTACTTCTACAGTGAGCCGGAAGACAGCACCCCGGAGACGCGGGTGTTCAACCGGATCGTCGGGCTGCGCGACAGCTGGGCCAAGGAAGTGAAGAAGGGGTAGGGGACCCCACCCCTTCCACTTGGATCCGGACGGGATATATTTGACGGCTCGCCGGGTTATCCCGGAGTGCCAGCTGCCCCTTAGCTCAACTGGCAGAGCGTCTGACTCTGGATCAGAAGGTTCCAGGTTCGAAACCTGGAGGGGCAATCTTCGTGTAATCGCAAGCGCCGCCATCACTTACGTGATGCGCGGCGTTTGTGCTTTTCGGGATGCCACCCAGCATGCCCGGTCGTTCGGGAGGCGTCGCCGGTGTCGTTGGTGATATCGTCCGTTCGCCCACGGCATCCCCCCTCACCGGAGTCACCATGACCACACGAACCGCTCCCTCCGCTCCCGAGCACGACGACCGGGTGAAGGCGGTGTTCGACGACATCCGTAGCACGCGCAACACGGACTACATCAACAACCTCTGGCGGATGCTGGCGTTCGATCCCGTGTTGCTGGAGCGCACGTGGACCGAGGTGAAGCGACTCATGGCCACGCCGTCCCACCTCGATCCGCTCACGAAGGAGCTGATCTACATCGCCGTGTCGATCACCAACGCGTGCAGCTACTGCGTGCATTCGCACACGGCGGGGGCGCGGGCCAAGGGGATGACCGACGCGCAGCACGCGGAGCTGCTGGCCATCGTTGGGCTTGCGGCAAAGACCAATCAGCTCGCTACCGGCCTGCAGGTTCCGGTCGATGCGCTATTCGATGCAGGCCACGAGGGATTGGCGCACCCGCGGTGAGGTCGGATGCCGCCGAATGGCCGGTTCTTGGCCGGCCTTGCTGGCCCGCACCACGTCGGTAAGTGCCGGTGACTGCCGGTGACTGCCGGTGACTGCCGTTCGCGATAACGCTGCCGCCGATCGCTGATTAAGCTTCACCGCCACCCGTCGCGTGCCCACCCACCCGGCGGCAGCGGTGGTCCCTAAGTCCCCGACGATGCCTCCACGTACGCAGTCCGCTCCGCTTCCTACCCCGCGCCGTGAACGGGTGAAGCCGCGTGAAGTCAGTGAAGAGATGCGCGAATCGTTCATCAACTACTCGATGAGCGTGATCACCTCGCGTGCCCTCCCCGACGTCCGCGACGGTCTCAAGCCGGTCAATCGTCGAATTCTGTATGCGATGAACGAGCTGGGGCTCACCCCCACGCGGGCCTTCAAGAAGGCCGCGACAGTGGTCGGCGATGTGCTGGGCAAGTACCATCCGCACGGTGACAGCAGCGTGTACGACGCGCTCGTGCGCATGGTGCAGGACTTCTCGCTGCGCTATCCGCTGATCGAGGGGCAGGGCAACTTCGGCTCGATCGATGGCGATCCGGCCGCCGCCTATCGCTACACCGAGGCGCGCATGGCGGCGCCCGGGGTGGCACTGCTCGAAGGGATCGATCAGAACACGGTCAACTTCGTGCCCAACTTCGATGATCGGCTCGAGGAACCGTCCGTGCTGCCGGCGGCCATCCCGAATCTGCTGGTCAACGGCGTGAGCGGGATTGCCGTGGGCATGGCGACCAACATGCCGCCGCACAACCTGCGCGAAATCGGCAAGGCGATCGTGCGCGTGATCGAAGAGCCCACCGTGGACCTCGCGGAGCTACGCAAGATCGTGAAGGGGCCCGACTTTCCAACCGCTGGCCTCATCGTGGGTAAAGACGGCATCCGTCACTATATGGAGACGGGACGCGGGCGCCTGATCAACCGGGCGCGCATCGTGCTGGAGGCGAAGCCGGGGTCGTCGCGCACGCAGCTGGTCGTGACGGAGCTTCCCTTCCAGGCCAACAAGGCGCGCATCATCGAGCAGATCGCCGACTTGGTAAAGGAAGACAAGCTCGTGGGGATCAGCGCGCTGCGCGACGAATCGGATCGCGAGGGGCTGCGCGTGGTGATCGAACTGAAGCGCGACGCCGATCCGAAGACATTGTTGCCACGGCTCTACAAGCTCACGGGGCTCGAGGTCACCTTCGGCGTGATCAATCTCGCGCTCGTGCCGGAGAATGGCCGGCTGGTGCCGCGCGAGCTCGGACTGCGACCGCTGATCGATCATTTTGTGGCCCACCGCCACGAAGTCTTGGTGCGTCGCACCGAGTTCGAAAAGGAGAAGGCCGAAGCGCGGCTCCACGTGGTGGAGGGACTGCTCATCGCTGTCAACGACATCGACCGCGTGGTGCAGCTCATCAAGACCGCCAAGGATACCGATCAGGCGCACGCGCGTCTCCGCAAGACGTACGACCTCACCGAGATTCAGGCGGATGCCATTCTGGCGCTGCGACTCGCGCGCCTGACCGGTCTCGAAGTGACGGCACTGCGCACCGAAGCCAAGGAGCTCGCGGCGCGCAGCAAGGAACTGAAGGCGCTGTTGGCCTCGCAGGACAAGCGCATGGCCGCACTCGCCGACGAAGTGAACGCCATCGTGGATCGTTTCGGCGATGCACGGCGGACGGAGATTGTCACCGAGGAGGCGGCGTCCGACGTGGTCGAGACGGTCGCTGATGCCGAGGTGCTGGGCGTGGTCACCTTCGGCGGGCGCGTCTTGCAAGCGCCGTTGCCGTCGGGGCGTTCGCGCAAGGCCACCGGGCGGGCGGAGACGATTGACGAACTGCCGATGGTACGCGACCGCCTGCGGCTCTCGGAGCACGTGCTGGTGCTCTCGCGCGACGGACAGGCCTACAGTCTGCTCGGCGGTGAGCTGCCGCCAGCCGCTCGCAGTGGGCGCGGCACGGCGCTCAAGGAGCTGGTGGAGTGGCCCAAGCATGGCGCGCCGGTGCTTGGCGCGATCGTGCGTGACTTCGCGCATCCGCTGTTCGTGACTATGGCGACCGCCACCGGGCAAGTGAAGCGGACCGCCATCAGCGAGTTCCGCAATGCGCGGCTGGCGGGCATCCGCGCCATTCGTCTCGACAAAGGTGATCGCGTGGTGAGTGCGGCGATCACCACGGGGCAGGATGAACTCGTACTGGCCACGTCAGGCGGCCAGGCGATCCGCTTCCTCGAAAGTGACGTGCGCGACATGGGCCGCGACGCGGGCGGTGTGCGTGGCATTGCCCTGCGCGCCGGTGATCAGGTCGTGGGGATGGCCGTAGTCCACGGGGGGCAGGAGCTGTGCGCCGGCACGGTGCAGGGGTATGTGAAGCGCGTGGTGGTGGAGCAGCTGCCGTTGCAGGGCCGCGGTGGACAGGGGGTGCAGCTGATCAATCAGGCGGAACGGGTGGGCGCGGTCGCCGGCATCATGACCGTGGAGGAAGAGATGGTCCCCTGTTTCCTCACTGGGGCCGGCGCGGCGGTGAGTGTGGTGCTCGACGACATCCCCGTGGTGACGCGGATCAGCAAGGCCACGCGTCCGTCGGATTGGGCGGGCAGTACGTCGGCCGTCGCCCTCGTGAGTACGCCTGCCGACTAGGGCGGTGGGCTCAGCGTGACGTGAAGTACAGCCACACGGCGCTGCCGATGCCGATCGTCGACACGGCAGCGCGCACCCACGCCTGCGGCACCCGCTGCGCGAGCCCGGACATCGCATAGCCACCCACGCTCGAGCCGACGGCCATGACGAGGGCAATGGGCCAGTTCACGAGCCCCTTCACTGCAAAGGTTGCTGCGGCGATGCCGTTGAAGCAGATCCCGTTGAAGTTCTTGAGGCCATTCATGCGATGGATGTTCGTCATCCCCATGAGGCCGAAGGCCGCGAGCATCACGATGCCGGCGCCCGCACCAAAGTACCCGCCGTAGATCGCCACCACATACTGCAGGACCATCATCCCCTTGGTGGGTTCGATGGGCGTGGGGCCGTGCGGCGTTTCGGTCATGTAGCGGCGCAGCCATGCCATGACGCGCGCCTGGAAGGCAAAGAGCAGCGTGGCGCCGAACACGAGCCAGGGCACGATCGCGCGGAACTGCTCGTCACTGGTGGCCATGAGTAACACCGCCCCGGTGAGCCCTCCGAGCAGGCTCGGAATGGCCAGCTTCACGGCCCAGCGTTCGGCCCCGGCGAGCTCACGACGGTACCCCATCATGCTGGCGAACGACCCAGGCCAGAGCGCGACGGTGCTCGTGGCGTTCGCCGCCACCGGTGTCACCCCCAGCCCGAGCAGGGCCGGGAAGGTGAGCAGGGTGCCGCCGCCGGCGATGGCATTCACCATCCCGCTGATGGCGGAGACCGCGGCGATCGCCGCCAGCTGCGAGACGGATGGCTGAGAGAGGAGCATTGACGAACATTCGCCAAAACGTCTCCCCTACGTCACCCCATCGCGCCGATCAATTTCGCCAGCGCGTCGGCCGCGCTACAGGCTGCGCGACGCCAGTGCGAGGCACACCCATCCGGCGATGAAACAGACGCCGCCGATCGGCGTGATGGCGCCGAGCGCACGAATGCCCGTGAAGGTCATCGCGTAGAGCGAGCCGGAAAAGAGGACTGTCCCGCCGACAAAGAGCCAGCCGGCCGCGTGGCCCAGCGCGCCGGGAGTACGACCAACCACCCACGCCACCGCCAGCAGCGCCAGGGCATGGTACATCTGGTAGCGGGCGCCCGTCTCGAACACCTCGAGCAGGCGCGGCTCGACCCGGGCGCGCAGGGCGTGTGCACCGAAGGCGCCGGCCGCTACCGAGAGGCCGGCTGACAGGGCACCCATGAGGACGAAAAGTCTTTCCATGCCGAAAATCTACACGCGGAGCAACAGGGCGGTCCTGGGGGGGGGGCCGCCCTGTCCACCCAGCTGCGCTCCTCGCCTTACGTGGGGCCGATCTGATACTCCTTGGGCGGCGTGGCGCCGAGGAGATGCTGCACGAAGTAGTCCCACCGGCGGCGCATCATGTAGTTCGTGGCAGCACCGAAGCCGTGGGCTGCGTTGGGGATCATCAGCAGATCGAAGTCCTTGCCGGCCTTGATGAGGGCATCCACCACGAGGTAGGTGTTGTCAGGCGGCACATTGTCGTCGAGGGTGCCGTGTGCGAGCAGCAGCTTGCCCTTGAGGTTCTTCGCCAGCGTCTGGTTGGCTTCGACATCGTAGTTGTCGCCGTTGCTGCTCTTCACGAGCAGGCCGTGGTAGCGCTCGCCCCAGTCGTCTTCGTAGTTCCGGTTGTCGTGATTGCCCGATTCGGAGATGCCCACCTTGAAGAAGTCCGGGTAGCGGAACATCGCGCCGGCGGTGGCGAAACCACCGCCCGAGTGTCCCCAGATCCCGACGCGATCGAGGTCGATGAAGCGATAGCGCTCGGCCAGCTGCTTCATCCCCGCCACCTGATCGGGGAGCGTGTTGTCTCCAAGGCGCGCATAGTAGGCGTCGTGGAACGACTTGGAGCGCGTGGGATTGCCGGTGCCGTCGATCGCCACCACCACGAAGCCCAGCTCCGCGAGGGCCTGGTTGTCACGCGTGGCCGCGGCGAACTGCCGGCTGCCGACCGAACCGCCCTGTGGGCCCGGGTAGATGTAGTTCACGATCGGGTACTTTTTCGTGGAGTCGAGCGTGGTCGGCGTCCACATGAGACCATACAGATCCCACTTGCCATCGCGATCCTTCACGGTGATGCGCGTGGGCGGCTTCCATCCCGCCGCTACGAGCTTGCTGATGTTCCCCGTCTCGAGCGTGGCCACCAGCTTACCCGACTTCGCGTCGCGCAGCACGGCGGTCTGCGGCAGGTCGGGGCGCGACCAGCTGTCCACGAACTGCGCGCCATCGGGCGACAGGGACACGTTGTGGTCACCGTCTTCCGGCGTGAGCAACGTGAGTCCCTTGCCGTTCATCCCCACGCGATAGAGGTGCCGGAAGTAGGGATCGCGCCCCTTCTCCTTGCCGGCGGCGACGAACCAGATCGTACGGCTCTTCGGATCAATGCGTTCGATCGACAGCACGGTGCCCTCACCGGTCGTGATCTGCTGCTTGAGGGCGCCGGTGGTGAGATCGTAGAGGTAGAGCTGGCCCCAGTCGTCGCGCTCGGAGAACCAGAGCACTTCGTTGCTTGCGGGGAGCACGCGCCAGTTCTGATCGCCGTCACCGCTTTCGAACTGCGTCTTCACGTCCTCGCGGAGGACATCACGGACGTCCCCCGTGGCTGCATCGGCCACGCGGAGCGTGGCCACCTTGTGGTCGCGCGAATTGCTGAGGAAGGCGACCTTGGTGCCGTCCGGGTACCACTCAGTGTCGGCGAGCTTGCCGCCACAGGCGATGTGATCGCACACCGAACTGCGATGCTGGTCCGGCGGCATCCTGAAGCGCACGACCTTGGCCGCGGTCCCCGAGAGGTCGATCACCACGCGCTCGATCATCGTGATGGCGCTGTCACCGGGGAGCGGGTACTTCCACTGCAGCAGTTCGGGGTGTCCCACCTTGTAGCGCACGAGGTACATCTCCCCCGTCTTGCGCTGGTCCTGCTGGAAGGTGGCGATCTTCTTCGAGTCGGGAGACCAGAGCAGGATCGCACGATCGCTGTGCACCCAGCCGGCGTTGTCGGTGGCGTAGCCGTAATCCTTCACCCCGTCGGTGGTGACCGGCGTTTCCTGGTTGGAGGCCACATCGCGCACCCACAGGTTCCAGTCACGAATGAACGCGGCCTTGGTGCCGTCGGGGCTGAGCACTTCGGGGGGGCGTGTGCGAGTGCGTGCGGCGCCTTGCGGCGCTGCCGCTGCCGCCGGGGCCGCGGGGCAGGCGGCGGGCGTGGTGGCGCAGTTGGTCCTGGCACCCTTGGCATCGACCAGCATGAGCGGCTGCGTGCCGTCGGCCTGACGTACGCGGTAGGTGAACCGGCCGTCGGGGAGCCATGAGGGCTGCACCCCCGTATTGGACACGAGGGGCTGGGTGTTGAAGCCGAGGAACTTCTCGGCGCGCGCATAGTCGGCCGAGGTCAGGGCCCGCGGCTGGGCGGCGAGTGTCGCGAACGGCGCGGCGACCGCGAGGGCGGTCAGGAGGGCGGTACAGCGCATCGGCGAAATGGGGTAGAGGGAATGCAACCGGCGGAAGTTGGCGTCGCGTAACGGGACGGGAAAGCCCGCCCCTCAACTCGCGCGCGCGATCGCAGCCGCGGTGCGCAGGCCGACCGCGGTGAACGTGAGCGTGCCGTTGCAGCAGCTCGCCGTGGGCTGCGTGGGCGCACCGCCCACCCAGAGATTTTCATGCTCGTGGGCTCGACCGAAGGCATCCACCACGCTGGACAGGGGGTCCGTCCCCATGCGGCAGCCACCCGTGGGGTGTTCCTGCCCGAGGTCGTTCGCGCTGTTCTCCATGCGCAGGATCTCGCCATTGCCGGCCTTCGCCATGCGCCGGAACAGCTCCCGCAAGGACTCCTCCTGAAACGCCCGCAGCGCGGCGCTCTCCGGTGCGTCCTTGAACGCCACGCGCGGCATGGGATCTCCCCAGCGGTTGGTCCGCGACGTGTCGAGCGCCAACGCACTGTCCCGGTCGGGGAGCACGTCGTAGTAGCCACGCACGCGCGCCGTCGCGCCCTTCGCACGTCCCTGCCACTCCTTCAGCATGGCGTCGCCCAGTAGCAAGCCGCCCTGCTCATCGCGAAGGCGCGGTTCACGCCCCACGCTCGACTCCCAGATGCGCAGGTCGTGCCGCAGATACCGCGACAGCTTCCCGGGGCGCATGAACTGCTTCGATACCAGCGAGTGCTGCACGTTGATGCCCGGGAACAGCTCCATGGGAAGACGCAGGTACGCGTTCACATTGCGATGCCCCGCCAGATACTTGCCTACGAGTCCGCTGCGGTTGGCGAGCCCGTTGGGGAACGCGCTGCTCTTCGACAACAGCAGCAGATGTGGTGACCAAACAAAACCGGCGGCAAGTACGAACGCCCCAGCCCGGATCTCGAACGGCGCACCCGCGGCATCGGTGCGATTGCCGGTGGCGCGGGTAATGCGCCCGCTCTTCGGATCGGCCTCCAGTCGGCGCACCAGTGATTCGGTGAGCAGCGTGATCTTCTTTGCCGCCAGCAACGCGTCCCACGTGAAGTCCGGCGAGTACTTCGCCCCCGAGGGACACACGGGATAACAGGTGTCGCACCGCTGGCACTGCGCGCGCCCATCGTGCGGCACGGAGTTCTTGGCGCTTGGCGTGCTCCACGTGGCGATCCCCGCCGTGCTGGCCCACCCCTGCAATTGCGCCAAGTTGTAGTTGATGGGCAACGGCGGAAGTGGATACGGCTTGCCGCGCGGATCGAGCGCCAGCGGTCCCTGCTCGCCGGCCACGCCCATGCGCTCCTCGGCTTCCTGGTAGAACGGATCGAGCTCGTCGTACGTGAATGGCCAGTCGGATCCTACGCCGTACAGTGAGCGGAGCTGGAAGTCTTCGGGCGAATAGCGCGGAGAGACGCCGCCCCAGTGCATGGCGAGTCCACCCACGTGCATGCTGGGGGAGAAACCCCACGTCGTCCCCAGCGCGTTCTGGTCGTCCACATGATCGGACTTCCAGGGGCTCTCCCCGTAGGCGAGGAAGCGCTCGCGCGCCTGCGCCCGTTGTGTGAGGGGCGTGGTGGGCTTGCCCGCTTCCACCACGAGGATGGATTTCTTGGTGTGTTCCGACAGATGGGCTGCCATCAGTGCGGCCGTGATACCGCTGCCGATGATGCAGATGTCGGCTTCGTGGGTGGTGAGCGTGCCGGTGTGGATGATCATGTGGCAGCCCCCGTGGGGGCGAGAGGTAACGGTTTGCGGATGGCGTCGTTCAGCACCCGGCAGGAGGCCGGCGTCACCTTAGCACCGAGCGCGAGGTTCCATGCCGTGGGGGAGGCGCTCCAGTGCGCGAGCAGCGCGAGCGCCACATGCCCCGCGCCGAGTGGGGCCGGCAGACGGTCGCCGCGTTCGGTGCGCAGTACCGCATCGAGGAGCTCCTGCCGCCGCGCCACGGGCAGTTGAGTGAACGGGGTGCGTGTGGCTTTGCGCGCCAGCGTATCGAGCGCCTGGAGCTGCGCGCGCCAGGCCGGGGCTGGATCGGCCGGTAGGTAGCGGACATCGGCGTAGCCATAGCCGTGCATCTCCTCGGCCACGGGCTCATAGCCGTTCACCCAGGCAACGAAGGTGGTCGTTGCCTCACGGCGTCCTGCCGCGCCGAGCGATGCCGGCAGTACCGCTTCCGCCAGCGCCTCGAGGAGTGGCTGGTCCATGCCAAGCGTCCGCGTCGTCTCGGCGTCGTCGGGGGCCGGCGTGGCCGGATCCTTGACGGCGCAGGCGGCGGCCGAGCCGACCGTCACCGTGCCGACGGCAATCACACCCGCCGTCTTGAGGAACGTGCGGCGTGCTGATTCGCCGGTGCCGGAACCGTTGTCTGTCACGTGCTGCCGCCTCGCGATGGGGGTCTGCTGTTCGATAGACAGAAGTGACGTGCCGGACGGTCGAAGGGCAAGATTCCACCGCCCCCGCAACTTGCGGCGGGGCGACCGAACGGACAGCGTTCGGCACGGCAGCCGGGGCAAGCGGCGCACGTTTGGCCCTACACGGTTCGTCACATCCTCGAGGACTCCATGATTCGTACTGGTTCGGCCGTCTGGAACGGCACCATCAAGGAAGGCAACGGCACGCTTACCACCCCGAGCGGCGTACTCAAGGCTACGCCGTATTCGTTCACGCTGCGCTTCGAAAACGAATCGGGTCAGGACGGCACCAATCCAGAAGAGCTGATCGCGGCGGCGCATGCTGGTTGCTTCTCGATGGCCCTTTCCGGTCAGCTCACCCGCGCCGGCTTCACCCCGGAGTCGCTGGCGACGTCGGCGGCCGTGACGCTCGAGCAGAAAGATGGCGGGTTCGCCATCACCAAGGTCCACCTCACGCTCGACGCGAAGGTGCCGGGGATCACGTCCGAGCAGTTCCATGAGCTGGCCAATGCGGCCAAGGCCGGTTGCCCGGTGTCGAAGGTGCTGAACGCCGAGATCACGCTCACGGCCACCCTCGGCTGATCCCGATGCGGGTGCGGCAAGACGTGCGGGGCGCCATCCTGAGGGTGGCGCCCCGTCTTGGTGTTGTATATATTCGCAAATGCGTATGTGTGTACGTCTTGGCACGCGGTGGTGACGACTGGCGGCGGAGCGACGATGGCCAACAAGCGAATGGGTCCGGAACTGCTGGAGATGGTGGCCGAGCGCTTCAAGGCGCTCAGCGATCGCGCGCGATTGAGTCTGCTGCAGGAGCTGCGCGGGGGGCCTCGGGCCGTGAACGAGCTCGTTGAAGCCACGGGTATGGGGCAGGCCAACGTGTCGCGCCATCTTGCGCAGCTGTTCGCGAGCGGCCTGGTGGCCCGCGAGCGCGACGGCGTGTACGTGCGCTACGAACTCGCCGACAAGGATGTCCTCAAGTTGTGCGAGCTGGTGTGCGGGCGGATCGAGACGGAGCTGTTGGAGAAGCGCAAGGTCGTCGCCGGCCGCTGAGCGGTACGCCTCAATGCCAGAAACCCGAACCCGAGGCCCTACACTGATCAGTGTGGGGCCTCGGGTTCGGGTTTCGGTTATGGGGACGAGTGCCCGCCGGCTCTTACGAGCGGCGAGCTACTTCAGCGTCCGCTCGAAGAACGCCCACACCTTGGTCCAGGAGTCGATCTGCTCGGGCGAGTCTTCCCGCTCGAGCGTGGTGCGATTCACGCGGCGGCTGAAGGTGTGCCCCACGCTGGTGGGCCCCGGGGTGGGGTTCACGTAGATCTTGGTTTCCGCCAGCTGCGGCTTGCGGGCCACGAGCGCATCAACGAGAGGCCGCGCTTCCTCGAAGTTCACGTCTTCGTCGTTGGTGGCCACGTGCACCAGCAGCGGCGAGGCGAGGCTGTCCACCCAGTAGTAGGGCGACCGGCGCACGTACTCCGCTCGGTTCTCGTACGGCAGCCCCTTGAGCCCCGCCTGGGTGGCGAAGGAGCGCTGGTACGACGGCCCCTTGAAGGACAGGCGGAAGAGCAGGTTGGTGACGGGCACGATCGCGGCGCCCGACTTGAAGGGCGTTCCCTGCGCTTCACGCGTGAGCAGCAGTGCGGTGATGTACCCGCCGTGGCTCCACCCCATGACACCGAGGCGGTTGGGATTCACGTAGGGCAGGCCCTTCAGGACGTCAGCCGCGGACTCCACATCATCCACCTCCATGCCGCCGTAGTCGATGGCGTTGTGGTGCTCCTTGCCGAAACCCGTGGAGCCGCGGTAGTCGGGGGTAATGATGGCGTAGCCGCGTTCCACCGCCTCGCGGATGAAGGGCCAGTAGTTCTGGTCCATGTTGCCGTGCACCCCGCCGTGCACCCACACCATCGCCGCATGCTGCCGCGGGCCCTTCGGGGTGAGGGGCTCGAAGAGATAGGCGGGGATGGTCATGCCGCCCGCCTGACTCTTGTAGGTGATCTTCGAGAACTTGAGCACCCCCTTCGCGCGCGCGGCGAAGATGCTGTCGGTGCGCGCCTTGCCCGCCATCTGCTGCTCGTAGTTCGCGAGGGGATGGTCTTCGGGGCGGTTGCTCACGTAGAGCTGGCGAGCCCGGGCCGAGTCCATGGGGACGACCTGCCGCCGGGAGGGCGGCGCGTCATCCTGAGCCTGGGCGGTCCACGCGGTGGCTGCCATCAGCAGCGTGGCGGAAAGCAGGGGGCGAAGCTGAATCATCGTTGAAGAAGGTGCGGGACAGACAGCGCACCGCCGAAACCGCCGGCGGGGCAGGGAGCCACCCCCATAACGTACCACGGGGCGCTCGCGCTGGAGCTTCGCGTGCGGACCGCTACATTCGCCCCATGCACGATGTTCATGTGGCCATCATCGGCGCGGGGTTCACCGGCATCGGGGCCGCGATCCGCCTGCACCAGCACGGCATCACCGATGTGGTGCTGCTGGAGCGCGCCGACACGCCGGGGGGCACCTGGCGCGACAACCACTATCCCGGGTGCGCCTGCGACGTCCCGTCGCGCCTCTACTCGTTCTCCTTCGCGCAGAACCCGGGGTGGTCCCGGAAGTACTCGGGACAGGCGGAGATTCAGCGGTACCTCTGCGGCGTGGCCGACACGTATGGCATCACCCCGCGTATGCGGTTCGGCCACGCGATGCACTCCGCCCGCTGGAATGACCGCACACAACGCTGGCACATTGACACATCGGGGGGGACGTACTCGGCGCGCGTGCTGCTCCTGGCGACCGGGGCGCTGAGCGATCCGGCGTGGCCCGCCATTCCCGGGCGCGACGAGTTTGCCGGCCCCGCCTTTCACTCGGCCCAGTGGCGCCACGATGTGTCCCTCGCGGGCAAACGGGTGGCGGTGATCGGAACCGGTGCCTCCGCCATCCAGTTCGTGCCGGCCATTCAGCCGCAGGTGGGCGCCCTCACGGTCTTCCAGCGTACGCCGCCGTGGATCGTGCCTCGCCACGATCGCGCGGTATCCGCTTTCGCGCGGTTCCTCTTCCGTGCCGTGCCGGGGCTGCAGTCGTTCGTGCGCGGCGTGAGCTATGTCGCCCACGAACTCACCTTTCTCCCCTTCCGGTACCGGCGCATCCGTCAGGTCACCCGCCACCTCGCCCTGCGGCACCTCGCCGCACAGGTGGCCGATCCGGTGCTTCGCGCGCGTCTCACCCCGACGTACGACATGGGGTGTAAGCGGGTCCTCGTTTCGGACGACTTCTACCCGGCGCTGACGAAGCCCAACGTCCGTCTCGAGACGAGCGCCATCGAGCGGATCGTACCCAACGGCGTGCGCACACAGGATGGCACGGTGCACGAGGCCGATGTGCTGATCTTCGGTACCGGCTTCCGGCCTACTGACCCACCGCTTGCGCCGTTCGTGACCGGCCGTGACGGGAACACCCTGGCCGATGCCTGGCGGCACACACTCTCGGCGTACGCCAGCACCACCATCCACGGATTTCCCAATCTGTTCGTCATTCCGGGGCCCAATGCGGGGCTGGGGCACTCGTCGATGATCTACATGATCGAATCGCAGATTGCCCATCTGGTGGCGGCGCTCGATCACATGGCGCGCCGCGCGATCGGTGCGCTTGAACCGACCCGCGACGCACAGCATGCGTGGACGCGCGAGGTGGACGCACGCATGCAGCACATGGTGTGGGTGGAAGGCGGGTGCGCCAGCTGGTATCTCGATCGCGGTGGGCGCAACAGCACCCTGTGGCCGGGTTTCACGTTCGCGTTTCGGCGTGCGGTGACACACTTTCGGCCCGAGCATTATCACGGCGTGCCCGTGACATCCGCCGCCACGTCGCCCATCGTGTCGTAACCCGCGCTGTTTCAACCCCCACGCCGCCGTATGGCGCTCCGGCATGGGCCGTAGCGGCCAGCTTCTCCTTCCTTCGATGCTCATGCGACCGCTCACTCTCGTTGCCGCCATGACCCTCGCGCTCTGTCTGGGCCAGGCGCCGCTTGCCGCCCAGGCGCTCGCCCACACGCACGGCGCAACCGATACGCGCATGCCCACGGAGGGGGGACAGGCCGCCTTTGCGGCCATCGCGGGGGTCGTGAAGATCCTCGAGGCGGATCCATCCACCGACTGGTCGAAGGTCAATCTCGAGCGGCTACGACTGCACCTGCGTGACATGGACCTCGTGGCCCTGCGCAGTGCCGTCACCGCCTCGCCCGTGGTCGGAGGCGCCACCTTCGTGGTGCGCGGCACCGGGGAGACGGTTGCCGCCATCAAGCGGATGACGGCGGCGCATGCGAGCATGGTCGAGATGATGGGCGGACCCCGCATGGCGCGGACCGAACTGCCCGACGGCGTGCGTCTCGTGGTCACCGCGCGCGACTCGGGGTCGGAGGCGGCTATCGCGCGCATCCGCGGGCTCGGGTTCATCGGGCTGATGGCCAGCGGCGACCATCACCCCATGCACCACCTCATGCTGGCCCGCGGCGAGGCAATGGCCGACCACGGCCACCGCTGAACGGGGCGCGCCCGAGACGCCGGCTCGTCCCGTATCTCGGGGCAACGCCGGTGCGTGCGATCGCGTAGACTTGAGTTGGCCGGGGCCGCGGTGGCGCCGGCTCCCCTCGTGACTCGATCCATATGTCCCGACCCTCCCCGCGCTCGAGGTCCGCTCTGGGCCGCCCGGGCCGCCTTGCCAGCGGACTGCTTGCGTCGCTCGCGTCCGCGTCGCTCGCCGTCGCGCCCAGCCTTCTCGCCCAGGGGCTTCCGGCCGACTCTCTGCTGGTCCGGCCGCTCACCTTCCGCAACATCGGCCCCGCGTCGATGAGCGGTCGCATCACCGACATCGCAGTGGTCGAGGCCCCGCGCGCCGTGCGCGGCGGACGCCTCGGCACGGTGATGTACGTGGCGGTCGCGACGGGTGGCATCTGGAAGACCACCAACGCCGGGCTCACTTGGACCCCCGTGTCCGATTCCATCGGCGTGGGTTCGATCGGGGCCGTCGCGGTGGCCCCGTCGAATGGCGACGTGGTGTGGGTGGGCTCGGGCGAGTCCAACAACATGCGCAGTTCGTCGTACGGTATCGGTGTGTTCAAGAGCACCGACGGCGGCAAGTCGTGGTCGAAGCCCATGCTCCCCACGTCGCAGCACATCGGGCGCATCGTGATCGATCCGCGCGATCCCGATATCGTGTACGTGGCGGCCATGGGCCCGCTCTGGGCCCCGGGTGGTGACCGTGGCGTGTTCAAGACCACCGACGGTGGCAAGACGTGGACGAACACGAAGAGCCTGTCCGAGCATACGGGCTTCACCGAACTGGTGATGGACCCGAACAACCCGGATATCCTGTACGCCGCGTCGTATCAGCGGGAGCGTCGCGCCTATGGGTTCCTGCCCAGCGGTCCCGAGAGCGGCATCTGGAAGACCATCGACGCCGGCAAGACATGGACGCGGCTCACGCAGGGCCTGCCGAGCGGTGACGCGGGCCGCATCGGGTTGTCGGTGTGCCGCTCGCGCCCCAATACGCTCTACGCCAGCGTACATGCAAAGGGCACGGCCAACGGGTTCTATCGCACGGACGATGCCGGTGCCACGTGGAAGCAGGTGGATCGCAGCAACGGCACGGCGTGGTACTACTCGCAGGTGCGGTGCGATCCTACCGACGCCGAGCATGTGGTGCGCCTCAACGTGGGCAGCACCGAATCGTACGACGGCGGCAAGACGTGGCGTCCGTATGCAGGCGGCGGTGGCGTGCACAGCGATCATCACGCGCTCTGGATTAACCCGGAGGACCCCGATCACCACGTGATGGGGAACGACGGCGGCATGGACATCACGTACGATCGTGGCCGCACCTGGTATAACGTGGAGAACATCGTGGGCGCGCAGTTCTACGCCATCTCCGTGGATGATCAGTGGCCCTTCTACCACGTGTACGGCGGCTTGCAGGACAACCAGACGTGGGGTGGCCCCAATCGCACGCGCAACAGCTTCGGCCCCACCAATGCCGACTGGGCGCGTATGGCCGGTGGCGACGGTTTCTTCAATGTGGCCGACCACTTCAATCCGAACGTGGTGTACGCCGAATCGCAGAACGGCGGCATCGTGCGCTACAATGCGCGCACCGGACAGACCAAGGGGATCAAGCCGCCCCAGCGTGACGGTGAGAAGCACCGCTACAACTGGAGCGCGCCGATCGTTCCGTCGCGCCACTCGGGTGGCACGGTGTACTTCGCCGCCAATCATCTGTTCAAGAGCACCGATCGCGGCGACGCGTGGAAGACGATCAGCCCCGATCTCACGCGCAACCTGAATCGCAACCAGCTGCCCATGCGCGGCAGTGTCCCCCCGCGGGATGCACTGGGTCTGCACGAGGGCACGGCGGCGTTCGGCAACATCAGTGCCGTTTCGGAATCTCCGCGACGCGCCGGCGTCCTCGCTGTGGGCACCGACGATGGGGTGATCGCCGTAACGCGGAACGACGGCGGTAGCTGGACGCGCGTGACGAGCTTCCCCGGGGTACCTGACACGACGTACGTGAGCGGTGTCCAGCTGTCGAAACACGCCGACGGCGTAGTGTACGCGACCTTCGACGGACATCGCAGCAACGACATGAAGCCGTACGTGTACAAGAGCACCGACTTCGGTCGTACCTGGACGAGCATTACCGGCAATCTCCCGGCAATGGGCTCGGTGCAGGTCGTCCGCGAGCATCATCGTCAGCCCAACCTGCTGTTCGTGGGGACGGAATTCGGGGTGTTTTTCACGGTGGACGGCGGCACCACCTGGACGCCGATCCGCAGTGGCATGCCTGCCGGTGTCCCGGTGTGGGATCTGCACATCCAGGAGCGCTGGAACGATCTCGTGGTGGGGACGCACGGACGTGGCGTGTACATCCTCGATGATCTCTCGCCGCTCGAACACCTCGCCGAAGCGCGCACGGCGCAGGCGGCGTATCTGTTCCCGGCTCGTACGGAGCTCGCCTTCCAGCTCGACAACAGCCGCATCAGCGGCATGGGGTCCACCGGCTTCACCGGGCAGAACCCCGAGCACGGTGTGCGTCTTGCCTACCTGATCAACAGCGTGTCCGCTGACGCGAAGGGCAAGCTGGAGATCGTCGATGCCGGTGGCCGCGTGGTGCGCGAGCTGCCGGTCAACACCAAGCCCGGTCTCTATCGCCCGGTGTGGGATATGCGGGTGGGCGCGCCGCTCACGGGGGCCGCTGCGGCGGCGCCGGCCGGCGGTCGCGGGCAGGGTGGTGGGTTCGGAGGCGGCTTTGGTGGCTTCGGCGGTGGCAACCGCTCGTACCCCGCGGTGCCGGGCAACTACACCGCGCGTCTCACGATCACGCCAGCGAGCGGCGCGGCGACGGTGCTCACACGCCGCTTCACGTTGCTCCCCGACCCCGAGCAGACCATGTCGGGTGGCGAACTGCGATCACTCGACACCTTCCGGCTCGAGGTGATCACCTTCCAGCGCAAGGTGACGGAGGTGCAGAACAGCGCGGACAGCACCATCCGCTCCTTCGCGTCGCTGAAGCAGGTGGCCACGAAGGACAGTGCCAAGCTCACGCCGGCGCTCAAGGACCAGCTGGCGTCGATCGATAAGGTACTGAGCGGCTTCACGCGCGAGATCGGTGCTACGCCGGCCGCACGCGCGGCGCAATTCCAGGCGCGCAGCGCCGGGGCGACGCCGCCGGAGCTCGACATGGAAGACGAGAACCGCGGGGCAAGCGGCGCTCCCGACATGTCGTTCAGTGGCCGACTCGGCACACTCAACTCGGTGGTGAGCGCCAGCTTCCCCGTGAGCGCGGCGCAGCGCTCGCTGCTCGGACAGTTGCGCCGAGAACTCACGTCGCAGGCGGCCGAGGTGGCGAAGGTGAAGGCCACGTCGCTGCCGGCGCTCACGAGCGCACTCAAGGTCGCTGGCATCGCGGTGCCGTAACGGCGGAACAGCTCGTCGAGGTACACGGAGGGCGGAGGACACGGGGAACGGCCCGTGCCCTCCGCCCTCGTCGCTTTTCTGTTCCCCGTATCTCCGTTTCCCCGTGCCCCCCGACGAGCGGTTACCCCCGCGACACTCAGCGAAACACCGGCAATGCCGGCGCCGCACGCGACTCGGCCGCCCGCCAGTCACGCCCCAGCAGCGCGGCGATCGTGGCCGCCATCTGCGCCTGCTGCGTGGGCGTGCCGGCGCGCACACCGAGGGCCGGCGTGTCGGGGCCGATGACGGCGCTCCAGATGTACTGCGCGCCTTCCACATCCTCGCCATGGTCGGTCCACTTGGGGCCACGGCCGCGACCGTGATCGGTGGTCACGATCAGCGTGACCTTGTCACGGGTGCGCGGGTCACGCTGCCATCCGTTCCACAGCTCGGCGAGATAGCGGTCCACCTGCTTCGCACTGCGGAGATACATGTCGTAGCGGCCACTGTGCGCGTATTCATCGGTCTCGCCGTAGCCCACGAACAGCACGCGCGGAAGTTCCGCGCGGGTGCCGAGCCGCAGTGCCTGCTGCATGAGCGCGTCGAAGGCCACATCGGGCCACAGTCTGGTGTGGTCGGCATACAGTGTGCGCAGCAGCGACGTCGTGGCGTCCGCACCAGGCGGTACGCCCTTGTCCCATCCATCGTACACGGGCACGCCGCTGCGATCCGCGTTGATGATCCGCCGGAACACGTTCCACGTGCCGTACGCCTGCACCTTGCCCGCGAACGCCTGCTGACGGTTCAGCCACTCGAACACCGTCGTGTTGGGGTTGGAACCGTAGCCGTTGCTGTCGATGCGCGGATCGAAGAAGCCGGTGAACGTTTCGCTGTAGCCCGGATAGGAGAACCGGAAGCGGTTCACGATCTGCGCCACGCTGCCACTGGCACTGTCACCGAACAGTTGCCCCTGCTTCGCCACCGTGCCCCAGAGAAACGGCAGCAGGGTCTCGCGTCGAGCCTGCGGCGTGTCGCGCCAGAAATCGCGTCGCAGTGACGCCGTGTCGTTCACGTACCGGCGCTGCATGAGCGAGGCGTCGGCCCCACGAAAGACCTCCTGCCAGCGGAGCCCGTCGGTGATGACGAGTACCACGTGCTGGGTGGCCGTGTTCGTGGGGAGCGGCTGCGTGGACTGGGCATGCGCCGTCCCTCCGCCGAGTGCTGCAACGGCAAGAGCCAGGTGACGCGCGCGACGCGCGTAGTGCATCATCGGCGTGGCCGCCGCTGCGTGGCGGCCTTCTCCACAAGACGCCGGAGTTCCTTGATCGGCTCCGGATTGTCGTCCACCTGCAAGCGCATCACCACATCGTTGTGCAGCCACACGCCGCCGTCCTTCTTCACGATCAGGATGGCGGCACTCTGCATGCCGCGCTTGTCGCCACCCGCAGCCTGTCCGGCTTCGAGTGCTGCGAGCAGGCGGAATGACAGATGCCCCGGCGTGTCCTCGAACGCCTTCACCATCGCGGTGACCACGTCGGGGCCGGCCAGGATGTTGCCCTGCGCGGTGCAGAATTTCCCTTGCGTGTCACCGGCCCAGTCGCTGGCCTTGGGGCCGGTGTAGGCGGCCACGTTGCCCTGCGCATCAATCACAGCGAACTGACGGCCGTACTTGGTCCAGTCCTGCGGCCGCGGATCGGGATCGCTCTCCCACACCTTCTTGATCACATCGGCGGGCTTCATGCCACCGCGCAACAGGGCGATCGCCTGCGGCCCGTAGCTCACATCCACGATCGCCTGCGTGGCGGCCACACCCACACCAGCCTCGGCCCACAGCACGCCGTTACCCACGGAAAACACGCGGCTCTGGACCGCGCCGCCCACTTCACCGGTCGTCGGGTCGTAGCCAAGAATGGAGAAGGTGGCTACCGGCGGCCACGGTGCCGGCGGCATGGTCGAGAAGTTCTTGTCAGCCGTCTGGGCTGAGAGGGCCGGCGCGAGGGCGAGGCCGGCGAGCAGGACGAGGAGGGGTAGGCGCATAAGGCAAATCTGCAGACGAAGCGCGTCGGTCGCAGCTTTCCCGATGAGCTTTCCCGTAATCCTGAGCGTGTGAACGCCCTCGCGCGTAGCATTCTCATCCCCTCTGCACTCACGGAGCATTCATGAAGCACTGGCGCATCTCCGCCATCGCTTTCGCATTGCTGGCCTTGCCCGCTGCCGCACACGCGCAGCAGGCCGTCGACGTCGAATACACGGCCAAGATCAAGGAATAACTGCAGGACCCACGCATCACGACGGAGCTGGTGGACCATTTGCCCGCGTCGGCCACGGTGCCTACCCCGCTCAAGTTCCACGGGCGGATCGTGGGGACGCCGGGCGAGCTCACCAATGCAAAGGACATCCACCGGTATTTCGAGGCCCTCGCCAATGCGTCGCCGCGCGCCAGATACTGGACCATCGGCAAGGCCGAGGAAGGGCGCGATATGGTCGTGCTGGCGATCGCCGATTCGGCCACGATCGCCAATCTCGACAAGTACAAGGGGGACATCGCCGCGCTCACCGACCCGCGCAAGACCAGCGAGGCGGACGCGAAGCGCTGCAGAACCGGGCACCGCTCGTCGATGCGCCGCTCGGCAAGGGGCACGTGGTGATATTCGTCATCCGCCTGTTCTGGCGCTGGCAGACGCAGGGCACCTACTTCCTCGGCTTCAACACGATCCTCAACTGGAACGATCTGGACGCCGGAAAGTGACGCCGTAGCATGATGGCAGCGCCGTGAGGCAGCGAGACACGCCGCGGCCGGTTCCCTCAAGGAACCGGCCGCTTGGCATGGAGCGCCTCACTCGGGCGCCCCACTCGGGCGCCTCAGGCGCTGTTTCTCGCGTGGGGCCCGATGGCTGGCCTTAGCCGTAGTGCCATAGGCCAAACGTGGCCGCTGCAACACGGACAACGAATGCAATGAGGGAAAATGCTGGCATCTTTTTCTGCCGGGCGCATCGCCGGTCGTGTCGTCGGGGTGCGCATGCGGTAACTTGCGGTATGCACACTCCCCGTCTGATGCCGAGAATCCTCGCCGCGGCGCTCGTTGCCATTGGGCTCGCCACGACGGCGCGTGCCCAGACCACCTGGGCCCGGGCCGGCACGCAGGGCGACTTCGTCGTCCGGAACTTCCGCTTTGCTACCGGTGAGACGCTGCCGGAGCTGCGCCTGCACTACACCACGCTCGGCACCCCGCAGCGCGATGCGCAGGGCACCGTTCGCAACGCCGTGATGATTCTGCATGGGACCGGCGGGTCGGGGCGGGGCTTTCTGTCGCCCAGCTACGCCGGTGAGCTGTTTGGGCCAGGGAAGCTGCTCGACAGCAGCAAGTACTACATCATCCTCCCGGACAACATCGGGCATGGGGGCTCGAGCAAGCCCAGCGACGGCCTGCGCGCGGCGTTTCCCCGCTACACGTACGACGATATGGTCGCGGCTCAGCACCGCCTGCTGACCGAGCGGCTCGGAGTGAACCACCTGCGGCTGATCATGGGCACGTCCATGGGCTGCATGCATGGCTGGGTGTGGGGTTACACGTACCCCACGTTCATGGACGGCCTTGCGCCGTTCGCGTGTGTCCCCGCGCAGATCGCCGGGCGGAATCGCATGATCCGCACGATGGCGATGGACGCTATCCGCAACGATCCCGCGTGGATGCAGGGCAAGTACGTGGCGCAGCCCCCGGGCCTGCGCGCGGCGCAGATGATGCTGTACATCATGTCGAGTGCGCCGCTGGTGCAGCAGACGCAGGCGCCCACACGCGACAAGGCCGACTCCGTGATCCGTGCCTATCTCGACGCCCGCATGGCCAGTACCGACGCCAACGATTTCCTCTACCAGTTCGATTCGTCGCGCGACTATGATCCGTCGTCGCGTCTCGCGCAGATCGGTGCGCCGGCGCTGTTCATCAATTCGGCCGATGATCAGGTCAATCCGCCGGAGCTGGGACTGGCGGAGCGCCTGGCGGCGCAGATGTCCCGGACCCGTTTCATCCTGCTGCCCATTACCGCGGAGACCCGCGGCCACGGCACGCATTCGCTCCCGCGCGTGTGGGGAACGTACCTCGCCGAGTTTCTGGCGTCGCTGCCGCAGCGATGAGCCGGAGTCTCGCGATGGAGCTGCCACGTGCCACGGTCACGCAACTCCTGACGAGAGCGCTACGGCTGGGGTGTCCGCATTGCGGTGGTGGGCAGATCTTCAAGAGTTTCTTTCACCTGAAGACCAACTGCCCAACCTGTGGGCTGCGCCTCGAGCGTGGTGAGACGGACTACTTCGTCGGCGCGTACATGTTCAATCTGATCGCCGTCGAACTGATTCTGTTCTTCGGCGTCTGCGGATTCGTGTTCCTTACCTGGCCCAATCCGCCCTGGGACATGATCACCTATGTCACGGGGGGGCTTATGCTGGCGGGATGCATCGTGTGCTACCCCTTTGCCAAGACCACCTGGCTGGCGGTGGATCTGGCCATCCGCCCGCTCACCCCGGAAGAACTGCAGTGGCACCATGAGGGTGGCGAGTTCGGCGACCGGGAACTCCCACACCTGTAGCCGGCATGGCGTCAGGAGGCGTCGGTAGGCTGACGGCCTTCGGGCCGCTGATCCTCGCGCTGCCGCCGTCCTGCTGGAGGTGGCCGATGCGCGCCACCTCCATGTGACCTGCGGGGCGTTACTTCTCGACGATGATCAGGTAACGCGACGGTCCCCAGAACTTGGCGGGGTCGGTGATGCGGAGGCTCTCACCGCGGAACGACCCGTCCTTCTCCTTCTTGGCGACTTCGATCAGCCCCACATCGTGACGCGACACGATCCGATAGGCACGGTCGCTGCGCGGAAGCGGAATGGTGAGGACCTCGCGGCGATCGGCGCGGGTGAAGCGCCCCTCGTCGAGCGTGCGTGCCGGCACCAGCGTCTTGCCGAGCTTCACGATGAGCAGGCCGCGTGACCCGCCTTCTTCCATCACCACGCCGTCGTTGAGCAGCTGGCGACGTGCCCCGACCGTATAGAACACACGGTTCTCCCGCACGTCCATCGCCTTGACCGTATCGGTGAGCACGGCCTTCTCGGCGGTGAGCTGCGCGTTCTGCGTACGCAGCGATCGGATCTCCTCCTGGAAGACCGCGATCTCCTTGTCGCGCTGCTGGAGGCGCGCGTTGAGGTCGGCCAGCAGCGACGCCGCGGCCGTGGAGTCCGCGCGCATGGTCTTGAGGGTGTCGAGCAACGCACGCACCTGCGCCTGACGCGCATTGAGGCGCTGGCGCATCTGCTTGAGGCGGTCGAGAATGTCCTTCTGCGCGGCGGCGGCTTCGGTCTTGCCCGACTCGTCGCTCGTATTCACCGCGACCTTCGAGGTGAGGCCGCGCACCTGGCGCAGTTCGGCGTCTACTTCGTCGGCGAAACGCGAGGCTTCGACTACCTGTACCAGCGCACGATCCTTGTCGGCACTCGCGCCCTGCATGAGCCCCTGCAGCGAGTCACGTTCGGCGCTGGCCAGGGCGAGTGCGGCCGAGAGGGAATCCGCGCGGGCCTTTGTGGCGGAATCGGTGCAGGCTCCGACAGACAGCGCGGCAAGCACCACGGTCGTCGCGATGGCGCGCTGGCGGGAAGGGAGTCGATGCATGGAGGACAGGTGTTGGAGAGAACATTCAAGCGACCGTTGGAAGCTACCGGTCTCGGCCGCACCGTGAAAGTGCGCCATGTCACAGATCGCGCAAGCAGCTGTGCGCGGCATCACACCGTCTACAGCCACCCGCGCAGGCGGTACAGCACGGCGGCGGCCGCCTCATAGGTGACGTCGGCGAAGGCGAGCCGGCGGGGCTCTGCACGGTGGAGCCGAGCCAGGGAATAGCTGCGCGAGACCGCGGGCAGGCACTGCACCGGCAGGCCGGTGGCCTCGACGGTCGCGCAGGCGCGCCGCGTGTGGATGGGGGAGGTGACGAGCACCACCCGTCGCCACCCCTGCGTTCTGGCGAGTGCCGCGAAGGCCAGTGCCTCGTCCCGGGTGCTCCGTACGTTGCGCACGAAGCGCAGCTGGAGCTCCGGGGCGAAGGTCCGTGTGAGCGCACGCTGGTCACGCTCCGACGTGGCAACCGTCGGATCCGATTCGTCGCCTACAATCGACAGCGCCAGATATGGAACCTGCCGGCGCTTTGCTTCCGCCATGCCAGAGAGCAAGCGGTCGAGCGCCGGGCCCATCACGTGTCCCTCCGAGGTCACCGCGCCCGAGAGCACCACGACCGCATCGGGAGTCTGGGCGCGGTCGGCGTCGCGACGGACGAAATACGGCGCGAGCGGCACCACGAGCGGCGTGTACGACACGACGAGCAGTAGCAGCCCGATGGCCCCGCTCACGCGCCACAGCCAGACGCCGCGCGGTGTCGGCGCGAGCCACAGGCCAACCACGAGGGCGAGCACTCGCGCCGTCGTCACCGATATGCCCATCGCTTGCCAGACGCCCAGCGTGGCCGCCATCTGCACCGCGGCGAGGGCAAGCAGCGCACCCGCCACGCGTATACGCCAGGTGGGGGCGCGCACGCCAACGTCGGCGTTGCGCCCCCGGAACAGCAGATCACTCACGGCTGCGGAGCGGGGCGGTGCCCATTCACTCCTGGGTCACCTTGGCCGTCGGCGGCTGCTTGTACTTGTCGAACCAGCTGCGCAGGTAGAGCTGTGTGCGGAGGAAGTTGGACGGCGTGGAGCTTGTGCCGTGCCACTCGTTGTTGAAGCGGACCATGGCGGTGGGGATCTTCCGCACCTTGAGCGCCTCGTAGTACTCCTCCGTCTGTCCCATGGGCGTCCGCAGGTCGTTCACGCCCGTCATCAGCATCGTCGGGGTCTTCACATTGCCCACGTACATGAGCGGCGAGCGCTTGAGATGCTCGCTCGGATCATCCCACGGGTACTTGGCAAAGTTGTAGTACCAACTCGACCCGTCCGTCGTGCCCACGAAGCTGAGCCAGTTGGTCACCGGGCAGTTGGCGCTCGCGGCCGCGAAACGATCGGTGTGCCCCACGATCCAGCTGGTCAGCACGCCACCGCCAGAGCACCCGAACACGTACAGTCGATTGCTGTCGATGTAGCCGCGGTTGATCACCGTGTCCACACCGGCCATGAGATCGTTGTAGTCCTTGCCGGGATAGGCATTCTTGATGGCGTTGCCGAACGCACTGCCATAGCCGGTGGATCCGCGTGGGTTCGTGTACAGGATCACGTACCCGTTGGCGGCGTGGTCCTGGCGGGCAAAGCTGAAGCCCACGTTGTACATGCTGTGCGGACCGCCGTGGATCTCGAGCATCATGGGGTACTTCTTCTTGGCGTCGAAATCGGCCGGCTTCACGATCCATCCCTGAATGCGATAGCCATCCACGCTCGTGTACCACACTTCCTCCGTGGTCGCGAGCTTCTTGCCGGCCAGCAGGTCACCGTTCACGTCGGTCAGCTGCTTCGGCGTGGCGGTGCGCACGTCGAATGCCACCACATCCGTGGGCTTGCTCGACGTGCTCATCGTGCCGACGGCGAGAAACGACTTGCCGAGATCACTGACGGTGAGCACCTGCGCGCCCTTGGTCACCTGGCGCACATCACCCTTGAGGGCCGCGAAATACAGGTTCCGCGCGCCTTCGTTCTCGGCGTTGAAGTACACACCAGTGCCATCGGGAGACCAGAACATTCCGCTCGGCGAGCGGTCCAGCTTTTCGGTCAGCGCCCGCGGGTTGCTGCCATCGGCATCCATCACGTACAGAATGGCGTCCTTCCACGTGGCATCCGTGCTGTCGTACCCCGTGTAGGCAATATGCCGGCCATCAGGACTCGGCACCGGGCCGTTGTCGGGACCGTTGCGTTTGGTGAGCTGCGAAATGCCACCACTCGCCACGTCGACCCTGTAAATGTCGCTCTGGCGCCACGTGTACTCCGCATCGGCTACACGGTTTGACGTGAAGAGCAGCGCCTTGCCGTCGGGGGTCCACGTGTTGCCGTTCGCCGGCCAGTCACCACCGGTGATCTGCCGCGGCGTGCCGCCGTCGGCGGGCACGGTAAACAGCTGTCGTAGGCCGTTCTCGAGGAAGCCCTGACGATCGGCGCGATAGCGCACCTTGGTCACCACGCGCGGCGGCTCTACCCACTTGGCACCGCGCGGCGGGGTCGGCATGGCGATGCGCCAGTCGTCGCTCTGCCGCACGAGCATCCCGAAGGCCAGTGACTTGCCGTCGGGGCTCCACTCGACTTCACTCGGTGATTCGGTGAGCCGCGTGATTTGCGTGGTGGATCCCTCGGCGTCCATGTAGCGCACCCAGATCTGCGCGCCGCCGGGTTCACCCGGCGCTACGTAGGAGATGCGTGTGCCGTCGGGGCTCCAACGTGCGTCCGATCCCTTCACGAGGAATCGGTTCTTCGTGCCATCGGCGTTCATGATCCACACCGACGACTCGCGGCGGTCGTTGAGCTGATCGATCCACGTGCGGGTGTAGATGATCTGCTTGCCGTCGGGGGAGAGTGACGGGTTGCTCACGTCTTCCCAGTTGAAGTAGTCGGCGATGGTGAGGCGGTCCTTCGGGGCGGTCTGCGCCTGTGCAAGAGCCGTGGACGGGACGGCGGTCATCGAGGCGGGGACGGCGAGCGCGGCAACGAGCCAGGCGCGCCGCCACAGACGGGTCGGGTGATGCATCGGGCGTGATCTCCGTTGAGGCAGGGATGTCCGGCGTATACGGGCACTACCGGAAACGGTGCGGCCCGGGCGGCGGCTGCGCAACGTTTGGCGGCGAAAAGCTCGTGGGGGCCACGGGGAGCGGAGGACGTGGGGAGCGGCAGGCACAAAAAAGCACGTCCCCGATAGGGAACGTGCCGCTGCACCATCTGGATTGCTTGACGATCAGCGCAGTGAATCCGCCATGGCGAGGATGCTATCCCGGAGCTGGGCCGTGTTGGCGTCAACGAAGCGACGCACACCCTTCCACTGACGGATCAGCGGACTGCGCTTGGTGATGGTGGTTTCGACCACACGGCGCTGCGAGGTGCTGGCGTGGATCATCTTGCCGTCTCCCACGTAGATGCCCACGTGCGAGATACGCTTGCCGCGCCCGAACGTGAGGACATCGCCGGGCTTGAGCGCGGCCACATCCTTGGGGACTGCCTTGCCGAACTGGGCCTGCTTCTGTGCCGTACGGGGGAGCGCCAAGTCGAGCATGCTCATGGCGTAGCGCACCAGACCACTGCAATCGAGGCCACTGCCCGGCTTCGTGCCGCCAAGCTTGTAGCGCGTGCCCACGCTTCCCTTCGCCTTCAGCACGATGCTGTCGCGCAGCCTCTCCGCCGACGAGCTGAACGCGGCAAACGGCTTCTTCGACTCGAGCGACACGCCACGCGCCTCCTGCGCGTGCACGGACGACGTCGCCGCCACGAGGGCAGCGGCGATGACCGGAAGCAGCGTGCGAGGGAGACGAGTCACGGAAGCGATGAGCACGGGAAAAGACGGCCGGGAGGGACCGACGACTCTGTCAAACTATTGAAGGGTACGGCCAATCGCCAGCGTGCGGGGTGCCGAGGCGGGCTACCGGATGCCCAATTGCTTGTGGGTCTGAACCGACAGCCGCCATTGAGGGTGTGCCAAGCAGTAGGCCAGTGCGGCGCCTGTGTTCGCTTTTTGTTCGGGGCCATCCATCGGCTGCAGCAGAAAGTGCCGGAAAGCGAGCCCCTCGAACCGTTCGGGCATCGCCAGCGGCTGTGGGTACACGAGCTTGAGCTCGTCGCCGGCGGTGAGCACGACCGGGGCGTTGGCCTTGGGGCTGACGCAAATCCAGTCGAGTCCGGCCGGGGCGGGCTGGGTGCCGTTGGTCTCCACGGCCACCTCGAACCCCTCGGCGTGCAGCGCGGCCACGGCAGCGTCGTCGAGCTGCAGAAGCGGTTCGCCCCCCGTGCAGACCACGAGCGGCCGTACCGCGTCCGGCGCATTGGCGGGCCAACGGCTCTTCACGAACGCCGCGAGCTCGGCGGCCGTGGCGAATTTCCCGCCATCGGGGCCCACCCCCACGAAGTCGGTGTCGCAGAAGGTGCAGACCGCCTGACGGCGATCCGCCTCGCGCCCCGACCACAGGTTGCAGCCGGCGAATCGGCAGAAGACGGCCGCCCGTCCGGCGTTCAGCCCCTCGCCCTGCAGGGTGTAGAAGCACTCCTTGACCGTATACGCCACCGCCGCCTCAGCCCGCGTAGGCGATGGGGTCATGCGAGCCCGCGTCGGCGAAGCCGCGCCGTCGCAGCTGACAGGCGTCGCAATGACCGCAGGCGGTGCCGTCCGCGGCGGGATCGTAGCAGCTGGTCGTGATGGAGTAGTCCACTCCCAGGTCGTGGCCCAGGGCGACGATCTGCGCCTTGGTGAGGTGCTGCAGCGGCGCGTGAATACGCAGGCGCTGTGTGCCCTGGACACCCGCGGCCGTCGCCAGATTGGCCATCTGCTCGAACGCCGCAACGTACTCGGGGCGGCAGTCGGGATAGCCGGAGTAATCGAGCGCGTTCACGCCGATGAAGATGGCATCGGCGCCGAGCACCTCCGCCCAGGCGAGGGCGAACGACAGAAAGATCGTGTTGCGGGCCGGCACGTAGGTCACGGGTATGCCGTCGGCCCCGTCGCTCACGTCGCGGTCCTTGGGGACGTCGAGGTCACCGGTCAAGGCCGAGCCCCCCCACTGCCGGAGGTCGATGTCGACCACCACGTGGCGGGCCACCCCTTGGGTTTCCGCCACGCGCCGGGCGGCCTCGATCTCGACCGAGTGCCGCTGCCCGTACCGGAAGGTCATGGCATAGGGGGTGTACCCGTCGCGCTTGGCAACGGCTAGGACGGTCGTGGAGTCCAGCCCGCCGGAGAGCAGCACCACCGCGGGCTTGCCGGCGCCGGTGGCGGTTGATGTTGGTTCGCCGTTCATATCGCGCGTAAACTAACCACTGCCGGCAGGTCGTGTCCCACCGGCCTTGGCCAACGCCATCTCGTTGATGAGCTTACGGCAATGTTCGACTGGCTGACCGATCCGCAGGCGTGGATTTCCCTGCTCACCCTGTCGGTGCTCGAGATCGTGCTCGGCATCGACAACATCATTTTCATCTCCATCCTCTCCGGAAAGCTGCGGGCGGAGGACCAGCCGAAAGCCCGTTCGTTCGGCCTGGCCGGGGCCTTTGTCACGCGCGTGCTGCTGCTGCTCAGCATCACATGGGTGATGCGGCTCACACAGCCGCTGTTCTCGCTGATCGGCCGAGAGATCTCGGGGCGCGACCTCATTCTGCTGCTTGGTGGCCTCTTTCTGATCGGCAAGGCCACGATGGAGATCCACCACAAGCTCGAGGGCCCCGACGAGGAGCAGGAGCAGGCGGCCCGAGCATCGCGGTCGCTCTGGACGACCGTGGCGCAAATCATGGTGCTCGACATCGTCTTCTCGCTCGACTCGGTCATCACCGCCGTCGGCATGGCCGACGATGTGTCGATCATGATTCTCGCCAATGTGGTGGCGCTGGCCGTGATGCTCTTCGCCGCCAAGCCGATCGGCGACTTCGTGGAGCGGCATCCCACGGTCAAGATGCTGGCGCTCGCCTTCCTCGTACTGATCGGGACCAATCTCGTGGCCGAAGGCATGGGCCAGCACATCCCCAAGGGCTATACCTACGCCGCCATGGCCTTCTCGGTCCTCGTGGAGATGCTCAACCTCAGGGTGCGCGGCAAGGCCGGGCTTCCGCGCTGACGCGACGGCGCGCCGCGTTTGGTGGTCCCGCAGCGGCGCCCTCGATCCCACGAGGGCGTCCGGTACGGTAGGTTGCAGCGTCCCCCCAGCCGATGACCCTCGTGGACTTCGTGGAGCAGCTCGTGAAAACAGCCCAACGTGTGTTCGGCGCCCTCGCATGGGGCGGAGTGCTTGCCGTGAGTGCGATGGCATGGCCGACTGCCTCCTCGGCGCAGTCCGGTGCTGGTGCGGCCGCGACCACCACGCCCACCGACACCACGCGCGCCGCGGTGTCGCGTGACCCGTTGCGCGGCGCATCCGCCACGCTGAGCGCGCTGGGTTCGCAGGCCCGCGGGCAGCAGGATGCCTTCGAGCGCAATCACCGCCTCGGCCTCCGCTTCTACAACGGCGGCGCCGATGCCTCGTGCGAAGTGCCGCTTGGTCGCATCTGCTACTGGAACAACAACGGCGATGTGCCGCCACCGGCAGAGCGCGCCGATGCGAAGATCGAGCGCGAGCAGCTGCTCGAACTGCTCGCCCGCGCGCAGGCGGCCGATGCCAAGGACGACTGGGTGAGCGGCATGCGCGTGCGCTACGCTGTGGAGGGCGGCTCGCCGGCGCTTGCCATCGAAGCGGCACGGGCCTGTGCCGGCACCGAATGGTGGTGTCATGCGCTTCGTGGCCTCGCGCTGCACAATGCCAACCAGCATGGGGCCAGCGGTCAGGCCTTCGAACGTGCGTTGGCCACCATGCCCGAGGCGCAGCGGTGTGCGTGGACCGATCTCACCATGTGGCTTGATCCGCTCATGCACGAGGGGTACCGGGGCGTCAACTGCGCGGATCGTGGTCGACGCAATGAGCGCATCCTCCGGCTTGCGCAACCGTTGTGGATGCTGCCCGGCAACGACATCGCGAATGAATTCTACGCGCGTCGCACAATGTCGCGCGTGCATTCGCTGGGGCGTATCCCGTACGACCTGCAGTGGGGGGACGACCTGCTCGAATCGCAGATCCGCTACGGGTGGCCCACCTCGTGGTCGGTGCAGAACGGCGGCGTGGCCGATCCTCGTCCGCCTCAGGTGATCGGGCACGAGCCCACGCCAAGCTACGACTTCATGCCGGTGCCGGCCGCAATCGATCGTCCCGTGGGAGCCGCAAACGACAGCTGGGACCCGCGTCGGAAGAAGGCCCGCATGCGCTATAGCACGCGCTATGGGGCCGGGTTCGGCAACCTGCCGCATCAGATCGCGCGCTTCCGTCGAGGCGGAGACACCACACTCGTGGCGGGTGGGTATCGTCTCATGCGTGAACTCGAGATGGGGCGCGCGCCGTATACGGCGGGATTCACGCTCGATCGTCTCGATGGCACCGCGCCGGTGCAGGTGCTGAAGGACAGCGCCGGTGCCAACGGCGCGCTGCTCGCGCCGATCACGCAGCCCATGCTGGGGAGCATCGAGGTACTGGCTCCCGTCGGCAAGCGCGCGGCACGGGCGCGCACCACCGTGGAGCCGTTGCCGCGCGAGGCGCGTCTCTCCGACTACCTGCTGCTGCAGCGCGGCGACCCAAGCCCTACCCCCAGTCTCGAACGCAACGCGGCACAGGCCTACGGCTCGCTCGAGATCGAGGGCGGTACGCAGATCGGCATCTACTGGGAGATGTATCGCCCGGCCACCCCGAGCGCGCCGCTGCAGGTGTCGCTGCGCGCCACGCGGCAGGGGGCGAGCTTCATGCAAAAGCTCGGGGCGTCGATCGGCTTGTCAAAGGCGCTCACGCCGGTCTCGATTCGCTACAACGACAACGGGCGGCCCGATGGCGGCGCGGGGCGAAGCCTCACGCTCAACTTTCCCAACGTCCCGGCGGGCGACTACCAGCTCACACTCGTCGTGAGTGGTGTGGCGGGGACGGATTCGACAACGCAGACGATCAAGGTCCGGCCGGGGCGATAAGCCGCGCTGGCTCTCACCGGCATCACCAGGGGTGGCGTCCCTCGACGATGACCACCCCGACTGGCGCCCCGACGTCGTCGTTGCCGGCCGTCATCCCCCGAGCTGCGCGAGGGTGATCATCACCATGAGCGCGAGAAAGATCACGGTGCCCATGCGGTTCACGCCGCCCATGCGCTGCATGAGCGACAGCCCTTCGCGTTCTGGCAGCGCCTGCATGCTGACGAAGCGGTTGGCGGCGCGCGCCCGACGGAACAGGAACCAGTTGGCGGTGCCGCCGGCGGCCAGCGCCACCGAGATTTGCACGGCGAGCGCCATCACACGGAATGACTCGTTCTCGGGTTTCGCAATCTCCGAGAGTGTGGCCGGTGCCGTGGAACCGGTGAGGTAGCGCAACACGAAGCTCGGTACGAAGAAGAACAGGGCGAACGGAAGGTAGAGCTTGCGGTACAGGAACCAGATCGATGGCGTGAAGAACGACGTGAGCGCCGCGCTCCAGTTCCAGGTGGGCACGAAGCTGGGATCTTCGAAGAACGGCGCCAGCTTCCGCTTGTAGCTCTTCTCCCACTTGCCGCCGAAATACGCCACCATGCGCGCATCGCTCAGCTCCGGCGAAGCGGCCGCCGGACGTGCCCAGCGCGGCAGTTCGGGTTGGTGCGGCGGCTCGGGTTCGTGCCGATCGTCCGGTGACTCGGGAGCCGTCACCGGACGCTCCGCCGGGACGGCTGCTGCTGCGAGAGGCAGTGCAGCGTGCCCAGCCCCCACACGAGATCCACGGCGTGAATGCCGATCACCTGATGCTCGGGGAGCAGTTCGGCGAGCGTGTTGAGCGCCACACGATCGTTGCGGTCGTTGAACGTGGGCACGAGGCACACGCCGTTCGCGATGTAGAAGTTGGCGTAGCTTGCCGGCAGGCGCATGTCGTCCATGATCACCGCCCGCGGGAACGGCAGGGTGACCACCTCGATCTGCTGGCCGCGGGCATCGGTGCTGCGCTGCAGGCGGTGCAGATTGTCGAGCGAGCGCGCATGATTTTCGTCGTTCGCGTCCTCCTCGTGCGCCAGTACCACGAGCCCGGGCGCCACGAAGCGCGCGATATCGTCGATGTGCCCGTGCGTGTCATCACCCACGCACCCCTCACCGAGCCAGATGGTCTTGGTGATGCCGAGATACTCGTGGAAGGCGCGCTCGTACATGTCGCGTGTGTAGCCGGGGTTGCGCACCTGCACGTCGCTCAGCAGCCACTCCTCGGTCACGAGGAGCGTGCCCTCGCCGTCGGTCTCGATCCCGCCGCCTTCGAGGATGAGTGGCGCCCCCGTATCGTGGCGCACCGCGCTGATCACCGGCAGGCCGGTAATGTCCGCCATCCGCGCCGGCACTTCGTTGTCGAGGGCGTAGTTGTCGTACTTAGCCCATGCATTGAAGCCCCAGCGCACGAGCGCCGTGCTGCCGTCGGCCCGGTGGACACCGGTGGCGCCGGAATCGCGCAGCCACACGCGATCGGTGCCTTGCAGGTGCAGCCGATAGTTCGCGTCGCTCACGCCGTGTAGCGTGAGGCAGGCGCGCGCCTCCTCCGCCGCCCGCTCGTCGTAGCAGAGAATCTCCACGCGCTCATGGCTCGCGAGTCCCCGCACGATCTCCGCGTACACCCACGGGATGGGCCCGAATTTGCCCGGCCAGTCCGGCTCATGGTGCGGCCAGCCGATCCAGGTCGCGTCGTGGCGCTCCCACTCGGCGGGCATGCGCAAGGCGGTGTGCACTTACTTCCCCAGCCAGCGATTCAGGATCGGGCCGTACGCATCGATCCGACGGTCGCGTAGGAACGGCCAGTTGCGGCGTGTGTCCTCGATGAGGTCGAGGTCGCACGCGGCCGTAAGTACCGCTGGCTCGGTCCCGGCCTGCGCGAGGTACCGCCCGAACGGATCGCAGATGAACGACTGGCCGAAGAATTCGAGGCCGTCGGTGCCCGGCTCGTCTTCGTGCCCCACGCGATTGGGGGCCGCGACGAACACGCCGTTGGCGATGGCATGCGCGCGCTGCGCCGTGCGCCACGCATCAACCTGCGCCTCGCCGAAGGTGGCCTTCTCCGCCGGATGCCAGGCAATGGCCGTGGGGTAGAAGAGGATCTGCGCGCCTAGGAGCGCGGTGATGCGCGCGCCCTCTGGATACCACTGGTCCCAGCAGATCAGTACACCGATGTCGGCGTACTTGGTCTTCCACACCTTGAAGCCATTGTAGCCGGGATGGGCGTCGGTGCGCTGGTCCCCGGTCACATCGCCCGGGGCGAAGTAGTACTTCTCTTCGAAGAGGGGATCGTGCGGAATGTGCATCTTGCGGTACGTGCCCAGCACGCTGCCGTCGGCATCGATCACCGTAGCCGAGTTGCGGTAGAGCCCCGGCGCTTCGCGCTCGTAGTAGGGCACCACGATGACCACCTCGAGCTCCTTCGCGAGCGCCTGAAAGGTCTGCACGATGGGACCGGTGCTCGGCTGGGCAATGTCGAAACGCTCGGGGCGGACCGACTTGCAGAAGTACGGCGCGTTGAAGAGTTCCTGCAGGCAGATGATCTGCGCTCCGCGCGCCGCGGCGTCGCGCACCCGCGCGACGGCCGTGGTCACGTTCGCGGCGAGATCCTCCGACGCCGTATCCTGCACGATCCCGATGGTGACGATATTGGCCATGAGCGGAATCTAACGAAACCGGACACCAGGGACGCGGGGCCCCGATCGTCCCCGCGCTCGGCTGAGCCGTGGCGGGAGCCGCGTGACGGGCGGCGGGTTTTGGGCCAGCGCGTGCGCTACGACGCCGCCCGCTTCCTCGTTTTCTTCGCCTCCACCGGTTCCAGCAGCGGCTGCAGGTAGACGAGCAGTAGGCGGCGTAGGTCGTCCACGAGCGGCTTCTTGTCGGCGGCCACGGCCCGGGCGCGGCGTGCGAGGACGGCCTGCCCGACGGTTGCGGCCACGAGGGCCGCGCGGCGCCGGTCACGGGTGCTGAGACGGGGGTTGCGAGCGGCGAACAGTACGTCGAGCCGATCGACAAACGATTCGAACAGCTGCGCGCGCAGGCGGGCGGGAGCCGACCGGGTGTCGTCGACGGGGCCGTCGTTGATGGCGAAGACCCGTCGGAATGCCGGGTTGCGGTCGTGGAACTCGGCGAGCGGCTTCACTACCCGATCGATGAGACGCTCGAGCGGGAGTCCGTGCGGGTCGATGGGGAACGCACGCTCATGAATGGCGCGCATTTCGTCGGCGTACCGGAGAGCGAGCGCTGCCAGCACCGCATCACGGTTGGGAAAGAACTGATACAGCGATCCCTTGGCGGTGCGCGCCTGCGCGGCAATGGCCTCCGCCGTGGCGGCCTCGAGCCCATGCTCGGCGATGACCGCGGCGGCCGCATCGAGCAGGAGCTCCACTCGCCGCTGTCCGCGCGACTGGCGTGGGCGCCGGCGGTAGGCGTCGGTCGATTCCGCATTAGCGGGCGGTGCGTCGGTCGCTAACGCGGGTGCTCGTCTGGCTGGCATGGCGTGACGTTACGGCGACGCCCGCCTCTTGACAATATGACGGTGCCGTCGCGTTCTCCCCCCGGCGTCGTCCCAACGGCGGACGGACGGTGCCCGCTCCGATCCTCGCCTACCCGCTGACGAGGATGGCCACCACGTCCATCACATTGGTGCCGGTTGGCCCGGTGCGGAGCAGGGCATCGGCGGCATCGAGAGAGAACCAGGTGTGTCCCGTAAGCAAGTCACGCTCGGGGACTCGGCCGTGGCGGCGGGCCAGGGCGGGCACGGCGGCATCCACGATTGCGCCGGCGGCGTCGGTCGGGCCGTCGCGTCCGTCGGTGCCGGCGGCCAGCAGCACCACGCGCCACGCGTGCCGGTCGCCACGTGCGGCGGCCTGTTCGAGGGCGAGGCTGGCCGCCACCGCGAACACCTGCATACGGCCACCTCGCAAGGGTTCGTCCGCGCTCGACGCCTGCGGCGACAACGCTTTCCCAGTCAGCTGCTCGTCACCGCTCGGCAATAACGCCGCTTCCGCGATGCGGGCATCGTCTTCATCACCGGCCTGCATCGCGCGCGCGATGGTGTCACGCAGATGTACGACCGGCTCACCACCGGCCACGAGCAACGCGCGCTCGCCGGGGGCGAGTGTACGCGCCAGATGCACGGCCCGCTGCGCGAAGAGGTCACCGAGGGTGGCCGCGTCTCCCTCAAGTGGGATGTCCTCCACGATCACGCGAGGAATCCCCTCGCGATGGGCAGCCCTGGCGAGCGCTTGGACGGCATCCGCGTTGCGCGCCACCAGCGAGTAACGCACGCGCGCGAAGGCCTCGTGTGACGCCGCAGGCACGGAGGGTGGAGCGCCGGCACCTGCGATGCCCAATACGTGCGCCATGGCGCGCTGCAGGCGGGCACGCATGCCATGCGCATCGAGCACTGCGAGAAACTCCGCATCGGACAACGGGTCGGGAGAGCAGGGGCCCGAGCCGATCACGGACGGATCGTCGCCGATCACGTCGCTGATGGCGAACGTGGCAATGTGTGTGGCCCCACGCGCGGCGAGTGCCGTGGCCAGCCGGCCCGCCCCGAACCGAAGCACACGCCGGCGGATGGCGTTCATTTCGTGAATGGCAAGCCCCGACTCGAGCAGTGTTTGCGCGAGGTTCGCTATGAGCGCCTGCGCTTCCTCGGCATCGCCCACCGCCTGCGACAGCGACGCAATGGGCGCGGCGCAGAGCGCGGTGGTACCGCCGGAAAGCAGGACGAGTGCCACCCCGCCCGGTTCCATGGATCGCAGCAGATCATCGATTGCATCGGCGGCCTCGAGGGAGCGTGGGCCGGGTACCGGGTGATCGCCCTGATACACCGCGACGGTGTCGGGGAGGGGTAGGTCGTGAAAGTCGCTCGGGCCGGCGCGGTGCGCCGCCACCACAATCCCCCCGGTAACCGGTACGTGCAGGTCGGCGAGCCCGGCGAGGGCGCCCGCGACCATGGCGGGCGCCGCCTTACCGAGCGCGATGAGGTACACCGGCGCGGGGGAGGGAGCGGTGGAAGGAATGGACGCGGCGTGCGCGCGCCACCAGTGCGACACGGCATCACGCGTGCGCGCAAACGGCGCCGCGCCCTGCACCGCCGCCTCGTGCAGGGCGGTGAGCAGGGCGCGGGAGTTTATCGTGGGCATGCGGACAAACTACTGCGATGACACGGCGGGCACCGGGGCACCGCGGCGCCGAGTTACTTCGTCCCCGCCGATTTCGCGATGGCGTCGCCGAGCTGCGTGTACGCGTCGGCCGACATCTGGTTGAACGGCGTGGTGATGTACGCGATGCGTCCCTGCGGGTCGATCACATACAGATGGCGCTTGTGGTAGCCCGTTCCGGCATTGGCACCATAGGCCACGCCCACCTTCCGGTCGGTATCGGCGGCGAAGTGGAACTGAAACTTCGCATCCTTGGCCCACGACACGAGCGCTGTGTCGGGATCCGCGCTCACGCCCACGAGCGTGACCTTCTTGCCGCCCTTGAAAACGTCGGCGTACTTGTCGCGGTACGACTCCATCTGCACCGTGCAGCCGCTCGTGCGCGCCTTCGGGAAGAACGCCAACACAATCGTTTCCCCCTTGTGCTCAGAGAGCTTGAACGGCTTCGCGTCCACGCCCTTGGCCGTGACGGTGGTCACCGTGAAGTCGGGGGCCGCATCGCCCACCTTGAGTGCAGTCTGGGCGCCGGTGAGCGACGGCGACAGCCCGAGCGCCGAGGCCACAAGAGCCGCGCCAAGGTGCTGGGCGAAACGCGAACGGAAGGACATCGGATACTCCTGAAATTGAGTCGGTCGGAAGGAACTGTGGGAACGCTACGCCGTTGCGGGCGGGAGTGCCACCGGCCTGTGAGGGGCAAGCCCGATCTTCCTGGCACCGCGTTTCCGGTGTCCACCCATGGGACAGGCCAGTGACCCCTACAGGGGACAACGAGTCTCCCAAAACGGCGGTTTCCGGTGCTCTTGCCCCCCTCTGGGGGCGGTTTTCACGTGGCACGACTTCTGCTTTGAACCGAGGCGCACATGTCGGCCATCCTCGCCGGGCTTGGTCCCCGTCGTTGGACGGCTGCGGCAGCCGGGATTCGTGAATGAAGCGGCGGGGCACCCTTCCAAGAGGGGGCCTGTCGAATGCATCGGGGGGTAGGAAGCGCAGGGAAGCGGCCCGGAGTTCCGTGGAGGGAGCAACGGGGGAGGCACGCCCGGATCGCATCAGCGGTCCGGGCGTTGTCCTTGTGGCACGGATCAGGGAATGATCACGGTCACTGCGGCGGAACGCACGCCCACTTCGAGGGTGCTGGATCGGGCGCGGTACAGCTCACCATCGGCCTCGAACATGGGTGGTGCCTCGAGGGTGAGCGTATACGCCGTGCCGCGCTGTACGTGCACGCCGTGGTCCTGCAGGTGACGCCCACGCACCGCCTTGACGAATAGCCAGGGCCGCGCGATTGGGGGCACGTGACCAATGTCGATCACATCGAGGCAACCGTCCCGCAACTCGGCCTGCGGGGCGATACGGAACGCGCCGCCGAAGCATCGCCCATTGGCGAACACCGTCATGAGGCGATGGCGCAACGGTGTCGGCACGTCGCTGCCAGAACTGAGTGTGCCGGCAAAGCCGCGATATCCCCCCAGGGCGCGCAGTGCGGTCCAGACATATGCGGCGGTACCGCGCAGGAGCATGGCGGTGCGCATACGCTGCAAGACGTCAACGTCGAACCCGACGCCGGCGGCATTCACAAACGGCACGTCGTCGATCGTGCCAACGTCGATCGCCTCACGCCGGCCGCCCGCCACGCACGCAGTCATCGCGGCGACATCGTGCGACGGGGTCCCGAGGGTCTTCACGAAATCGTTCCCGGTGCCAGCCGCAAAGATCGCGAGCGGCACGGTCGCGCGTGCGGCGAGGAGGCCGCGCACGGTGTGGTGGACGGACCCATCCCCTCCCACCACCGCCAGTACGGTGGCTCCCTGCTGCACCGCGTCGTGAACGCATCGCTGTTCATCGCCTCGCGCACGCGTCGTGAACACACGTACCTCGTTCACTGCGCGGAGTGCACGCGCGACCTCGGACGCGCGGTGTGCGGCCCGACCGCTGCCGGCTGCGGGATTCACCACCAGGGCGATCATGGGAGGCGTCGATGGCGCATGGGTACGCGGTACGCGCTATTTGCCCGATGCGCTGACCGCCTGCCCCAGCGCGCTATACGCATCTTCCGACATCTGATTGAACGGCCGCGCCACGTACGCGATACGCCCCCGTGGATCGATCACATACAGGTGGCGCTTGTGCCACAGCATGCCGCTCGCACCATAGGCCTTGCCCACGGCCTTGTTGCCGTCGGTCGCGAACTTGAACGGGAAGTTCTTCTTGCGTGCCCAGCCAGTGAGATCCTCCACGTCGTCGGTGCTCACACCCACGAGCGTGACCTTCAGGCCCCCCTTGAACAGTGTCGCGTAGCGGTCACGGTACGCCTCCATCTGGGTGGTGCACCCCGGGGTGCCTGCTTGCGGGAAGAACGCCAGCACCACGGTTTCGCCGCGGTGGGCCGAGAGCGTGAATGGCGTCGCGTCGGCGCCCTTGGCGGTCACGGTGGTGACGGTGAAGTCGGGAGCCAGATCGCCCACCCTGAGCTCCTGGGCGGCGAGGGGCGTGGCGCCCGCCAGTGCGACGAGCGTGAGCAGAGAGCGAAGTGAGCGGAGCAACGGATCGGTTCTCGGGGTTAGGATGTCGAGTCGCGCGGGCGCAGCGGCAAGCAGAACGGGCCCCGAGCCGAAGCCCGGAGCCCGTTGCGTTGCCCCGAACGGCCTTAGCGGCCCACCAACGAGCGCAGGACGTACGGCAGGATGCCGCCGTTCTTGTAATACTGCATCTCCTCGGGCGTATCGATGCGGCACCGCACGCTGAATGACTTCACGGCACCGTCGTTCGCCGTGGCCTTCACGGTGAGCGTGGCCCGCGGCGTGAGTGTGTCGTCGAGCCCCACGATCTCGTAGCTCTCGAAGCCCGTGAGACCGAGCGACTGACGCGTTTCGCCGTTCACGAACTCGCACGGCAACACACCCATGCCCACCAGATTGCTGCGGTGGATGCGCTCGAAGCTCTCGGCAATGACCGCGCGGACACCCAGCAACATCGTGCCCTTGGCCGCCCAGTCGCGCGACGATCCGGTGCCGTATTCCTTGCCCGCGATGACGATCTGCGGCACGCCAGCCGCCTGACGTGCCATTGACACGTCGTAGATCGCCTCGGGCTCAGCGCCCGGCGCGGTGGCCGTCCACCAGCCTTCCTTGCCACCCGTCAGTTCGTTCTTGAGACGGATGTTGGCGAAGGTCCCGCGCATCATGACTTCATGGTTGCCGCGACGCGCGCCGTACGAGTTGAAGTCCTTCTTTTCCACGCCGAGGCTCGTGAGGTACTTGCCGGCGGGGCTGGCCGCCGCGATCGAGCCGGCGGGGGAGATGTGGTCGGTCGTGATGGAGTCGCCGAACATGCCGAGGGCTCTGGCGCCAGCGATGGGGCGGATGCCCGGCGGCGTCATCGTCATGCCTTCGAAGTACGGCGGGTTCTTCACGTACGTGCTGTTGCCGTCCCACGCGTACTGATTGCCGGTGGGGGCGGCGATCTCCTGCCAGTATTTGTCGCCCTTGAAGACATCGGCGTACTGCGTGGTGAACTGCTCCCGCTTCACGCTCTCGAGGATCGTGTGCTCGACTTCCTGCGGGCTGGGCCAGATGTCACGCAGGTACACCGGACCGTGGGTGCCTTCGCCGAGCGGCTCGGTGGCGAGATCGATGTTCATCGTGCCGGCAAGGGCATACGCCACCACGAGCGGCGGGCTCGCGAGGTAGTTGAAGCGCGTCTGCGGATTCACGCGCCCTTCGAAGTTGCGGTTGCCCGACAGCACCGCCGCCACGTTGAGCTTGCCCGCGTCGATCGCGTCGCTGATCTCCGTCGGCAGCGGGCCGGAGTTGCCGATGCAGGTGGTGCAGCCGTATCCCACCACGTTGAAGCCGAGCGCATCGAGCGAGTCCATGAGCCCCGCCTTGTGGAAGTACTCGGTGGCCACCTTGGAGCCCGGTGCCAGCGACGTCTTCACCCACGGCTTGGTCGTGAGTCCCTGTTCCACGGCCTTCTTCGCCAGCAGGCCCGCGGCGAGCATCACGCTCGGGTTGCTGGTATTGGTGCAGCTGGTGATGGCGGCGATCACCACCGCGCCATCCTGCAGATCAAACGTGCTGCCCTTGTAGGACACCGACTGCGCCGTGCCTGCGCCCGTGGCGGCGTGCTGCGCCGCGAGCGCCTCGGTGTACTTGCTCTTGCTGTCGGTAAGCGCGATGCGATCCTGCGGACGCTTCGGGCCCGCGAGGCTCGGCACCACCGTGCCGAGGTCGAGTTCGAGCGTATCGGTGAAGACCGGGTCGGGGGTCGCGTCGGTGCGGAAGAGCCCCTGCGCCTTGGTGTACGCTTCCACGAGCGCCACCTGTTCGTCGCTGCGGCCGGAGAGGCGCAGGTACTTGAGCGTTTCGGCGTCAACGGGGAAGAAGCCCATGGTTGCGCCGTACTCGGGCGCCATGTTGGCGATCGTGGCACGGTCGGCGAGCGCGAGGCTCGACAGACCCGGGCCGTAGAACTCCACGAACTTGCCCACGACCTTCTTCTTGCGGAGCATCTCGGTGCAGGTGAGCACCAGGTCCGTGGCCGTGGCGCCCGCGGGGAGCTTGCCATGCAACTTGAAGCCAATGACTTCGGGAATGAGCATGCTCACCGGCTGTCCCAACATGGCCGCTTCGGCTTCGATACCGCCCACACCCCAGCCCAGCACCCCGAGGCCGTTGATCATCGTCGTGTGCGAGTCGGTGCCTACGAGCGAGTCGCAGTAGGCCAGCGTATCGCTCCCGTCAGCGGCCGTGAACACGACCTGCGCGAGGTACTCGAGGTTGACCTGATGGCAGATGCCGGTGCCCGGCGGGACCGCGCGGAAGTTGCGGAGGGCCGTCTGCCCCCACTTGAGGAACTGGTAACGTTCGCCGTTGCGCTCGAACTCGAGTTCCGTGTTGAGCAGCAGCGCGGCTTCGGTGCCGTATTCGTCCACCTGCACCGAGTGATCGATCACGAGATCGACGGGCTGTAGCGGATTGATCCTCGTGGGGTCACCGCCGAGGGCAACCATGGCGTCGCGCATCGCGGCCAGGTCCACCACGCAGGGAACGCCGGTGAAGTCCTGCAACAGGACGCGCGCCGTGCGGAAGGCGATTTCCTTGTCGACCGGTGCCGTGACGTCCCAGCGCGCGAGCGTCTCGACGTCGCTCTTCTTCACGAACGCGTTGTCTTCACCGCGCAGCAGGTTTTCAAGGAGCACACGCAGCGAGAAGGGGAGCGTGCGGGCCGTGCTTCCGGGGAGGGTCTCGAGGGTGTCGAGCCGGAAGTACGCGTACTGACGGTCGCCCACCTGCAGGGTGGAGCGGCTGCCGAACGAATTGGGATGCGACATGAAGGGGAGTGTCCTGCGCGCACCACCCCACGGGCGGCCACGCGCGTCCGGAACGGAGCCACTCATCGCGCCGTAATGCCCCCATTCGGGGATACCCGGTACCGACGAGGCTAGGGGAAATATCGGAGCCTGCACGCAGCAAGGGAACAACCCCGCCCGATCCGCTGGGTCCGCCTGGGTGCCGGCCGCTACCCCAGTTGGGCCAGTTCGTCGCTCACGAGGGCGCCTGCCGAGGCGCCTACCGGGGCGCTGCCGGGGCGCCTGCGATCACCGGCGACACTTCGATGGCCTGGGTGGGGCAGCACCCCGCAAAAGCCGCGTCGGCTGGAGAGAAGTCGTGCACCGGCTGCAGCGGGTACGCGCGCCGGGACGGGTCGAGCACCATCAGCGCCGGGTGGTGCGCCGCGCAGAGCCCGCAGCCCGTGCAGCGGTCGCGGTCCACGCGGATCTCCATCTGTTCGCGCGGGAAAATGCCGCCTGGTGCAGCGAGCGTATCCAGCAGGTGCGTGAGCGCCCGGCGGGTGCTGTCATATCCCAGGTGCAGTAGCTGTTCCACATGCGTAACGGAGAACCAGCCGATGTGCGACACCTTGGGGCGCGCCAGCAGCATCGGCGGGCCCACCCAGCGGGCCAGGGAGGCCTGTTGCATCTCGTGCATCATCATCGTGGCCGCCCGCATAAAGATCGACGCGAACCCCTGGTCAGCGACGCCGGCCACGTGCGGTCCGGTGCAGTCGATCGCCGTGCCATTGTCGGGGAGCCTGAACCTCCTCATTCACCTGCCTCCATCGCTCGTCCCGCCCATAGATTACCCGCATGCGTGTGCTGCTCGTGGAAGACGACGACACGTTGCGCGACAGCGCAACCGCCTATCTCCGTGCGTCGGGGTTTGCCGTGGATCCCGCCGACACGGGAAAGACGGCGCGTGCGCTCGCCGCCGTCAGCCCGTACGATGCGGTGGTGCTCGACGTGCGCCTCCCCGATGACGACGGCTTCGTCCTCTGCACCGCGCTGCGCCAGCGCGTGCCCGCTCCCCGGATCCTCATGGCGACGGCGCGCGATGGCGTGGAGGACCGCATCGCCGGCCTCGATCTGGGTGCCGATGACTACCTCGTGAAGCCGTACGCCCTGGGCGAACTCGTGGCGCGCCTGCGGGCGCTGCTGCGCCGTCCCGATACGGCGGCCCCCACGGTGCTGCGCGTGGCCGACCTGATGCTCGATCCGGCCACCCGCGAAGCGAAGCGCGGCGCGCGGGTGATCGCGCTCACGACCAAGGAGTTTGCGGTGCTCGAGGTACTCATGCGCCGAACCGGGCAGGTGCTCACGCGCGAGTACATCGGCGAACACGCCTGGGACGACAACTTCGATCCGATGAGCAACGTGATCGATGTGTACATCGCCCGGCTGCGACGCAAGGTGGACGGCGAGGGCGAAGCGCCGCTGCTCAGTACCGTGCGCGGTGCCGGCTACCGGCTGGTGGCGCCCCATGGCTGACCGGCACCACCCCCGCATTCGCCTGCGCTTCACGGTGCTCTACGCGACCACGTTGCTCCTGGTGCTCGCGGGCGCGGCCACGGCCTTGCGCTTCGCCCTCCGCGCGACCCTCGAACGCGAGTTCGAGGAGTCGGTCCGGGCGTCGGCGGGACTGGTCACGCAGTTCTTCAAGACCGAGGTGAACGAGTACCGCACGATCGAGGCCACCCTCACACATATCGCCGGCGAGCTGGTGTTCGAGGATCGCATCATCCGCTATCGCCACCCCGACGGGCGACTGTTTCGAAGCAAGGTGCCGCCGTCCACGGCGCGGCCCGAGGCGCTCCCAACGCCCATGCATTCGGTGCGCTTTCCGCTCAACCCGGACCTCGCACCGGGATGGGAAGTCGAGGTGGAGGCGAGCATGGCCAACATGCTCGCGCTGCAGGCCCAGATCGATCGCTGGTTCGGGTTCGGCATTCCCCTGCTCGTGCTGATCGCGGCCATCGCCGGATGGTGGCTGACGGGACGCACCCTGCACCCTGTCGGGGAGATGGCCGCCGCCGCTGCGCGCATCGCACCAGCCAGCGGGACGCGCCTCCCGGTGGCCAACCCGGACGATGAACTGGGGCGCCTTGGGCTGCGCTTCAACGCGCTGCTCGATCGCCTCGATGGTGCGCTTGCCCAGCAGCGACAGTTTCTTGCCGACGCCGCGCACGAACTGCGTACGCCTATCGCTCGGATGCGCGCACGGGTGGAACTCGCACTGCTGCAAGCCAACGGCGGACCGGTACCTGCGCCCGACCATCCTCAGCTCCTCGGGGCTCTCGATGCCGAGTTGCGGGGCGTGTCGCACCAGCTCGACGAGTTGCTGCAGCTCGCGCGGGCTGACGCGACGACTGACGACGAGATCACCGGTGCCCAGCCGCTGTTTCTCGATGACCTCGCCGTCGACGAGGCGCCGCGTTGGCAGCCGCAGGCACAGCAGCTCGGCATGCAGCTGACGTTCGGTCGGCTCGAAGAAACGCCGATCACCGGCGACCCCACGCTGCTGGCGAGACTCGTCGGCGTGCTCGTCGACAATGCGTTGCGCTACGGCCGCGCGGACGGGCACGTGCAGCTGTCGGTGCGCCCCGAGGGAAACGAGGCCGTGCTGGAGGTA
>NZ_JBIJCN010000017.1:0-54186 GCF_044344655.1 Gemmatimonas sp.
CGCCGCGATCACGACGCCGATCGAGCACAAGGCCGTGCTTGCCGCGGTGCACCACGTGGTGCACGAAGGCGGCGAGGAGCGCCTCGTGCGCGTGCATGCCACCGGCGTGGTCGACACCAACCACTTCGCAAGCCTGCTCGACGAGCGCGTGGCCGTGGCCAGCGTGATGTGGGTGAACAACGAAGTGGGGGTGATTCAGAACATCCCCGCGCTCGCCGCACAGGCCAAGGCGGTCGGCGCGGTGTTCCACACCGATGGCGTGCAGGCATTCGGCAAGGTCACGGTCGATGCGCGCACGCAGCCGTTCGACCTGCTCACCATCTCGGGACACAAGATCGGCGCCCCCAAGGGGATCGGCGCCCTGTACATCCGCCGCGACACCCCGCTCGAGCCACTCGCGCACGGCGGTTCGCAGGAGCGTGGCCGCCGCCCCGGTACGGAGAACGTGGCCTTTGCGGTGGGGCTCGCGACCGCGGCCGAGCTCGTGCTCGCGGAATACCACGCGGAGCATACGCGGCTCATGGGGCTGCGCACGGCGCTCGAGCAGGGGCTGCGCGAGCGAATCCCCGACGTGGTCATTCACGCCGAAGGCGCGCCGCGTGCCGCGCACGTGGTGAATGTGTCGATCCCTGGCACCAGCAGTGAGTCGATGCTGATGGCCCTCGACCTGCGCGGCATCGCGTGCAGCGCGGGATCGGCCTGTCAGAGCGGCAGTGTATCGGCAAGCCACGTCCTGAGCGCGATGGGCGTCCCCGGCGAACTCGCCAACGCGGCGCTGCGCTTGTCGCTGGGATGCCTCAGCACCCCAGAGTGTGTGACGCGCACGGTGGACGTGCTTGCCACGCTCGCAGAGAAGGTCCGCGTCCCCAAGGCGGCCCCCGCGTTCGCCATCGTCGACTTCTAGGCACGTGCGGGCACGAAGCCTCCGGCTTCCTGCGCCCCGCTCCCCCCTCCCTGAACGTCATGTCCACCCAAGAACTCTCGACGGCATTCACGCCGCAAAAGGGCGACCGCGTCCTCGTGGCGATGAGCGGCGGCGTGGACTCAAGCGTGGCCGCGGCGCTGCTCGTAGACGCGGGCTGCGACGTGGTGGGGGTGACGATGAAGCTGCACGGTGACGGAGCCGAGGTGCCGGATCGTCCCTGCTGCTCGCTCGATGCCACGAGCGACGCGCGCCGGGTGTGCGAGACGCTCGGCATCCCGCACTACGTGACCAATCTCGTGGATCACTTCGGGCACGACGTGCTCGACGACTTCGTGCAGGAGTACGCGCGCGGCCGCACGCCCATTCCATGTGTGCGCTGCAACACGTTTACGAAGTTCCGCGACCTGCTCGACAAGGCCGACGCGATCGATGCGCGCTGGCTTGCCACGGGGCATTATGCGCGCATGGGGCGCGTGGGGGACCACGCGGTGATGCTGCGCGGCCTCGACCCCGCCAAGGACCAGAGCTACTTCCTGTGGGGCATCGACCGGCCCGTACTGCAGCGGCTCGTGCTGCCGATCGGCGGGCAGACCAAGGCGGAGACGCGCGAAATCGCTCGGCGCTTCGGACTGCGCACGGCCGAGAAGATCGAAAGCCAGGACATCTGCTTCGTGCCGGATGGCGATCATGTGCGCGTGATCCGCGAGCACCTCGGCACCGACGCGCCGGCGCTCCAGCACGGGCCCATCCGCCTCGAGAACGGCACCGTGGTGGGAGAGCACGACGGGTTCGCGCGATTCACGATCGGTCAGCGCAAGGGACTGCCCGGCGGCTTCGGCGCCCCGATGTTCGTGGTGGAGATCATACCCGCGGAGCGCGCCGTGGTGATCGGCCCGCGCGAGACACTGTTGGGGCGCGGCCTCGAGGCACGTGAACTCAACTGGCTGTACGATGCCCCCTCGGTGGGTGACGCCGTACAGGTGCAGGTTCGTAACCGCGCGAAGGCATCACCGGCTACGATCGTGCGATGCGATGGCGACGCCATTGAACTCGCGCTCGAAGAACCGATTCAGGCGATCAGCCCGGGGCAGTCACTCGTCATCTACGATGGCGAGCTGGTACTCGGCGGTGGTGTAATCGAGCGCGGCATGCGCGCGGCGCCATCGCGAAGGCTGCCGCTGCTGGCTGGCTGAGGGTTAACCGACAGGCGCGCGCTCGGCGCCCCCACCCTGCGCCGTCGTCATCACCGCCACCATCATGTCGCTGGTCACATTGAGCAGCGTTTTGAACATGTCGGGGAGGGTGTCGAGCGCGATGAGGATGCCAATGCCTTCGACGGGGAGCCCGATGCTCGCATACAGCGGCACTTGCAGCAGCATACCGCCGCTCGGGATACCCGGCGTGCTGAAGTTCAGCACGATGCTGGACGCGGATACGAGGAGCAGGTTGGCCGTGGAGAGATCAATGCCATACAGTTTCGCGATGAACAGCGCTCCCACCGGCCAGTAGATCGCACTGGTGAGCTTGAACACGCTCGCACAGAGTGGGAGGACGAACCCCGTCGCCGTGGGCGGCAGCGCCAGCACATCGGTCGCGCCCTTTACCATGGCGGGGAGGCTCGCGAGCGAACTGCGCGTACCCATCCCCACCACGCTCGCCGGAACCAGCGCGCGCAGGAACTGCCGGACCGGGACACGCCCGTTCACCGCGATGAACACGTAGATCGCCACGACGGCAATCAGGTGCAGGACGATGTTGACCATGAAATAGAAGCCGATCGCACCGAGTACGTTGGCACCGAGCTTCTGCCCCAGCACCGCCGCGAGCGCAAAGATGCCGAGGCCACCGAGGGCAAGCATCCAGCGTACCACGACGAGCATCGTGTCGGCCATGCCGCGCCAGAACGCCAGCTGCGCAACGCGCGGTCCGTCCCCGACCTGACCAAGCGCGAAGGCGTACAGCAGCGTAAAGAGCACAACCGGCAGCAAGGTACCGTCGGCTGCCGCCTTGACGGGGTTGAGCGGGATAAGGGACAGGATGAACGTGCGGATCGACAGCGCATCGGCAGTGGGCACGTCGATTTTCGCCGTCGCACGCAGGCGCGCCGTGGCCTCGGCGTCGAGCGTGAGCGTATCGAACCACAGCGGCGACACGATCGTGGAGAGCGCCGCGCAGGCCACCAGCAGCAGGAGCATCCAGCCGAAGGCCTTGGCGCCCACCGTGCCTGTAGCCCGGAGATCCTCACCGCCCGCCACGCCCACGATCAGCAGCGGTACGACCAGCGGAATGACGGTCATGCGCACGGCGTTGATCCATGCCGTCCCGATAGTATCGAGTACCGGCATGAACGCCGTCGTGAACGCCGACGGCGAGGTCTCACGCGAGAGCAGCATACCGAGCGCGAGACCGGCGACCAGGCCGAGGGTGACCTGCACGCCGGTGGAGCGCAGCGGCGACCGATGAGGGGTGAGGTCGTTCATCCGCGCGAACCTAGTCCGTGGGACACGCCTACGCCATCTCGCGCGGCCTCGGGCTGCTGGGGGAGCCGAGGCCGCACCGGTTCAGTCGTTCAGAACCCGAAGCCCGTGGACCACACCAGAAGCCCCTTCCCCTTCGTGTCCGGCGCGTCGCGGCCGATCGGCACGTAATAGCCCACGTCGCCGCCGAGGGCGAGGAGCGGCCACACGTGCAGGTTGCCGCCTACGTAGGTCCGTTTGGCGAGGGCGCCCAAGGGATCATTGAAGGTGCGCAGCACCCCGGCGGTGAGCGCCACCCCGCTCCCCCAGTGGCCGAGCGAATTGGCGAGCCCCACGTTGAAGCTTGCCCCGCCGAAGCCCATCTTGGCCGCGCCGAGGAAGCACCAGCCGCGCTGCTCGCTTTCGCGCACCCACCCCATGCCGTAGCTCAGCGCCCACTTGAGCGGCGCGCCGTAGGTGAGCCCGCCCATGCACTGATCGAACTGCCAGCGCGTGCCTGGTGCGCGCGGGGTGCTGTCGCCAAGCGCCCGGGCCGGGGAAACCGGCACCGGAACCTGCGCCGGCAAGGCGGCCGGCATGATGGGCCACAGCGCCACCGCGAGGAGCGCCGCACCGCCAAACACGACCGCACGCGTGGCGCGCATCAGTACTTCAACCCGCTCGCGTCCGCGAATTCGCGCATCGCCTTCTCCTGTGCCTCGCTGAGGCTCTCCGGTACGGTGATGGTCACTTCCACGAGCAGATCGCCACGCTTGCCGTCCTTCTCGATCCCCTGCCCCGTCACCTTGAAGCGGCGCCCCGCCGACGTCCCGGGCGGGATGCGGATGGCCACCTTCTTGGCGTCGAGGGTTTTCACGCTGATGCGCGAGCCCAGCGTGGCCTGCGCCACGTTGATGGGCACGATCGCGATGAGATCGAGCCCCTCGCGCTTGTAGAAGCGGTCCGACTGCACCTCGAACGTGATGACCAGATCGCCGGCCTGCCCACCGGCGGCCCCCTTCCCGCCCTGCCCGCGCAACCGCACCTTCGTCCCCGACTCGGCGCCCGCCGGCACCGCGATGCTCACGGTGCGACGTGCCCGTGCTTCTCCGGTACCACGGCATGCGCCGCAACGTTCCGAAGGCACGCTGCCCCGACCCACGCACACCGGGCACGGCCGGTTGACGGCAAAGCTCCCCTGACCGAAGGAGATCACGCCGCGGCCCGAGCACTCGCCGCAGGGCCGGATCTGTGCGCCGGGGGCCGCGCCGCTGCCACGGCACATCACGCACTCCTCGTTGACCTCGAGCTCCACCGGCACCTTGCCGCCGGTCGCGGCTATGCGAAAGGGCACGACGATGGTCTGCTCGACGGTCTGCCCCTTCTCGGGGGCGCCACGACGGGCGCCCCCGCGTGCACCGGGCGTGGCGCCCGCACCGAACATGCTGGAGAAGAGATCACCCAGGCCGCCAATCCCGCCCACATCGAAATCCGTGAACGACCCGGCACCGGCCTGTCCCGGCCCCCGCGCCCCGCCGGCTCCCGGGCGCGACGCGCGCGCGCCCCCCGCGAACCCGCCGAACGCGCCGAGGCGACGCATGTCGTCGTACTGCTTTCGCTTCTCGGCGTCTCCGAGGACGTTGTACGCCTCAGAGATCTCCTTGAAGCGGTCGGCCGCCTTGGGATCGTTCTGGTTCGTGTCGGGATGGTACTGCTTGGCGAGTCGCCGGTACTGCTTCTTGATCTCGTCGGCCGTAGCGGACGACGAGACCCCGATGACCGCGTAGTAGTCGGTGCCGTTGGCCATGCTGTGCGTTGAGGCCTCTCTGGGGCGCCGGAGCGGTCAGCTCAGGCGCCGGTCCACTGCTTCACAACCACGCGCGCGGGGCGCAGCACGTGTCCGTTGATCACGTAGCCTGCCTGGAAGCAGGCGGCCACGGTGCCGTCTTCCTCCGCCACACCGGCAGGCGTGGTGGTGACGGCTTCGTGCAGGTTGGGATCGAACGCATGCCCGGTCGGGTCCACGACTTCGAAGCCATGCCCGGCAAGTGACTTGAAGAGCTTCTTCTCCACCATGCCCACGCCGTCCACGACGGCCTTGGCATCGACGGTGGCGGGGTCCACGTGTGCGAAGCGGGTGATGTCGTCGATCGCGTCCATGATGCCGCGCACGAGGTCACCCTGCGCCCGCCAGCCGGCTTCCTGGCGTTCCTTCACAGCGCGACGGCGGAAGTTTTCGAACTCCGCCGCCAGACGCAGGTGCTTGTCTTTCAGCTCATCGAGCTCGCGCTGGCGCTCGTCTATCGCCTCCGCGGCGGGCACGGTGTCCTGCCCGTCCGCTTGGGGAAGGGATTCGGTCGTCGCGTCGTCGTTCGACATGGGCTCACTCATGGGATGGTCCAGCGGTGAACAGCGGGCGGCACGGCCGGCAGGGCCGCACGCGCCACGGTTGATGTCTGATCGCGTCGGCCCCTACGGATCGGGCCGCGCAAAGGTTACCGGCCATCGACCGGTACCCGTCGGATTGGCACGTCTCCAAACATCTGGAAGAACGGCGCCACGCTCAAGCGGCGTCCGCCGATTGGGTCAGCCGCGGGCGGTCCATGCGGCACTCTCGGTGTCGCGGGCAAAGGCCTTGCGCAGTCGATCCAGCGCCAGCTGTGCCGCACGCCAGCGAATCTCGTGCCGGTCGCCCGGCAACACGGCACGGACGGCGTGCACGTCGCCGTCGATGTCGACCCCCACCCACACCGTACCCACGGGCTTCTCGGGCGTGCCGCCGTCGGGGCCGGCAATGCCGGTGATGCCCAGGCCGATGGTACTGCCGAAGCGGAGCCGCGCCCCCGTGGCCATGGCGCGCGCCACCTCGTGGCTTACCGCTCCATGCTCGGCGATCACCTCGGCCGGTACGCCCAGCTCGCGGATCTTGACCTCGTTGGCGTAGGCGATGGTGCCACCCAGCACCGTGCGACTGGATCCGGGGATGGCGGTCAGGCGCATGCCGAGCAGGCCACCGGTGCAGCTCTCGGCCACGGCGATCGTCGCGTTGCGCGCCGCACACTCGGCCAGCATGATCGCGGCGAGATCGTCGTCGCCTTCGCCGTACACGAATGGTCCGACGCGCGCGCGCAGCTGCGTGGCAGCCTCAGCAAGTACCTGCTCTGCCTCGTGTGCATCGCGATCCCAGCTGGTGAGCCGCAGGTCTACGCCGTCGCTACCAGGGAGATATGCGAGGCTCAGGCCATTCACGCCGCGCGCGAGGTCGCCCAGCCGATCGGCGAGCGCCGATTCGGCAATATTGGCCGTGCGCAGGGTGCGGCTCCGAATCACGCGTCCGCTGCTCGGCAGACGATCTCGGAGGCGCGGGATGATCGTATCGGCGAGCATGCCACGCATTTCACGTGGAACGCCGGGCAACATGGCGACCCATCGCTGCCGCGCGTCTTCGAGCCAGATACCCGGCGCGCTCCCGTGGCGATTGGGGAGAATGGTGCAGTGCTCCGGCACCATCGCCTGCTGCTCATTGCTCAGCGGCAGCTCGTGATTGAAGCGCGCGCGCCAGCGATCGCGCAACGCGGTGAGGATATCGTGATCCATCACCATGCCCGTGCCGAAGATCGACGCGATTGCGGGCTTGGTCATATCGTCGGCGGTGGGGCCAAGGCCACCGGTCGTGATCACCGCACCGGTGCGCTCGAGGGCTTCCTGCACAGCGGCCTTGATGCTCTCGGCATCGTCACCACACGTGGCGCGACGTACGATGCGCACGCCGAGTGCAGCGAGCTCCCGCGCGAGATGCGCGGCATTGGTGTCGATGGTGAAGCCGAGCAGCAGCTCGTCGCCGATGGTCACGATCTCCAAGTCCATACCCCGTAATCTAGGGGGAGACGGCACGGCGATGGGGAGGCACGGAGGTGACGTGCGAGTGACGCCGCTCGGTCGCCTGAAGGCCATGGCGCTCAATCCTCTCCACTCGGACATCTCGGCATCCATCGTAGACGCCGCAATGCAGCTGCGTCGGGACGTCGGCCCCGGCATGGCCGTGCCGCCAGCGCCCCTCAGTCCGTCCGAAGCACCTGGCCGCCATATCGCCGCAGGTAGAGCCACAGCGAGTACAGCGTGAGCCCCACCGCCGCCGTCATGCTCACCACGCCCACGAAGCCGTTGAACCAGGCGAAGGCCTGCCATTCGCGAGCGCCCACCCACTGACGGTGCTCGGCGAGCGTGCTGGCAAAGAACCAGAAGTAGGCGGCGCCGAGCCAGATGCTCTGGAAGGTGGTCTTCCACTTGGCGGGGCCGATGGCGGCAATGACGAGGCCGCGGCGCGCCGCCACCTGCCGGAAGACGGTCATGAAGGCCTCGCGCCCCAGTACCACCAGCACGATCCAGAGCGGGAGGCTCACGCGGCCGAAGGGCAGCTCGAAGAGAAACGGGCTGTCCGCATGGCCCCCATGCGCCACCACGAGGTCCGCGTGTTGCTGCAACAGGTACATCGGCACGAGCGTAGCCAGCAGCAGCAGCTTGTCGGCGAGGGGGTCGAGCAGGCGACCAAGGTCCGTGACCAGATTGCGCGAGCGCGCGAGATGGCCGTCCCAGTAGTCGGTAATCGCGGCCACCAGAAAGAGCACAAAGGCCACCAGGCGCGCGCTCCACGACGTCGTGAACGGCAACCACGCAATCAGGGGCGTGAGGGCAATGCGGCCCACGGTGATTGCGTTCGGAAGGTTCACGGGAGAAGGGCTACGCCAGTGTCTTGAGCACCAGCTTGGAGACGGCTTTGAGTGTGTCGAAGACCCCGTCACCGGTGACTGCGACCGCTTCGAAATACGGCACGCGCTCCACCCACTCCCCGGTGGGCAGCTGGCTCACCAGAAACTCGCCGGGGCGGAACGGATCTGCCAGCGGACGCATCCGCGACGGATCCGTCACTTCCCACCCCGGGTTCAGCATGGCCTGCAGGTCAGCCATCGGCGCCGCGTTGGGAAGATCGCGTTTGTTGTACTGGATGACGAAGGGCATGCGCGTGAGGTCGTACCCATACGCCGCCATGTTGTCATACAGGTTCTGCATGGACTCGAGATTCGCCTCCGCCCGCTCCGCCTGCGAGTCGGCCACGAACACCACGCCGTCCACTCCCTTCAAGATGAGCTTTCGCGACGCATTGTAGTAGACCTGCCCCGGCACCGTGTAGAGGTGAAAGCGGGTCTTGAAGCCGCGAATGGTCCCCAGATCGACCGGCAAAAAGTCGAAGAAGAGTGTGCGTTCCGTCTCGGTGGCGAGTGAAATCAGCTTCCCCCGTGTACTCGGCGAGACCTTGCCGTAGACGTACTCGAGATTGGTCGTCTTGCCGCCAAGCCCCGGACCGTAAAACACGATTTTGCAGTTGATCTCGCGCGACGCGTAGTTGATCATCGACATCGGCGCAGCCCGTTACTGAAACAAGCGGTCGATCTCGTCGTCGGCACCGGCCAGGATACCCGGCGGCGCCGCATCGCGGGTGCCGTCACGGGTGCCGTCACGGGTGCCGCCACGGGGGTCGCCCCGGGTATGGCCACGGGCGAACACCCCCTCAAAGACGCGCGTGAGGTCGTCGACCGCCGTTTTCATGCGCAACCGCACGAGGCCAAGGGTGGTGCGGTTATCGAAAAGCACCACGAGAATGACCTGCCGTGCGATATCGGCGAGGTACATGCTTTCGCGCTCCCCCTGATGGAAGAGCATGCGAAAGTCGTTCTCGCCGATGAGGCGGGCCAGCTGGTCATTGGCGCTGAAGTCGGCCGCCGTGAGCGAGGCAAAGGCCGTCGCATCGAAGGTGGGCGGTTCGCCCACCGTGGCCACGAGTTGGCCACTACGGTCCACGAGCAGGGCGCTGCGCGCCTTCGCGTCGTAAAGGAACCGCTGCAGGGTGATCGTAATGGCCCCGAAGTCGCCCTCGGTGAACGACCAGGTGACGGCGCCGATGGGCATAAGGACGGGGGCCGGTGGTGTGCGGCGTCCACTGCACGTGATCACGGAGGAGTCGCCCACTATCAACGCTCGGCCGGCCCCGAAGGTAACTGCGGGTCCCCGATCCGCGGCGTTACATCTCCCGTCGGGCAGCCAACGCCTGCGCGATCGTGACCCCGTCGGCGTATTCGAGGTCGCCGCCCACGGGCAATCCCCGGGCGATTCGCGTGACCCGTACGGCACGCGCCGCCAACTGACGTTGCACGTACAGGGCCGTAGCCTCTCCCTCGAGCGACGGATTGGTGGCCAGAATGACCTCGCGCACCCCCTCAGGCTCGATCCGTGCCAGCAGCGTGCCGATCGCCAGATCGTCCGGTCCCACGCCATCGAGCGGCGAGAGCCGTCCACCCAGCACATGGTATAGCCCTCGATACTCGCCGGCCCGTTCGATCGAGGCAATGTCACTTGCCTCCTCAACGACACAGAGGAGCGCCGGATCGCGACGCGGATCGGCACATAGCGGACACACTGGCGACTCGGTGAGGTTGTGGCACCGTTCGCACGGGCGCACGCGCTCCGTGAGCGCCACGAGCGCCTCGGCGAGCCGGCGGCTCTGCCCCGCCGGCTGCCGCAGCAGATGATACGTGAGACGGAGCGCGGTTTTCCGGCCGATGCCAGGCAACCGCGCCAGTTCACTCGTGAGTTCGTCGATGACTGACACGCGTCAGCGCGGCGCGCGCAGAATCAGAACGGGAGCTGGAACGGCAGGTCGATACCGCCGGTCACCTTCTTGAGCTCCATCTGCATCGCTTCGGCCGCCTTCTTCTGTGCTTCGGCCACCGCCACCACGATCAGGTCCTCCACCATCTCCTTGTCGCTCATGATGGACGGATCGATCTGGATGCGCTTGAGCTGCATCTTGCCGTCTACATCAGCACTGACCATGCCACCGCCGGCCAGCGCCGAGAAGGTGCGCTGCCCGAGTTCTTCCTGCATGGCCTGCATGCGGGCCTGCATGTCCTTGAACTGGCCCAGCATCTTGAAGATATCCATCGGTGTTATCGGGTCGGGATTGTGACGAGGGAAGGTGCAGGCAGACAGTGGTCTGGACGACGGACGACGTTCAGTCCAACAACTCCAGATCCAGCGCCTTCACCGCCGCTTCGAGGAGCGGATCCTTCGAGGCCATCTGCTCCGTGCGCTGTTGCTGCACGTCGTGTGCCGTGAGACGCTTGGTGGGCACACGCGCTGCGGGTGCCACCAGGGCCGCCGCAGCGCCACTGGCCTGCACCGTGACACTGGTAATGCCGGCGAAGGACGCCTGCAGGGCTGCGAGGACATCGGCGCGGGCGCCCTCCACCGCTGCCGAGAAGGTGTCGTCGGCGGGATCATAGCCGAGCGTGAGCACGCCCTGCGGTGTGACCTGCATGGGCACAAGCCGATAGACCACCTGCGCCAGCATACCTCGGCCGTTGTCGCGAATGGTCTCCGCTACGGCGCTCCAGTTGGCCTTCACCTGTTCTAGGGTTGGCGGCGCGCTGCTGCGTGTGGCCGGCGCCACGGGAGCGCTCCGGGCGGCGGAGCGCTGGGCGGCGGCGGCCGCATCGGCCACCTGCTGCGTGGCCGTGCGTGACGGCGGCGGCGGCGCGAATGGTGCGAGCGGTGCCCCGCCGGAGTGTGGCAGCGCCGGGGCCACCGCCGCAGGCGGGGAGGGCGGCAGTGCATGCGCCGAGGCCACGCGGGACCCGTGCGCCACGCGAAGCGGCGGATCATCATGCCCACCGGCGCCGAAGCCTTTGAGTACCTCCTCGAGCTCCACCGTCCGGTCGAGCAGCGCGAAGCGCACCAGCAGCGTCTCCAGCAAGAGCTGCGGCTGTCCGCTGCGCCGGTACATGGGCTCCATCTCAAGCAGTGCATGCAGCATGCGCAGCAGATCGCCCTGGGACACGCGCGTCTTTCTCGCGTCGAGCGCCTCGCGCATCGTGTCCGAGAGCTCCGGCGGCTGTCCGCCGATCGCGACCGCAAACAACGCGCGCAGCAGGCGACCGAAGCCGGCGAGCAGGAGCGTGAAATCCACGCCGGCGTCGGCCTGCTGCTGCACCAGTGCGAATACGTCGGCGGCGCGACGCTCCAGGATCACATCGAGCAGTGCGAGATAGATCTCATCGGGGACGAGCCCGAGAGCCACGGTGACATTGTCGCGCGTGACAGCCGCGCTGTCGCCGAGCGCCAGCACCTGATCCGTGAGCGATAAGGCGTCGCGCAGACCACCGTCGGCGGCGCGTGCGATCATCCCCAACGCGTCGGCCTCGAAGGGGATGCCCTCTTCGGTGAGCACGGCGGCAAGCCGCTCCCGGATCTCGGCGGGACCGATGCGCTTGAGATCGAAGCGCTGCAGGCGCGACACCACCGTCCCGAGCACCTTGTGCGCTTCGGTGGTCGCGAACACGAACACGACACGCGGCGGCGGTTCCTCGAGCACCTTGAGCAGCGCATTCCATGCATCGCGCGACAGCATGTGCGCTTCGTCGATGATGTAGACCTTGTAGCGGTCATCGCCCGAGGGCGCGTACATGGCGCGCTCGCGCAGATCGCGCGCATCAGAGACACCACCGTTCGAGGCCGCATCGATCTCGACGACATCGAGCGACGAGGCCCCGCTCCAGATCCGCTGGCAGCTCTGACAATGACCGCAGGGCTCGCCGGCGAGCTCCGGTTCGCCGCGGCGCTCACAGTTGAGCGCCATCGCGAGAACACGCGCGAGCGTGGTCTTGCCCGTCCCGCGGGGACCACACAGCAGATAGCCGTGCGCGACCCTCCCGCGGGCGATGGCCCCCTTGAGGGTATTCGCAACGTGGGACTGTACCGCCACGGTCGCGAAGTTCCGGGGGCGGTATTTGCGGGCGAGGGCGAGGGACATGCTCCAATCTACCTCAAACCGCCCGGAGGCCGGAGGGTCGTCTCGCCGAGGCCCGGGAGGGCCGAGGCGCCTGGTGGCTGCCGGCCGGCGGCTAGATGCGGCCAACGAAAAGCCCGCGGAGCTCCGCGCTCAGGGCGGATTCTCTCGCGGGCCAGTGCTCCGGGCCTGACGAAGCGACGTCAGACACCACGTGCGGCTGCTACCTTCGGGGTCCTGACCGATTTGGCGGGCTGGCGCCCTCCGGGACCCGGAGCAATCGGAAGATACGCGGAGGCCCCCGCCGGTGGTACTGGTGATCGACGGTTTTCGGAGGGCGTTACCCCAGGACCTCGGCAAACACCCGCCCCAGCACCGACGCCGCCTCGGCCACCTGCCGAGCACTCGCGTCGAGGTGCGTCACGGCCCGCACACGCGACGGATGCCACATGGTGATGCGCACGCCACGTTCGGCCGCGCGGGCCACGACGTCGGCGGCGCGCGGCGCGGGGAGGTCGATCATCACAATGTTGGTGTCGGGAGGGACCACCTTCACGCCCGCGATACCATCCACGGCGTTCGCAAGGGATTTGGCGTGCTCGTGATCATCAGGGAGACGGGCATAGTGGTGCTCGAGGGCGTACACCGCCGCTGCCGCGAGAATGCCGCTCTGTCGCATGCCGCCACCGAAACGTTTGCGAACGCGATGCGCGCGCGCGATGAAGTCGGCAGGCCCGGCAAGGCACGCGCCCACCGGCGCGCCGAGCCCCTTCGAGAAGCTCACCATGACCGTATCAGCACACGCGGCAAGATCGGCCATCGGGAGCCCCAGCGCCGTGGCGGCGTTCCAAAGCCGCGCGCCATCGAGGTGCACCGGCAGGTTATGCTCGCGCGCCACCTGCTGCAGTGCCGCCATGTCGTCACGCGAGGTGACGGCGCCACCGGCGCCGTTGTGCGTGTTCTCGAGACACACCAGCGACGGCTCGGGGGCGTGGATACTGGGCGTGCGGATGTGCGCGCGCAGGTCGGGGGCGCGGAACACGGGCCCCTGCCCCTTCACCGGACGGCACTGCACGCCACAGAGCCCCGCCACCGCGGCGATCTCCCAGTGGAAGATGTGCGCCTCGGCATCGCACAACAGCTCTGTTCCGGGCGTGGTGTGCACCCAGATCGCCGCCTGATTGGCCATCGAACCGCTCGGGAAGAACAGCGCCTTGTCCTTGCCGAGCCGCTCCGCCACCAAGGCCTCGAGACGGCGCGTGGTGGGATCACCATCGAGCACATCATCACCCACTTCGGCAGTGGCCATCGCCTGCCGCATGGCCGCGGTCGGACGGGTTACGGTGTCGCTGCGGAGATCGAGGGACATGGCAACGGACATACGGCCGGGGTCAGGTACGGGACGAAGGGGAGGATGACGCAGGGGCGGTGCGCTTGCGCGTCACCCGTGAGCTTACGTCGTGCTCCGCGGCTTCGCTGTTCCGCAAGGCGGCGAGCTCACGCCGACGCAGATCGTAGGCCTGCGCCACTTCGCCGCCGATGAGAAACAGGAACGCACTGTAGTAGGTCCAGAACACCACCGCCACCACGGCGGCGATCGTTCCGGTATACAGCGACCCGGGATCGGCAGCGCTCACCATTTTCGCGAACCCGTAGCGTGCCGCCTCGAACAGCACCGTCGCGGTGATGGCCGCCACCAACGCCACGTGCACGTTGGGACGTCGGCGCGGCAGGCCGCGATAGAGGGCATAGAACAGCGAGAGCACGAGAGCGAGCGCCAACAGGCGACCCACCAGGTACTCCACCCCCGACATCGCATCCTGTGCGAGGCCCACGCCGCGGAGGAGTGCGAACCCCCGCGTGGTGGCGAGATCGAGATACGCCGAGAACACGACGTAGACCGACACCGCTACCGTCGCCACGATCGTGGCGAGAAAATCGAAGACCTTGCCGGCCATGATGCCGCGATCGGTCCCGTCGAAAATCAGCGCGAGGACGCTGCGTAGCGATCCGAAAAGGCGCGTGGAGAACCACGCGAAAACGATCGCCGAATAGATGGTGACAGTGCTACGCGTACTCAGCACGTCCGTTACGATGCCGCGCAGCAGCGCGCTCGCGCTGGGGGCATCGTTGGGAAGCAGTTGCTCCACGAGGGCCGTGACGGTCGCCGCTGCCTCCACCGGCTCCCGTCCCAGCAGGAACGAGAGCCCGGAAATGAGCAGCAGCACGAACGGCACGAGCGCGAGCAGGATATTGAAGGCCAGCCCGCCCGCAAGAAAGGGGACATTGTCTTCGGCGCTCTGATTCCAGACACGCCGAAGAATGTCCCACCAAGGCTCAACCCTCGCCCGTACGCCCGTCAGCGGCACCCTCGGCGCCAGCGCGCGGCGGCAGGTCATCAGTCACGGGGCCAGGCTCGTCCGACCGGCCACGACGCGAATGCGCACTATACGCCCGACGACTGTCGGCATACACGCGCTTGCTATTCTCGACGGCACTTTCGATGTCTGCCCGTGCCTGACGCGCAGCATCTCGCCCAGCGTGCACGGCCTCGTTCACGGCATCCACGCGCGAGTGCACGGCGCCGCGCGCGCGCCCCACCCGCTCATCAACGGCGGAACGGGCGCGCTCGGCCTGATCGGCGAGCTGCTCGCTGAGCTCCTCCGTCATGTCTTTGACCCGTCGACCGGCCCGTCTGGCCTCGCGCGATATGCGCGCCCGGGTCTCGGCGCCGCTGGCCGGGGCAAACAGCAACGCCGCCCCGGCGCCGATGGCCAATCCCAGCAGCAACATTCCCACCCCATTCCCGCCGCCGTCACGCTCGATCACGACGACGCGGTCATCATCATAGCTGTCACGTGCCATCTGCCCCTCCGGTGAAGTGGGTCCGGCATTGTGGCCGTGGCCGGTCGCGGCCGCCCAAGGCCTTCTATGGGATGTCCCTACTCCGACTCAGTCCGAAAGGTCCGCGTCGTCCGGCGCCGCAATGATGGCGCTCGCTGCCGTGGGCATGGCGCGATGTTGCACCGGCGTGGTCACGAACTGCTCCACGTACTTCTTCGTCCCAACAATACCGAGCTGCGTGAAGAGGAACGTGAACTTGGCGTCGTAGGCCGCCCCGAGCTTGGCACGAAGCTCGGCCGGGAGCCCCCAGAGGGTCTTCTTGAACGGACCAATCGCCTTCTTGCGCGTCTTGTAGTAGAACTGGGCGTCGCTGTCGGTCGCCTTGCGTTCGTCCTTGGCGTTCACGTCGAGCCAGGCGTAGATCTCCTGCAGCAGCGCCTGCGGCAGATGATCGAACATCATCGTCTGGAAGTTCGTGGCAAGGTGAATTTCCGCCGTCTCGCGCTTGGGAAAGTTGCCGAATGCCGCGTCGGGGAGGGTGGAGGCGCCGTGCTGCACCGCGCCTGCCATGCCGTACTTGTCCCGGCCAAGCTTGGAGAGCACCTCGAGAGTGTCGAGGTCGAGCGCGACATCGGCGATGCTGCCGTCAGCAAGCACCACACCGCCGTGCGACGTCCCCGACTGCACGGAGATCTTGGAGAGGCCCGCCATGCCCGGCGCTTGCGCTGCGAGCGTCGCGTTGAAGCCTTCCATGAACGCCTCGAGTTCCTCGGGCGTGCTATTCTCAGTGCCCACTTCGCCGATCTCACCACCGATCGAGATCGTCACGCCGGCCGGTTCCGCCGCGCGTACGAATCGCGTGATGTCCACGCAGACCTCGTAGTTGAGGCGCTGCTGCTCAGCCAGCGTGGGCTTGGACAGATCCACGAGCGTGGAGGTGTCGACATCGATGTTGTAGAAGCCCGCAGCCACCGCCTCGGTGACGAGTGCCTTCACCGCATTCACCTCCGTTACCGGGTCCACGGCGTACTTCTTGTGGTTCACCTGGAAGTGATCCCCCTGGACGAACAGCGGGCCGCGATAGCCTTCGCGGAGGGCAGAGGCAAGCATCACGGTCACATATTCGGCGGGGCGCTGATCCGTGTATGCGATTTCCGACCGGGCGATCTCGAGGATGAATGCCCCGACTTCGAGCTTCTTCACCGTGCGGAAGATCGCGCGTGCAGTGTCGTAGGACATGGCACGGATGTTCATGGCCGGCACAGTGAAGCCGCCGCATTTGCCCTCTCCGCGTGCCACGTAGAGTTCGTGGATCGACGCGGGGCGCACCCCCACGTGCTGTCCGATCTCCCAGATCACCCAGCGCACGAAATCGCGCTCGGCTTCGGAGGCGGCGAAGACGGCCTGCTGGACGAGCGTGTCGAACTGCTCGGTCTCGAGAACCGACGCGTCGTGCACCTGCACGGCGCCGTTGGCAACAGTGACGGCACCGCCAAGCAGCGTGGCCGAAGAGATCGTGGATTCAGACATGAGGAGGCGTTAAAGTCGGAGGATCAGCCTACGTGTCAAACTTCCTACGGCCAGGGGCGGGTGGCAACCAGCGGCAGCAATTGTGTGCCTCTTGCGCCGTGTTACATCGCCCAGCGGGGATCGGGTTGGGGGAGGGCGTCCCATTCGGCCCGCGCCGCCTCGCTACCCGTACGGCCGAGCATGGCATAGGCAAACTGCTTGCCAAGCTCCACCCCGGGCTGGTCGAAGGCGTTGATGCCATAGAGCTCACCCGCGTAGGCGGTGGCGAGCATGAAGGTTTGCAGGAGCGCACCGAGGTGCCAGGCGTCGATCGTGTCCACGGTGAGCGTGGCATTGAACTGCCCACGCGCGGCGAGGGCGCCCGCGGTGGCCCGCTGTTCAATATCGATCAGCTCGCCAAGCGTATGCCCCCCGAGGTATCCGAGTTCGGCGACATCGGCATGACGGGCGGGGATTGGCCCCTGTCCTTGGCGCCCCTTCACGCCAATGAACGTCACGGACTTGTCGCGGGGACCTTCCATGAAGAGCTGTACCTGTGCGTGTTGGTCAGTAGCCCCGAGCGCCGGCAGCGGTGTGGGGCCGACCGAGGTGCCGTCCGCCTTGGTCTTGCCAAGCGACTCCGCCCACAACTGCACGAACCAGAACGCGAGATCACGCAGCGGGTCGGCGTACGGCATGAGGACGTGCACGCGCCGGCCATGGCGGGTATCGGCCAGCCATTGCAACACGGCGAAGGCGCCGGCCCGATTCGCCGCGAGGGCAGCGTGCTGCGATTCGACGGTCACGTGCGCGGCGCCGGCCAGCAGCGCCTGCACATCGATGCCAAGGAGTGCCGCCGGGAGGATGCCGACTGGCGACAGCACCGAAAACCGCCCCCCGACGTTGGCTGGGATGTCGACCGTCGTGATGCCCTCGGCACGCGCGATCGTGCGCAGCGCACCCACCTCGGGATCGGTGATGAACACGAGGTGCGCCCGGGCGGTGTCCTCGCCGAGCGCCGTGGCGAGCGCCTCGCGCACGATGAGGTACTGCGCCATGGTCTCGACCGTTCCACCCGACTTGGACACCACAAGCACCAGGGTGCGTGCCAGCTCGAGGCGCGCGAGGGTGGTGGCGATGGTGGCCGGATCCACGTTGTCCAGAACGTGGAGACGCGGGTGCCCGCCGCGCTGTTCCGTAGTCAATTCATTCCAACGTAGGGGGCAGAGCGCGGTGCGCAACGCGATCGGCCCCAACGAGGAGCCGCCGATGCCGAGGAGGAGCACCTCGTCGAACCGCCCCCGCGCCCTGGCTGCCACGGCGAGTGACGGCTCAAGAAGCGCCGTGTTGGTGGCGAGCGTAAGGAACCCGAGGTCATGCACGCGCGCATGCACAGCGGCGTGGGCGCGTGCGAAGGCTGGTGCGGCCTCCTGCCACTGCGCTTCGGTGATACCGGCGCCGCGTGGCAGCGCACCGGCCATCATGTTGGTGAAATCGAAGGAAAGTGACATGGGGCAGTGCTCTGTTATCAGGGCGCCGGAAGCTCGACCACGAGGCCATCGTGCGCGGGGAAGATCCCCGGGGGCAGTTCGGCGGCGAGGTCCGCGTGCGACGTGTCGTGCGTGAGATGCGTGAGGTACGTGCGCGCCGCTCCAACGCGCTGGGCGATGGCCACCGCCTCGGAGACCGACAGGTGCGTGGGGTGCGGTGTGCGCAGCAGCGCATTGAGTACCAGCACGTGCACGCCATGCACCGCATCCAGCGCGGCGTCGGGGAGCGTCTTGGCGTCGGTGATATAGGCCATATCCGCGATTCGATAGCCAACCACCGAGGCGCGCCCGTGGGGTACCGCAATGGGCAGCACGGGGGTACCCAACACCTCGAACGGTGTCCCCGCGGTGATGGGCACGAGGTGCGCCTCCGGGCGCGTGGTGCCAGGCAGCGGCCGGAACGCGGCGTCGAAGATGTATGGGAAGCGACGCGTGAGCGTTTCCAGCGTGGGCGCCTCGCCGTACAGCGGGAGCGGGGCGTCGCGGCGGATGGTGATGCCGCGCAGATCATCGATGCCGTGGATGTGATCCGCATGTTCATGCGTGAACAGCACCGCGTCCACGCTGGCCAGATCATTGGCCACGAGTTGCAGCCGCAGCTCGGGAGGCGTATCGATCAGCAGGCGGGCGCCGTTCCCCAGTTCGACCACGGCACCACAGCGCGTCCGCTTGTCGCGCGCGTCGGTTGAGCGGCATACGCGGCACGCGCACCCGATCTGCGGGACCCCGAAGCTGGTGCCCGTGCCGAGAAAGACGAGTCGCACGGGGGCCGTCAGTGACGACACCCGTGCATCGGGAGCAGGCGCAGCATGCGCCAGCCCATACTCAGACTGTCTCGACTTTGAGCAGGTTGGTCGTGCCGGGTACGTCGAACGGCACGCCCGCCGTGACCAGCACGCGATCTCCCTTGGTGACGAGGTTGAGATCGAGCGCTTCGCGGAGCGCCATCGCCACCATGTGGTCGTAGCCGCGTGCCGTGGGCACAAGGCGCGGCACCACCCCCCACACGAGCGCAAGCTGACGGCACACGCGCGGTTCGTCGGTGAGCGCGAGGATGGGCACGCTCGGGCGGTGCGACGACACGATACGCGCCGTGAAACCGCTCTTGGTGAAGACCACCACCAGCGGCGCATCGAGCATACGCACGGCGGCCACCGTGGCCGCGGCAATCGCCTCCTCGGTGTTCACGCCACTGTTCACCCGGCGATCAACCCGATGACTCGCGCCCGGGCGCGGGTGCGTTTCAATCTCCTTAATGATGCGCCGCATCGCTTCCACCGCGAGGCGCGGATACGCGCCTGCCGCCGTCTCCGCCGACAGCATCACCGCATCGGTTCCATCGAGAATCGCGTTGGCCACGTCGCTGGCCTCCGCGCGCGTCGGACGTGGATTCTCGATCATCGATTCCAACATCTGGGTGGCGGTGATGACCGGCCGTCCCATGCGGTTTGCGGTGGCAATGATCGTCTTCTGAGCGATCGGCACCTCCTCGAATGGCAACTCCACCCCGAGATCGCCACGCGCCACCATCACCGCGTCGGTCGTCGCAATGATCTCCTCGATATTCTCAAGCGCCACGTCCTTCTCGATCTTGGCGACGATCAGCATCGACGTGGGGATCAGCGCGCGCAGCTCCTCGATGTCCTGCGCGCGACGCACGAAGCTGAGGGCGACCATGTCAAGATCGTTCTCAATGGCGAACGCGAGGTCGGCGCGATCCTTCTCCGTGAGCGACGGCGCCGAGACCGCGATGCCGGGCAGGTTCATGCCCTTGTTGCTGGTGAGCGTGCCGCCGTGCACGATCGTGCACCACACCCGCGGATTCTCCACACGGGCGACGACGAGCTCGAAGAGCCCGTCGTTGATGAGCACGCGATTGCCGGTGGTCACGTCGTGGCAGAGGTCCGCGTACGTGATCGGAATCTCATCGCCGCTGGCTACCTCCTCCGGCGCCAGTACCACGGTGCCGCCCACCTCAAGCTCACGGGGGGCTGGCAGCACGCCGATGCGAATGCGTGGCCCCTGCAGGTCACCAAGGATTGCCACCGGGCGCCCTGCCGCCTCGGACACGTCGCGGACCACGCCGATGGTGCGCGCGTGCTGGTCGTGCGTACCGTGCGAGAAGTTGATGCGGGCAACGTCGAGCCCCGCATCGATGAGCGACCGGATACCTTCAGCCGTGTTGCTGGCAGGGCCGAGCGTGCCCACGATCTTGGTGCGTGGAACGTGGGTGCGCCGGAAAGGACTGGTCATGTGCTCACCGGTGGCCGCAGGAGACGCGACACGTTCGGGGCCGGTACCGGAATTGTGCATTACGTGGGGTGGTGGTGGCGACGGGGAGTAGCGCGACGACGGGCTGGAATCAGCTCGCCAGCGCTGCGCGCTTGCGCGCCAGCCCAGAGAGCAGCGTGACGAACGACTGTTCGAACGAGGCCAGCCCTTCCGCGAGCAGCGTATCGGTAACGGCCTGCAGCGAGACCCCGTGCGCCTCGAGTGCAGCGAGCGCACGTTCCGCCTCGGCCACGTGTTCGGTCACCGAGGCACGCACGTTACCGTGGTCGCGGAACGCCTCGAGCGTGGCGGGCGGCAGGGTATTCACGGTGTCGGGACCGATGAGCTCCTCCACGTAGATCACGTCGCGGTAGGCGGGGTTCTTGGTGCTCGTCGACGCCCACAGCGGACGCTGCACCCGCGCGCCCTTGGCGGCGAGCGGAGCCCAGCGTGGGCCGGCAAACGAGGCTTGAAAGAGGCGGTACGCCATCTTCGCGTTGGCGATCGCCGCCTTGCCCTGCAGTGCAGTGAAGGTGCCGGCCTGCGCAGGCGACGCAACAGCCATGGTGCCAAGCTGCTTGTCGATGGCGGAGTCCACGCGGCTCACGAAGAAGCTCGCCACCGACGCGATGCGATCGATCGGCAGGTTGGCTGCGGCGCGCTGCTCGAGACCCGCGATGTACGCCTCGAGCACGCGGGCATGCGCCTCGACGGCGAAGAGCAGCGTCACGTTGACGTTGATGCCGTCGGCGATGAGCTGACGGATGGCATCGGCGCCCTCGATCGTGCCCGGCACCTTGATCATCAGATTGGGCCGGTCCACGAGCGCCCACAGGCGACGCGCTTCGGCCACCGTGCCCTCAGCGTCGCGCGCGAGGTCGGGGGAGACTTCGAGCGACACATAGCCGTCAACCGCCTGCGTCTTGTCGTACACGCCGCGGAAGGCATCGCAGGCATGACGCACATCCGTGGTGGCGAGCGTGAAAAAGGCCTCGCGATCGGACAGGGCCGCATCCACGGTGGCCAGCTGTGCATCGTAGGCCGCGCCTTCCGCCAACGCCTTCTCGAAGATGGTCGGATTGGAGGTCATCCCCGTGAGGGCATCCTCGGCAATACGTCGCGCCAGGTCTCCATTGGAAAGCATCTGGCGATCGATGTAGTCCAGCCAGAGGGACTGGCCGGCGGCGTGCAGCGCGTGCAAACGAGCAGACATGGGATACCGAAAGGGCGCGTGGAAGTGTGGGACCGCAGTGCATGGTAATGTGCTGCATACCAGGACTGTGAGAGCAGTGGGTCCGCGTTTCTGAAAATCGCGCCGTATTGCCGATAGATTTTCTCGCCATTATTTTGAAACAAGTCGGGCCCGGCTCACGAACTCCCTCCGTACATGCGTACCATCCTCGCCTTCCTGGTTCTGACAAGCGGTGCGCTGTCGGCGTGCCGAGGCACCGCCGCACCGGCCGGATCGGCCGCGGGGGCCGTGACGCTGGCGCCACTTCCGGCGGCCTGTGGTGCGACGGGCGCAGGGGTCAGCGGGTCCCATGCCAACGAGCCGGTAACTGAACCGCTGGTCACGTTCGACACGGCGTGGCAGATCATCCGTCGCACGCACTGGGACACCACGTACAACGGCGTGAACTGGCTGGCGGTCCGGGACGAGTTGCGCCCACGGGCAGCCGCTGCGCGCACGCGCGGGGAACTGCGCGTGGTACTGGCGGACATGGTGTCCCGCCTCAAGCAGTCCCACTTCTCGATCATTCCGCAGGAGACCGCCGACGCGGCGACCGAAAAAGGCGGGGGCGGCAGTGCGCGGCGCAGTGGGGGCGCGCTGGGATTCGAGACCCGACTGGTGGATGCGCTTACGCTGGTCACCCACGTGGACACCGGTGGTCCCGCGTGGCGCGCCGGCGTTCGCGCCGGATGGGTGCTCGACTCGATCCGCGGCTGCCCGGTCGCCGCGCGGGTGGCGCGCCTGCCCCGTTCTCTCGAGACGCGTCGGCGTGTGCTGATGGCCTACCAGCTGACCACGCAGGGGCTGGAGGGAGCGGAGGGCGACACGATCTCCTTGGCGTTCCGCGATGGCACCGATGCACCGCGCGCCGTGCAGCTCTCGCAGGGGCCGGCGGCCGGCCAGGTCGTCAAGTTCGGCAACCTGCCACCCGTGCGGGCGGACCTCTCGTGGCAGCGCGTCCGCGCCGAGGGACGCACGGTGGGGGTGATCCGTTTCAATATCTGGATGCCCGTACTGGCCGCGCAGTTCGATGCGGCGATCGACTCGCTGCGCGGCGCCGACGCGATCGTGCTCGACGTGCGCGGCAACTTCGGCGGCGTGGGCGGCATGTCGATGGGCTTCGCCGGCCATTTCCTCGACAGCGCACTCGTGATCGGAGAAATGCTGCAGCGCGGCGTGACCACCAAGTTCCGGGCCAATCCCCGACGCATCGACACCCAGTACCGCCCTGTACGCCCGTTCGGCGGGCCGTTGGCGCTTGTGGTCGACCCACTCTCTGCCAGTACGACCGAGATTTTCGCGGGTGGCCTGCAAGGGCTGGGGCGCGCCACGGTATTCGGTACGCAGTCTGCCGGTCAGGCCTTGCCGTCAGTTCCTGAACGGTTGCCCAACGGCGACATCTTATACCATGCGATCGCCGATTTTGTGGGCCCAACCGGCAAACAGGTCGAGGGCGACGGCGTCATCCCCGATCGCGTGACTCCGCTGCTCCGTCGCGCGCTGGTGGAGGGACAAGATCCGGCGCTCGCCGCAGCGATCACCTGGGCAGCCCGGCAAGCGCCCCGCCCGATCGTACCCTGACGGGGCCCGCGCCCTCGTCGTCTCTCGCCGTTCCATTTAGTCGCTCTTGTTGGTCGTTGCGCCTGGTTCCTTGTCGGTCACTGTCATTCCATCTCGGAGACTTCGCCATGCACGCATTGAAGGCTATTCGTTCAACGTTCGCCATCGCCGCCACTCTGATGCTGAGCGCCGAAGCTGCCGCGGCCCAGGCACTCCCGTCAGCCGCCGACGTGATCGCCAAGCACGTCGCGGCCATCGGTGGCAAGGACGCCGTGAAGGGCATCAAGTCGATGAAGCAGATCGGCACCATGGAGATCACGGCCGCCGGCATGACCGCCGATGTCGAGATGACGATGGTCGCGCCGAACAAGCAGGCGATGAAGCTGAGTCTTGCTGGCTTGGGCGAGATCCTGCAGGGCACGGACGGCACCGTGGCGTGGTCGGTCGATCCGATGCGTGGCCCGCGCCTGCTCGACGGCAAGGAGCTCGACCAGGCACGTGAGCAGGCCGACTTCGTGGCCGGCATGCTCTACGAGGCGGACCGCTACAGCGCGATGACCAATGAAGGGATCGTCGACTTCGCGGGCGAGAAGGCCTACAAGATCAAGATGGTGCGCAAGGGCAGCGGGACCGAGAGCTGGCAGTACTTCTCCGTCGCCACCGGCCTGCAGATCGGCTCCGAGTCGACGGTCACCACCGAAATGGGCACGACCTCCAGCAGCACCACGGTGGGTGGCTACCAGCAGTTCGGCCCCCTCAAGCTGCCCACGCGCTCCGAGATGATGGCCGGACCGCAGAAGATGGTCATGACCACCAAGACGGTGGAATTCAACACGGCGGGTCCCGATGCGGTAACCGCGCCGGCCACGGTGCAGCCGCTCATCAAGAAATAACGTCATTCGCGGCCCCGCTCCGTGGAGGCCTGCGGGCAGACGGGCGGGCCGAAGCCGGGGACGTCACCCGGATTGGTTGACTTCCCGGGGCTTGGCCCGAGATTGTCAGCCGTGCCCTGCCGTCTGACCGCCTACCCGCCCCCGTCGTTCACGCGTCGCCGGGGGCTCACGCTGATCGAAGTCGTGGTGGTGCTCGCGATCCTCGGGATTGCGGGCGCCCTCGTGGTGTCCCGGCAAGTGCAGCGTACCGGTAGCCAGCGTGTGGAAAGCGCGGACGACCTGCACGTGGTCGTCGACAGCGCACGCCGCCTCGCCGTGCAGCGCCAACAGGTCGTCCGCCTGCGCATTTATGCCGATGGGCTCTGGAGCGTACTCAGTCCCGACGCCCCCGAGCCGATCGCCGCCGGTCGCATGACCGCCCCCCCTGCCCCGCTCGACGTCACGGTTGACGCGCGCGGCGGATGCAGGCCATCGGCTGGATGGGTGCCGCGCGAGGAGCTCCGCGCCGCCTTCGACGCTGGCACGTGCCGCTGGGCTGCGCCCGCCGGCCGCACGGCACCAGCCGGTGCACGCCCGTGACGCTGCTCGAATCGGTGATCGCCATGGTCATTCTCGCGGTCGTCGCCGTGGCCTGCCTCGAAGGGAGTCGCGGCGCGGCGCAGCTCGAGCAGCGCGCCAGTGCCGTGGCCGACGCGACGGTGCGCGCTGAAAGTGAGCTGACGCGGGCACTGCTCGGCCAGCCGGTCAGCGCCGGTGTCGTCGTGCGTCGTGTGCCCTACGCGCCCGTCCCCCGGCTCGACCGGCTGGAAGTGGAGGTCCCGCGTGCAGACGGCCGGAATGCGGGCACTCCGGTAAAGCTCTCGCGCTTGGTGGATCGTCGCTGATGACCCGTCGCGGCTTTACCCTCGTCGAATTGATGCTCGCGCTCACGTTGACGGCCATTACCGCCACGGTGGCCGGCTCCGCGCTGGTGTCGGCGCGCCGCACCGCCGAGCGTGTGCGCGAACACGGAAGCGCCACGGCCGACGACAGTCGCTGGCGCGCCATGCTGGCCGACATGCTTCGACACCCGCCCCGTCCGGATCAGGCCAGCGAACCCCTGCTCCGGTTGAACCGCGAGGGCTCGACGTCGTCGCTGCAGTTCCTCACCGTGGGAGTGCGCGAGCCCCTCGGCACAGGGAGCATCTGGCGGGCGGTGGTCACCGAGGACTCCGCCGGCCTGCTCCTCACCGCGAGCCCCATCACGGCCGGCGCCTCCGATCCGATCGTGCAATACCGGCTAGCCGATGCCCAGCTGGTGAACATCACCGTGCTGGAGCCGGCCACGGCACGGGATGCAGCGCGTTGGCGTATTGACTGGCCAATCGCTCAGCAGCGTCCCGCAGCCATTGCCATCGAGTGGCGCACGGCTGGCCCATCCGGCAGCGGAGCGCGGCCACCGCTGGTGCAATCGCTCGATCCGCTCGGCAGCGCATTCGAGGGCACGATCGGCGTGGCGACGAGTGGAGGGGCATTGCCGTGAGCAAACCGCATCCGTATGGCAGGCGGCCGCGCCGAGGCGTGGCGCTGTTCACCGTGCTGGTCACGGTGGCCGTGCTGGCCAGCGTCACGGCCTTGGCCAGTCGTGATGCCCGCCAAAGCGCGCGCCTCGCATCGACCTCACGTGCACTCACAGTGGCGCGCGCGATGGCCGAGAGCGGTGTCCTCGCCGCCCGAGCGCGCCTCGAGTCCCAACTGCAGGCCGCCAGCGATTCGTCGGCGCGGCTCACCGTATTCGATGCCTTGGAGCAGCGCTCACCATTCGCGAGCGACACGCTGCTCGATGGTACGTTCAGCAGCGTCATGGTGAACGTGAGCGCGCGCCTCGACGTGAACAACGCTGGCACGGAAGGACTGACCACGCTGTTCCGCACCGTCGCGCCGCCAGTGGAGGCCGCACGCGTGGCCGCGCTGATCGACGCGCGGGTTCGCGGACTCGAGGAATCGCCGTCCCTGCGCGACTCGGTCAGTGCGCGCGACTCGCTCATGGCAGTCTTGCTTGGACGCGCGGCACCGCGCTCCCGCGCCGTGCGCCCATTCGAATCGCTCGACGAGGTCGCGGCGCTGGTGGGTTCGTCGGCCCCGTGGCTCACGGCGGTGGCGGAACAGCTCACGGTGGACGGCGACGGGTTCGTGGATCGCCGTCACGCCACGCCGGCCGTATTGCGCGCGGCAGCGGGCTCGCTGGGCGATCGCCCCACACGCGTTCTGATCGTTTCGCGCGGATGGGCAATCGGTGAAGCTGCCACCCAGGAGATTCAGGCGGTCTACGCCGTGGAGGGCGCCGAGCTGCGCCTCGTGCGCTGGCGGGAGCAGCTCCGATGATGCGCCGCCCGTGGATCCTCGTGCTGGACGCCACGCGGGTCATCGCCTATGCCCCGCAGCGCGGCGGGGCGTTCCGCATCGTGACCGAGGCCACCTGGGATGGCGACGTGCCAGCGCGCACGGTCGACGCCTTGCAAGCGCTGACGGAGCACCCGTCGGAACTCGTGCTGGTGATCGGGCTCGCGTGGCTCGATGCTGCGCGCCCCGAGCTGCCGCCGGTATCGATCTCGCTCAAGCGACGCATGCTTACGATCGACGCCGATCGGTGGTTCGCGTTCTCCGACGCACCGGCCATCGGCGTGGTCGATGAGGTCGCGCTGGCAATGCCCTCGGGCCGGCTCGAGCAGTGGCGCATGGCCTTTGAGCAACTTGCCCCAGTGAGCGGCATCACCACCGTTCCCCATGCGGCCAAACTCCGGGGCCTCGCCGGTGACGTCGCAGTGAGTGCTGGCATGTCCGAGCACGGGCTGTTGAGATTCGACCGCGGTGTCGTGAGTGAGGTGCGCCGGTCACGCCAGCCACTCGCCACCAGCGGACCGCCGCTCGATGGTGCGCAGGTTGCGGCGGCAGTGTTCACCGCCACCCGCGGTGGCGACGGCATGCCGGCCGATCTGCAGCTCGTCAGCGTGCTCATGGAAGAACGCCTTGCCGCCGCGCGTCGCACGCGCTGGTGGCGGGCCGGCGTTGTGGCTGCGACCTCGCTCCTGTTCGTGCTCTGGGCAGCCGGGACGTATCGAGCACGTGTCCTTGAGGCACTCACGCAGGACGCCGCACGGTTGGCGACGGCATCCCAGCCGGCGCTCGAGGCGCGGCTGCGTCTCGAGCGCGCCCGCGACGAACACCGCCTCCTCTCGACCGCGCCGTCGACCGATCCGGGCGAGGTCCTCGCATTGCTCGGCGAGTTGTTGCCTGCCGACGTGGTCGTGCAGCGTGCCGAATGGGACGGACTGCAGTGGCGCATCGACGGCAGCGCCGCCGATGCGGCCGCGCTCATTCCGCGACTCGACGGGCATCCGCGCCTTGCGGACGTGCGCGCGCTGGCGCCGAGCACCCGATACCTCGACGGCGGGCGCCAGCGGAGTTCGTTCTCGATCGGGCTGCGCCTGGAGGATGCCCCGTGACCACGCCGTTGGGACTGCCAACTGTGCATCCAGTGAAGGCCCGCGAGCGCCGCGTGGTGATCGGCGGCGCGATGGTGATCGTGATGGCGCTGCTATTCGCTCGTCTGGTGACGCCGCAGTGGCAGGCATGGCAGCAGCGTGAAGCGCGCGTGGCGGCGGCGACCTCTCGTCTCTCGCAGCTGCAGGGACTCGTGCGCGACCGCGAACAGCTTGAGCGCAGCGCCAACGAGGCGGAGCGTGCCCTCGCCGGTGCGCCACGCCGCGTGCTGCATGCGCAATCCGTCACGCTTGCGGCGAGTGCCGTGCAGTCGTTGCTGCAGGATGCCGTGGACGGCGCAGGGATGGTGGTGAATCGGGTGGAGGTGAGCAGCACGCCGGACTCGACTGGCGCGCTGGAGGGATCGCTCTCCGCCTACGGCGACATTCATGGCCTCAGTGCGCTGTTGCACACGCTCAACCATGGCCCTCGCGTGGCCACGATCGAGCGCATGGTGGTGCAGCAGAACAGCGCGCTCCGTGGCGCCCCCAATGTGCTGCAGGTGCAGCTCACCGTCCGGACGCCCGTGTTGATCGATACGCCGTCCATCATGCCGGTGTCGGGGGAGGCTCGGTGAATAGACCGTCGGATCGCGCTGAACGGCGGGGTGCGGGGCATGCCGTGTCGCCGCGCTGGCTCGAATGGCTGGCTGTGGTCCTGATAGTGGCGGGCGCGGCATTGCTCGTGATGCCCGCTTCGGTGCGGGTGCCGTCACGCTCCGGGATGGCCCGCAGCGACACCATGCCAGTCACGGTGCCCCCGTCGCGTCGCGACGGGCCGGACGTGCGCGACGTCGTTGTTCGCACGAATCTCTTCAGCACCACTCGGCGTGCCCCATCGGAACGTTTTGTGGTCCCGGGGCAAGAACTGGCCCAACCGTCGGTCGTGCCTGATGCCGCCGCACTATCGTCCGAGCCGTATGACATCCAGTTGTTCGGCGTGCTCGATGTCGACGGTTCACGCCGCGCGCTGTTGCAGGTGGATTCCGCCGACAGTGTGCCAAGGGTGGTGGGGCTTGGGGATCGCCTAGGCGGATACCGTGTGCGCCGCATTCTGGCGGACCGGGTGGAACTCTCGTCGGCGTCGGGTACGCGCATCGTGCGCCTGCAGCGACGCCCTGAATCGGACTCCAGCGGGGTCATGCCGTGATGGCAACTATGTTCAGCAAGCTGCGCGTACCAGTACTGTGCGCGCTGTGCACGTGCACCGTGATCACCCCGGAATGGCTGCGCGCCCAGGGCGCGCGCCCCGCCGAGCCGGCGCGCGCCAACACCCTCGATTTCGCCAACGCCCGCTTGGCCGATGTGATCCGGGCACTCGCGTCGGCGCTGCAACGGACGGTGATTCTCACCGATATCCCCGACGTGCGTGTGACCTTTGCCACCCCCACCGGGGTGTCGCGCATGGAACTCGAGCGTGTGCTCGAATCCCTGCTCGAGGCGCATGGGCTGATGCTGGTGGCGTCCGGCACGGTGGCACAGGTGCTGCCCAACGAGAAGGCACCCGCCGCGGGCACGCTGCGCACCGGATTCGCCTTCCCCGATCCACCACCGCTCGGCCTCGTGAGTCAGCTCGTGCCGTTGCAGAGCATCCGTGCCGACGAAGGAGCCGACGCGCTGCGGGCCGTGCTGTCCAAGGGCGCTCGCGTGGAGGCGGTGGCGAGATCGAACGCACTGCTCATCACCGATCGCGGCAGCAACATCGCGCGGTATCTCGAGCTTCTGCGCACCCTCGACGCCTCCCCGGCGGGTGAGGCCGGGATGCGTACCTACGTGGTCAATCTGAAGTATGCGGCCGCCGAGGATCTCGCCTCGGCGATCGGTCAGCTATTCGGCATTCAGGTGGCGGCGCCCGTTGGGGGCTCGCTGGCCGACCGTTCACTCTCGCGTGCGCTCGATAGCTTCCGCGCGCGCGAAGGGGACACTTTCCGCACACGCAACAGCACCATGGGGGGCCAGATGAGCAGCCCCCTCATGTCTGGCGGCGGCGCGACGGCGGGTGGCGGCGCTCCGCGGGATTCGGCGGCGGGAGTGCTGGTGGGACGCACCACGGTGGTGGCCAATGCGCCCACCAACGCGCTCGTGATTCGCACCGCGCCGCCCAACTTTCCCATGCTGCGCGAGACCATCGAGGCCCTCGATACCCGGCCGGCGCAGGTGCTCTTCGAAGTGACGATCGCCGAAATCGCCCTGGGCCGCGGGTTCGAGTTCGGCGTGGATTGGGCGGCCGTCAACCGCGGCGGCGACGTGCAGGGGCAGTTCGGCAACCCGGAGATCGCCGACACCGGTTCCACCTCCGCGTTGCTGCGTCTGGTGCGTCTCGACGGCACCGGTGTGCGCACGCTACTGCGCTCCATCGCATCCACGAGCAAGGTTCAGGTCCTCTCCACCCCGGAGATCATCGCGGCCAACAACCGTGAGGCGACGATCCTCGTGGGCAGTAAGGTGCCCTTCATCGCCTCGACGCGCCTGGGGAACGACGTGTCGATCGACCGCGCCGTGCAGTACCAGGACGTGGGGACGAAGCTGTCGATCATTCCCACCATCAACGACGACGGCTACGTATCGGTGCAGCTGTTGCAGGAAGTGAGCTCCCTGACGCCACAGACGGTATCGGCGGCGCTCAGTGCGCCGATCATCTCCACGCGCGAGGCGAGCACACGCGCCGTGCTTCGGGATGGCCAGACCGTCGTGATTGCCGGCCTGATCGGCGACACGCGCCAAGTACAGGATCAGGGCATCCCGCTGCTGAAGGACATTCCCGTGGCCGGCGCGCTGTTCAAGCGGCAGTCCACCACGCAGCAGCGCACCGAGTTGGCCATCTTCGTCACACCGTACATCGTGCGCACCGATGCCGACGCCGACGTGATCCGCGAGCGCATTCGCCGCCGGATGGAGGAGAAGTCGCCGGGCGCGCTCAGTGATACACCGGTCAAGCGGCCCCCACCGCGGTGAGCACCGTCAGCGTGGAGCGCGCGCCATGAGCGACACGCAGCGATTGCGCAGCGCGGCGGCGGCCGCGCTGGCGCAGCGCTTTCCCGCGCGCTGGCTCGAGGAACATGCCGTGCTGCCGCTGGAGCTCAATGGCGAGGCCGCACGGGTGGCGGCGGATGGTCCCGTGCCTCCGCATGTGCAGGATACGCTCGAGCGCGTGCTGCAGGCGACTGTCACGTGGGAACCGGCAAGCGCCGGAGACATTCGCGCCGCCGTGCTGGCAGCGCCGCGGACGGCGACCGAGGGTGTGGGCGAGCTGTCCACGCTGAGTGGCGACGCCGTCGAATCGCTGGATGATCTGCGCGCGCTGGCCAGTCGCGAACCGGTCGTGCAGGTCGTCAACGCCATCCTCGCCGAGGCGGCACGCACGGGCACCAGCGACGTGCACGTGGAGTCGCAGGCCGACGGGCTGCGCGTGCGCCTCCGGCTCGACGGCGTCCTGCGCGACATGCAGCAACTGGGCCCGGAGTTCCGCGCCGCGGTGGTATCGCGTCTCAAGGTGCTGGCGGGGCTCGATATCGCCGAACGGCGCCTGCCGCAGGATGGTCGCGCTCGCATCCGATTGGCCGACCGCGAACTGGACGTCCGCGTGTCCACGCTGCCGGCGCTGCTCGGCGAAAGTGTCGTGTTGCGCCTGCTCGACGGCGGTGGAACGGCGGGTCCCGATTCGCTCGATCGCCTGCATCTCGCCGCCCCCGTTTTGTCGGCCCTGCGCCCATTACTCGCGCGCAGCAGCGGCCTGCTGCTGGTGACCGGTCCAACCGGCTCCGGCAAGACCACCACGCTCTACGCGGCATTGCGTGAACGCAGCGTGCCGGGTGTGAAGGTGGTGACGGTGGAGGATCCGGTGGAGTATCGCCTGGACGGCGTGGTGCAGTTGCCAGTCAACACACGCGCCGGGTTCGATTTTGCCGCGGCCCTGCGCGCGATCCTTCGGCACGACCCCGATGTATTGCTCGTGGGCGAAATGCGCGATGCGGACACCGCGGAGATCGCGGTGCGTGCCGCACTCACGGGTCACCTGGTGTTGAGCACCTTGCACACCACGGATGCCGTGAGTGCGTTGGCGCGCCTGCGCGACATGGGCGTGGCCCCGTATCTGATCGCCGCCACGCTGCAGGGCGTGTTGGCGCAACGCCTCGTACGCCGGGTGTGCGACGGGTGCGGCCAGTGGCGCGCGCCGAGCGAGGAGGAGCGTGCGCTGATGGGTGGCGCCTCGCTGCCCGCGCAACTGCGCGAGGGGCATGGCTGCTCCGCGTGTGCCGGCACCGGCTTTCATGGGCGGCAGGCGATCACCGAGTTGCTGGTGTTGGACGAGGCCGTGCGCGAGGCGTTTACGCGCGGCGATTCGATCTCGCAGCTGCGCAGTGTGGCGCGGGCGCACGGCGTTCGCAGCCTGCGCGACGACGGGCTGCGCCTCGTGGCCGCCGGTGTGACCACGGTGCAGGAGCTGGCGCGCGTGCTGAGCGCGGGAGACGAAGGGTGACGTGGCGGTACCGGGCGGCCGACGCCAGTGGCCGTGAATCGCGCGGCACCGTGCAGGCTGCGTCGGCCGACGATGCGCGCGCGCAGCTCCGCGCGCGCGCCCTGTGGGCGATCGAGATCATCCCGGAGCGGTCGCTTGATCGCTTGCCGGATCTGTCGGTGGAGCGGTCGTCGCCCCCCCGCGCGTTTGCGACCGCGCCACGCACGAGCATGCCCGCGCTGCACCCGATGCGTGCCGGCCTCGCGCAGCTGTGGGGGCGCTGGTCCGGCGAGGAGAGCGAGGCGTTGGCGGTATGCATGCGGTCCATCGCCACGCTGCTCGACGCGGGGGTGCCGGTGGACCGAGCGCTGGCCTTTGCCGCTTCGGGTGGTCCGGAGCATGACGCGACGGCGCCGGCCGCCAGCTGGCGGGTGGTGTTCGGCCGGCTGCAGCAGGCCGTCCGCGACGGTCGCTCGCTGGCAGACGCCATGCGCGACGAGCGGGCGCTGCCGGTGGCCTTTGCGCCGAGTGTGGCCGCCGCGGAGGCCACGGGGGCGCTCCCGGAGACCTTTGCGCGGCTGGCGTCGGCCTTGGAGCGGGCGGCCGCCACGCAGGCGCGAGTCCGGGCGGCGCTCGTGTATCCGGCGGTGCTGGCCCTGTCGTCTGTCATCGGGACGCTGGTGATCCTACTGGTGGTGGTGCCCCGCTTCGCTGAGCTGATGAACGATGGCGGCGCCCCGCTGCCGATGACGACCCGGCTGCTCGTGGCAGCCAGCACCGGGCTGCTGCAAGGGGGGTGGCTGGCGGGCCCCCTTGGCGTCGGCGCACTGGTCTGGTGGAGGCGCGCCCTGCGCGATCCGGCACGCGCGACGGCCTGGGATGCCCAGCGCCTCGGCTGGCCGCTCATCGGCCGCTTTGAACGCGACCGCGACGGGGCCCGATACCTCGACACCCTGTCGCTCGCCCTCGCTTCTGGGGTGTCCTTGCTGCGTGCCATGGCATTGGCCCGGGCGACCATGCAGAACCGGGCGTTGGCGGCCCGTCTGGAGCCGGCGGAGGCGCGAGTACGCGACGGCGTGCCGCTCGTCGATGCCGTGGGCGACACCCTCCCGCCGCTGGCGCGCCAGCTCCTTCGCGCGGGCGAAGCCGGTGGCGCGCTCTCGGGGCTTGCCGCGCGCGCCGCTGCAGCGGCCGACGGCGAGGCCGAACGTCAATTGGGCCGGGTCGTAGCGCTGATCGAACCCGTGATGATTCTGGGGTTCGGCGGAGTGGTCGCTCTCGTTGCGCTGGCACTGTTGCAGGCGATTTATGGCCTGAACGCCTCGCCACTGTGACCCAGCTGGAACAGGGGGCCACGATCCCGTAGCGCGGGTGGTGGGACCAACCGTCACTTGGCGGGCTGTCCCGCGCACCACGCATGATATACGGCACAAGGATACCTGTAAAAATCGTGCGCGCTTTATTGACAGATTCGGCAGTTAGGTGAAGAGTTTATTCCCATGTCTATCCCACACGACAGCGACGAAACTCCCGTGACCGCCACGGCGCCGAGCCGCCGTCGGTTTTTCGCGATGAGCACGAGTGCCGTGGCAGCGGTCGCCACAGGCGGGGTGCTTGCCGCACAGCCACCGCGTACCGGCGGCGGTCGCGGTACCCCCCTGCCCGCAGGCCGTGTCCCTGGCGCCGACGTGGCCGCGCAGTGGCGCGACCCCCTGCTCCGTCTCGTCCGACGCGTGACGATGGGGCTCGCGCCTGAAGACGTGCAGCTTGCGCGTCGTTTGGGGTACAGCGGCTTTCTCGAGCACCAGCTCAATGCGGCCGCGATCGACGACAGCGCCGTTGAGGCACTGATTGCCGCTCGCCTGCCGATGATGGGTATGACCGGCGCGCAACTTCGGACGCAGATGGATCAAACCGAAGTGTGGAACCAGCTCGCCGACGCCGCATGGTATCGCGCGATCTTTTCTCCGGCGCAGCTGCGTGAGCGGATGGTGGAGTTCTGGACGGACCACTTCAGCATGGACATTGAAGTGGCCAATGTGGGCTTCATGAAGCTGCTCGACGACCGGGACGTGATTCGGCGGCACGCCCTTGGCAACTTCCGCGACATGCTGATCGCTTCGGCGCACAGCGCCGCGATGCTGAACTATCTCAACCAGAACAGCAGCCGCACCCCCACGCCGAACCAGAATTACGCGCGCGAGATCATGGAACTCCACACCCTCGGTGTGGACGGCGGCTACACGCAGAACGACGTAGCGGAGCTATCGCGCATCCTGACGGGGTGGAGCACCAACGTCGACGGTACCTTCCTGTGGCGTCGCACGTATCACGACGTCCGTGCGAAGACGTTCCTCAACCGCACGTTCCCGGCGATGGCCAGTACCGCCACCGACGCCATGATGAAGGGCGAAGGCGACGCCGCCATTCAGATGCTGCTCGATCATCCGTCCACGGCGCGCTACATCTCGTACAAGATGGCGCGGTGGCTGCTGGCGTACGAGCCGCCCACCAGCGTGGTGGAGGCGACGGCGGCGGTCTACACGAGCAGCCGTGGCGACATCAAGGCGATGATCCGCACGATCCTGTCGAGCCGCAACCTCATGGCGGCGCCGGCCAAGTACAAGCGCCCGTTCCACATGGCGGTGTCGGCCATCCGCTCGCTTGGGGCCACGCCCGCGACCGTCGCGAACATCCGCAACACGCGTCGCAACAACGAGGGCCTCGGCATGCCGCTCTTCCGCTGGGACCAGCCCGACGGGTATCCCGACAGCGTGGAGTGGTGGAGCGGTCTCGTGCTTACGCGGTGGCAGCATGCGCAGTACCTGTCCATGCAAACGTCCACGACGACCCACAACGTGGACTCGATGCTGTTCCGCGCCCCCGATACTGCCGAGGGTGTGGTCCAGAAGATCAACACGCGCCTGTTCGGTGGTGAGCTGCCGACGCCATTGTTTGCGTCGTTGCTGAGCTACCTGCGCGGTGGGACGTACAACGATGCCCGGGTTCGGGAAACGCTTTCGCTCGCGATGAGCGCCCACGAATTTCAGTGGTACTGACCGATGACCGATGAGCTGAAGGAAACCGGCTGCGAAGAGTACCAGGCGCTGGCACGCCGTGACTTTCTCACGATGGCGAGCGGCATCGGCATCGCGGCGTTCGTCCCCACATGGTTGCCGCAGGTGGTGATGGCGCAGTCGTCGAACTCCACGCGCGACATTGTGGTCTCGATCTTCCTGAACGGTGGCACCGACGGCATGAGCATGGTGGTGCCGTTCGGCGATCCCGACTACTACAGAGGACGTCCGACGATCGCCGTGCCGCGCCCCGATGCCGCCGTGGGCACCGCCAATCGCGCCACCAATCTCGACGGATTCTTCGGATTCTCGCCGGGGATGGCGCCCCTCTATCCGGCGTACGAAGTGGGTGACCTGCTCGTGGCACACGCCACCGGGTCGGTCGACAACTCACGTTCACACTTCGACGCCCAGCGCTATATCGAAGTCGGGAAGCCGCGCGACACGAACGTGGCTGGTGGCTGGCTGGGGCGCCATCTGGCCACCACCGCCCCCCTACGTTCCGACGCGCCGCTGCGCGCGCTCAGCTTCACCGGTGGGCTGCCCAAGTCGCTGGAGCTCGGCCCCAAGACGCTCCCCATTCCCAATCCGGCGAACTTCACGATCGGCGGCAATGGGACGACGGCCAGCGCGCGGACGCAGTGGTTGGCCCAGAACTACGCGAACGCCGCAAACCCGGTGGCCGCCAACGCGCTCGACTCGACCAACACGATCGCGTTGCTGCAGCGCATCAACTTCGCGGGCTACACGCCGGCGAACGGCGCCGTCTATCCCACCTCGGGATTCGGCAATGTGCTGCGCTCGACCGCGGCGCTCATCAAGGCCGACGTGGGTGTGGAGGCGGTGCAGGCCTTCAAGGGTGGCTGGGACACGCACGCCAATCAGGGGAACATCCCCGGCGTGGATGGCCAGGGCATGCACAACAACATGCTCGACCTCTCGCGCGCGCTGGCAGCGTTCCACGCGGACGTGATCCAGGGAAGCACCGCCTACGGCGTGACGGTGGTGGTCATCTCCGAGTTCGGCCGCAACGCGCGGGAAAATGGCGACCGTGGCACCGATCACGGTCGTGGCAACGTGGCCTTCACCATGGGCCGCAAGATCAACGGTGGCCGTGTCCTCACCAACGGCTGGCCCGGCCTCGCGCGTGAAGTGCTGGAAGCGGGTCAGGATCTCCGCGTGACGCTCGACCACCGCGACATCCTCGCCGAGATCGTGCAGAACCGTCTGGGCAACAGAAACCTCGGCGTGATCTTCCCCGACTACACGCCCCGCTTCCGCGGCGTCACCAAGGCGTAAGGGGACCGACGCCCGGCGTTATTGCCGGGCGTCGGCCACGAAGGCGAGCCACCGTCCATCGGGGCTCACTGCCAGCCGCGTGATGTTGCGGAGCGGCTGGCCGGACAGATCGGCGAGCTGCTCCCACGCGGCACGGCCGCGCGTCCAGCGCAACAGGCGGGTGCCATCGGCCACGAGCAGGGTATTGCCGTCCACCCACGCCACGTCTTCGCGCCGCGATGGAAGGGCGACGAGTTCGGTGGCGGTGCGCGTGTCGGGGTCGAGCTCCATGACCCGCCACACGCTATCGCCCGCGGTGGCCCCCTTCTGCACGTAGCTGGCGCGTGTCGTGCCGGGAATGCGGTGCAGCGAACGCCCCACGTGGCGCGCCAGCACGGTGCCAGTGCCGCGCCCATGGTAGCCCAACTGCAGCGTAACCGGCGTGCCCAGAACGAACATCACCCACGTGGAGTCGTTGGGCTGTGCGAAGTACCCGACCGGCTTGATGTCGGGGAAGAGCAGCTGCGCCGAGCGCCCGTCGAGGGACAGTTGCCAGAGCCGTTGCGTGGAGTCCGCCTCTACGCGAATGACCGTGATGGCGCGTCCGTCCGCCGTGGGGAATGCCGAGTACTCGCTTTCCGGCCTGGTGCGTTTCACGACCTGTGTGGTACGCAACGCGAGATCGTGCCGGTAGATGTCGGTGTGTCCGTCACCGTGATTGGCGGTGAAGAAGATCGAGCGACCGTCGCGCGAGAAGGCTGGCTGGTTGTCGTATCCCGCGCGGTTGGTGATGTTGCGCGCTTCGCGCGAGGCCGGGGCCAATGCCGTGCCCTTCCCCGTCAGCGGCAGCAGATAGACATCGGTGTCGGGCGCCGGCGGCGACGTCCGTGGGATACCGGGCTGCGCGCCCACGCCCGTGGTTAGTGTCGCCGCAAGCAGCAGGACCGTGATGTGGGCGGTTTGCCGAGTGTTCAGGAGCGTGTTCATCGGTTGGGGAGATGGGCGGAGGTCGTGCCGTTCTCGCTGCGCCACCAAAGATACCGCCGCGGCGCCCGCCGTTGCGGTCGGAGGGGCCAGTGGGCTAGCCTCCCCTACATGATCAAGTTGCGCTCATCGCAGCGCGCGCTCCGGCTTACGGCCGTCAGCGCGCTGGTGCTGGTGGCCGGATGTCGCGACCGCGTCGTCGATCCCGGGACGCCGCCGGTCGTTCCGGTCGCATCGATCAACGTGGTGCCCGCCTCGCTCAACCTCCCCGCCGGTCAGCAGGCCCCGCTCGTCGCCGAAGCGCGCGACGCAGCCGGCTCGTTGCTCACCGGGGCGAGCATCACGTGGCGCAGCGACGCCCCGGAGGTGGCCACGGTCGACCACACCGGCATGGTCCGCGCCCTCGCGCCGGGCAGCGCGCGCATCACCGCCAGTGCCACAAGCAGCAGCACCGGTAGTGGCGCGGCCGTGACCGCGCGGACCACGGTGACGGTCACCCTCCTCACTGCCGATCTCACGCAATGGCGCGCGGCACGGAGCGGCGTAAGCGACGTGACGTTTCTCGCCGTGTGGGACGATGGGGCGGGCACCACGTACGCTGGGGGACAGAATGGCGGGCTGCTGCGCTCGCGCGCCGACGGCCCGTGGGAAGTGGTGCCGGTGGGCACCACCGAGACGATCGTGGGCATCTGGGGCAGCAGTCCGACCGACATCTGGCTCGTGGGTGGTGGCGGACTGATCCTCCGCGGCAATGGCACCACCTTCACGCGGGTGAACAGCGGCACCACCGCCACCCTGCTCGAGGTCTGGGGGTTGTCGGCGCACGAGGTGTATGTGTCGGGCGCGGCGGGCACGATCCTGCGCTGGAACGGCACGTCGTTCGAACCCATGGCCACCGGGGTCACCGACGAGTTCTGGGGGATCTGGGGTCCCAACAGCACCACGTTGTTCGCCGTGGGCAATAACGGCACCGTGCTCCGCTGGAACGGCTCGGGGTGGCAGCGCCAGCCGCTTCCCGAGGGCGTGCCGCTGTTCGATGTGTGGGGGACGAGCGCGGGCAACGTGTTCGCGGTGGGGGTGAACGGCATCGTGTTCCGCTTCGACGGCGTGACCTGGCAACGCATGCCCACTCCCGGTGCGGCCAACCTGTTCGCCCTGCGCGGTCGTGCGTTCAACGACGTGTATGCCGTGGGGAACAACGGCGCGACCTATCATTTCGACGGGGCCACTTGGCGTGCGCTCGACATCGGCCTCGGCGCGAACCTGCGGGCGATCGCGGTGCGGGGCGACGGGACGTTGCGACTGGCCGGCTGGTACGGCACCGTGGTGACGCTGCAGGGCGTTGGCACCTCGGCCACCGCGCGCGTGGACAACTCCGATCCGCCGTTGCTGGGCGTGTATGCGGCGCCGCAGGGTCCCACGTTCGCCGTCGGCTTCGGCGGCACGGTGCTGCGCCGCAGCGGGACAGCGTGGACCATCGAGCCCGTGCCGGGAGGGTATGACCTGTACGGCATCAGCGGCAACGGCGGGAATGACATCGTGGCGGTGGGGGATACCGGGTCGATCCTGCGTTTCGACGGGCAGCGCTGGCGCCGTGACTCCACCCCCACGCGCACCGTGCTGCGCTCGGTGTGGAGCAGCAGCGGGCAACATGTGGTGGTCGGCGAACGCGGTACGATCCTGCGCTCCAACGGCACGGCATGGTCACCGCAGGCGAGCGGCACCACGCGCTTCCTCCGCGCGGCCTGGGGCACCGACCCGGCCAACGTGTTTGTGGTGGGGGATTCCGGCACCGTGCTGCGATTCGATGGCGGGCGCTGGCAGGCCATGGCCCCGCCGACCCAAAGCCGCCTCCGCGCCGTGTGGGGGACTGGCGCCAGCGACGTGTTTGCGGTGGGCGACTCCGGCACCACCCTCCGTTTCGATGGGGTGCGCTGGCGTGCCTACCCCCCTGTCACCCAGCGGGACCTGCGGACGCTGTGGGGGCGCGGTCCCACCGACGTCTATGCCGTGGGTGACAGCGGCACGGTGCTGCGTTTCAACGGGCTCGAGTGGCGCCCCCTCACCGCGCCGTGGCGATCGATCGTGTACGCGCTGGCCGGCATGCCCGGTGGGGCGGTGGCCGCGGTGGGTGAAGGGGGCCGGATCTTCGAGGGGCAAACGCCCCCCTGATCGGGGTCAGCGTCGTTCGCGATACCTGCGCAGCTGCGCGATGTGGTGATCTCCGTGCCAGGCATAGAGCGCCGCCACCTGATCGAGCGTCATCACCCCATTCTCGGGGTGCATGATCTGCCGGGCAAACTGCTCCGGCACCATCGACCCCAGTACGGTCGCGAGTCGCACGTGCGTGGCGGCGAGCAATGCGAGCGACACATGCGGCGGCAGGGAGGCATCGGCGAGCGAGACCCACGCGTCCTGATCGTACGGCTTGATCGTGGGCGTCTCTTCGGTGAGTCCCAGTTTCACGCGGATGTACGCGTTGATGTGGCTGTCGGCGATGTGGTGGACCAACTGGCCCACGGTCCACCCGCCCGGGCGGTAGGGCGAGGCGAAATCCGCCTCGGTGAGGCCGTCGAGGACCTCGGCCAAGGCCGCCGGCTGCTCGGCGATGCGCGCCACGTGGGAGGCGCGCTCCTCAGCGGTGTAGGTGGCCTGGCGCTGGAAACGGCCGAGAGGGAAACGGTACGCGTCGATGTGCGGGTCGGCGGAGGCTGTCATCCGTGGCAATCTACGGGAGGGCGGTACGGAGGGCGGTACGGACGGCGGAGGCCCAGCCCGACGGACGGCGGCTGTCGGCGGCCGATGGAAGTTGGGTGCCCGCCTTCCGCGTTGCTGTCACCGGCCATAGCATTGGCCCGGAGCCCCCCGCCCTGCTTACTCCGCTGTTGGAGCTGCCATGCCGTCGTATTTCCCGTGGAGCCAGTCCATCGGCCCTGCCTGCCGCCGTGCCGCCTGCCTGCTGCGAGCCGGCCTGATCGCCGTGACCCTGTGGCGTCCTGTCACCGCCGGCGCGCAGTCGAAGCCGGGGGCCTGGACGCCGCTGGTGAAGGGCACGTCCCTCGCCGGTTGGCACAATTACGACACCCCCGGCAAGCCGGTCACCGGATGGAGTGTGGCCAATGGCCTGTTGGTGCGCACTGGCCCCGGCGGTGATCTCACGACCGACAAGCAATACGCCAATTTCGAACTCGAACTTGAGTGGAAGGTGGAGACCGGTGGCAACAGCGGCGTGATCTATCGCATCGATCACCGCGGTGAGAAGAGCTACGTGAGCGGCCCCGAGATGCAGATCCTCGACGACGCCGTGCATCGCGACGGCAGGAATCCGCTCACCTCGGCCGGCGCGAACTACGCGCTGCATCCCGCGGTCCCCGGTGTGAGCAAGGGCGCCGGGGAGTGGAACGCCGTGCGTCTCGTCGTGAACGGCACGCATGTGGAGCACTGGCTCAACGGCACGAAGGTGGTGGACTACGAACTTGGCTCTGCCGATTGGGAGACGCGTCGCAAGGCCAGCAAGTTTGCCGATGCGGCGCAGTACGGGCGCGCCGCGCGTGGGCACATTGCCCTGCAGGACCACGGGGACCGCGTCCAGTTCCGAAACGTCCGCATCCGGGAGCTGCCGTAAATGAGTACGAAGACTCGCCTCTCCATCATGATGTTCCTCCAGTATTTCGTCTGGGGGTCATGGTTCGTGACGATGGGGACGTATCTGGGGCAGACGCGCGGCTTCACCGACACGAACATCGGCGCCGCGTACGGTGCCACCGCCCTCGCGGCCGTCGTCTCGCCGTTCTTCATGGGCATCGTGGCGGACCGCTTCTTCGCGTCCGAGAAGCTCCTGGCCATTCTGCATCTGGCGGGCGGCGGCTTGATGTACATGATGTCGCAGCAGACCGAGTGGAGCGGGTTCTACCTGTTCCTGCTCGCATACGCGTTCTGCTACATGCCCACGCTGTCGCTCACGAACTCCATCTCGTTCCACCACATCACCGATTCGGCGCGAGACTTCCCGCTCATTCGCGTGCTGGGCACCATTGGCTGGATCGCCGCCGGCATCGTCGTGGGTAAGGTCCTGCAGGCGGACAAGAGCAACCTGCCGATGGTACTGGCGGCAGGCGGCTCGCTCGCGTTGGGCCTGTTCTCCTTCCTATTGCCCTCCACCCCGCCGAAAGCAGCGGGCGCGCCGTTCAGCGCTCGCGACGCCTTGGGGCTCGACGCACTGCAGCTGCTCCGCCATCGCGACTTTCTGATTTTTACGCTCGGGTCGTTCTTCCTCTGTATTCCGCTGCAGTTCTACTACGCGTTCGCCAATCCGTATCTCAACGAGATCGGGGCGCCGGAGCCGGCCTTCATCCAGACCTTTGGTCAGATGAGCGAGATTGGCTTCATGCTGCTGCTGCCGTTCGCGCTGCGGACGCTCGGCATCAAATGGATCATGCTCGTCGGCATGCTCGCGTGGGGGCTCCGCTACTTCGCGTTCGGGTACGGTACCGGCAATGGTACGCCGGTCATGCCGCTAGTGTATGCTGGCATCCTGCTCCACGGCATCTGCTACGACTTCTTCTTCGTCGCCGGCCAGATCTACACCGACGAACGCGCCGGTCCGAAGATCCGCGCGGCGGCGCAGGGCTTCCTCAACCTCGTCACAAACGGCGTGGGGTACTTTGTGGGCGCATCGGTCTCGGGCAGCGTCGTGAATCGCTATGCCACGACGACGGCCGCGGGCGCCCCGTCGCACGCATGGTTGCCGATCTGGCAGACGGCCGCCATCGGAGCACTCGTAGTGTTCGCGGTGTTCTTCGTTCTCTTCCGCCCGTCGGATACCACGCACAGCGCGGCGACGGCTCCGTCGGCTCCATGACGATGCCAGACGCTGTACTGGTCGAGGCCTGCTGCGATTCCGTGTACACGGCGTGCGCCGCCCAAGAGGCCGGCGCCGGCCGGATCGAGCTGTGTGGCCCCGGCGACGGTGGCACCACGCCGTCACTCGGCCTGATTGCCAGATGCCGGGATCTCATCCGCGTGCCTCTGCACGTCATGATCCGGCCGCACAGCCGTGACTTCGTGTATCACGAGGACGAGCTCGACGTGATGGCCAACGACATTGTCACAGCGCGGACGCTTGGCGTGGATGGCGTGGTGCTCGGACCGCTTCAGCGGGACAACACCGTGCACCTGCCGCAGCTCCAGATGCTCACCGAGATCGCGCGTCCGATGCGGGTGGCCTTCCACCGAGCATTCGATCGCACACCGGACGCGCTGTCGGCACTGCACCTGCTACTCCTTGCCGGCGTGGATGTCGTGCTGACCAGCGGGCAGGCAGATACCGCACTCGAAGGCGCCGATACCTTGCGGACGCTGCAAGCGCGGGGCGGTGACCGTATCACCGTGCTTGCCGGCGGCTCGGTGCGCGGCAGCAACGTCCAGGAACTGGTACAACGGTCCGGTGTCCGTCAGGTACATGCGCGCGCCACCGATCCCGGGATCCTGCGTGATGTGGTGCTGGCGTTGAACGGTCAGCGTTGACGGCTGTCTATGCATACGGTACTCCGCGCACTCCTCCCGGCCGCCGCGACGGCACTGCTGAACACACAGCCGCTGCACTCTCAGCCAGCTGGCGACGCTACGTTCGACTCGCACTACGCGGTGATTCCCCGGCCCACCGTACTCGCACCGGCGCGTGGGCGCTACACGATCACGGCGGCCACGGTGGTGCGTACGTCCCCGGAATTCCGGCGGGTGGCCCGCCGCTTTGCGCGCGACATCGGTGGCGCCACCGGTTTCGATCTCGCGGTTGCGCCACTCGCCCCAGGCACGCGCGGCATCACGCTACGCAAAGTGCCCGGGCTGCCGCTTGAGGGCTATCGCCTCGATGTGACCCCGCAGGGAATCATGGTGCACGCCAGCGATTCGGCAGGCGCGTTCTACGCACTCGAAACCGTGAAGCAGTTGCTCCCGCCTGCGATCTATCGCGAGGCGGAGATCCGCGGCGTGGCGTGGGTCGTTCCAGCTGTCCACGTAGAAGATGCCCCACGCTTTCCGTGGCGTGGATCGCACATGGATGTCGGTCGGCACTTCCAGCCCAAGGCGTTCGTCAAGAAGTACATCGATCTCCTCGCCCGCCACAAGCTGAATCGCTTCCACTGGCACCTAACCGAGGACCAGGGCTGGCGCCTCCAGATCCGGCAGTATCCGCGGTTGACCGAGGTGGGTTCATGCCGCACGTCCACCTTGGTAGGGTCGCACACCGATGATCCGGCCAAGCAGGTATTCGATGGGCGCCAGCACTGTGGCTCCTATTCGCAGGACGATGTGCGGGAGATCGTGGCGTACGCGGCCGATCGTATGATCACCGTGGTGCCGGAGATCGAGATGCCGGGGCACGCGCAGGCCGCCGTTTATGCCTACCCGTTCCTCGCCAGCACGAAGGACCCCATCCCCGGATTGCGACGCATCTGGGGCGTGAGCCCGTACATCATTAATCCGTCGGACAGCAGCGTGGCGTTCATGCAGAACGTGCTGGCCGAGGTGATGGAGCTGTTCCCGTCGCCGTGGATCCACATCGGGGGCGACGAGGCGGTCAAGGATCAGTGGAAGGCGAGCCCGGAGATTCAGGCGCGGATAACGTCCCTTGGTCTCAAGGACGAACACGAGCTGCAGAGCTGGTTCATCCGGCAAATGGACACGTTTCTTTCCAAGCGTGGCCGTCGTCTGATCGGCTGGGACGAAATCCTCGAGGGTGGCCTTGCCGAGAACGCGACCGTCATGAGCTGGCGCGGTATGGCTGGCGGCATTGCGGCTGCCAGAGAAGGACACGACGTCGTCATGGCACCGGGCAGCCATACCTATTTCGATCATTACCAATCGCAGGACAAAGCGAGCGAACCGCTGGCGATCGGCGGGTTCACCAACATCGAGCGGGTATACGGGTTCGAACCGGTGCCGACGGAGCTTACACCGCAGCAGGCCAAGCACATTCTTGGTGCCCAGTCACAGCTGTGGACGGAGTACATCCCCAATCCGCGCCACCTCGAATACATGGCCTTCCCGCGGCTCGTGGCGTTGAGCGAGGCGGTGTGGAGCAGCAAGGATCGCCGTGACTACGCGAACTTCATGCAGCGACTGCCGGTCCACCTCACGCGCCTTGATGCGCTGGACGTGAATTACCGGAGACTGGATACGGTGACAATCACGCCGTAGGCATCCAGCTCCGGCCTGCTCAACGAGTTACGGCTTCCAGGTCCCCTGCCCAACCTGCGGCACGAACTTGTCCACGCCATTCTCCTTGTACTCGAGCGTCTTGCCCAGTTCCGCGCTCTTGTAGGCGTGCATGAGAATACGCACCACATCGAGCCCGTCGTGCCACGTAAGGAGCGGCGGCTCTTTGCCGAGGAACGCGCGGACGAAGTGGTTGTTCTCGGCCTCGTAGCCGTAGGCGATCGCTTCGTTCACGACCACCGGCATCTGCCCCTGCTCGGCCATCTGCTTTTCGACGATGTCTTCGCCACTCTTGCCGCGAACGGCACGTGAGAAGAAGAGATCAAGCCCAGACTCGAGCGTGTTCCACTTCATCGAGTACTCGGGCCCGAGCAACTCGGCACTGAGTCGCAGCCCCGGCCCCACGAAACTCCACGAAGTGGTGGCCTCGCCGATAGCGATGCGTCCTTCCGGCGTCTCGAACTCGATGTTCACACTGGCGAAGTCTTCCGACGGCGCCTTGAGGTAGTCGACCTTCATGTCGCGCTTGAGCTGCGCTGCGTATTCCTTACGTGTCCACTTGAGTGACGCGATGTGGCCGGTAATGCGCTTGACCTTGAGATCTGACAGCGGCTTCCCGGGCTGCGAAAGCAGCTGACGCACGACGAGCGCCGAATGGCACATCATGTCGTTGAGGACGCCGCCACCCTGCTGCATGCCGTTCCAGAACCACGGGCTGTGCGGGCCGCTGTGCTCCTCGGCCGCCCGCGCGAGGTACGGACGCCCACTGGCCGACGCTCCGCGCTGCCAGATCAGGTTGTGTCCAACCGCCACCTGCGGCGAAAAGAACTGGTTCTCCAGATAGCCGTGCATGATGCCGGCCTTCTCGACGAGCTTGAGGATGTGCTTCGCCTCAGCGACGGTGCGGCCGAGCGGCTTCTCACAGGCGATCCCCTTGAGCGTACCCTTGCCGGACATCACCGCGTCGCAGATCTCTTCGACGTTCTCGATACGGGCGTGATTGGGGCCGTTCAACCAGATCGCATCGATCGCCGGATCGGCAACCATGCCGGCAATGGTCTTGTACGCCTTGGCCTCACCCACGTCGAGGTCGCGTGCATACTTGGCCGCCGATGCCGCGTTCTTCGCATTGGGACTCCACACACCAAGCACGTCGGCATCGCGCACATAGCGAAAGCCCTGCATGTGGAAGCGCGCGTTGAAGCCAGAACCGATGAAACCGATACCGAGACGATTGGTTGACATTCGTGCGTGGTAGTTCAGGGAGGTGGCGTAACTGAAGGCACCGCGATGCCTACGAAGTTACCACACGGACGAGCGCGGCGGACAGGGCGCATGCCCTCAGCCGGCGGCGCGCTCTCGATCGCGCAATAGCCGACGCAGAATCTTGCCCGACGGCGACTTGGGGATGGTGTCCACAAACTCGACCTGGCGCACCTTTTTGTACGGTGATACGCGCTCGGCCACCCACGCCATGACCTGCTCGGCATCGATCTCACCGCGCTTCACCACGAAGGCCTTCGGGATCTCACCGGCGTCGACGTCGGGGGCAGGAATTACGGCCACATCGGCGATGAGCGGATTGGCAAGCAGCACCGCCTCGAGCTCTGCTGGTGCCACCTGCAGCCCCTTGTACTTGATGAGCTCCTTGACACGGTCCACGATGCGAAACCAGCCATCCGCGTCCACGGTCGCCACGTCGCCGGTCATGAACCAGCCGTCGTCGGTCATGCACGCAGCCGTGGCTTCGGGCTTCTTGAAGTACCCCTTCATCACCTGCGGCCCGTGGATCCACAATTCGCCGCGCTCCCCAACCGGCATGTCTTCGCCGGTCTCGGCATCCACGATCCGGCAGGTGGTATTGGCGAGACAGGGGCCCACCATACCGGCATCCACCTTCGAGCCCTCAAAGGGATGGAAGTGCGTCACAGGGCTCGTTTCGGTGAGTCCGTAGCCCTGTCTCACAATGCACCCCAGCCGGGCGCTGCAGGCATCGGCCAACTCCGCGCTGAGTGGCGCGGCGCCGCTCATGATGGTGCGCACGCTGGAGACATCGAAGTGGGCCACCAACGGATGCTTGGCCAGCGCCAAGATGATCGGCGGGACGAGATGGGCATATGTCACGCGGTACGTTTGGATGACGCTCAGGCACTGCTCGAGGTCGAAGCGCGGCATGGACACGATCGTGGCGCCCTGGCGGAGTGCGCCCCCGAGAACTACCACCATACCGTAGATGTGGAAGAACGGCAGCACCCCCAAAAGGACGTCGTCTGGGCGGATGGCCATGCCGGCCGACTCGCTCTGCAGCAGATTCGCTACGATGTTGCGATGCGTGAGCATCACGCCCTTGGGGATCCCCGAGGTGCCGCTCGAATACGGCAGGGCACAGACATCCTGCGCCGGGTCGATATCCACCACCGGGGATGCGTCACCGTGCGTGAACAGCGACGCGTAACTGGTGGCTCCGTCGGCGTTGCCGAAGACGACGATCTCGCGTACGGTGCTCGCGACTCGGGTCGCGGCCGAGCACTTCTCAAGGAGGTCGGGGATGGTCACGATCATGACCGCCTCGCTGTCGGCGAACTGCACACCGATCTCCTCCGCGGTCGCGATGGGATTGACCGTGGAGCAGATCGCGCCGAGAAGCGTGACGGCGTAAAAAACCACCGCGAAATCGGGAAGGTTGGGGCTTACCAGGCCCACCACGTCACCCTTGCTGATGCCGTGAGCCTGCAGCCCCGCCGCCACCTGCCGAATGGACCGATCGAGCTCACCGTAGGTGAGTTGCCGACCCGTGGCCGCGCACTTGATGGCCGGCTTGTCGGGGTGCTGCGCCGCCCGGTGCATGATGAATGGCACGAGCGGCGTGTTGGGAATGTCAATCTCGGCGTACGGACTACGTACGACGTGCGACGGGGTCATCTGGCGGCTCCGGCAGGAGGAAGGACGGAGGGAGGGCGCAGGCGCCCAGCGGCCCGGCGGTCGCCCAATGTTCAGCGGGGGAGAAGGAGGGGCAAGCCCCGCACGTCAGGAACTACCAGAGTCCTGCCTTCCCCCGTACGCTCTCGATCAGCGCCCGGGGATCGTACCCCACACCTTGCCTGAACACCCACTGCACGGTGCGCACGTCGGCGATGTTGGCGGCGGGGTTGCCGTCGAGCACGACGAGATCGGCGAGCTTGCCAGTTTCGAGCGACCCGGTGAGTGCGCCGCGCCCCATGTACTGTGCGCCGTTGAGGGTGGCAATGCGGATCGCTTCGAGCGGCGTGAAGCCGGCTTCTACCAGCAGTTCGACGGCGCGCTGGTTGCTGAAGCCGGGTACGAGGCCGCCGCCGCCGGTGGGGTCGGTCCCCACGATGAGCGTACCCCCGGCTTTCACGAACGCGCGCTCGAACGCCATGCCGTTGGGAAACGCCTTGAGATACGGCGACTGGGTGTTACGCTGAGTGCCGGCGTACCGGCGCTCGTACTCGTCCTTGAGCTGCGGCAGCAGCACGTCGAGCCCGCGCGGCAGGGGCCGCCCTGGGGTGAAGGTCTCGAAGATGGTGAGCGTGCTGGTCACCGCCACCTTCTTCTCGATGAGATGCCGGAACAGCGCCTGCACCTCACTGCTGTTGGGATCGAGCGCCGCCATGCTGCTCGTGGCGGCACCGCCGCGCCCGATGCACTTGTCGACCGGCTTGGTGGGCACGAAGTCGTTCATCGAGAAGAAGCCGTGCTCGAGATCATCGATGCCGGCGTCGGCGGCTTCGCGATACGTGACGGAGCACAGATGCCCGGTGATCTTCAGTCCGCGCGCATGGACCTCACGTGCCGCCACGCGCAGTTCGTCGCGCGAGATGTTCATGTAGGCCTTGAAGCTCGTGGCGCCCTGATCGGCCCAATAGGCCACCAGCTGCTTCGCATCGGTGGTGTCACGCAGCGGCACCACCTGATTGAACCCCATACCGGGCCCTTCGAGATACGGCGCGGTGGCATCGATGAACGGCCCGGGCTTCTCCCCTCGCGCGATGGCCTTGGCTACGAGAATCTCGGCCATGCCGTTCATGTTGCCACCGGTGCGCATGCTGGTCACGCCGCCGGCGAGATAGAGCCGCGAGAAGCTCTCGGTGAGGTTGGCGTAGGTGCCGCTGCCCACCGGATAGTAGAGATGCTCGTGCACCATGACGAGCCCCGGCATGACGGTCTTCCCGGCCAGATCGAGCTGCTGCGCGCCGGCGGGGACGGCGGTGCTCGGCGCAGGACCGATTGCCGCGATGCGGCCGTCGCGGATGATGAGCGTCTGATTCTCGCGCGGCGCCGCACCGGTGCCGTCGATCACGCGCACGTTGGTGAGCGCGAGCACGGTGGTGTCGAAGCGCACGTAGCTGCGCGTGGCGGGGCCGACGGGGGAGCGCTGCGCGGAGAGTGGAGCCGCCAACAGCATGGCGGCGAATACGCGTGCTTTCACGGTCGTGGTCTTGGTCTGGGTCGTAGTCGGGGCACTGCCACGACGGTCGGGGTACTGCCACTGCGGTCGGGGCACAGCAACAACGGTCGGGGTCTTCCCACGGTCGGAGTCGCGGCTCGGGCGGCGCGGCGCTGCGCTGGCGCGGCGCTGGCGCGTCGGAGGCGGGGTGCTGGTCGGGGTCTGAGGTGGCGCTTAAGGTCTGGGCACAAACGCAGACCCAGACCTCGACATCTAGCGCCACCCCCGACTAGGACCACGACCACGACCACGACCACGACCACGACCACGACCACGACCACGACGCGCCAGCGCAGCGCCGCGCCGCCCGAGCAGCGACTCCGACCGTGGGAAGACCCCGACCGTTTCTGCAGTGGCCAGACCGTAGTCGCAGTGCCCAGACCGTCGTGGCAGTACCCCGACCCAGACCACGACCTCCGTTAGCCCAGCCCAATCTGCTTCCTCACCGCCGCGTTCGGCCCCTCAAACTTCGGGATCGCCACATTGCCGATGTAGCCGAGGTCCTTCCAGCCCGACGGTGTCGTGTAGAACGCCGTGGCGGTCTGGTCGCGGATGGTGTCGAAGAATTGCGCGGCGAACTGGTGCTCCGGCTTCGCCTTCGGCAGGTAGCAGATCTCGTCGCAGATCTGCGTGCGCTGCGCCGTGGTAGCAAGATGGAAGCGCGTGCCGAAGCGCGACTGACTCTCGCGATCGAGCCAGGCGAGCCCGCCCCGTACGCGTACGAGGGACGCATCACCACCGGGACGGCTGGCCCACTCGTTGATGTAGCCGGGCGCCCCCACGGCCGACGCCGACGGACTCTTGTCGTCGGCGGGGATGATCATGTCGCACAGTGCACCCAGCGTGGTGAGCTCACGCAGCGAGAGCTTCATGGGCCAGTCGGCCTTCGCCACCTGTAGCACCGGATCGCTCGGCGTGCCGCGCGGTCCCTTGCGCTTGACGGGGCGCTGCTGCTCGTCGAGCAGCGGCAGCGGTTCACGACGCACGGGTGCCGATGCCGCGGCGGCCGCGTCGGGGAGCATTGGCACCACCGCTGCCGCCGCCATGACCTTGAGCGCATCGCGGCGCCCCACACCGCCGGTGTTGTTCGTTTCGTCGCGCATCAGACGGTCCCCTTCTTCAGTTCGTCAACCAGGTAATCACAGCTGCGCCACGCGAGTGCAAGGATCGACAACGTTGGGTTCTTGTCGGCGTTGCTCACGAACGTGGCACCGTCGGTCACGAACAGGTTCTTCACCTCCCACGACTGGCCGAACTCGTTGAGCACCGATTTTTTCGGGTCCGTCCCCATACGCACCGTGCCCACTTCGTGGATGATCGACCCGCCGGCCGCGATCGCCTTATTGCCATCCGTCTGGACGGTCCCCTGCACCGTGCCGCCCATCGTGTCGATGATCTCGGCGAACGTCTTGTGCATGTGCGCAGCCTGATTGATCTCGTGCTCCGACCACTTCCAGTGGAAACGCAGCACCGGGATCCCCCACTGGTCCACCGCGACCGGATCGATCTCGCAGTAGGAGTCCTCATTGGGGATCATCTCGCCACGGCCGTCGAAGTACATGAACGACCCGTAGTATCGGCGCGCTTCTTCCTTGAACTTCTTGCCGTAGGCGCCGCCGGTGAACGACTCGAGCCCGCCGAAGATGCCGGGCCCCGGCATGTTGCGGCCGCCACCGAATTCGATGTGATAGCCGCGCGCGAAGTTCATCTTCCCTGTTGCCTGATCACCGTACAGCCACCACGGCATGTACATATGGATGCCGGCGGTCCCGTCCTCGTTGATCGGCGGCAGCCCTTCGAGACGCGGGATCTGTGCCGAAAGACCGGCGCCCACCGTGTCCATGAGGTACTTGCCCACCACGCCACTGCCGTTGGCGATGCCGTTGGGGAAGAGGGCGCTCTTGGAGTTGAGCATGATGCGCGACGTCTCGCAGGCACTGGCCGCCAACACCACCACCTTGGCGGTCACGTGATGATCCACGCGCGTGAGCTTGTCGATGTAGTGCACGCCGCTCGCACGCCCCTGCTTGTCCACGGTCACCTCGCGCACCATGGCATCGGTCACGAGTGTGACATTACCGGTAGCCATGGCGGGCGGGATCAGCACCGTGGTGCTCTGGAAGTTCGCCTTGATGGAGCACCCGCGCCCACAGTCGGTCGCGTAGAAGCACGCCATCCGCGAGTTCATGCTGTCACGCAGCACGCGCTGCGCCAATCGGTTGCCCGGGTGCAGCTTCTGGGGCAACCGCACCGAGTCCTGCCGCTGCGTGAGTACCGCACGATGGGCCGGGATGACCGGGATCTTGAGATGATCGCACGCCTGCTTCGTGAGCAGTTCGTAGGTGCGCGCCGCCGGAGGCGGCTGCAGTACGCCCGGCGACGAACGCGGCGTGTTCTCGAGATCGTCGTCGCCACCGTACACGCCGATCAGCAACTCAGTCTTGTCGTAGTACGGCGCCATCGTCTCGTATGTCATCGGCCAGTCTTCACCGAGGCCGTCACGCGACTTGGGCTTGAAATCGTAGGGGCCCATGCGGAGCGAGATGCGCCCCCAGTGATTGGTGCGGCCGCCGAGCATGCGCGCCCGCCACCACTGGAAGTTCGAGCCGGGCGCCGTGGTGAATGGCTCACCAGGTACGCGCCAGCCACCGTCCACCGTGGCATCGTAGAAGCCGAACGGCTTGTCGGCATTGCCGCTGCCTCGCAGCGGCGCGTCTTTGGGCGTCTGGAACATCGGCGTCTCGGTCACCGGGTCGTAATCACGACCGGCCTCGAGCAGGAGCACTTTGAGGCCCTGCACCGACAGCTGGTAGGCGGCCATGCCGCCACCGGCACCCGAGCCCACCACGATGACATCGTACTGCGGAGCGACTTTCGAACGAAGGGTCACGCGACGGGCTCCTGTATCAGAGCTTCTTCAACGCGGCCGCGCTGGCCGTGATGGAAGCGAGGGGATCGGTGGGGTTGTCGTGCTCGATGAACCAATGCCGCAGCCCCTGCGTGCGCCCCGTGGCGAGGATGGTCTTGAAGTCGATGGTGCCGGCGCCGACGTCGGTCATCCTGCGCTCGGGCGCGGGGCCCGCGTCCTTCACGTGCACCGCCACGATGCGATTGGGCCAGCGCTGCATGATCGCCAACGGATCCTGCCCGGCCTTCACCGTCCAATAGAGGTCAAGCTCCAGCTTCACGAGATGGGGGTCGGTCTGTGTGCTGATGATCTCGTAGCCCGTCGTCTCCTCCACGGGAGCGAACTCGAAGTCATGGTTGTGATACGCAAACTGCAACCCCGCCGCCTTGGCGAGCGTCGCGCCAGTATTGAGGCGATCCGCAAGGCGCTGCCAGTTGGCCTTCGAGCCGCGGAACTCGTTCCCGGCGTATGGCACGACGACCAGCCGCTGCCCCATGCCGTTCGCCCGGTCGAAGATCGGCTGCCAGTCGTGGTCAGTCTTGGGCAGCCCCTCGTGTGACGCCGGGGCCGTGAGGTTGTGCGTCCTGAGCAGGGTATTCCACCACGCCACGTCCTTGCCATGGGAACTGAAGAACTCGAGCTCGGTGATCCCGGTCTTCGCAATCGCCGCGATCGTCCCTTCGATGTCCTTCTGCAGTGCGTGGCGTACGGTATACAGCTGCAATCCCATCCGATCGATGCGCGACGGAGTGCTCCCCTGGTCGGCATCACTGGCCCGGGCCAGCAGCGGCAGCAGGGTGCTTCCGGCCACACCGGTTGCAAGAAGCCGCAGCACATCGCGGCGCGTCCGGGCCCTCCCCTCGTACTGGAACATGTCAGTGCTCTCCCGAAGCGAGTTGCGCCAGAGCCTCGCCCGTGACGCGATAGACGGTCCACTCATCCTGCGCACGCGCGCCGAGCGTCTCGTAAAAGCCGATCGCATCGACATTCCAGTCCAGCACCGACCATTCCAGCCGGCCACACTCCCGCTCCACGGCCAGACGGGCGAGATGCTGGAGCAGTGCCCGACCAATACCCAGGCCGCGATAGGCCGGCTGCACGAAGAGATCTTCGAGGTAGATCCCCGGACGCGCAAGGAAGGTGGAGAAATTGTGGAAGAAGAGCGCAAACCCGACGACGCGTCCCTCCCATTCCGCCAGCACCACCTCGGCATAGGGCCGCGGACCGAACAGCGCGCGGTGCAGCAGCGCATCGGTCGCGTGGCACTCGTGGCGGAGCTTTTCGTATTCGGCGAGCCCTTCGATAAGCCCGCGGATGATCGGGACGTCGGCGGCGGTCGCCACGCGCAAGAGTGGCATCATGTGCGGAAGAGAGGAATCGGGTGCACAGCGCTCAGCGGGCCGTGATGCTCCACGTACCGGAGACGCGAAGGTCTCCGCCGTTGCGCGAACGGGTGAGCGTGAACAGATAGGTCTTGGTGTCGATGCGCACGACGCGGTACTGCGCGAGCAGGGCACGGGCGGCCACGAGTTCGCTGACCAGGGGTAGCTTTACCTCGAGGCTGGTGAAGCGCGCCTCTCCCGGACGCGTCGTTTGTACCGCGATGGGGGTGAGGCGTGGCGCGTTGCGGGAATGCCCGAGCTCGCGGCTTCCGTCGACCGCCATCTGGATCACCGAATCGCCACCGGCGTACAGCGTCTGGCTTGCCCCCGGCACCGGCAGGAAGAGCACCTCCACGAACGTGGCGTAGGGGACCACGATGGGCATGAAGGTGGTGACGCCCGCCCCCGGCGTCTTGGCGTCCACGGCGCGCCGCATGCCCCCCATGACCGCCGCCACTTTGGCCGTGTCGATCGCGTCGGACACGATCGTCCCCCCACGGCGCATCGCCAGCTGGGTGCGCACCGCAATGCCGGGACGGCCGGCGGGGACCTCCGCCACCACGCCGCGCCATTCGTCCTTGTCCTTGAGGCACACGATCGAGGCCGCAGTAGGCACGGCGCCCAGGGCGCCGGCGCGCGATGCGAGCAGTGTGCGCTCGAGGCACTCGAGAAACTCGAGGGCGTTGCGCGCCCGTTCATCACGCTGCTCGAAGAAGCCCGCATCGGTGGTGGGCATCTTGATCGTTCGCGGCATCGTCGCCATCACGCTGTCGGGCACCGTGGCCGGCACCAGCTTGCCCTTGCCTTGCA